>NZ_JBMKGT010000021.1:0-534 GCF_049238805.1 Enterobacter cloacae complex sp. CDL013 | reverse complement strand
GTGAAGATCATCAGCGGCCATTCATGCCATCCACTTCCCATCTCACACCTCCTTCGGGTTTGCCAGGTAGCCGGTGGTGTCCCCCGTCGGACGGCTGTTGGCGTTAGGTTTAATCACAATACTCGGCTTTGTGAAGTGCGCAGACGGCAGCGGCGCGACGGCAGCAAGCTGGCCGTGTTTTTTGCGCAGCTCCTCAATCGGGCCAAAGTCCAGCGCGCGCAGCGGGCAGGATTCGACGCAGATGGGCTTTTTGCCGTCCGCCACCCGGCTGTGGCAGCCGTCGCACTTGGTCATGTGGCCTTTGGCGGCATTGTACTGCGGCGCGCCGTACGGGCAGGCCATGTGGCAGTAGCGACAGCCGATGCAGACATCCTCGTCCACCACCACAAAACCGTCGTCGCGCTTGTGCATTGCCCCGCTCGGGCAGACCTTGGTGCAGGCCGGATCTTCGCAGTGGTTGCAGGCAATCGACAGGTAATAGGCGAAGACATTCTGATGCCAGACGCCGTTATCCTCCTGCCAGTCGCCGCCCGC
>NZ_JBMKGT010000020.1:0-584 GCF_049238805.1 Enterobacter cloacae complex sp. CDL013 | reverse complement strand
GTCTCAGGGAGAACTCATCTCGGGGCAAGTTTCGTGCTTAGATGCTTTCAGCACTTATCTCTTCCGCATTTAGCTACCGGGCAGTGCCATTGGCATGACAACCCGAACACCAGTGATGCGTCCACTCCGGTCCTCTCGTACTAGGAGCAGCCCCCCTCAATTCTCCAGCGCCCACGGCAGATAGGGACCGAACTGTCTCACGACGTTCTAAACCCAGCTCGCGTACCACTTTAAATGGCGAACAGCCATACCCTTGGGACCTACTTCAGCCCCAGGATGTGATGAGCCGACATCGAGGTGCCAAACACCGCCGTCGATATGAACTCTTGGGCGGTATCAGCCTGTTATCCCCGGAGTACCTTTTATCCGTTGAGCGATGGCCCTTCCATTCAGAACCACCGGATCACTATGACCTGCTTTCGCACCTGCTCGCGCCGTCACGCTCGCAGTCAAGCTGGCTTATGCCATTGCACTAACCTCCTGATGTCCGACCAGGATTAGCCAACCTTCGTGCTCCTCCGTTACTCTTTGGGAGGAGACCGCCCCAGTCAAACTACCCACCAGACACTGTCCGCAACCCGGAT
>NZ_JBMKGT010000019.1:0-594 GCF_049238805.1 Enterobacter cloacae complex sp. CDL013 | reverse complement strand
CCTGGATTCTTACATCCCAGAACCAGAGCGTGCGATTGACAAGCCATTCCTGCTGCCAATCGAAGACGTATTCTCCATCTCCGGTCGTGGTACCGTTGTTACCGGTCGTGTAGAGCGCGGTATCATCAAAGTTGGTGAAGAAGTTGAAATCGTTGGTATCAAAGAGACTGCGAAGTCTACCTGTACTGGCGTTGAAATGTTCCGCAAACTGCTGGACGAAGGCCGTGCTGGTGAGAACGTTGGTGTTCTGCTGCGTGGTATCAAACGTGAAGAAATCGAACGTGGTCAGGTTCTGGCGAAGCCAGGCTCAATCAAGCCACACACCAAGTTCGAATCTGAAGTGTACATTCTGTCCAAAGACGAAGGCGGCCGTCATACTCCGTTCTTCAAAGGCTACCGTCCACAGTTCTACTTCCGTACAACTGACGTGACCGGTACCATCGAACTGCCAGAAGGCGTAGAGATGGTAATGCCAGGCGACAACATCAAGATGGTTGTGACTCTGATCCACCCAATCGCGATGGACGACGGTCTGCGTTTCGCAATCCGTGAAGGCGGCCGTACCGTTGGCGCGGGCGTTGTTGCTAAAGTTCT
>NZ_JBMKGT010000018.1:0-955 GCF_049238805.1 Enterobacter cloacae complex sp. CDL013 | reverse complement strand
GTGACTGCGTACCTTTTGTATAATGGGTCAGCGACTTATATTCTGTAGCAAGGTTAACCGTATAGGGGAGCCGAAGGGAAACCGAGTCTTAACTGGGCGTTAAGTTGCAGGGTATAGACCCGAAACCCGGTGATCTAGCCATGGGCAGGTTGAAGGTTGGGTAACACTAACTGGAGGACCGAACCGACTAATGTTGAAAAATTAGCGGATGACCTGTGGCTGGGGGTGAAAGGCCAATCAAACCGGGAGATAGCTGGTTCTCCCCGAAAGCTATTTAGGTAGCGCCTCGTGAACTCATCTTCGGGGGTAGAGCACTGTTTCGGCTAGGGGGCCATCCCGGCTTACCAACCCGATGCAAACTACGAATACCGAAGAATGTTATCACGGGAGACACACGGCGGGTGCTAACGTCCGTCGTGAAGAGGGAAACAACCCAGACCGCCAGCTAAGGTCCCAAAGTCATGGTTAAGTGGGAAACGATGTGGGAAGGCACAGACAGCCAGGATGTTGGCTTAGAAGCAGCCATCATTTAAAGAAAGCGTAATAGCTCACTGGTCGAGTCGGCCTGCGCGGAAGATGTAACGGGGCTAAACCATGCACCGAAGCTGCGGCAGCGACGCTTATGCGTTGTTGGGTAGGGGAGCGTTCTGTAAGCCGTTGAAGGTGTGCTGTGAGGCATGCTGGAGGTATCAGAAGTGCGAATGCTGACATAAGTAACGATAAAGCGGGTGAAAAGCCCGCTCGCCGGAAGACCAAGGGTTCCTGTCCAACGTTAATCGGGGCAGGGTGAGTCGACCCCTAAGGCGAGGCCGAAAGGCGTAGTCGATGGGAAACAGGTTAATATTCCTGTACTTGGTGTTACTGCGAAGGGGGGACGGAGAAGGCTATGTCAGCCGGGCGACGGTTGTCCCGGTTTAAGCATGTAGGCGGAGGTTCCAGGTAAATCCGGTACCTT
>NZ_JBMKGT010000017.1:0-1153 GCF_049238805.1 Enterobacter cloacae complex sp. CDL013 | reverse complement strand
TGACCTGCCCCCAGGATTAGCTACAACCTTCAGTTAGTAATGTCGGTTGGTTTTTCTTCATATTTCCTGTTTCGCCAGTCTGTTGCGAATTCAGCTGGTGTCTGGTAATCCAGCGATGAATGGGGACGGCACTCGTTATAATCCTGCCGCCAGTCATTAATCGTTTTCCGGGCATGAAGAATATCGCGGAACCAGTGTTCATTCAGACACTCATCGCGAAAGCGTCCGTTAAAACTCTCAATAAATCCGTTCTGCGTTGGCTTACCTGGCTGGATAAGCCGTAGTTCCACACCATGCTCAAAGGCCCATTGATCGAGCGCGCGGCAGGTAAATTCCGGGCCCTGATCGGTTCTTATTGTCGCCGGATAGCCCCTAAACAGTGCGATGCTGTCCAGAATACGCGTAACCTGAACGCCTGAAATACCGAAAGCAGCGGTGATCGTCAGACACTCCTTCGTGAAATCATCCACGCAGGTCAGACACTTGATCCTGCGACCGTTGGCCAGTGCGTCCATAACGAAATCCATCGACCATGTCAGGTTCGGTGCATCCGGGCGCAGAAGAGGAAACCGTTCGGTTGCCAGCCCTTTACGGCGTCGTCTGCGTTTTACGCTCAGTCCATTAAGGTGGTAAATACGGTATACCCGCTTGTGATTGACGTGAAGGCCCTCCCGGCTCAGCAGCTGCCAGATGCGGCGGTAGCCAAAACGCCTGCGCTCCAGTGCCAGTTCAGTGATGCGCCCTGATAAATACGCATCCGACGCCGGACGCTGCGCTTCATAGCGGCAGGTCGACAGGGACAAACCTGTCAGCCTGCAGGCACGACGTTGCGACAGACCGGTCGCGCCACACATCAACTCCACGGCTTCCCGCTTCTGGTCTGTCGTCAGTACTTTCGCCCAAGAGCCACCTGAAGCGCCTCCTTATCGAGCATGGCTTCGGCGAGCAGCTTCTTGAGTCGGGCGTTCTCTTCTTCAAGCGACTTCAGGCGCTTAACCTCAGGCACTTCCATACCGCCATACTTCTTACGCCATGTGTAAAACGTGGCATCTGAAATGGCGTGCTTACGGCAGAGCTCACGGGCAGATACCCCGGCTTCAGCCTCGCGGAGAATACTGATGATCTGTTCGTCGGAAAAACGCTTCTTCATGGG
>NZ_JBMKGT010000016.1:0-26203 GCF_049238805.1 Enterobacter cloacae complex sp. CDL013 | reverse complement strand
CCTCTTTCAGAGTCAACCCTGATTTTCAGGATTTTTTCTCTTCAACCGACCGGGTTGTTTGTGAAGTGATTCACATCCGCCGTGTCGATGGAGGCGCATTATAGGGATCCCAGTTTTTAGCACAAGTATTTTTTAGATCTTTTTTTCCAACTGATGATTTTCCGTGCTTTTCGCTGAAAACCCACCCGATCCGCTTAAAAATTGACGCATTTTGCCTTGCCTCGATCCAGGAATACGATCAAAGTCTTCTTTAATAGCGCTCATCTGTATCGAGGTAGATATGTTTGCAGTATTACGTCCTTATAAAGATCTGTTCCCCCAAAAAGGCGATCGCGTGATGATCGATGCCAGCAGCGTGGTCATTGGTGATGTTCGCATGGCCGATGATGTCAGCATCTGGCCACTCGTCGCGATCCGGGGCGATGTTAACTATGTTGCAATCGGTGCACGCACCAATATTCAGGACGGCAGCGTGCTGCATGTGACTCATAAGTCATCTTATAACCCTGAGGGCAATCCGCTCATCATTGGGGAAGATGTTACCGTCGGTCATAAAGTAATGCTCCACGGCTGCACAATCGGTAACAGGGTTCTCGTTGGGATGGGATCGATTTTGCTGGATGGCGTCATAGTAGAAGATGACGTAATGATTGGCGCAGGAAGCCTAGTTCCGCAAAACAAACGCCTGGAAAGTGGCTATCTCTATTTAGGCAGTCCGGTTAAACAGATCCGCCCCCTAAAGGAGGCGGAGATCGAAGGATTGAAATACTCAGCGAACAATTACGTTAAATGGAAGAATGACTATCTGGATCAGGATAACCAGACCCAGCCCTGATCGTCTTCCTGCTGTACGCGGATCAAATCGCTGGCTTCCTCTTCCAGATCCCAGCGATTTTCACAAAAGACCGCTAACGGATCTGAACCACCAAAGCGCTGAAGCAACGTCTCCCCTTTAATCGCACAGGTGAGCTGCATTCCATGCACCAGCACCGGGAAACACACCGCTTGCTTGTTTTCATCCCAGATTTCTCTGTCGGGAAAATGAATCGCCTGATTCATGCCATCAGTTCCTGTTTCAGCTTTTCGATCACCGGTTCTACAGCAGGTAACACGCCATGCCAGAGTAGCACCGCATGAGCCGCCTGCCCCACCAGCATGCCCAGACCATCAGCCACATGTTTTGCCCCCTGTTGTTCGCACCAGGTCAGAAATGGCGTTTTCCCTTTTTGATAAAACATGTCATAGGCGTAGATGTGGGAATGAACCAGGGATGCAGGAATCGCCGGGATCTCTCCATTAATACCGCTTGAGGTGGCATTAATCACAAGATCAAATTCGTGACCCGCGAGATCCTCAAGTGCTACCGCAGCTACGCTGCCTGTGTGTGCGAACAACGCCGCCAGCTCTTCTGCTCTGGAGAAAGTACGGTTGGTGATTGTCACCGCACAATCCAGCGAAAGAAGAGGAAGCAATACGCCGCGCGACGCGCCACCCGCACCGATCAGCAGGATCCGAAAGCCTGGTTTAATAAACGACAGTCGCTCCAGATCGCTGAGTAAACCTATGCCATCGGTGTTATCGCCCAGAAGGCGACCATCTTCGAGCCGCTTAAGAGTATTGACGGCACCAGCGAGCGACGCACGCTCGGTCAGCTCATCCGCACGCCCGAAAGCCTCTTCTTTAAAAGGCACCGTAACGTTCGCACCTTTACCGCCCGCAACAAAAAAGCTATTTAGCGTCGGTAAAAATGCATCAACAGGCGCAAGAACCCGACCATATGGGTGATCTATCTGCAATTGCTCTGCAAACAGCTGATGGATCAGAGGCGACTTGCTGTGCGCGATCGGGTTACCAAAAACAGCATAGGTTTCCATCACATTATCCCTGGCGAAAACGTTCGCCGGTCAAGGCATCGCGAATTTCTGACGGGTTAAGACGGCCACCGGTTTCACCGACGGCTACCGGGAAATCACTCCCGAACTGCGCCAGAACTTCTTCGGTTGTCCGACAGGGGGGAAGCCCGGTCAGGTTGGCGCTGGTTGAAACCAGAGGTTTACCAAATGCCTGGCATAACTCCACCACCAGCGGATGGTCGGTAACGCGTACCGCAAGTGAATCGAAACGCCCGGTTAACCAGCGCGGCGTTGTCGGTTGTGCAGGAAAAACAAACGTCACGGGACCAGGCCACGCAGAGAAAATGGTTTCCCGCTGTGCAGGCGTCAGCATGGAATCATCAATATAAGGCTTAAGCTGCGCGTAGTTCGCAGCGATCAAAATCAATCCTTTTTCGACAGGCCGTTGTTTTAGCGCCAGCAGACGGTTAACGGCGACTTCGCTGTCAGGATCGCACCCGACCCCGAAAACGGCTTCTGTTGGATAGGCGATGACTTCTTCTTTTTTCAGGATTTCCACCGCCTGCGCGATGGAGCCTGATGGCAGGTTATTATTCACTGATTTGATCCGCCGAAACCGGCTTTCCACATTGTTTACTGGCGCAAAAGCGTTTCAAGCCTTGCGCGGTTTTCTTTTCTATAAGTAACGGATAATCGCAATTATGGCAGACGCCCGCTACTGGTTTGAAATTGATAACGAACTGGCATTCAGGATAGCGATCGCACGAATGGAAGGTCTTGCCATAACGAGAGCGGCGCTGCACCAATTGACCACGCTGGCACTGAGGGCAGGCAATTGCCGTTTCATCTGGTTTATCAATTTGTTCCGTATGATCACATTCCGGGTAGCGGCTGCATCCGATAAACATCCCGAACCGCCCCTGCCGCAGCGCCAGTTCGCCGCCGCAGAGCGGACAAAGCTGTCCCTCCAGAATTTTGACGATATGTCCGTCCGCCTGGCTCTTCAGGGAACGGACATAATCACATTCCGGATAGTGTGAACAACCGAGAAACGGACCGTGTTTCCCGGACCGAATAACAAGTTCAGCCCCACACTGTGGGCAGGGCTCGTTTTTATGCACCGTGAAGAGTGCTGATTTGGCCATAACAACTCTTGTTGCTGCACATAGAATTAATGCAGCATACCTTCATTCACTTCAAAGAGTAATTCTTCCATTTGCTGATAGGCATTTTCACAGCCTGGAATGTTGAACAGCACCATCAGGATCACCCATTTCAGATCTTCCAGTTCAAATTCAGCAGTATCCAGCGCCATGACGCGCTCTATCACCATCTCTCTCGTTTCGAGGTTTAGCACCTGAATCTGCTCGAGGAATAAAATGAATCCCCGGCAGCTGGCATCCAGCCTTTCACACTCTTCAGCTGTATAGATGCGCACAGACAATGGGTCAGAAGCAAGCTGCATCGGTTCGGCGAGGCCGTCCTGATAATCAGCCAACTTATCCAGCCACATCAACGCATTATAAATATCTTCCCGCTCAAAACCTGCGTCGGTCAGATCCCGTGTTAATTTGTCCTGATCCACCTGCATTTCTGCTTCGTTGTGGATGTAAGTCTCAAACAAATACATCAGTACGTCGAACATGGCATGCCCTCCTTAATCGGACATAGCCGCCGGGTACAGCTGCGATCCACCCTGCTAACTCCAGTTCGAGTAGCTGTGCTACCGTTACTGGCACAGGTTGGCCGGCACGTTCAGCGACAACGTCAACAGGTGTTACCTCATCTCCTACGTTAGCCAGGAGCTTGGGAAATGGCAATGCTACGGCCTCCTGATCCGATGAAATATGTCGCTTTTGGAGATCATCCTGCAACCAATGCAATCCATACTGCAAATTTTCCAGGATATCCTCTTTACAGGTCACCAGCGTCGCCCCCTGTTTTATCAGCCAGTGAGGGCCTTCGCAGCCAGGGTTCCCCAACGGGCCGGGCAGCGCAAAAACTTCACGCCCCTGCTCCAGTGCGCACCTTGCAGTAACCAGCGATCCACTTCGAATCGCAGCTTCGACCACCAGCACGCCCTGGCTTAACCCGCTGATGATCCGGTTACGCCGTGGAAAGTTACCCGGTCTGGGCGATGTCGAAAGTGAAAACTCAGATACTATCGCCCCCTCAGAAGCGATAAGTTGCTCAGCCAGAATGTGATGACGACGCGGATAGAGACTAAAAAGACCATTGCCAAGCACGGCGACACTTTGCCCTTTTGCTGACAACGCCGCATGATGTGCCACACCGTCGATGCCGCAAGCCAGGCCACTGGTGATCGTAAAGCCACATTGGGACAGCTGTTCACTGAGCATTTTCCCCCAACGCTCGCCGTACCACGAGGGCGCACGGCTGCCCACAACCGCAAGCTGCATGCTATTAAGCACGTCGACGCGGCCTCGCACAAAGAACGCCCCGGGAAAATCAGGTATAGAACGCAACAATGGCGGAAAACGAGGATCATCCGCCGTGAGAAGGTGGTTGTCGGTGTGTTCAAGCCATTCCAGACTACGTTCAAGCTCACTCTCGCTGAACGAAAAAAACTTTACGGCATGTTTGGGCGAAAGCCCTGCCGCGTTGACAGCTTCAGCATCAACGGTTGCCTGGCGAAGCAGCCTCTGCGCAATCTCCAGCATCGCGTCACCGTATAACGACCCGATGTTTATAAGCCGTAACCATATCTCTGTGGACGTCATCCTTTTCCCTGCCATAAGCAGCCTCAGCAATCTTTGCGATTGGTCACTGATGCTGTCAATCGACCGGGGATTTGTCTAGAATAGAAGTAATATTCTTATCAACTCCTGAACACGACTCTGGAAATTTATGGCAGTTTTGCAAGTGTTACATATTCCTGACGAGCGTCTTCGCATCGTCGCGGAACCGGTTAAAGAAGTGAATGCAGAAATTCAGCGTATCGTCGATGATATGTTCGATACCATGTACGCTGAAGAAGGCATTGGCCTGGCGGCGACCCAGGTAGACATTCACAAGCGTATTATCGTGATCGACGTTTCTGAAAATCGCGATGAGCGTCTGGTGCTGATCAACCCTGAACTGCTTGAAAAAAGCGGCGAAACAGGCATTGAGGAAGGCTGTCTGTCTATCCCTGAACAGCGCGCTTTGGTGCCACGTGCCGAAAAAGTTAAAATTCGCGCACTGGATCGTGACGGCAATCCGTTTGAGCTGGAAGCCGACGATCTGCTGGCGATTTGCATTCAGCATGAGATGGATCACCTGGTCGGTAAACTGTTTATCGATTACCTCTCACCTCTGAAGCAACAGCGTATTCGTCAGAAAGTTGAGAAACTGGATCGTTTGCGTTCTCGCGCTTAACGCCCCCCGGATACAAGGAATAACGTGTCTACATCACTACGTATAATCTTCGCTGGTACCCCTGATTTTGCAGCGCGTCATCTCGACGCGCTGCTATCGTCTGGTCATCAGATTGTTGGCGTATTTACTCAGCCGGATCGACCGGCTGGCCGCGGTAAAAAACTGATGCCTGGCCCGGTTAAAGTACTGGCAGAAACGCATGGTTTACCGGTATTCCAGCCAGCGTCATTACGACCTGAGGAAAACCAGCAGTTAGTGGCAGACCTGAACGCTGACGTGATGGTAGTTGTGGCTTACGGCCTCATTCTGCCAAAAGCGGTACTCGATATGCCCCGCCTGGGCTGTGTTAACGTTCATGGTTCTTTGCTCCCACGCTGGCGCGGTGCAGCCCCTATTCAGCGCGCTCTGTGGGCAGGCGATGCTGAAACTGGCGTGACAATCATGAAGATGGACGTAGGTTTAGACACGGGCGACATGCTGTATAAACTGGCGTGTTCCATTACCGCAGAAGATACCAGCGCCACGCTGTATGACAAGCTGGCGGCTCTCGGTCCGCAGGGGCTGATTGAGACGTTGCAACAGCTTGCTGACAATACAGCGACACCTGAAGTGCAGGATGAGGCACAGGTGACCTATGCTGAAAAACTGAGTAAAGAAGAAGCCCGGATCGACTGGTCCCTGTCAGCAGCTCAACTCGAACGCTGCATCCGCGCCTTTAATCCGTGGCCGATGAGCTGGTTGATGATTGATGAGCAGCCAGTGAAAGTCTGGAAAGCTTCAGTTATTAACGGCAATACATCAGCAGAGCCCGGTACGATTATCGACGCCAGCAAAAACGGTATCCAGGTTGCGACCGGAGAAGGGATCCTGAATCTTGAATCGCTGCAACCGGCCGGTAAAAAGGCAATGAGCGCGCAGGATCTATTAAATTCCCGTCGTGAATGGTTCATCCCTGGCAATCGTCTTGCCTGAACAAATTTACTCTTAAGGCCCGGTGTTTCCGGGCATTTTTATTTTTACGGTTATGAAAAGACAAAATCTACGCACTATGGCGGCTCAGGCCGTTGAGCAGGTTATTGAGCAGGGCCAGTCACTGAGTAATGTCCTGCCTCCACTGCAACAAAAGGTTTCCGATAAAGATAAAGCGCTGCTTCAGGAGCTGTGCTTTGGCGTGCTGCGTACCCTCTCTCAGCTTGAATGGTTAATTAATAAGCTGATGTCACGCCCGATGAGCGGCAAGCAACGTACCGTGCATTATTTGATCATGGTCGGTTTCTACCAGCTTCTTCATACCCGCATTCCACCTCATGCTGCGCTGGCTGAGACAGTGGAAGGTGCCGTTGCGATTAAACGTCCCCAGCTGAAAGGATTGATTAACGGCGTGCTGCGTCAGTTCCAGCGTCAGCAGGACGAACTGCTGGCAGAATTTGCGCAAAGCGAAGCGCGCTTCCTGCATCCAGAATGGCTGCTGAATCGCCTTAAAAAAGCCTACCCACAGCAATGGCAAGACATTGTGAATGCCAATAACCAACGTCCGCCGATGTGGTTACGCGTCAATCGTAACCATCATACCCGCGACGCATGGCTGGCCCTGCTGGAAGAGACCGGAATGAGCGGCTTCACACACGCGGCTTATCCTGATGCGGTTCGTTTAGCCTCCCCTGCACCGGTACATGCATTACCCGGTTTTGAAGAGGGCTGGGTAACGGTACAGGACGCATCCGCTCAGGGGTGCATGGCCTGGCTTGAACCGAAAGACGGGGAGCAGATCCTTGATCTTTGTGCAGCGCCAGGGGGAAAAACAACGCACATTCTGGAAGTGGCGCCGCAGGCCTGCGTGATGGCCGTGGATGTTGATGAGCAGCGTCTTTCACGCGTCTATGACAACCTCAAGCGTCTGGGTATGAAAGCACAGGTTAAGCAAGGCGATGGACGTAAACCCGCAGACTGGTGTGGTGATACCCGGTTCGATCGTATTTTGCTGGACGCCCCCTGCTCTGCAACCGGCGTAATTCGTCGTCATCCCGATATCAAATGGCTGCGTCGCGATCGTGATATCAAGGAGCTTGCCCAGTTGCAATCCGAAATTCTGGATGCCATCTGGCCGCATCTCAAACCCGGCGGAACCCTGGTGTATGCAACCTGCTCTGTTCTTCCGGAAGAAAACAGTCAGCAAATTGCGGCTTTCCTGAAGCGCACCCCGGACGCGACGCTGCATGATACGGGAACACCTGAGCACCCGGGTCTGCAAAACCTGCCGGGCGCAGAAGAGGGTGATGGCTTCTTTTACGCTAAGCTAATCAAAGAGTGATGTTGAGAACAGGTCACGAAAGATGAAAATTATCATTCTGGGCGCAGGGCAAGTTGGCGGAACGCTGGCGGAAAATCTCGTGGGCGAAAACAACGATATCACCATTGTGGATACCAATGGCGATCGCCTGCGCGTTTTGCAGGACAAGTTTGATCTTCGTGTTGTGCAGGGGCACGGCTCTCATCCTCGAGTGCTTCGTGAGGCGGGCGCGGACGATGCCGACATGCTGGTTGCAGTAACCAGTTCTGATGAAACCAACATGGTTGCATGCCAGGTGGCCTACTCGCTGTTCAACACACCGAACCGCATCGCCCGCATTCGCTCCCCGGACTATGTCCGGGATGCGGAAAAGCTGTTTAATTCCGAAGCAGTACCTATCGACCATCTTATTGCCCCTGAGCAGTTGGTTATCGACAGTATTTATCGTCTGATTGAGTACCCGGGCGCGTTGCAGGTTGTGAACTTTGCTGAAGGGAAAGTAAGCCTGGCGGTCGTGAAGGCTTATTACGGCGGCCCGCTGATTGGTAATGCCCTGTCGACAATGCGCGAGCATATGCCACATATCGATACGCGTGTTGCGGCGATTTTCCGTCACGACAGACCTATTCGTCCGCAAGGTTCCACCATTGTCGAAGCCGGGGATGAAGTCTTCTTTATTGCGGCTTCTCAGCATATCCGTGCGGTGATGAGTGAACTTCAGCGTCTCGAAAAACCGTATAAACGTATTATGCTGGTTGGCGGCGGTAATATTGGCGCAGGTCTGGCGAGACGGCTGGAAAAAGACTACAGCGTGAAGCTGATCGAACGAGATCAACAGCGCGCGTCGGAGCTGGCTGAAAAACTTCAGAATACTATCGTGTTTTATGGCGATGCTTCGGATCAGGAATTGCTGGCCGAAGAGCATATCGATCAGGTTGATCTTTTTATTGCCGTCACCAACGACGACGAAGCGAATATTATGTCCGCCATGCTCGCTAAACGTATGGGGGCGAAAAAAGTAATGGTGCTTATCCAGCGTAAGGCTTATGTCGACCTGGTACAGGGTAGCGTAATTGATATTGCTATTTCACCCCAGCAAGCCACCATCTCTGCCCTGCTAAGCCATGTGCGTAAAGCGGATATTGTCGGCGTGTCGTCTCTGCGTCGTGGTGTTGCTGAAGCCATTGAAGCCGTCGCTCACGGGGATGAAACGACGTCGCGCGTTGTTGGTCGCGCGATCGACGAAATTAAACTTCCACCAGGCACCATTATCGGCGCCGTAGTGCGAGGTAACGATGTCATGATCGCCAATGATAATTTACGTATCGAGCAGGGTGACCACGTTATTATGTTCCTGACCGATAAAAAATTTATTACCGACGTCGAGCGTTTATTCCAGCCAAGTCCATTCTTCCTGTAATGATTTGGGTGCTCAGACAAGAGCACCCAAATATTAACCTTCTAATTTTCATGCCTTTTATTTTCATAACGATTATTTATCCCCAATGGCAATTAGCTAATCATTTGTTAAACTTATAGGCGTCAGCTGGCACAAGGAGAACATAATGAGTTTTATTAAAGAGTTTCGCGAATTTGCGATGCGCGGGAATGTAGTGGATTTGGCTGTGGGTGTCATTATTGGTGCGGCGTTCGGTAAGATCGTTTCATCATTAGTCGCCGACATTATTATGCCGCCGTTAGGACTGTTGATTGGAGGCATTGATTTCAAACAATTCGCCTTCACCCTTCGGGAAGCTCAGGGCGATATCCCTGCGGTTGTAATGCACTACGGCGTATTCATTCAGAACGTATTTGATTTCGTGATCGTGGCATTTGCCATTTTCATGGCGATCAAACTTATCAACAGACTTAACCGTAAAAAAGAAGAACCGGCTGCTGCCCCGCCAGCACCAACTAAAGAAGAAGTCTTACTGACTGAAATTCGCGATCTGTTAAAAGAGCAGAATAACCGCGTTTAATCAGGCGACAGAAACAGAAAGGCCAGTGGTAAAAAAGCGATTAGCTTGCTTGCCACTGGCCTCCCAGTTACCCCGTTGTGCATGTTTACCTTTACGTAAATAACTCCCTTTTCCTTTCTTGTTCTTCTCAACTCGCTGTCTGAAAAGTGGGTCGTGAAGCAATGCCTCAATGGCGTTATCCTTAATGTGTCCCTTAGTATGCTGATAGCGGCTCATCATTTCTCCTGAGCATAGTTAATGTCGGCGGGAGTCTAGTCCCTGGCTAATAAAAAATCAACAACCCTGAGCTTCACTACTGGCACCCTGTTCAAGTGCTTCCAGTATTGAGCAATAAACACTGCTGTGAGCGGTACCGCAGCACGCGTCATTTAACCTTTGCAGAGATCGCTGCATGGCTTGCAGTTCCTGAATGCGTCCTTCAACTTCATCCAGCCGGGCCTGAACGATGCTTTTAGATTCCTGACACGTATGATGTTCAGGATCGATACGGATCGACAGCAGTTCACGGATCGACTCAAGCGTGAAGCCGAGTTGCCGTGCATAGCGGATAAAACGAAGGCGTTGCAGGTCGTTATCCGTATAAAGGCGAAATCCACCTTCCGTTCTGACCTCATGATCGATCATCTGCTGCTTTTCGTAGTAGCGGATAGTATCCGGCGTTACGTTAGCAAGCTTCGCAAGTTCACCTATGCGGTACATGGCTACTCCTTGTTTATTTTTTGTATTAACCTTTCACTGTACTCACCATGCAAAAAGTCAGTATTCATTCCCGTCTGGCGCAGTTTTAGCTCGATGAGCGCCAACCGACGACTGATTTCAGAGTACCGCGGGTCATTCTTATGAATGCCTTTAAGCAGATCGGCAAGCTCGACGGCTTCATTACGTTGCTGAAGCTCAGGCGGTAAACAACCTGCGTTTTTCAGTAAGCGATAACCGGCCCGTAATTCAGGGGGAATATGTGAATCATCGTCCAGAATCAGCGGCTCACCGCTGCCGGGAAGATTTTCGAACTCGCCTTTGTTTTGGGCATCGCAAATATGGCGTTCAGCCCACTGATCGAGCAACCACATAATGAACTCCAGGGGGTGAGCAGAAAAGATACAGACATTGTAGATAAGTGGAGATTCTGCGGATATAAAAAAACCCGCCGAGGCGGGTTTTTTTACGTTACTACAGATTACTCTGCAGCAGCTTCTGCTTTCTCTGAACGATCAACCAGCTCGATGTAAGCCATCGGCGCGTTGTCGCCTGCACGGAAGCCACACTTCAGAATGCGAGTGTAACCACCGGCACGGCTCGCGAAACGCGGGCCCAGTTCGTTAAACAGTTTTGCCACGATCTCGTTATCACGAGTACGGGCGAATGCCAGACGACGATTAGCAACGCTGTCAGTCTTGGCAAGAGTAATCAGCGGCTCAACTACGCGACGCAGCTCTTTCGCTTTAGGCAGGGTCGTCTTGATGATTTCATGACGAACCAGTGAACCTGCCATGTTGCGGAACATAGCCTGGCGATGGCTGCTGTTGCGGTTCAGTTGACGACCACTCTTACGATGGCGCATGACCTTATCCTTCTCAGTAAAACCTTAACCTGTGATCCGGTTACTCGTCAGCAATGCTTGCCGGTGGCCAGTTTTCCAGGCGCATGCCCAGAGACAGACCACGTGAAGCCAGCACGTCTTTAATCTCGGTAAGAGATTTTTTACCCAGGTTCGGCGTTTTCAGCAACTCAACCTCGGTACGCTGTACCAGATCACCGATATAGTGGATAGCTTCTGCCTTGAGGCAGTTAGCAGAGCGGACAGTCAATTCCAGATCGTCAACAGGGCGCAGCAGGATCGGATCGAATTCTGGTTTCTCTTCTTTCACTTCCGGCTGACGTACATCACGTAAGTCAACGAAAGCTTCCAGTTGTTCTGCCAGGATGGTTGCCGCACGACGAATCGCCTCTTCAGGATCGATTGTGCCATTGGTTTCCATTTCGATGACCAGCTTGTCCAGGTCGGTACGCTGTTCTACACGCGCTGCTTCAACATTGTAGGCAATACGCTCTACAGGGCTGTAGCATGCGTCGACCAGCAGACGGCCGATTGGGCGCTCATCTTCTTCCGAATGAATTCGGGCAGAAGCCGGCACATAACCACGACCGCGCTGAACTTTGATACGCATGCTAATAGCTGCGTTCTCATCGGTCAGGTGGCAGATCACGTGCTGCGGCTTGACGATTTCAACATCACCGTCGTGGGTGATGTCGGCTGCAGTCACAGGGCCAATGCCAGATTTATTCAGAGTAAGAATAACTTCATCTTTACCCTGAACTCTCACCGCCAGCCCTTTCAGGTTGAGCAGGATTTCAAGGATATCTTCCTGAACGCCTTCTTTGGTGCTGTACTCATGAAGTACACCATCAATCTCAACCTCGGTCACCGCGCAACCCGGCATCGATGAGAGCAGAATACGGCGCAGTGCGTTACCCAGAGTATGGCCAAAGCCACGCTCTAAAGGCTCAAGGGTCACCTTGGCGTGCGTCGAACTCACTTGCTCGATATCTACCAGGCGCGGTTTTAGAAACTCTGTCACAGAACCCTGCATTGTGTCCTCTCTTTGGTACTAAGCTTTACTTGGAGTAAAGCTCGACGATCAGGTGTTCGTTAATGTCCGCAGACAGATCAGAACGTTCCGGCTGACGCTTGAACGTACCTTCCATCTTGCCAGCATCAACTTCCAGCCAGGTTGGCTTTTCACGCTGCTCAGCCAGCTCCAGAGCGGCTTTCACGCGAGATTGCTTTTTCGCTTTCTCACGAATGCTAACAACGTCATTCGCTTTAACCTGATAAGAAGCGATGTTAACAACACGACCGTTTACCATGATTGCTTTATGGCTAACCAGCTGGCGTGATTCAGCACGAGTCGCGCCGAAGCCCATACGGTATACAACGTTGTCCAGACGACCTTCCAGCAGAGCCAGCAGGTTTTCACCTGTGTTGCCTTTCAGACGTGCTGCTTCTTTATAGTAGTTACGGAACTGACGCTCCAGCACACCGTAGATACGGCGAACTTTTTGCTTTTCACGCAACTGCACACCATAGTCAGACAGACGCGGTTTACGCGCACCGTGCTGGCCAGGAGCTTGTTCAATTTTACACTTGGTATCGATCGCGCGAACGCCAGACTTAAGGAATAAGTCGGTGCCCTCACGACGGCTCAGCTTGAGCTTAGGACCCAAATATCTTGCCATTTTCTATCTCCAACTAACCTAAAAAACGAGCGTTATACGCGACGTTTTTTCGGCGGACGACAACCGTTATGAGGGATCGGAGTCACATCAGTAATATTCGTGATGCGGAAACCAGCGGCGTTCAGAGCGCGAACAGTAGATTCACGACCCGGACCCGGACCTTTAACCATAACTTCCAGATTCTTGATGCCGTATTCTTTTACGGCTTCAGCGCAACGCTCTGCT
The DNA here is from genome assembly GCF_049238805.1 of Enterobacter cloacae complex sp. CDL013. Taxonomy (NCBI): domain Bacteria; kingdom Pseudomonadati; phylum Pseudomonadota; class Gammaproteobacteria; order Enterobacterales; family Enterobacteriaceae; genus Enterobacter; species Enterobacter cloacae complex sp. CDL013. The sequence continues at coordinate 13,241 of NZ_JBMKGT010000016.1, read as the reverse complement.
GCAACCTGAGCTGCGAACGGAGTGGATTTGCGAGAACCACGGAAACCGGAACCACCGGCTGTTGCCCAACCCAATGCGTTACCCTGACGATCAGTAATAGTAACGATGGTGTTGTTGAAAGAAGCATGGATATGAGCCACGCCGTCAGAGACTTGTTTTCTTACACGTTTACGTGCACGAACTGGTGCCTTTGCCATTATTCAATCACCCCGATTATTTCTTGATCGGTTTGCGCGGACCCTTACGGGTACGTGCGTTGGTCTTAGTACGCTGACCGCGTACTGGCAGACCACGACGATGACGCAAACCGCGATAGCAACCAAGATCCATCAGGCGCTTGATGCTCATGCTGATTTCACGGCGCAGATCACCTTCAACGACAAATTTGGCAACTTCGTCACGCAGCGTGTCGATTTGTTCTTCAGACAGCTCACTGATCTTAACATCTTCAGCGATACCCGCTGCAGCCAGAATGGCTTTAGAACGGGTCTTGCCGACGCCGTAGATCGAAGTTAATGCGATCACAGCATGTTTCTGATCAGGAATGTTAATGCCTGCTATACGGGCCACTATGCACTCCTACTATTTAATATGTACGCACCATGCTGAAAAGCCCGTTTTCAGGATACTCAAATGGAAACGTACAGACATACAAAAGATTGGCTGGCTAATCTAGCCAGCTCAACCCAACTTTGCAAGAAAAATATGCGAAATAATCAGCCTTGGCGCTGTTTATGCTTCGGCTCGGCACTGCAAATCACACGGATGACACCATCACGCTTAACGATTTTGCAGTTACGGCATAATTTCTTGACGGAAGCACGAACTTTCATTTTTACTCTCCGTAACTTCTCAGGCGACCAGTTAGCGGCCGTAGCCTTTCAGGTTCGCCTTCTTCAATGCAGACTCATACTGACTGGACATCATCAGAGTTTGCACTTGAGCCATAAAGTCCATAATCACGACAACAACGATAAGCAGTGAGGTCCCACCGAAGTAGAACGGTACTTTCATTGCATCACGCATGAACTCCGGGATCAGGCAGATAAAAGTAATATAAAGCGCACCAACCAAAGTCAGACGAGTCATTACTTTATCGATATACTTCGCCGTTTGCTCTCCCGGACGAATTCCTGGTACAAATGCACCGGACTTCTTCAGGTTATCTGCTGTTTCACGCGGGTTGAAGACCAACGCCGTGTAGAAGAAACAGAAGAAGATGATCGCAGACGCATAGAGTAACACATAAAGTGGTTGCCCAGGCTGCAAATACAGCGAAATTGTTGTCAGCCAGTTCCAACCAGTACCGCCCCCGAACCATGACGCGATGGTTGCCGGGAACAGAATAATACTGGAAGCGAAGATAGCCGGGATAACCCCCGCCATATTCACTTTCAGCGGTAAATGTGTGCTCTGTGCAGCATAGACACGACGACCCTGCTGACGTTTAGCGTAGTTCACCACAATGCGGCGTTGACCACGTTCAACGAAGACAACAAAGAACGTCACTGCAAATACTAATACTGCAACCAACAGCAACAGGAGGAAGTGCAGGTCGCCTTGACGCGCTTGCTCGATAGTATGGGCGATGGCCGGCGGGAGACCCGCAACGATACCGGCGAAGATAATGATTGAGATACCGTTACCGATACCTCGTTCAGTAATCTGTTCGCCGAGCCACATCAGGAACATGGTCCCTGTGACCAGACTTACAACAGCGGTGAAATAGAATGCAAAGCCTGGGTTTAATACCAGGCCCTGCATACCAGGCATATTCGGAAGACCGGTAGCAATACCGATCGACTGGAATATTGCCAGCACCAGAGTGCCGTAACGGGTGTACTGGCTAATCTTACGACGTCCAGACTCCCCTTCTTTCTTCAACTCTGCCAGGGCCGGATGAACGACCGTCAGCAGCTGGATAATAATTGATGCCGAAATGTACGGCATAATACCCAGTGCGAAAATAGAAGCACGGCTGAGAGCACCACCAGAGAACATGTTGAACATTTCAATGATGGTGCCTCGCTGTTGCTCAAGCAGTTTGGCAAGTACAGCGGCATCAATACCAGGGATCGGAATAAAAGAGCCAATACGGAACACAATCAGCGCGCCGATTACAAACAGCAGTCTGCGTTTCAGCTCGCCAAATCCACCTTTGGCACTTTGAAAATCTAATCCCGGTTGCTTAGCCATCTGCTACTTATTCCTCAATTTTACCGCCAGCAGCTTCGATAGCAGCACGAGCACCTTTAGTAACACGCAGGCCACGAACAGTTACCGGAGTAGAAACTTCACCAGCCAGGATCACTTTCGCGAACTCGATCTGGATACCGATAATGTTAGCCACTTTCAGCGTGTTCAGGTCTACAACGCCGCCTTCAACTTTCGCCAGGTCAGACAGACGGATTTCCGCTGTGATCGCTGCTTTGCGAGAGGTGAAGCCGAACTTCGGCAGACGACGGTACAGTGGCATCTGGCCACCCTCGAAACCGCGACGTACGCCACCGCCAGAACGAGAGTTCTGACCTTTGTGACCACGACCACCGGTTTTGCCGAGGCCAGAACCGATACCACGACCCAGGCGTTTACCCGCCTTTTTAGAGCCTTCGGCCGGAGACAGAGTATTTAAACGCATCTCTTACTCCTCAACTTTAACCATGAAGTAAACCGCGTTGACCATACCACGAACAGCAGGAGTATCCTCGCGCTCAACGGTATGACCAATACGACGCAGACCCAGGCCAAGCAGCGTTGCCTTGTGTTTCGGCAGACGACCGATTGCACTGCGGGTTTGAGTGATTTTAATAGTCTTTGCCATGGTCAATTACCCCAGAATTTCTTCAACGGATTTACCACGCTTGGCAGCGACCATTTCTGGAGAATTCATATTTTCCAGGCCATCAATAGTTGCACGAACCACGTTGATCGGGTTGGTGGAACCATATGCTTTAGCCAGAACGTTATGAACTCCAGCAACTTCCAGAACGGCGCGCATTGCACCACCGGCGATGATACCGGTACCTTCGGAAGCTGGCTGCATGAATACACGAGAACCCGTGTGAACACCTTTAACTGGGTGTTGCAGGGTACCGTTGTTCAGCGCGACGTTAATCATATTGCGACGGGCTTTTTCCATCGCTTTCTGGATCGCTGCTGGAACTTCACGCGCTTTACCGTAACCAAAACCAACGCGACCGTTGCCATCACCCACTACAGTCAGAGCTGTGAAGGAGAAAATACGACCACCTTTAACGGTTTTAGATACGCGGTTTACCGCGATCAGCTTTTCCTGCAGTTCGCCAGCCTGTTTTTCGATGTGAGCCATCTTACACCTCTACCTTAGAACTGAAGGCCAGCTTCACGGGCAGCATCTGCCAGTGCCTGGACACGACCATGATATTGGAACCCGGAACGGTCAAAGGAAACATTGCTGATGCCTTTTTCCAGAGCGCGTTCAGCGACAGCTTTACCTACAGCTGCTGCGGCGTCTTTGTTACCGGTATACTTCAATTGTTCTGAGATAGCTTTTTCTACAGTAGAAGCAGCTACCAGAACTTCAGAACCGTTCGGTGCAATTACCTGTGCGTAAATATGACGCGGGGTACGATGTACCACCAGGCGAGTTGCACCCAGCTCTTTGAGCTTGCGGCGTGCGCGGGTCGCACGACGGATACGAGCAGATTTCTTATCCATAGTGTTACCTTACTTCTTCTTAGCCTCTTTGGTACGCACGACTTCGTCGGCGTAACGAACACCCTTGCCTTTATAAGGCTCAGGACGACGGTAGGCGCGCAGATCTGCTGCAACCTGACCGATCAGCTGTTTATCAGCGCCTTTCAGCACGATTTCAGTCTGAGTCGGGCATTCTGCAGTGATACCGGCCGGCAGCGGATGCTCAACAGGGTGTGAGAAGCCCAGAGACAGGCCTACTGCATTCCCTTTGATAGCTGCACGATAACCTACACCAACCAGCTGAAGCTTTTTAGTGAAGCCTTCGGTAACACCAACAACCATTGAGTTCAGCAGGGCACGCGCGGTACCAGCCTGAGCCCATCCATCCACGAAACCATCACGTGGACCGAAGGTCAGAGCGTTATCTGCATGTTTAACTTCAACAGCTTTGTTGAGGGTACGAGTCAGCTCGCCGTTTTTACCTTTGATCGTAATAACCTGACCGTCGATTTTTACATCAACGCCGGCAGGAATAACGACCGGTGCTTTAGCAACACGAGACATTCTTTCCTCCGATTAGGCTACGTAGCAGATAATTTCGCCACCAAGACCAGCCTGGCGCGCTGCACGATCAGTCATAACACCTTTAGAGGTAGAAACAACTGCGATACCAAGACCAGCCATTACTTTTGGCAGCTCATCTTTTTTCTTATAGATGCGCAGGCCTGGGCGGCTGACACGCTGAATGCTTTCTACAACAGCTTTACCCTGGAAATACTTGAGAGTAAGTTCCAGTTCCGGCTTGGTGTCGCCTTCAACTTTAAAATCTTCGATAAAACCTTCTTCCTTCAGCACGTTGGCAATTGCCACTTTCAGCTTGGCGGAAGGCATGGTGACCGCAACTTTGTTCGCGGCCTGACCGTTACGGATACGGGTCAGCATATCCGCGATCGGATCTTGCATGCTCATCTGTCTTTACTCCCGTGATTCAATTGGTAATTACCAGCTAGCCTTTTTCAAGCCTGGTACTTCACCGCGCATGGCGGCTTCACGCAGTTTGATACGGCTCAACCCAAACTTGCCCACATAACCATGTGGACGACCTGTTTGACGACAGCGGTTACGCTGACGAGACGGGCTGGAATCACGCGGCAGAGACTGCAGCTTGAGAACCGCATTCCAACGATCTTCGTCGGAAGCGTTCACATCAGAAATGATCGCTTTCAGTTCAGCGCGTTTAGCGAAGAATTTATCAGCTAAAGCTACGCGCTTTACTTCGCGTGCTTTCATTGATTGCTTAGCCATTCAGTAACCCTACCTTACTTGCGGAACGGGAAGTCAAAGGCAGCCAGCAGAGCACGGCCTTCTTCATCAGATTTCGCAGTAGTGGTAATGGTAATATCCAAACCACGCACGCGGTCGACTTTATCGTAGTCGATTTCTGGGAAGATGATCTGCTCACGGACACCCATGCTGTAGTTACCACGACCGTCGAAAGACTTAGCGGACAAGCCACGGAAGTCACGGATACGTGGAACAGCAATAGTGATCAGGCGCTCAAGGAACTCCCACATGCGTTCGCCACGCAGAGTTACTTTACAGCCGATCGGATAGCCCTGACGGATTTTGAAGCCTGCAACAGATTTGCGTGCTTTGGTGATCAGCGGTTTTTGACCGGAGATTGCTGTCAGGTCAGCTGCTGCGTTATCCAGCAGTTTCTTGTCAGCGATCGCTTCACCAACACCCATGTTCAGGGTGATCTTCTCGACCCGAGGGACTTGCATGACAGAATTGTAGTTAAACTCAGTCATGAGTTTGTTAACTACTTCGTCTTTGTAGTAATCATGCAGTTTCGCCATCGTACTACTCCAAATTACTTGATAGTTTCGCTGTTAGACTTGAAGAAACGGACTTTTTTACCGTCTTCGAATCTAAAGCCTACACGGTCAGCCTTACCGGTAGCCGCATTGAAGATTGCAACGTTAGAAACCTGAATAGCAGCTTCTTTTTCAACGATGCCGCCTGGTTGGTTCAGGGCCGGAACCGGCTTCTGATGTTTCTTAACCAGGTTGATACCTTCAACGACGAGTTTGCCGGAAGACAGAACATTTTTTACTTTACCGCGTTTACCTTTATCTTTACCGGTTAACACGATAACTTCGTCATCACGACGGATTTTCGCTGCCATGATTCGCTCCTTAGAGTACTTCTGGTGCCAGAGAGATAATTTTCATGAACTTCTCAGTACGAAGTTCACGAGTTACCGGCCCAAAGATACGCGTGCCGATAGGCTGCTCGCTGTTATTGTTTAAAATAACGCATGCATTACCATCGAAGCGAATGACAGAACCGTCAGGGCGACGAACACCCTTCTTGGTGCGCACCACTACCGCCTTCAGCACATCACCTTTTTTGACCTTACCACGTGGAATTGCTTCCTTGATGGTGATCTTGATGATGTCGCCTACGCCTGCGTAGCGACGGTGCGAGCCACCCAGAACCTTGATACACATTACGCGACGTGCACCGGAGTTGTCGGCGACGTTCAGCATAGTCTGTTCTTGGATCATTTTAGTGCTCCGCTAATGTCAACTACTACCTGAGACTCTAAAATCAGAGCCGTTAAAAAGCCCCATATCGAGGGCGCGGCATTATAACACCGCTTCTGCAATATGGGTAGAAAAAATAAACGGCTCATCGCTGAGCCGTTTATTCGTATTGAGAATGCGTACTCTATTACAGAACCGCTTTCTCTACAACGCGAACCAGCGTCCAGGACTTAGTCTTGGACAGTGGACGGCATTCACGGATTTCAACCTTGTCGCCGATACCACATTCGTTGTTCTCGTCATGTACGTGCAGTTTGGTCGTACGCTTGATGAATTTACCGTAGATCGGGTGTTTCACAAAACGTTCGATAGCTACAACAATGGATTTCTCCATTTTATCGCTAACAACACGACCTTGCAGAGTACGGATTTTATCGGTCATTACGCACCCGCCTTCTGAGTCAGTAAAGTCTTAACGCGCGCAACATTGCGACGCACTTGCTTCAGCAGGTGAGTCTGTTGCAGCTGGCCACTTGCAGCCTGCATACGCAGGTTGAACTGCTCACGCAGCAGGTTCAGCAGCTCAGCGTTCAGCTCTTCAACGCTTTTTTCACGCAGCTCTTTTGCTTTCATTACATCACCGTCTTAGTTACAAAGGTGGTTTTGATAGGCAGTTTCGCTGCTGCCAGGCCGAAGGCTTCACGGGCCAGCTCTTCCGGAACACCGTCCATTTCATAAAGGACTTTGCCCGGTTGGATCAAGGCAACCCAGTACTCCACGTTACCTTTACCTTTACCCATACGAACTTCCAGTGGCTTCTCGGTGATCGGTTTGTCCGGGAATACACGGATCCAGATCTTACCTTGACGCTTAACTGCACGGGTCATTGCACGACGTGCTGCTTCGATCTGACGTGCAGTCAGACGACCACGGCCAACAGCTTTCAGACCGAAAGTGCCGAAGCTAACATCCGTACCCTGCGCCAGACCACGGTTGCGGCCTTTGTGCACTTTACGGAATTTTGTACGCTTTGGTTGTAACATCAGCGACGCTCCTTATTTACGGCCTTTACGCTGCTGCTTTTTAGGTTGAGCAGCCGGTTTTTCCGGTTGTTCAACAGCAGCCATACCACCCAGGATCTCACCTTTGAAGATCCATACCTTAACGCCGATTACACCGTAAGTGGTGTGCGCTTCAGAGGTGTTGTAGTCGATGTCAGCACGCAGAGTGTGCAGCGGTACGCGACCTTCGCGGTACCATTCGGTACGTGCGATTTCCGCGCCGCCCAGACGGCCGCTAACTTCAACTTTGATACCTTTAGCGCCCAGACGCATTGCGTTCTGTACAGCACGCTTCATAGCACGACGGAACATAACACGACGTTCCAGCTGAGAAGTGATGCTGTCAGCAACCAATTTAGCGTCCAGTTCAGGCTTACGAACTTCAGCGATATTGATCTGTGCAGGAACGCCAGCGATATCCGCTACGACCTTGCGCAGTTTTTCTACGTCTTCGCCTTTCTTACCGATAACGATGCCAGGACGAGCAGTGTGAATAGTCACACGGATGCTCTTCGCTGGACGCTCGATAACGATACGAGATACAGACGCTTTAGCCAGTTCCTTAGTCAGGTACTGACGTACTTTAAAATCGCTGTCCAGGTTGTCAGCGAATTCTTTGGTGTTCGCAAACCAGGTAGAGTTCCATGGTTTTACAATACCCAGGCGAATACCATTAGGATGTACTTTCTGACCCATTGCTAGTCTCCAGAGTCTCAGCGATCGGACACAACCACAGTAATGTGGCTGGTGCGCTTCAGGATGCGATCTGCACGACCTTTCGCACGCGGCATAATGCGCTTCATGCTTGGGCCTTCATCTACGAAAATTTTCGCGACTTTCAGATCGTCGATGTCAGCGCCATCGTTGTGTTCAGCGTTAGCAATGGCAGATTCCAGTACTTTCTTGACCAATACCGCAGCTTTCTTGTTGGTATAGGTCAGGATGTCCAGGGCCTGCGACACTTTCTTACCGCGAATCAGGTCAGCAACAAGGCGAACCTTCTGTGCAGAAGAACGAGCATGGCGATGTTGAGCTAAAGTTTCCATCTCTTCCTCCTACCTTATTTCTTCTTCGCTTTTTTATCAGCAGCGTGGCCGCGATAAGTACGAGTCGGTGCGAATTCACCCAGTTTGTGACCAACCATTTCGTCGGTAACAAAGACTGGAACGTGCTGACGACCATTATGGACAGCGATGGTCAAACCGATCATGTTAGGAAAGATCGTTGAACGACGGGACCAAGTGCGCAGGGGCTTCTTGTCTCCGCTTTCCACCGCTTTCTCTACCTTCTTCAGCAAGTGCAGGTCAATAAAAGGACCTTTCTTGAGAGAACGTGGCATGGCTTATCCTCTAAAATTATTTGCTACGGCGACGTACGATAAATTTATCAGTACGCTTGTTGCTGCGGGTCTTCTTACCTTTGGTCTGAACGCCCCACGGAGATACCGGGTGCTTACCAAAGTTACGACCTTCACCACCACCATGTGGGTGGTCGACTGGGTTCATCGCAGTACCGCGAACGGTAGGACGAACACCACGCCAGCGTGCAGCACCTGCTTTACCCAGAACGCGCAGCATATGCTCAGCATTGCCAACTTCGCCCAGAGTAGCGCGGCAGTCTGCTTCGACTTTACGCATTTCACCAGAACGCAGACGCAGGGTGACATAAGCACCATCACGCGCAACGATCTGAACGTAAGTACCCGCGGAACGCGCCAGCTGACCGCCTTTACCTGGTTTCATTTCTACGTTATGAACGGTAGAACCAACCGGGATATTGCGCATCGGCAGGGTGTTGCCTGCTTTGATTGCAGCATCAACGCCAGACTGAATCTGGTCGCCAGCTTTCAGGCCTTTAGGGGCCAGGATGTAACGGCGTTCGCCGTCTTTGTACAGAACCAGCGCGATGTTCGCGGAACGGTTCGGATCGTACTCAAGACGTTCAACAACTGCTGGGATACCGTCTTTGTTGCGTTTGAAGTCAACAATACGATAAGCCTGCTTGTGGCCACCACCGATGTGACGAGTGGTGATACGGCCATTGTTGTTACGACCACCGGATTTGCTGTTTTTTTCCAGCAACGGAGCAAAAGGTTTGCCCTTGTGCAGCTCAGGGTTAACCACTTTAACTACGTGGCGACGACCCGGAGATGTCGGTTTACATTTAACAACTGCCATTGTATTACTCCTCCGACTTACTCAGCGCCGCCAACGAAGTCCAGGTTCTGGCCTTCTTTCAGGGTGACGTAAGCTTTTTTCCAGTCGCTACGACGACCGATACGCTGTCCGTGACGTTTAACTTTCCCTTTAACTACCAGGGTGTTAACGACTTCGACTTCGACTTCAAACAGTTTCTGCACAGCAGCTTTGATCTCTGCTTTGGTCGCGTCTTTAGCAACTTTGAGAACGATGGTGTTTGTTTTTTCCATCGCAGTAGACGCTTTTTCAGAAACGTGCGGTGCGCGCAGCACCTTCAGCAGACGTTCTTCACGAATCATGCCAGCATCTCCTCAACTTGCTTAACAGCATCAGCAGTCATTACGACTTTGTCGAAGGCGATCAGGCTAACCGGGTCGATACCAGTCGCGTCGCGTACGTCAACCTTGTGCAGGTTACGCGCGGCCAGGAACAGGTTCTCGTCCAGCTCACCGGTGATGATCAGCACATCTTCCAGAGCCATGTCTTTCAGTTTCTGTGCCAGCAGCTTAGTTTTAGGCGCTTCAACAGAGAACTTCTCGACAACGATCAGACGATCCTGACGTACCAGTTCGGACAGAATGCTTTTCAGCGCGCCGCGGTACATCTTTTTGTTAACTTTTTGACTGTGGTCCTGTGGACGCGCAGCGAAGGTCACGCCACCTGAACGCCAGATCGGGCTCTTGATAGAACCTGAACGCGCACGGCCGGTACCTTTCTGGCGCCATGGCTTTTTGCCTGAACCAGTTACTTCAGCACGAGTCTTCTGAGCACGAGTACCCTGACGAGCACCAGCTGCATAAGCAACAACAACCTGGTGAACCAGCGCTTCGTTGAAATCACGACCGAAGGTAGTTTCGGAAACAGTCAGCGCGCTCTGCGCGTCTTTCAATACTAATTCCATTGCTATCCCCTTACGCCTTCACAGCTGGTTTAACGATCAGGTCGCTACCGGTTGCACCCGGGACCGCACCTTTAACCAGCAGCAGGTTGCGCTCAGCGTCAACACGTACTACGTCCAGGCTCTGAACGGTTACACGTTCGTTGCCCAGCTGACCTGCCATTTTCTTGCCTTTGAACACTTTGCCCGGAGTCTGGTTCTGACCGATAGAACCCGGAACGCGGTGAGACAAGGAGTTACCGTGAGTAGCGTCCTGGGTACGGAAGTTCCAGCGCTTAACGGTACCAGCAAAACCTTTACCTTTAGAGGTACCGGTTACGTCAACTTTTTTAACGTCAGCAAACAGCTCAACGCTAATGTCCTGACCTACGGTGAACTCTTCGCCTTCAGCAAGACGGAATTCCCACAGACCACGGCCAGCTTCAACGCCAGCTTTAGCGAAGTGACCCGCTTCTGGTTTGGTTACACGGTTAGCTTTTTTAGCACCAGTGGTAACCTGAATAGCGCGGTAGCCATCGTTAGCCAGATCTTTAACCTGAGTAACGCGGTTTGCTTCAACTTCGATTACGGTTACTGGGATAGAAACGCCATCTTCAGTGAAGATGCGGGTCATACCCACTTTTTTACCGACTAAACCAATCATTGTTTCAACCTCTCAATCGCTCGATGACCTGATTAACCCAGGCTGATCTGCACGTCTACACCGGCAGCCAGATCCAGACGCATCAGAGCATCAACGGTTTTCTCAGTTGGCTCAACGATGTCAACCAGACGCTTGTGAGTGCGGATTTCGTACTGATCACGCGCATCTTTGTTAACGTGCGGAGAGATCAGAACGGTAAAGCGCTCTTTGCGGGTCGGCAGCGGGATCGGACCACGGACTTGCGCACCAGTGCGCTTAGCAGTCTCGACGATTTCCGCGGTTGATTGATCGATCAGACGATGATCAAACGCTTTAAGGCGGATACGGATTCTTTGGTTCTGCATGAGACCAGAGCTCCAATTATTTTATAAACGAAAATGATTACTCCTCAAACCCATTACGATTGATGGGAGAGTGTAACCGTTCTTACGTAGCTCCCCAATTGGGAGCATTGTTGAGTAACAAAGTGAGCTACTCTGGTTCAGATTGAACCCGCCGTCAATTACGACAAGCCCGCGCATTATACGTAAATCTGGGGAAGACGCAAGTGCCGTTTAGAAATTAAGCGCTAAAGACGTACTCTGCGTAAGGCCTCGCATTTTTTTATGCAAAGTATCCCTTCTCAACTCTTTGTCTGAAGCCGCTACGCAATTGCTGTTTTTGCACATTGCCGGACATGTAGATTATTACGAGTATGCGCTCAAACCGTTTTGAGGCTTTCGCTATGCTACTGTCCCTCCCCTTTCTGCTGATCTATTTTGCTTTATCGGCCTTGCTTGTTCGCACCGATATTCGCACGGGGCTTCTTCCCGATAAATTTCTTTGCCCGCTGCTATGGACCGGCCTGCTTTACCAGCTCTGCCTCCATCCTGATTTTTTGCCGAGCGCGGTGGTGGGTGCGATGGCAGGATACGCCGGATTCGCCGTTATCTATTGGGGATATCGGCTCATCTGCCGACGTGAAGGTATGGGATATGGCGACATAAAATATCTGGCGGCGCTGGGGGCATGGCATGGCTGGTGTGTACTGCCAGTACTGGCACTCGTAGCCGCGTTAATGGCTCTGCTGTATCTGGTTGCTTTCTCGTTGTTTACTCCTGATAAGCAGGCATTAAAAAACCCACTGCCTTTTGGGCCATTTCTGGCGGCAGCGGGTTTATGCGTTGGCTGGGAAAGCCTGATTAACTTTCCACTTTGATCTGAGACTGAAGGTAGTTCTGTAGGCCAATTTTGCTAATGAGATCCAGTTCGGTCTCAAGCCAGTCGATGTGCCCTTCTTCATCGGCCAGGATCTGGATCATCATATCGCGGCTGACGTAGTCATGTACGCTGTCCGCATAGGCAATGGCTTCACGCAGGTCTTTTGCACCCTCCAGCTCCAGCCGGAGATCAGAACGCAGCATCTCTTCGACATCTTCTCCGATGCCCAGTTTTCCGAGATCCTGTAGGTTAGGAATGCCTTCGAGGAATAAAATACGCTCAATGTATTTATCGGCGTGTTTCATTTCATCAATGGACTCATGGTATTCAACATCGTTGAGGCGAGTCAGTCCCCAGTTTTTGAACATTCTTGCATGGAGAAAATACTGATTGATTGCGACAAGCTCATTTCCCAATAATTTATTGAGATAACTTATGATTTTAACATCACCTTTCATTATATAGTCCCTCCGCTTCCACTCATTGAAGCGTAGATCGGGCTACGGGGATGTCAAAAAAAAGATAGAGGCTTACGCGATCTCTTTGAATTCCGGGATCTGCATCAGTTCGTCCTGCATGATCTCACGCGCTGCGCGAACGCATTTACCGCATTGATTTCCCACCGGAACAAACTTGCGAAGCTGCTGGAAAGATTGTGGTTGAAACTGGCGAACGGCCTGACGAATTTTTTTGTCGCTTACACCATTACATAAACAAACGTACATAAAGACTCCCGTTCAAAATATGCGCAAAGTGTAAGTGAGAATGGTTATGATTACAATAGCACAGGCGCCGGAATACGTGGCGGGAGAAAACAAAAAATGCGAATTTTTATGACAGCGACTTTACGGTAGAAAACAAAAAAGGACGCCGAAGCGTCCTTTTTATTTCAGGGATAATTAATTAGCCCAGAACTTTAGCAACAACGCCCGCGCCAACGGTACGGCCGCCTTCACGGATTGCGAAACGCAGACCGTCGTCCATCGCGATTGGGTGGATCAGAGTCACAACCATCTT
>NZ_JBMKGT010000015.1:0-29186 GCF_049238805.1 Enterobacter cloacae complex sp. CDL013 | reverse complement strand
GTTCACTCGTTGAGACTTGGTATTCATTTATCGTCCGAGGACGTTAAGAATCCATGTCACTTTGAGTGCCCACACAGATTGTCTGATAAATTGTTAAAGAGCAGTGCAACGCGGCTTTCGCTCACCGTTGCGAGGTGGCGTATATTACGCTTTCCTCTTTCAGAGTCAATCCTGATTTTCAGGATTTTTTCTCTTCAACCGACCGGGTTGTTTGTGAAGTGATTCACATCCGCCGTGTCGATGGAGGCGCATTATAGGGAGTTCTCCGCAGGCCGCAACCGCTAAATGACAGAAAAATGACTGACTGCTGCATTCCACAGCAAAACCCCGCCTTATACCTTTTTACACACAGACTTATCCACAATGATACGAAAAAGTAAAAATGTGCGAGCGTTGCGCAAACGTTTTCGTTAAAATGCTCGCGCTTTACAAGGATGCCTCGTCAGGTGTGTTAGATGAGTTTTTCACAGGAAAATTCATCTAACGCTCTCTGTAATCGTGAAATCCAGGGGATTTACCATGCAACAACGTCGTCCAGTCCGCCGCGCTCTGCTCAGTGTTTCTGATAAAGCCGGTATCGTCGAATTCGCCCAGGCACTTTCCGCACGCGGTGTGGAGCTGCTTTCTACAGGTGGCACCGCGCGCCTGTTAGCAGAGAAAGGTCTGCCGGTAACCGAAGTGTCCGATTACACCGGTTTCCCGGAAATGATGGATGGACGCGTCAAAACACTGCATCCGAAAGTCCACGGCGGTATTCTTGGCCGTCGCGGTCAGGACGACGCCATTATGGAACAGCACGATATCGCGCCTATCGATATGGTCGTTGTTAACCTCTACCCGTTCGCCCAGACCGTCGCCCGCGAAGGCTGCTCTCTGGAAGATGCGGTTGAAAATATCGATATCGGCGGCCCGACCATGGTGCGCTCCGCAGCCAAGAACCATAAAGATGTGGCCATCGTGGTGAAGAGCAGCGACTACAACGCCATTATTAATGAGATGGATGCCAACGAAGGGTCCCTGACACTTGAAACGCGTTTCGATCTCGCCATCAAAGCCTTCGAGCATACCGCCGCCTACGACAGCATGATCGCCAACTACTTCGGTAGCCTGGTACCGGCTTACCATGGTGAAAGCAAAGATCCCTCTGGCCGCTTCCCGCGCACCCTGAACCTGAACTTCATTAAGAAGCAGGATATGCGTTACGGTGAGAACAGCCACCAGCAGGCTGCCTTCTATATAGAAGAAGAGGTAAAGGAAGCCTCCGTTGCGACCGCCCAGCAGGTTCAGGGCAAAGCCCTTTCCTATAACAACATTGCCGACACCGACGCCGCGCTGGAATGCGTGAAAGAATTCAGCGAGCCGGCCTGCGTTATCGTCAAGCACGCCAACCCATGCGGCGTTGCGGTAAGCACTTCTATTCTGGATGCCTACGATCGCGCCTACAAAACCGACCCGACCTCCGCGTTCGGCGGCATTATCGCCTTTAACCGCGAGCTGGATGCGGAAACCGCGCAGGCCATCATCTCCCGCCAGTTTGTCGAAGTGATCATCGCGCCGTCCGCATCAGAAGAAGCGCTGAAAATCACTGCGGCAAAACAGAATGTGCGCGTGCTGGTTTGCGGTCAGTGGGCGGAACGCGTGCCGGGCCTGGACTTCAAGCGCGTGAACGGCGGTCTGCTGGTTCAGGACCGCGATCTGGGGATGGTGACAGAAGCCGACCTGCGCGTGGTGACCAAACGTCAGCCGACCGAACAGGAGCTGCGTGACGCGCTGTTCTGCTGGAAAGTGGCTAAGTTCGTGAAATCCAACGCCATCGTCTACGCCAAAGAGAACATGACCATCGGGATAGGCGCAGGCCAGATGAGCCGCGTTTACTCTGCAAAAATTGCCGGTATCAAAGCAGGCGACGAAGATCTGGAAGTGAAAGGCTCCGCCATGGCCTCTGATGCCTTCTTCCCGTTCCGCGACGGAATCGATGCGGCCGCTGCTGTGGGTATCACCTGTGTGATCCAGCCTGGCGGTTCAATCCGTGATGACGAAGTGATTGCCGCTGCCGACGAACACGGCATCGCAATGATCTTCACCGACATGCGCCACTTCCGCCATTAATTCCCGGAGCAGAAAATGAAAGTATTAGTGATTGGTAACGGCGGGCGCGAGCACGCCCTGGCGTGGAAAGCAGCGCAGTCTCCGCAGGTTGAAACCGTCTTTGTGGCACCGGGTAATGCCGGTACGGCGCTGGAACCCGCGCTGCAAAACGTCGCCATCGGCGTGACCGATATCCCGGCACTGCTGAGCTTTGCCCAGACCGAGAACATCGATCTGACCATCGTTGGCCCGGAAGCGCCGCTGGTGATTGGCGTCGTAGACGCCTTCCGCGCAGCTGGCCTGAAAATCTTTGGCCCAACGGAGGGTGCCGCACAGCTGGAAGGCTCAAAAGCCTTCACCAAAGATTTTCTCGCGCGTCATAACATCCCGACGGCGGAATATCAGAATTTCACTGAAGTGGAGCCTGCTCTGGCCTGGTTACGTGAGAAGGGCGCGCCGATTGTTATCAAGGCCGACGGTCTGGCCGCGGGTAAAGGCGTGATCGTCGCGATGACCCTCGAAGAAGCCGAAGCCGCGGTTCAGGATATGCTGGCAGGCAACGCCTTTGGCGATGCGGGCCACCGCATCGTGATTGAAGAGTTCCTCGACGGCGAAGAGGCGAGCTTTATCGTGATGGTCGATGGCGAGCACGTTCTGCCGATGGCCACCAGCCAGGATCACAAGCGTGTGGGCAATGGCGATACCGGCCCCAACACTGGGGGAATGGGCGCTTACTCTCCTGCTCCCGTTGTTACCGATGAGGTGCATCAGCGCACCATGGACCGCATCATCTGGCCAACCGTGAAAGGGATGGCGGCGGAAGGCAATACCTACACCGGTTTCCTTTATGCAGGCCTGATGATCGACAAGCAGGGTAACCCGAAGGTGATCGAATTCAACTGCCGCTTTGGCGATCCGGAAACCCAGCCGATCATGCTGCGCATGAAATCCGACCTGGTGGATCTGTGTCTGGCGGCGTGCGAAGGCAAACTGGATGAGAAAACGTCAGAGTGGGACGAGCGTGCCTCTTTAGGTGTGGTGATTGCTGCGGGTGGGTATCCGGGTAGCTACAACACTGGAGATGAGATCCACGGCCTGCCGCTGGAAGAGATTGACGGCGCGAAGGTGTTCCACGCCGGTACGAAGCTGGCTGACGATGACCGCGTGCTCACCAACGGCGGCCGCGTGCTGTGTGCGACCGCGCTGGGCCAGACCGTGGCAGAAGCGCAGAAACGCGCCTATGCGCTGATGGCGGATATTCACTGGAACGGCAGCTTCAGCCGTCAGGATATCGGTTATCGTGCTATTGCGCGGGAGCAGGGAGAGTAATTTCCCCTCACCCTAACCCTCTCCCTCAAGGGAGAGGGGACTTAAATCAAAAACTCTTTTCTGTCGGCTGCCAGGTGCAGAAATCTTCATTCGCCACCAGCAACAGCTGAGAGCCTTCCGGCGCTTCCAGCCATGCCACACTCACCTCCACAGATGAATGCCGCTGACGACGCTGAATGTGTTCGGTTGCCCAGGATTCAAGCTCAGGCTTCACCGTCTGCCCTTCGCAGGTGGTCACCGTGCCGTCGGCATGCCAGCGCCCCTGACGCAGCACCACGCGGCCCTGACGCAGCGCATCGCTGGTCTGGCGAAGTTGTTCAGCACGGTAGCGGTAGAGGGCGACCTGATCGCTGGAAAGCTGCTGTTTCAGTCCACTGACCTCATGCTGCATAAAGCTCAGCTCGCCGTGGTCGTCGAAACGCACCTTCACGTGTTCGGGAGTCTTACTGTAGATATTCAGTTCAATGAGCGACAGGGCATCGCCCTGCCAGCGGTATTCTGCGGTCGAGGTATTGCCGTTATGCCATGGGCTGAACGCGGTGAGCATATGGACTTCATCGCTGGAATCTTTGCGCCAGATCCTGACCGCACCCTGGTTGTCAGCGTAGCCGCTGGCGGTAAACGGGGGGAGTGAGGAATCATGACTACAGGCAGAGAGCAACAGTACGCCTGCCAGCGCGAGCGGTCCACGCCAGAATGACAAAAGGGGCGTTGCCGCCCCTTCGTTAAAACTGTTCACTGCCACGCGTCTTACTTAACTGCGTCTTTCAGTGCTTTACCAGAAACAAATGCCGGCACGTTAGCTGCGGCGATTTTGATTTCTTTACCGGTCTGCGGGTTGCGGCCAGTACGCTCAGCGCGGTGGTTCACTTTGAAGGTACCGAAACCAACCAGTTGTACAGCATCGCCTTCTTTCAGAGACTCAGTAATAGCAGCCAGGGTAGATTCCAGAGCAGCTTTAGCCTGCACTTTAGACAGATCAGCCTTGTCCGCAATTACATCAATCAGTTGAGTCTTGTTCATAAGTTATCCTTTCAATGTGTTTATCGCTTGCTAAGCATCGAGTGCGACGAAAATGCCAAAAAAGCACTCTCCTGCATACACGCACCGATAGCCACTTTTTTTCGCCCCCCAAATGTAGACCAGACGGGGGGCGAAAGGGAAGAGTCGAGGAGCGACAAAACAGGCGTTAAATCACGTTTTGTTGTCTCATTGGTTAAAAATTATACCAATATTGCTCTCGCCGGCCTCGCGCAGGTCCGCGCGCAGCCCTTTGATCAGCTCAATATCACGCTCTTCACACTCTGCCAGCAGGCGGAAAATCTCCCACTGAATGTCCCATTCCTGTTCTACCGCCGGGTTAGCACGCAGCTCTTCGTCGGTCATTTCACGGCCTTCCTGGGTCATTTCCAGCATCGCAACGGTGGTAATGGATGCCTTACTGACTTCAATGGCGTGTTCCAGGGTTTCACCGCTCAGACGGGAGTGGATCAGCTCGCTCAACGCCACACAGGCATCAATGGCCGGGTAGACGCCATACAGGTCGAAATCATCCGCAGCCGGAATAGCCTCTTCCAGCTTTTCGAGCTGAGAGTCAAAATTCACCTTCGCGTCTTTGACCGTCAGCGTCTCCCAGATTAAATCCAGGATACGACGATAAATCTGGCCTTCGCCAAACGCTGTCTGCTTGCAGAACGCGGCATAGTTGGGATACATGCGCTCGCACAGGCAAGCCATAAACGTCACGTGCTGCCAGCTTTCCAGCTTTTCAAGGCGCAGATGAATCGGGTTTTGTAACATGATGATGTCTCGAATCGAAAATTAGCCGCAGTTTACCTGAATCACGGCTGAATTTCCTGCCAACGAATGAATGCCGGACGTGAAGAGGCCACGGCGTCAGCCCAGCGGGTTGGCTCCGGTAAACGGTAGCCCTTCATACAGCGTTGCACCCACGCCAGGGCGCTGTCCATGCTCACCCGATGCCCGGTTGCGATAAACAGCGGGTTGCAGCGCGCTTTACTGCGCCAGACCCACGCCAGCTGCTCGCCTTTATGAATAAGCGGCGCCAGCGCGCCCGGTTCGGCAGAGAGCGGCTCAAACGCGCCGCACAGGCGTTTTTTCGCCACGCCGATGGTTGGCACGTCCACCAGCAGACCAAAGTGGCTGGCAACGCCTAAGCGACGCGGATGGGAGATACCATGCCCATCAACAAACAGCAGGTCAGGTTTTTGCGAGAGTTGTTCCCACGCGGCCAGCAGCGCGGGATATTCGCGGAAGGAGAGAAAGCCGGGGATATAGGGCATGGTGGTGGCGATACGCGCCACCTTGTACTCCACCAGCTCCAGCGACGGGTATTTCAGCACCACCATCGCCGCTCGCGTCACTTCACCGCCCTGCTCAAACCCGACGTCCGCCCCGCCAATGTACCGCGGAGGGTCCGTATCCAGACGATCCTCACGGATCACCGATGAAGCCAGTTCGATTTGCTGAGCGCGTAGCGACGCGAGATCCATAACCACTCCTTACTTATGATACTGGGCAGAAAGCCGATGCACCGCCTCCACAAATACGCCTGCGTGTTCAGGCGGCACATCCTGATGAATGCCGTGGCCGAGGTTAAAGACGTGGCCTTCACCCTGGCCGAAACCAGACAGTATAGTCGACACTTCCTCTTCGATACGGGCAGGCTGTGCATAGAGCATGGACGGGTCCATGTTGCCCTGAAGCGCCACTTTGTCCCCCACGCGACGGCGCGCATCGGCAATATCGGTGGTCCAGTCGAGGCCCAGCGCGTCGCAGCCGGTGGCCGCCATCGCTTCCAGCCACTGGCCGCCGCCTTTGGTAAACAGCGTCACCGGCACGCGACGGCCTTCGTTTTCACGCAGCAGGCCATCGACAATTTTGTGCATGTAGTACAGGGAGAACTGCTGATAATCACGTCCGGTCAGCACGCCGCCCCAGGTGTCGAAAATCATCACCGACTGCGCACCTGCTTTAATCTGCGCGTTGAGGTAGAGCGTGACGCTCTTCGCGAGCTTGTCGAGCAGCGCATGCAGGGCCAGCGGCTCGGCGTACATCATCTTTTTGATGACGGTAAAGGCTTTGCTGCTGCCGCCTTCCACCATGTAGGTGGCCAGCGTCCACGGACTACCGGAGAAGCCAATCAGCGGCACATCGCCTTTGAGCTCGCGGCGAATGGTGCGCACGGCGTTCATCACATAGCCCAGCTCGCCTTCCGGATCGGGGATCGGCAACTTATCAACGTCGGCTTTGCTTTTGATCGGTGAGGTAAAACGCGGGCCCTCGCCGGTTTCGAAATAGAGCCCAAGGCCCATCGCATCCGGAATGGTGAGAATGTCCGAAAAAAGAATGGCGGCATCGAGCGGGAAGCGGCGCAGCGGCTGGAGCGTCACTTCACAGGCCAGCTCGGCGTTTTTGCACAGCGACATAAAATCGCCCGCCTGCGCGCGCGTGGCTTTGTACTCTGGCAGATAGCGTCCCGCCTGGCGCATCATCCACACCGGGGTGACATCAACGGGCTGGCGCAGCAGCGCACGCAGATAACGATCGTTCTTCAGTTCGGTCATTTTGCAGTTCCTTATTGCGTCAGTCCGTCAGTGTAACACTACTCATACTCGGCCCGACACATTGCCACGGTATCTTCTATCAGGCGACGCGCCACCGTTCCCGGCGGGGGCAGCAGCGGTAAATCGTCGTAGCGATACCAGTTCGCCTCCAGCAGCTCTTTCTTATCGATAACAATCTCGCCGCTGTCGTATTCCGCCATAAACGCGGTCATCAGGGACATCGGGAACGGCCACGGCTGCGACGTCACATAGCGCAGGTTTTTCACCTTAATGCCGCTCTCCTCCATCACCTCACGCGCCACCGCCTGTTCCAGCGTTTCGCCGACTTCCACGAACCCGGCGAGGACAGTATGAATGCCGTTGCGATGACGGGTATGCTGCGCCAGCAGGATGGAATCATCACGGCGGATGGCGACAATGATGCACGGTGCGATTTGCGGATAGTAGCGTTCACGGCAGTGGCCGCAAAGCATTGCCCACTCGGTTTTGCTCGGGTGCATGGTGTGGCCGCAGTAGCCGCAGTATTTGTGCGAGCGGTAAAACTCCGCCAGCTGCACGCCGCGCCCCGCCAGCTGGAACAGGCCGACATCCCGATCCAACACCTGACGAACGGATCCCATATCCTGACGACGAGCCTGTAGGATCAACCATACCGGATCGCCCTGCCACTCGCCGATCCGCAGCGCAGGTTGGCCGACGAGATCGAAGATTTCTGCCGCACCGTAGGGTATCTCCCCACCGGGCAGCCACAACTTTTGCTCGTGACTGACGATCCACCAACCCAGATCTGATTTTTCAATAATACGATCCATATCTATTGCACTACCTTCGCTTCACTGACATGTTGTTAGCATTGTGGTTAAATTTTGGATAAGCAGATCCCATTCTAAACCTTATGGAGTCGACCATGTTAAACCAGCTGGAAAGCCTGACTGAGCGCGTTGGAGGAAGTAACACCCTGGTGGATCGCTGGCTACATGTGCGCAAGCATCTCCTTGTGGCGTATTACAATCTGGTCGGTCTTAAGCCTGGCAAAGAATCCTTTATGCGGCTGAACGAAAAAGCGCTGGATGATTTTTGTCAGAGCCTTGTCGACTACCTCTCCGACGGCCATTTCAACCTTTATGAACGCATTATCCGCGAAATGGAAGGGACAACGCCGTATTTAGCGGCCAGTAAACTCTGTCCGCTGCTGGAAGCCAACACCCAGCGGATCATGGACTACTACGATTCCGCGCTGGAGAACGCTATCGATCACGATAACTATCTTGAGTTTCAGCAGGCGCTTTCCGACCTTGGCGAAGCGCTGGAAGAGCGATTCACGCTGGAAGACAAGCTCATCGCCCTCGTGCTGGACAACAACCTGAATATCAGCACCAGCGATAACGTTGCGCGCCCTGCTTGAGTTCTTAATCGTTAACGAGTAATTTACAACCATTCGCCCCTCTGCGGAGGGGGATTTTTCTTGTCGGAGTGCCCAGTGTGAAAGCACGGGCTGAGACCGTTAATTCGGGATCCGCGGAACCTGATCAGGTTAATACCTGCGAAGGGAACAAGAGTCACACTGCTGTTGTATCGCCCCCCGGGCGATCCTCTCTTGCTTCATCCGTCGTCTGACAAGCCATGTCCTTCACTTTTGGAATGAGCTATGTCTACTGCAAAACTGACCCGCCGCGAACAGCGCGAACACGCACAACGCTTCATCGACACCCTGGAAGGCACCGCTTTCCCGAACTCGAAACGCATCTACATTTCCGGCTCGCAGGCCGATATCCGCGTCCCGATGCGCGAAATCCAGCTCAGCCCGACGCTTATCGGCGGCAGCAAAGAGAATCCGCAGTATGAAGACAACGAAGCCGTGCCGGTGTATGACACCTCCGGCCCGTACGGCGATCCTGATGTGGCTATCAACGTCCAGCAGG
Organism: Enterobacter cloacae complex sp. CDL013; assembly: GCF_049238805.1. Lineage (NCBI taxonomy): Bacteria > Pseudomonadati > Pseudomonadota > Gammaproteobacteria > Enterobacterales > Enterobacteriaceae > Enterobacter > Enterobacter cloacae complex sp. CDL013. The sequence goes on along the minus strand of NZ_JBMKGT010000015.1, from coordinate 20,260 downwards.
GTCTGGCAAAGCTGCGCCAGCCGTGGATAGAGGCGCGTAACGACTGCGAAGAACTGAGCGTACGCAGTTCTGCATACACCAAAGAACGCCTGGCCGACGACGGTCTGGACGCGCTGCGCTTTACCGGCCTGCTGACGCCAAAACGCGCTAAAGCGGGCAAATGCGTAACCCAGCTGCACTACGCGCGCCAGGGTATCGTCACGCCGGAGATGGAGTTCATCGCCATCCGCGAAAACATGGGCCGCGAGCGCATCCGCAGCGAAGTGCTGCGCCACCAGCATCCAGGTGAAGGGTTTGGCGCTCGCCTGCCGGAGAACATCACGCCGGAATTTGTGCGTGATGAAGTGGCCGCCGGGCGCGCCATTATCCCCGCCAACATCAACCACCCGGAATCCGAGCCGATGATTATCGGCCGCAACTTCCTGGTGAAGGTCAACGCCAACATCGGCAACTCAGCGGTGACGTCATCCATCGAAGAAGAGGTGGAAAAGCTGGTCTGGTCGACGCGCTGGGGCGCGGATACGGTGATGGACCTTTCCACCGGCCGCTATATTCACGAAACCCGCGAATGGATCCTGCGTAACAGCCCGGTGCCGATTGGCACCGTCCCGATTTATCAGGCGCTGGAGAAGGTCAACGGCATCGCCGAAAACCTCACCTGGGAAGCGTTCCGCGACACGCTGCTGGAGCAGGCGGAACAGGGCGTGGACTACTTCACCATCCACGCGGGCGTGCTGCTGCGCTACGTGCCAATGACGGCGAAACGTCTGACCGGCATCGTCTCGCGCGGCGGTTCCATTATGGCGAAGTGGTGCCTGTCCCATCATCAGGAAAACTTCCTCTACGAGCACTTCCGCGAAATTTGCGAAATTTGCGCCGCTTACGACGTCTCCCTGTCGCTGGGCGACGGCCTGCGTCCTGGCTCCATCCGCGATGCTAACGACGAGGCGCAGTTTGCCGAGCTGCACACGCTGGGGGAGCTGACCAAAATCGCCTGGGAGTACGACGTGCAGGTGATGATTGAAGGCCCGGGCCATGTGCCGATGCAGATGATCCGTCGCAACATGACCGAAGAGCTGGAGCACTGCCACGAAGCACCGTTCTACACGCTGGGGCCACTGACAACTGACATCGCGCCGGGCTATGACCACTTCACGTCAGGCATTGGGGCGGCGATGATCGGCTGGTTCGGCTGCGCCATGCTCTGCTACGTGACGCCGAAAGAGCACCTCGGCCTGCCAAACAAAGAGGACGTGAAGCAGGGACTGATTACCTACAAGATTGCCGCCCACGCGGCGGATCTGGCGAAAGGCCATCCGGGCGCGCAAATCCGCGATAACGCCATGTCCAAAGCGCGCTTTGAATTCCGCTGGGAAGACCAGTTCAACCTGGCGCTGGATCCGTTTACCGCCCGCGCCTATCACGATGAAACCCTGCCGCAGGAATCGGGCAAAGTTGCGCACTTCTGCTCCATGTGCGGACCAAAATTCTGCTCGATGAAAATCAGCCAGGAAGTACGCGATTACGCCGCCGCGCAGACCATTGAAGTCGGCATGGCGGACATGTCGGAAACCTTCCGCGCGAAAGGCGGTGAAATCTACCTCAAAAAGGAGGAGGCGTAATGTACCAGCCCGATTTCCCCTCCGTGCCCTTCCGCTTAGGGCTTTACCCGGTGGTGGACAGCGTGGGGTGGATCACCCGCCTGCTGGAAGCGGGCGTTCGCACCCTCCAGCTACGCATCAAGGATAAACGCGATGAAGAGGTGGAGGCCGACGTGATCGCTGCTATCGCGCTGGGACGTCGCTACCACGCCCGCCTGTTTATCAACGACTACTGGCGGCTGGCGGTTAAACACCAGGCGTACGGCGTGCATCTGGGACAGGAAGATCTGGAAACGACCGATCTCAGCGCGATCCGTGACGCCGGTCTGCGGCTGGGCGTCTCCACCCACGACGATATGGAGATCGACGTGGCGCTGGCGGCCCGCCCCTCCTACATCGCCCTCGGTCACGTTTTCCCGACGCAAACCAAACAGATGCCGTCCGCTCCACAGGGTTTGACACAGCTGTCGGCCCACGTTAAGCGCCTTGCCGATTACCCCACCGTTGCCATCGGCGGGATCAGCCTTGAACGTGCGCCCGCCGTGCTGGAAACCGGCGTCGGCAGTATCGCCGTCGTCAGCGCCATCACCCAGGCGGCAGACTGGCAGGCCGCCACCGCTCAGCTTTTACAACTGGCAGGAGCAGGCGATGAAAGATCGTGATTTTATGCGTTACAGCCGCCAGATCCTGCTGGAGGATATCGCCATCGACGGGCAGCAAAAGCTGCTCGCCAGCCGGGTACTGATTGTCGGCCTGGGCGGATTAGGCGCCCCCGCCGCGCTGTATCTGGCCGGTGCGGGCGTGGGTACGCTGGTACTGGCCGATGACGATGAAGTACACCTCAGCAACCTGCAACGGCAAATCCTCTTCACGACAGAAGATGTTAACCAGCCTAAGGCGCAGGTTACGCGCCAGCGGCTGAACCAGCTTAACCCCGATATCGAACTGGTTGCGCTCCAGACGCGGCTGAGCGGGGAAGATCTGCAACGCGAAGTTGCCCTTGCCGACGCGGTGCTGGACTGCACGGACAACATGGCGACGCGTCAGGCCATCAACGCGGCCTGTGTTGCACAGAACACGCCGCTGATCACCGCCAGCGCGGTCGGTTTCGGCGGGCAGATAATGGTGCTTACGCCGCCGTGGGCACAGGGCTGCTACCGCTGCCTGTGGCCTGACGAGGCTGAACCGGAGCGTAACTGCCGCACGGCAGGCATTCTGGGCCCGGTGGTGGGCGTGATGGGTACTCTTCAGGCGCTGGAGGCCATCAAGTTGCTCAGCGGCATAGAGACAGAACGCAACACGCTGCGGCTGTTCGACGCCCGCTCCAGCGAATGGCGTCATCTGGTGTTAAACCGCGCCAGCCACTGCCCGGTATGCGGAGGCCGCAATGCGCATTCTGTTTAACGATGAGCCGATGACGTGCGACGACGATCTTACCGTTGCCGCCCTGCTCGACACGCTGCGCCAGCTGAAGCCGGGAACGGCGCTGGCGCTCAATCAACAGATCCTGCCGCGCGAGCGGTGGGAACATCAGCAGGTCAATGAAGGCGACCAGATCCTGCTGTTTCAGGTTATCGCAGGGGGCTGAGATGTTACGTATTGCCGACAAAGTCTTTGATTCACATCTGTTTACCGGAACCGGAAAATTCGCCTCCCCGCAGCTGATGGTGGATGCCATTCGTGAGAGCGGCAGCCAGCTGGTGACACTGGCGATGAAGCGCGTGGATTTGCGTCAGCACAACGATGCCATACTTGCGCCGTTACTGGAGGCAGGCGTGACGCTCTTACCGAATACCTCCGGTGCGAAAACGGCCGAGGAAGCAATTTTCGCTGCGCAACTGGCGCGGGAAGCGCTCGGCACCCGCTGGCTGAAGCTGGAAATTCATCCGGACGCCCGCTGGCTGTTGCCCGATCCGATCGAAACCCTGAAAGCGGCAGAGAAGCTGGTGCAGCAGGGATTTACCGTCCTGCCCTACTGCGGTGCCGACCCCGTGCTGTGCAAGCGTCTGGAAGAGGTCGGCTGCGCGGCCGTAATGCCGTTAGGGGCACCCATTGGCTCCAACCAGGGACTGGAGACCCGCGCGATGCTGGAGATCATCATCGAGCAGGCGACCGTGCCCGTGGTGGTGGATGCGGGCATCGGCGTACCCAGTCACGCCGCGCAGGCGCTGGAGATGGGGGCCGATGCGGTGCTGGTCAATACCGCGATTGCGGTGGCCGACGACCCGGTGATGATGGCGCGTGCGTTCCGCCTTGCCGTGGAGTCCGGTCTGCTGGCACGCCAGTCCGGCCCTGGCTCGCGCTGCGTTCAGGCGCAGGCCACCAGCCCGCTGACCGATTTTCTGGAGGCGCTCTGATGGCTACCTTTACCGATCGCTGGCGTCAGCTGAACTGGGACGATATTGCCTTACGCATCAACAGTAAAACCTCTGCGGACGTAGAGCGGGCATTAACAGCCAAACATTTGACCCGCGAGGATTTGATGGCGCTGCTTTCTCCGGCAGCCGGCGCGTACCTTGAACCGATGGCGCAGCGCGCGCAACGCCTCACCCGCCAGCGTTTTGGCAACACGGTGAGCTTTTACGTGCCGCTCTATCTTTCTAACCTGTGCGCCAACGACTGCACCTACTGTGGTTTCTCCATGAGCAACCGTATTAAGCGTAAAACGCTGGATGAGCATGAGATCGCCCGCGAGTGTGCGGCTATTCGTGAGATGGGTTTTGAACATCTCCTGCTGGTGACGGGTGAACATCAGGGCAAAGTGGGGATGGACTATTTTCGCCAGCATCTTCCGGCCATCCGCCGCGAATTTGCCTCGTTGCAAATGGAAGTGCAGCCTTTGTCGCAGGAGGAATATGCGGAGCTGAAAACGCTCGGGCTGGACGGCGTCATGGTCTATCAGGAAACCTACCACGAGGCGACCTATGCCCGGCATCACCTGAAAGGGAAGAAGCAGGATTTCATCTTCCGGCTGGAAACGCCGGACAGGCTGGGGCGCGCCGGTATCGATAAAATTGGGCTGGGCGCGCTTATCGGTCTGTCCGACAGCTGGCGGGTGGACTGCTATATGGTGGCGGAGCATCTGCTGTGGCTACAGCAGCGCTACTGGCAAAGCCGCTATTCCATCTCTTTCCCGCGGCTGCGTCCGTGTACGGGAGGCGTTGAACCCGCTTCGCTGATGGATGAGCGCCAGCTGGTGCAAACCCTGTGTGCATTTCGCCTGTTCGCGCCGGAAGTGGAATTGTCGCTCTCCACGCGTGAATCACCCGCGTTTCGCGACCGCGCGATCCCGCTGGCGATCAATAACGTTAGCGCCTTTTCCAAAACGCAGCCGGGCGGTTACGCGGACGATCACCCGGAACTGGAACAGTTTGCACCGCACGACGGACGACGGCCCGAAGCGGTGGCGGAAGCCCTGACTGCCCAGGGGCTACAGCCCGTGTGGAAAGACTGGGATAGCTGGCTGGGAAGAGCCTCGCATTAGCGCTGAAACCGACTGCAAAAACGCGAAAAGGTTACGAGGCGGCTCGTAAGATCAAAACCGGGCGATTGAGGCGATCTGCCTGGTTTTCTTATGCTTTACCACGTCAGCAACGGACGCTGACCAGGGTGAAAATGCTTCTTCCTCGTTTCGCCCTGCCCTCCGCCTCTTAAACAAAATTTTAATCGATACAATAAATACGTCGTTTCTTATCTACGCTTAAGATAAATCATCTCGTCGGTAATCGCCTTCTGTATAATTTACTACCAGCAACCGGACAGCGACTATGCTGAGGGTATCGACAGACGCAACGCGTCTACCATCTGGATTGATGTACAACTCATGGCACTCCACAGTAAAAAGCTCTCTTTTACGCGGCCAATTATGGTCAGCTTCGCGGGGATCCTGCTCAGTTTTGCGCTGATCGCCATCCTGGTTATCCTTTCACAGAGAAAGGATTTTCTTGAGGATTATCATAAGATTAATGGTAACTTCACCCATAATCTGGCGGTAAACTATACCGAATCCATCCTGCGAGAAAATGACTATATTCTTGGTCGTGCTGCGATGTACTTCGCCCGTAACGACAGAGTAAATCAGACAATTAATATCGACCCGACACACGGTTTGCAGATGTTGATGCATTTGCAGAACCTGATGCCGACGGTGTCGTCTATCTCTCTGGCGGACACAGTAGGGCGCCATCTGCGCGCGCCGGAAGTGCTGCCAACGGAGAAGGGTAAGTCGTTCGACGCCCGGACCCGTCCATGGTTTATCGGACAAGCGGAAGCCAGCAACTTTCCTCACTACACCCGCCCCTATCTGGACTATTTTACCCAACATCCTACGGTCACTCTCTATAAGCCGGTCATTTCACCGGAAGGCCGCCTGAAGGGCACGCTCGCTTTCCATCTTGATTTAACGTCCATGGGGTATACCCTGCGCCAGATGGTGGCGCCGGTTCAGGGTGAGTTTTTTGTTGTGGAGCGTGACGGCGCTGTTGTGCTGCATCCGGACACGGGGGCGCTCTTTAAGCAGTACGTAAGCGAAGCGCTGATGGACCAAATGACCAGCGGCGAGGGCCATCTTTTCGACCCCAAAAGTAAAACCTGGTATTACTACTACTCTTTCACCAATCCGGACTGGTTTGTGATTTATCGGGTCTCCGATGCCACGCTTACCGTCATCACCCGGCATGAGACCACCGTCGTCGGCTGGGGATTTGCGCTGGCGGCAATCATCATCATTCTGTTTGGGCTTTACCTTCGTCATGCCTCGCGTTCTGTGCTGATGAACATTATCAATGCCATCAAAACCGGCGACGTCAACCAGGCGCCACGCCTTGAAGCGATGCTCAGCCATACCATTCGAACCAATAAAGAACGCGAGCTGGCCTATGTCCGTCAGGCCACCCATGATGCGCTGACAGGCTGCAAAAACCGCCGTGCGTTCGACAACGATGTGGATGAGCTGCTGACCGCCCATCAACCCTTCGTTCTGGCGCTGATCGACATCGATAACTTCAAGTCCATTAACGACACCTGGGGCCACCTGAGCGGGGATATTGTGCTGCGCAACGTGGCACGCGAAGGTATTCAGATCATGCAGCCGCACCACGTTCCCGTTTACCGCTACGGTGGAGAAGAGTTCGGCGTGATCTTCCCGGCCGAGCTGATGAACTCCGCGCACGCGCTACTGGAAGCCTGGCGCACCGCCGTTGAAAAGCGGACCTGGCGGGAAGAGAACCTGCGAGTGACCTTCAGCGCCGGGACGGGAGAGTGGCACTTCGAACCGCTGGAACAATTTATCGGTAGCGTAGATGAAGCGCTGTATACCGCTAAACAACAGGGTAAAAACCGCATCGTAAGCACGGCCAGCCGATAATACCCTTACTCAAATTCTACCCGATCTGACGGGCAGAATGCTCTCCGCGGTAAAATTGTAACCGGTTTCAGAAAAATGCCGATTTCTTTGTGATGCCTGACACACAATCGCGGTAAAGCGGTTGTTGAAGCAGTCTGCACGGGATAATTATCAATAAACACATGTAGATCGAGGCTGACTATGAAGAACATCGTTTTATGCTGTGCAGCGGGAATGTCAACCAGCATGCTGGTTCAACGTATGAAAGATGCCGCGCAGAAAAAAGGAGTCGAAGTAACCATTAAAGCCGTTCCGGTCGCGGAGTTCAAAGATAACATCGCGACGGCTGATATCGTATTACTGGGGCCACAGGTCAAATACGAACAGGCAAAACTCCAGGCGCAGGCCGATCCGCTCGGAAAAAAGGTCGCGGTCATCGACATGATGGATTACGGCATGATGAAAGGTGATACCGTACTGGAAAAAGCGCTCAAACTTCTGGAGTCATAATGGAAGACTTAGAAACCACGATCATGGAACTGCTGGTCAACGCAGGCGCGGCGCGCAGTGCGGCCCTGACGGCGTTGCAGATGGCGCGAAAAGGCGACTTTGACGAAGCCGAGAAAGCGATGGAAGAGTCGCGTGAATATGTGAAACATGCGCATACGATCCAGACGCAGCTTATCGGTCTTGACGAAGGGACAGGAAAACTGCCGGTTAACCTGATCACCGTTCACTCTCAGGACCACCTGATGAACGCGATGGTTATTCAGGATCTGGCGGGCGACATGATTGAGCTTTATCGACGCATCCCGCTGGTAAACTGAAAATGCAGATATAAAAAAACCCGCCGAGGCGGGTTTTTTATTTACGGCATCAACGATTACTCGTTGTCGGAACCGCCCAGACCTGCGTTCAGCAGTTCTGCCAGGCTCGCGGATGCATCTTCGGCAGTCACCTGCGGTGCAGCTGGCAGTTCGCCCGCTGCGCGACGACGCATACGATCCTGGTGGTACGCATAACCGGTACCGGCCGGGATCAGACGACCCACGATAACGTTCTCTTTCAGACCGCGCAGTTCATCACGTTTACCTGCAACAGCCGCTTCGGTCAGGACACGCGTGGTTTCCTGGAACGATGCAGCAGAGATGAAGGACTCGGTTGCCAGAGACGCTTTGGTGATACCCAGCAGATCGCGCGAGAAGGTCGCGCCAATTTTGCCGTTCGCTTCCAGATCGCGGTTAGCGATCTTAACGCGTGAGTATTCAACCTGCTCGCCTTCCAGGAAGTCGGAGCTGCCCGCGTTTTCGATGGTCGCTTTACGCAGCATCTGACGAACGATAACTTCAATGTGTTTATCGTTAATCTTAACGCCTTGCAGACGGTATACGTCCTGTACTTCGTTAACAATGTAACGGGTAACAGCATGCACACCACGCAGACGCAGGATGTCGTGCGGCGCTTCTGGACCGTCGGAAACCACGTCACCACGTTCTACGCGTTCACCTTCGAACACGTTGAGCTGACGCCACTTAGGAATCATCTCTTCGTACGGCTCGCTGCCATCTACAGGCGTGATAACCAGACGGCGCTTACCTTTGGTCTCTTTACCGAAGGAGATGATACCGCTGATTTCAGCCAGGATTGCAGGCTCTTTCGGACGACGTGCTTCGAACAGGTCCGCAACGCGTGGCAGACCACCGGTGATGTCCTTGGTACCGCCGGATTCCTGAGGAATACGCGCCAGGGTATCACCAGAGCTGATCTGTACGCCATCTTCCAGCTGTACAATCGCTTTACCCGGCAGGAAGTACTGCGCAGGCATATCGGTACCAGGAATCAGAACGTCGTTACCCTGCGCATCAACGATTTTCAGTGCAGGACGCAGATCTTTACCACCGGTAGTACGTTCAGCAGAATCCAGAACCACCAGAGAAGACAGACCGGTCAGCTCGTCGGTCTGACGAGTAATGGTCTGGCCGTCGATCATGTCAGTAAAGCGGATGAAACCACTTACTTCGGTGATTACCGGCATGGTGTGTGGATCCCAGTTTGCAACGGTTTCACCGCCGGCAACCTGCTCGCCATCACCTTTCGCCATAACCGCACCGTAAGGCACTTTATAGCTCTCTTTAGTACGACCGAATTCGTCGATCAGCTTCAGCTCGGTGTTACGGGAAGTGATAACCAGTTTACCGCTGGAGTTCACAACCGACTTCGCGTTGCTGAGCTTGATGCTACCTTTGTTTTTCACCTGGATGCTGGATTCAGCAGCCGCACGAGATGCCGCACCACCGATGTGGAACGTACGCATCGTCAGCTGTGTACCCGGCTCACCGATGGACTGTGCCGCGATAACGCCGATAGCCTCACCTTTGTTGATGATGTGGCCACGCGCCAGGTCACGACCGTAGCAGTGCGCACACACACCAAAGTCGGTGTCACAGGATACAACGGAACGCACTTTCACGGAGTCAACAGAGTTCGCTTCCAGCAGGTCACACCACTGTTCGTGCAGCAGGGTGTTGCGTGGAACCAGAATGTCTGCGGTGCCCGGCTTCAGAATGTCTTCCGCAGTCACACGACCCAGTACGCGATCGCGCAGCGGCTCTTTAACATCACCACCCTCGATAACCGGGGTCATGGTGATACCTTCGAGGGTGCCACAATCGTCTTCGGTGACGACCAGATCCTGCGCAACGTCAACCAGACGACGCGTCAGATAACCGGAGTTCGCCGTTTTCAGTGCGGTATCCGCCAGACCTTTACGCGCACCGTGCGTGGAGATGAAGTACTGGAGTACGTTCAGACCTTCACGGAAGTTCGCGGTGATTGGCGTTTCGATGATGGAGCCATCTGGCTTCGCCATCAGACCACGCATACCTGCCAGCTGACGAATCTGTGCCGCAGAACCACGCGCACCGGAGTCGGCCATCATGTAGATGCTATTGAAGGAGACCTGCTGCTCTTCTACGCCGTCACGGTTAATCACGGTTTCGGTTTGCAGGTTGTCCATCATCGCTTTGGATACACGATCGTTCGCCGCTGCCCAGATATCGATAACTTTGTTATAGCGTTCGCCTGCGGTTACCAGACCAGACTGGAACTGCTCCTGGATTTCAGCAACTTCAGCTTCCGCTTCAGAGATGATCTCGTGTTTCTTCTCTGGGATGACCATGTCATCGATACCAACAGATGCACCTGAACGCGCTGCATAAGCAAAGCCGGTGTACATTGTCTGGTCAGCGAAGATAACGGTCGGCTTCAGACCCAGAATGCGGTAACAGGTGTTCAGCATTTTGGAGATCGCTTTCTTGCCCAGCGCCTGGTTGACGATGGAGAAAGGCAGACCTTTCGGTACGATCATCCACAGAATGGCACGGCCAACGGTCGTGTCTTTCAGGCTGGTGTGCGCAACGAATTCGCCGTTTTCATCTTTTTCGTATTCGGTGATACGCACTTTAACGCGCGCATGCAGAGAGGCCAGGCCAGCACGATAAATACGCTCAGCTTCTTTAGGGCCAGTCAGCACCATGCCTTCGCCTTTGGCGTTAACACAGTCACGGGTCATGTAGTACAGACCCAGTACAACGTCCTGAGAAGGAACGATGATAGGTTCACCGTTCGCTGGAGACAGGATGTTGTTGGTAGACATCATCAGCGCACGCGCTTCGAGCTGGGCTTCCAGCGTCAGCGGTACGTGAACAGCCATCTGGTCACCATCGAAGTCGGCGTTATAGGCCGCACAAACCAGCGGGTGCAGCTGGATAGCTTTACCTTCGATCAGTACCGGCTCAAAGGCCTGGATACCCAGACGGTGCAGAGTTGGTGCACGGTTCAGCAGTACCGGGTGTTCGCGGATCACTTCGTCCAGGATATCCCAAACGACAGCTTCTTCACGCTCAACCATTTTCTTCGCGGCTTTGATGGTGGTGGCCAGGCCACGCAGCTCCAGCTTGCCGTAGATGAACGGTTTGAACAGCTCCAGTGCCATTTTCTTCGGCAGACCGCACTGATGCAGACGCAGGTATGGACCTACGGTGATTACAGAACGACCGGAGTAGTCAACACGCTTACCGAGCAGGTTCTGACGGAAACGACCCTGCTTACCTTTGATCATGTCGGCCAAAGATTTCAGAGGACGTTTGTTAGAACCGGTGATCGCACGACCACGACGACCGTTATCCAACAGGGCATCGACTGCTTCCTGAAGCATACGTTTTTCGTTGCGTACGATGATGTCCGGCGCAGCCAGATCCAGCAGACGTTTCAGACGGTTGTTACGGTTGATTACGCGACGGTACAGATCGTTCAGATCTGACGTTGCGAAACGACCACCATCCAGCGGAACCAGCGGACGCAGATCTGGTGGCAGAACCGGCAGAACGGTCAGAATCATCCACTCTGGTTTGTTACCAGACTGAACGAACGCTTCCAGCAGTTTGATACGCTTGGTCAGCTTTTTACGCTTGGTTTCGGAGTTGGTTTCGTTCAGCTCTTCGCGCAGAGTTTCACACTCTTGCTCCAGATCCATGCTCTTCAGCAGGGCCTGGATAGCTTCCGCACCCATCTTCGCGTCGAATTCGTCACCGAACTCTTCCAGCGCGTCCAGATACTGTTCTTCGGTCAGGATCTGGTTACGCTCCAGATTGGTCATCCCGCCTTCGATAACCACATAAGATTCGAAGTACAGAACACGTTCGATATCGCGCAGCGGCATATCCAGCAGCAGACCGATACGGGACGGCAGAGATTTCAGGAACCAGATGTGAGCGGTCGGAGACGCCAGCTCGATGTGGCCCATACGCTCACGGCGTACTTTGGTCTGGGTCACTTCAACGCCGCACTTCTCACAGATCACACCACGGTGTTTCAGGCGCTTGTACTTACCGCACAGGCACTCGTAATCTTTTACTGGCCCGAAAATACGCGCACAGAAAAGGCCGTCACGCTCAGGTTTGAACGTACGGTAGTTAATGGTTTCCGGCTTTTTAACTTCACCGAAAGACCATGAACGGATCATGTCTGGCGAAGCCAGAGCAATTTTGATCGCATCAAACTCTTCGGTTTTAGTTTGCGCTTTCAGAAACTTTAATAAGTCTTTCACGGATTTGCTCCCGTCGGAGTTAGCACACTCTGCTGTCGGGCGTTAACCCGACAGCAGTGACCTGTTTGAGCGAGAATTACTCGTCTTCCAGTTCGATGTTGATACCCAGCGAACGAATCTCTTTCAACAGTACGTTGAAGGATTCTGGCATGCCCGGTTCCATCTGATGGTTGCCGTCTACGATGTTCTTATACATCTTAGTACGACCGTTCACGTCATCAGACTTAACGGTGAGCATTTCCTGCAAGGTGTATGCTGCGCCGTATGCTTCCAGCGCCCACACTTCCATCTCCCCGAAGCGCTGACCACCGAACTGAGCCTTACCACCCAGCGGCTGCTGAGTAACCAGGCTGTAAGAACCGGTAGAACGAGCGTGCATCTTGTCGTCGACCAGGTGGTTCAGTTTCAGCATGTACATGTAACCTACGGTTACCGGACGCTCGAACTGTTCACCGGTACGGCCGTCAAACAGCGTAATCTGACCAGACGTTGGCAGACCCCCCAGTTGCAGCAGCTCTTTGATTTCAGCTTCTTTTGCACCGTCGAATACCGGCGTTGCAATTGGCATACCTTTGCGCAGGTTCTCTGCCAGACGCAGCACTTCTTCATCGCTGAAGGTGTTCAGGTCGACTTTCTGACGAACGTCGGTACCCAGATCATAGGCACGCTGGATGAACTCGCGCAGTTTCGCGACTTCCTGCTGCTGTTTCAGCATGGCGTTGATCTTATCGCCGATACCTTTCGCAGCCATACCCAGGTGGGTTTCCAGAATCTGACCGATGTTCATACGAGACGGTACGCCCAGTGGGTTCAGTACGATATCTACCGGCGTACCGTTAGCATCGTGCGGCATATCTTCGATCGGGTTGATCTTAGAGATAACACCCTTGTTACCGTGACGACCTGCCATCTTATCACCAGGCTGGATCTGACGTTTAACAGCCAGATACACCTTAACAATCTTCAGCACGCCAGGTGCCAGATCGTCGCCCTGAGTGATTTTACGGCGTTTCGCTTCGAGTTTTTTCTCGAACTCGTGTTTCAGTTCGTCATACTGCTCAGCCAGTTGTTCCAGCTGATTCTGTTTCTCTTCGTCGGTCAGGCCCAGTTCCAGCCAGCGATCGCGTGGCAGTTTGTCGAGCTTCTCAGCTTCAACGCCACCGGCAACCAGCACCGCATAGATACGGCTGAACAGACCTGCTTCGAGGATTTGCAGTTCTTCAGACAGGTCTTTCTTAGCCTGTTTGAGCTGCATCTCTTCGATTTCCAGCGCACGCTTATCTTTCTCAACGCCATCACGAGTGAAGACCTGAACGTCGATAACCGTACCGGAAACACCGTTTGGTACGCGCAGAGAAGAGTCTTTAACGTCAGACGCTTTCTCACCGAAGATAGCACGCAGCAGTTTCTCTTCTGGCGTCAGCTGGGTTTCACCTTTCGGCGTCACCTTACCTACCAGAATATCACCGCCGGTGACTTCCGCACCGATGTAAACAATACCGGATTCATCCAGTTTGGAGAGCGCAGCTTCACCCACGTTAGGGATGTCGGCAGTGATCTCTTCTGGCCCCAGCTTGGTGTCACGGGACACACATGCCAGTTCCTGAATGTGGATGGTGGTGAAACGATCTTCCTGAACCACACGCTCTGAGACGAGGATGGAGTCTTCGAAGTTGTAACCGTTCCACGGCATGAACGCTACGCGCATGTTCTGACCGAGCGCCAGTTCACCGAGGTCGGTGGACGGACCATCTGCCAGCACGTCGCCGCGCTCAACTGGCTCACCCAGAGACACACATGGCATCTGGTTGATACAGGTGTTCTGGTTAGAGCGGGTGTATTTGGTCAGGTTGTAGATGTCGATACCCGCTTCGCCCGGATACATCTCGTCTTCGTTAACTTTGATAACGATACGGGATGCGTCAACGTACTGAACGGTACCGCCACGCTTAGCAACTGCTGTAACACCGGAGTCAACGGCAACAGCACGTTCCATACCGGTACCAACCAGCGGCTTGTCAGCACGCAGAGTTGGAACGGCCTGACGTTGCATGTTCGCACCCATCAATGCACGGTTGGCGTCATCGTGTTCCAGGAACGGGATCAGGGACGCACCGACGGATACCACCTGCTGAGTGGATACGTCCATGTAGTCAACCTGGTCGCGGCTGAACAAGCTGGATTCGCCTTTGCTACGGCAGGTAACCAGATCTTCTACAAAGTGGCCTTCGTCATCCAGGTTGGAGTTCGCCTGAGCGATAACGTAGTTGCCTTCTTCGATAGCAGACAGGTAATGAATTTCGTCAGTAACAACACCGTCGGTCACTTTACGATACGGGGTCTCGAGGAAACCGTATTCGTTCGTCTGTGCGTACACGGACAGGGAGTTGATCAGACCGATGTTTGGACCTTCAGGCGTTTCGATTGGACATACGCGACCGTAGTGAGTCGGGTGTACGTCTCGAACTTCAAAGCCTGCGCGTTCACGGGTCAGACCGCCTGGGCCGAGTGCGGAGATACGACGTTTGTGCGTGATCTCAGACAGCGGGTTGTTCTGGTCCATGAACTGAGACAGCTGGCTGGAACCGAAGAACTCTTTCACTGCCGCAGAAATCGGCTTGGCGTTGATCATATCCTGAGGCATCAGGGTATCCAGATCGCCCAGAGACAGACGCTCTTTCACCGCACGCTCTACACGTACCAGGCCAACGCGGAACTGGTTTTCCGCCATTTCGCCTACGGAACGGATACGACGGTTGCCGAGGTGGTCGATATCGTCCACTTCGCCTTTACCGTTACGGATATCGATGAGCTTCTTCATCACTTCAATGATGTCGTCTTTGCTCAGGATACCGGAACCTTCGATTTCGTCGCGCAGCAGAGAACGGTTGAACTTCATACGACCAACCGCGGACAGATCGTAGCGGTCTTCGGAGAAGAACAGGTTCTCGAACAGGCTTTCAGCCGCTTCGCGAGTTGGTGGCTCACCAGGACGCATCATGCGGTAGATTTCGACCAGCGCGCTCAGACGATCGTTGGTTGGGTCGACGCGTACAGTCTCAGAGATGTACGGACCGTGGTCCAGATCGTTGGTGAACAGCGTTTCGATACGTTTGTGGCCAGCCTGGCTCAGCTTAGCCAGCAGATCCAGGCTCAGCTCCATGTTCGCCGGGCAGATCAGCTCGCCAGTTGATTCATCAACGTAATCTTTCGCGGCTACTTTTCCTGCAATGTATTCAACCGGAACTTCGATGTGTTTGATATCATCTTTTTCCAGCTGGCGGATGTGGCGCGCGGTGATACGGCGACCTTTTTCCACATACACTTTGCCGTCGGCTTCGATGTCGAACGACGCGGTCTCACCACGCAGACGTTCCGGCACCAACTCCATCTGCAACTTGTTGTCGCGGATTTCAAAGATCACTTTCTCAAAGAACAGGTCCAGGATCTGCTCAGTGGTATAGTTCAGTGCACGCAGAATGATGGTTGCAGGCAGCTTACGACGACGGTCGATACGGACAAACAGGTTGTCTTTTGGATCGAATTCGAAGTCCAGCCATGAACCACGGTAAGGAATGATGCGTGCGTTATACAGTACTTTACCGGAAGAGTGCGTTTTACCTTTATCGCTGTCGAAGAAGACGCCCGGGCTACGGTGCAGCTGGGAAACGATAACACGCTCAGTACCGTTGATAACGAAAGTACCGTTGTCCGTCATGAGTGGAATTTCACCCATGTAGACTTCTTGTTCTTTAATATCTTTTACGGTGCCTTCCGGCGCTTCGCGCTCGTAGATCACCAGACGCAGTTTTACGCGCAGCGGTGCGGAATAGGTCACGCCACGGATCTGACATTCCTGAACGTCAAACACCGGTTCGCCAAGGCGGTAGCTGACGTACTGCAGCTCGGAATTACCGCTGTAGCTCTGAATCGGGAACACGGAACGGAAGGCTGCTTCCAGGCCGTACTGCCCTTCAGGATCTTGCTCGATAAACTTCTGGAACGAGTCAAGCTGGATAGAAAGGAGATATGGAATGTCCAGAACTTGTGGACGTTTACCAAAATCCTTACGAATACGTTTTTTCTCGGTATAGGAGTAAACCATAGGGTTCCTCAGCTCGCTGACAAGTCGACCCATCTGTCCGACGAAGGGACAGTTTGTGCAACACCATTTTGTGGACCGGAAAATTGAATACTTTCCGCAATACCTGTTGCTATCACGCTTAAACCATTTCATTGCGATTTACACAGAGCGAGCACCCTGTCGCAGTATATTAAGTCGTCGATAGAAACAAGCATTGTCAGGACAACCAGCAGTCAAACAGTGTGAAATGCTGCTGATGCCTTACAGCGCAAAAAGGCTGGTGACTAAAAAGTCACCAGCCATCAGCCTAATTGCTTAGGCTGCAACCAGAAAAGTTGGCTTATTTAACTTCAACTTCAGCGCCAGCTTCTTCCAGAGATTTTTTCAGTGCTTCTGCGTCGTCTTTGCTCACGCCTTCTTTCAGCGCAGCTGGAGCAGATTCTACCAGGTCTTTAGCTTCTTTCAGACCCAGGCCAGTTGCGCCACGTACTGCTTTGATTACAGCAACTTTGTTCGCGCCAGCAGCTTTCAGAATTACGTCGAATTCAGTTTTTTCTTCAGCAGCTTCAGCCGGGCCCGCAGCTACAGCTACAGCAGCAGCAGCAGAAACACCGAATTTTTCTTCCATTGCAGAAACCAGCTCTACAACGTCCATTACGGACATAGCTGCTACTGCTTCAATGATTTGATCTTTAGTGATAGACATTTAAATTGTTCCTGAAAATCAGAATAAGTTTATACGTAAGCAAATGCTTTATAAAGATAACTGCGATTAAGCAGCTTCTTTCGCATCGCGTACAGCAGCCAGAGTGCGAACCAGTTTGCCAGCCGCAGCTTCTTTCATGGTTGCCATCAGGCGTGCAATTGCTTCTTCGTAGGTCGGCAGGGTTGCCAGGCGATCGATTTGCGATGCCGGGATCAACTCACCTTCAAAGGCTGCAGCTTTGACCTCAAATTTTGCATTCGCTTTCGCGAACTCTTTGAACAGACGAGCAGCAGCGCCCGGGTGTTCCATAGAGTATGCAATCAGGGTCGGACCAACAAACGTGTCTTTCAGGCACTCGAACTGAGTACCTTCAACTACGCGACGCAGCAGGGTGTTACGAACAACACGCATGTATACGCCAGCTTCACGACCTGCTTTACGCAGTTCAGTCATTTTGTCTACAGTAACGCCACGGGAATCCGCAACTACTGCAGACAGCGCGCCTTTGGCTACTTCGCTGACTTCAGCAACAATCGCTTGTTTGTCTTGAAGATTTAAAGCCATTAGCTTTGCTCCTGGATGTTTGCCGGAACTCATGTTCCGGAACTCACTTCACTCGACCCAACGGGAAGAGCGTCTTAATACGGTGAGCAGAAACAAGCCAGAGTATTTAAAATAATCTTAGCGTTCTGTCACCGTCTACGCAGGGGATTAAGTTTCTTGCGAAACACCTGCGGTCTTCGACGGAGGCCTGGATAGGCCAGGCTCCAACGAACAATTCTTTTAGCCGCTAACTTTTGTTAGCAAACGTGGGGGTAAGATTGTAGACAAAATCACCGCCCACGTAAAGGCATTAGTTTGCAGCAGCGCTCAGGCCAGCCTGGTCAACTGCAACACCTGCACCCATGGTGGTGGAGATGCTAACTTTCTTGATGTACACGCCTTTCGCCTGAGTTGGTTTTGCTTTTTTCAGCGCAACCAGCAGAGCTTCCAGGTTTTCTTTCAGTTTGTCAGCGTCAAAGTCCACTTTACCGATGGTGGTGTGGATGATGCCGTTTTTGTCGTTACGGTAACGAACCTGACCTGCTTTAGCGTTCTTAACCGCTTCAGCAACGTTAGGGGTTACAGTACCCACTTTCGGGTTTGGCATCAGGCCGCGTGGACCCAGAACCTGGCCCAGCTGGCCAACAACGCGCATTGCATCTGGAGAAGCAATAACAACGTCAAAGTTCATTTCGCCTTTCTTGATCTGATCAGCCAGATCTTCCATGCCTACCAGTTCAGCGCCGGCAGCTTTAGCAGCTTCAGCGTTTGCACCCTGAGCAAATACAGCTACGCGTACGGAACGGCCAGTACCGTGTGGCAGTACAGTTGCGCCACGAACGTTCTGATCGGATTTACGAGCGTCGATGCCCAGGTTAACGGCAACGTCAACGCTTTCAACGAACTTAGCGGTAGCCAGTTCTTTCAGCAGAGCGATAGCTTCGTTGATGTCGTACTGTTTGGTCGCATCAACTTTGTCACGGATCACGGACATGCGCTTGGTCAGTTTAGCCATTTCTTAGTCCTCCACTACCAGGCCCATGGAACGTGCAGTACCTTCGATGGAGCGAGTCATCGCTTCAATGTCGGAACCAGTCATGTCGGCAGCTTTGGTCTGCGCGATTTCCTGCAACTGAGCGCGGGAAATTTTACCCACTTTGTCTTTGTTCGGCTTACCGGAACCAGACTTGATGCCCGCTGCTTTCTTCAGCAGAACTGCTGCTGGAGGGGTTTTGGTAACGAAAGTGAAAGAACGGTCAGCGTAAACAGTGATTACAACTGGGATTGGCAGACCTTTCTCCATGGATTCAGTTTTGGCGTTGAACGCTTTACAGAATTCCATGATGTTCACACCCTGCTGACCCAGAGCTGGACCAACTGGTGGACTTGGGTTCGCCATACCTGCTGCAACCTGCAGCTTGACGTAGGCTTGTACTTTCTTAGCCATTCTAAAATCCTCTGATTGGGTAATAACGCCTCGGAGAGGCTCCCCGTGAATAAAATTCGTTTTACGGGTCGGAACCCATAAAAACAAAAGGCGCGAAATTGTATTCCAATCTCGCGCCCTGTGCAACGATTAAATCGTCGCTTTTTTGATCGCTGCTTAGGCTTTTTCTACCTGAGCAAAGTCCAGCTCTACCGGGGTCGCACGACCAAAGATAGAAACGGAAACTTTCAGGCGGGACTTCTCGTAGTCCACTTCTTCGACGACGCCATTAAAGTCAGCAAACGGACCGTCGTTAACACGAACCATCTCACCCGGTTCAAACAGCGTTTTCGGACGCGGTTTGTCACCCACCTGCTGGAGGCGGTTCATAATCGCATCAACTTCTTTGTCGCTGATTGGCGCCGGACGGTCAGATGTGCCGCCGATAAAGCCCATCACGCGTGGTACGCTGCGCACCAGGTGCCAGCTCGCGTCGTTCATCACCATCTGAACCAGCACGTAACCCGGGAAGAATTTACGTTCGCTTTTGCGACGTTGGCCGCCACGGATCTCAACCACTTCTTCGGTCGGAACCATAACTTCGCCAAATAACTCTTCCATATTGTGTAATTTGATATGCTCACGCAGCGACGTAGCTACGCGGCCTTCAAAACCGGAAAACGCCTGAACGACGTACCAGCGCTTTTTAGGGGCTTCAGACATCTCAGAACCTCAGGCCAGTGATAAAGGATACCAGGCGAACCAGAATACCATCCAGTCCCCACAGGATCAGTGACATTACAGCGGTTACCGCCGCTACAATCAGCGTGGTGTGCAATGTTTCCTGGCGAGTCGGCCAAATGACCTTGCGGACTTCGGTACGCGCTTCGCGGGCAAACGCAACGGTCGCTTTGCCTTTCGTCGTCAACAGCGCGACACCACCCGCCGCAGCAATCAGAATTACCACTGCAAGCGCGCGTAGCGGCAGCATCATGTCACGATAAAGATAGTTGCCGACAATCGCCACAATCAGCAGCACGGCTACAACTACCCATTTCATCGCTTCCAGGCCGCGCCCGCTCCCTTGAGCTTCGGTATTCGCACTCATAAACCAACCTGTCAGAAGTATTCTACAAACATTTTCACCCCGCGAGTGCGAGGCAAACCAATCGAAATGCTATTCGCTTTTCGTATTATACGCTCTCCGCAGAGCCTGTCTCAGCAATGATTATGACAAAATTAATCACTGATGAGCCAGGTTCTGATGTGAAAGCGTGCAAAAAGGGCATCAAATGATGCCCTTTTATTGCGCATTGCGTCAAATGTTATCAGCGATTAGCCGAGAACTTTAGCAACAACGCCCGCGCCAACGGTACGGCCGCCTTCACGGATTGCGAAACGCAGACCGTCGTCCATCGCGATTGGGTGGATCAGAGTCACAACCATCTT
>NZ_JBMKGT010000014.1:0-30853 GCF_049238805.1 Enterobacter cloacae complex sp. CDL013 | reverse complement strand
GCATCTGAAATGGCGTGCTTACGGCAGAGCTCACGGGCAGATACCCCGGCTTCAGCCTCGCGGAGAATACTGATGATCTGTTCGTCGGAAAAACGCTTCTTCATGGGGATGTCCTCATGTGGCTTATGAAGACATTACTAACATCGGGGTGTATTAATCAACGGGGAGCAGGTCATAGAGGTTCAGAAGGGGGAGCCAGTTTGTCAAACGAGATAGTTTATTTACTATGCTCAACATATTGAATTGTTTAGCTTTATCATGGTGGTTTAGGGGGCGTTAAAACGAACTTATCACATTGTATTAAAAGTAAACAACTATCTTTCGTTTGATGCCTGAAAGCAGATGGGGATGGTTTTTCACTTTTTCTTCTAAAGGTCCAGAGTACGTTGCCGATAGTGAACATAGCGGCGCAGGAGCCAAATGGTGGAAGCCGTAAACTTAATTTAAGTTCAGTCAAATAGGAATTACTATCATGGCACAAGTCATCAATACCAACAGCCTCTCGCTGATCACCCAGAACAACATCAACAAAAACCAGTCTTCAATGTCTACTGCCATTGAGCGTCTGTCTTCCGGTCTGCGTATCAACAGCGCAAAAGATGACGCTGCTGGCCAGGCGATTGCTAACCGTTTCACCTCTAACATCAAAGGTCTGACTCAGGCTGCCCGTAACGCCAACGACGGTATCTCCGTTGCACAGACTACTGAAGGCGCACTGTCTGAAATCAACAACAACTTACAGCGTATCCGTGAGCTGACTGTTCAGTCTTCTACTGGCACCAACTCCAAGTCTGACCTGGACTCCATCCAGGACGAAATCAAATCCCGTCTGGACGAAATTGACCGCGTATCCGGTCAGACCCAGTTCAACGGCGTGAACGTGCTGGCAAAAGACGGCTCCATGAAAATTCAGGTTGGCGCGAACGATGGCCAGACCATCACTATCGACCTGAAAAAAATTGACTCGTCTACTCTGAACCTGACTGGCTTTAACGTTAATGGTGAAGGTTCAGTAGCTAATAAGGCAGCAACTAAAGCTGATTTGACAGCTGCTCAGCTCACTACAACAGCTGCTGGCGGTACTATCGCTGCTCCTGCTGCAGATGCTAATGGCGTAACTAAGTATACAGTAAGCGCGGGATTGAACGAATCTACCGTAGCTGACGTGTTTGCTGGCTTAGGTGATACTGCCGTAGTTAATGCTAATATTACCAGTGGTTTCGACGCTGTTACTGGTAATAACTATACGTATCATAAAGATACTAATGATTTTACATTCAATGCTACTATTGCAGCTGGTGACGCAACAACTCCAAGTAATAGCGCCAAGTTACAATCTATCCTGACTCCTAAAGCAGGTGATACCGCTAATCTGAACGTTAAGATTGGTGCAACATCTGTAGATGTTGTTCTGTCAAGCGATGGTAAAATCACTGCGAAAGATGGTTCCAAGCTTTTCATTGGTATTGATGGCAACCTGACTCAGAACAGTGCTGGTGCTGATATTAAGTCTGCAACTCTTGATGCTCTTACTCAAAACACAACTACTCCTGCGGCGGCAGTTCCAGTCACCATTACGACCGAAGATAAGACTGAAATCAAATTAGCGGGTGCAACTGTTGCTGGTCAGAGTGGTGCAATTGTAGTTACTGGTGCCCGAATCAGCGCTGAAGCTATGCAGTCTGCTACCAAAACGACTGGTTTCACAACTGGCACAACGACAGTAGCAGCTAATACTGGCAAAGTTACAATTGGTGGTAATCAAGCTTACACTCAGACTGACGGTACGTTAGCTGCCAAGAATGAAACTGAGATTTTCCTGCAGAAAGACGGCTCCATTACTAACAATTCCGGTAAGGCTGTATATGTACAGGAAGATGGGAAATTCACCACAGATGCAGCAACTAAAGCAGCAACCACTGCTGACCCACTGAAAGCGCTGGACGATGCAATCAGCTCTATCGACAAATTCCGTTCTTCCCTGGGTGCTGTACAGAACCGTCTGAATTCTGCAGTAACCAACCTGAACAACACCACCACCAACCTGTCTGAAGCGCAGTCCCGTATTCAGGACGCCGACTATGCGACCGAAGTGTCAAATATGTCTAAAGCGCAGATCATCCAGCAGGCCGGTAACTCCGTGTTGGCTAAAGCTAACCAGGTTCCTCAGCAGGTTCTGTCTCTGCTGCAAGGCTAATTCAGCACTACTAAACCGTAAAGCCCTGCACATGCAGGGCTTTTTTATCGAATGAATATAGCTGAACATAGCCGTCATATTCACTCGATAAAAAAGCCGATCATCATTTAAAATTGGCTTTCTCAAATTGAGCGTGTATAGGTTCTATTGTGATTAAGAAACAGGCATTTAAATTTTTGCTTGAGCCGAATAAAACTCATATGAATGACTTTTTGGTTTTCGCAGGTTCCTGTCGATTTGTATACAATAAAGGACTTGCTCTTATTAATGAGAATTATGATTCGGGTAAGAAATTCTTGAATTACAATCAACTAGCATCAGAACTAGTTAATTGGAAAAACGAAGAGTGCCTTGCATGGCTAAAAATGGTTCCATCACAGTGCTTGCAACAATCATTAAGAGATCTGGATAGAGCTTTTAAAAACTTCTTTTCGGGAAAGTCACAATATCCTCGATTCAAAAAGAAAGGCCGTAATGATTCTTTTAGAGTGCCATGCCAAAGAGTCAGACTGGACCAAGAAAAGCATTTAGTATCATTGCCCAAACTAGGGTGGGTTAAGTATCGTAAAAGCCGAGAGATAACAGGAGTATTAAAGAATGTTACTATTTCAAGAAAGCTTGATAAATGGTATATAAGCTTTAATACAGAAGAAGTTGTTCCTGAACCCCTTCATCCATCATTTAGCAAAACCAAAATTTTGCTAAATAATGAATGGCTTATGCAACTCACAGCGTGTGAGAGTCTGGTCGAGCAATTTGCCAACATGGAAGGTAATAAAAAGCTAAGGAACCTGAATAATATACTAGGCAGAAAAGTAAAATACAGCAGTAACTGGCTAAAAACTAAAAAGAAAATTGACGGCGTAAAAGCAAGGTCAAGCAGGCGGAGACTGGATGCCTTACATAAAATAACTACGGCAATATGCAAAAAACACGCTATTGTAGAGTTGGTTAATTTAACGGATTCTTTACCTGATAAAAATAATGGTTCTGTAAGCATGACTTATGAATTTGTTAGACAGTTAATGTATAAGCAAGAATGGTTGGGTGGTAAGGTAATTCGGTTGGGCGATTAGCGTAGTTTATTAATGATTAAATAAGAGTTATATACAGCTGTTTATATGGCCTTAGATAAATTGCTGGCGGCAGGGCATGTCGTGTCAGTTTGTGGAGGGGGGTTATTTCAACTTCCGATGAAGCAAAAATCTCGGTTATTGATACTGAGAATGTCAACGTCTGGTCAATACTTTGGCACACCAGTTTGTGCACCTTTAGTAAATTAGTCATCAAACGCTGCTTAAATATGACTGTGATTATATACAGCGCTTGCTGTGAAAAAAAACAGTCTCGAGGCGAGTAGGGTGCAAAATGGTGAAGGATTTTTGTTACCCTTAGTTACAAATAGAAAAACCCCAGCGCATGAAATCTGGGGTTCTTTTAAAGTGCACGTGCATTTCACGTGCATATTTTTGTCTTTTCTCGGTCTGCCTGCTGTCTGGTCAGTGTCCGTAAGTGGCTGTTTTTATTTCCACTGTCCGGTTGCAGTCCTATCAAAAGTGGTGGAGCTGGCGGGAGTTGAACCCGCGTCCGAAATTTCTACATCCTCGGTACTACATGCTTAGTTTGTCTTTACATTCGCACGCCAGCTGCGGACAGACACGCCACTAACGAACTAGCCTGATTAGTTTTAACGCTTCAACCCCAGGCAGGGTTTCCACGCGATCTCTTTTGGGTTTGACCTCTCTTTGATCCCCGTCTTAAGAGCGGAAGCTAGGGAGAGAGGGCTCTTAGCAGGTTATTAAGCTGCTAAAGCGTAGTTTTCGTCGTTTGCGACTATTTTTTTGCGGCTTTTAACGAGGCAAACCGCCCCTCGGCATGCACCTTGGGTTTCGCAAATCCCGTCGAATCCAGAATCAGCCCCAATAGTGTTGAACTCAGTATACCAGATTTTACTTCCTCGACACCAGCCCGAAACGCTAACTTATTGAATAGTACAATAAGCGCGCAGAATCAACGTCCTGCGTTTTTCATGATACGTGCTTTGTCGAGCTGCCACTCGCGTGCTTTCAGGTCAGTACGCTTGTCGTGTTGTTTCTTACCTTTCGCCACGCCGATTTTCACTTTGCACCAGGCGTTTTTCCAGTACAAAGAGAGTGCCACCACTGTGAAGCCTTCACGGTTGATGCGTCCGTAGAGGGATTCCAGTTCGCGCTTGTTCAGCAGCAGCTTACGGGTGCGGGTAGGATCGCAAACGTAATGTGAAGAGGCGACGGTCAGCGGCGTAAAGTTCGCGCCGAACAGGAAGGCCTCACCGTCTTTCAGGATCACGTAGCTGTCGCCGATATTGGCTTTCCCGGCACGCAGCGATTTTACTTCCCAGCCCTGCAACGCAAGGCCGGCCTCGAATTCTTCTTCGATGAAATACTCGTGGCGAGCACGCTTGTTAAGCGCAATGGTCGCCGAACCAGGTTTATGTGCTTTTTTCTTCGTCATAAGTGTCGTAAAGCCGTCGGTAATCTGATTTTAAAAAGTCACCTCATTGCGTCCTGTGAGGTCTAACGCGCTATATTAGCACGAGATAAGGCTTAGCGTTTTTTTAACAGGTGATAAATGTTATTATTTGTCTGTTGTGTGACCATGGAAAATGCTATGCCTCAGATTAGCCGTACTGCGCTTGTTCCCTACAGCGCGGAACAAATGTATCAGTTAGTGAACGACGTTCAGTCCTATCCGGAATTTATTCCAGGATGCACCGGTAGCCGAGTGCTGGAATCCGGCCCGACGCAGATGACTGCGGCCGTGGATGTCTCCAAAGCGGGGATCAGCAAAACGTTCACCACGCGCAATACCCTGACGAGCAATCAGAGTATTTTGATGCATCTGGTGGATGGTCCGTTTAAAAAACTGATGGGAGGGTGGAAGTTTACGCCACTGAGCGCTGACGCCTGCCGCATTGAGTTTCATCTGGATTTTGAATTTACCAATAAGCTGATCGAACTGGCGTTTGGCCGAATCTTTAAAGAGCTGGCCTCGAATATGGTTCAGGCGTTCACCACGCGCGCCAAAGAGGTTTACAGTGTCGCATAAGATTGCTGTTGAGGTGGTGTATGCGCTGCCGGAGAAGCAGTATTTGCAGCGCGTGACGCTTGAAGAGGGCGCCACCGTTGAGGCGGCTATCCGGGCCTCCGGCATCCTTGAACTTCGCCGTGATATTGACCTGGCGAAGAATAAAGTCGGCATTTATAGCCGTCCGGTTAAGCTCGGTGATGTGCTGAAAGAGGGCGACAGGGTTGAAATCTATCGTCCTCTGATTGCCGACCCGAAAGAGTTGCGCCGTCAGCGAGCAGAGAAATCCGGTAAGTAGCCAAATAAATGTACACAAAAAAGGTGCTCATTGAGCACCTTTTTGCGTTGCTGACGCTTGATTATTTGGTCAGGGCAGGCTTGTTGTCGATGTTGGTCAGCACGCCGCCACTGCTAAAGGTCAGCGTCAGGGTTTGCTGGGTTACATCTTCATGACCAGGCTGCTGGCGGAATACATAGAACCAGGTGTTTGTGCCGAAGGGATCGGACATCATCGGGGTTCCCAGGGCATAAGCGACCTGCTGTTGTGTCATACCCACGCGGATTTTGGACACATCGTTAGGGGTAAGGTAGTTCCCCTGGTTGATGTCAGGACGGTAAACCACTTTCTCCAGAGTGGAACAGCCTGCGGTCAACATCAGAAGAACCGCTGCGGCAGCGGTCAGCGTTTTACAGCGCATAGTGATTTGATTCCTTTTCGGGCCCGAGCAGTACGCGGCTCATATGTAATATGCCGATGATAATAGACCTTGCCCCACTTTGAAACCGGTCTGGCGGCGTTTTTGTTGTTCTGTATGACCCTGAGATCCCGAAAAAGTTTATGCCGCCAGCAGTTCTTTCGCATTCGCGAGGGTATTGCGAGTGACTTCACTGCCGCCGAGCAAGCGTGCCAGCTCCTGCAAGCGTGAGCGTTTATCCAGCGGCTTCATGTGCGTTTCCGTCATTTCACCATCGGTTTCCTTGCTGACGATAAAGTGGTGATGACCACATCCGGCGACCTGCGGCAGGTGAGTCACACACATGACTTGCGTCGATTCACCCAACTGACGCAGCAGTTTGCCGACAACGGCCGCAGTCGGGCCGCTGATACCCACATCCACTTCATCGAAAATCAACGCCGGGGTTTCCATTTTACGGGCGGTAATCACCTGAATGGCCAGGGCGATACGCGACAGTTCACCACCGGAAGCCACTTTCGAAATTGCCTGCAAAGGCTGGCCCGGGTTGGTGGTGACGCGGAATTCTACGCGGTCTGCGCCTTCCGCCGTCAGGTGGTTCTCTTCAAAGCGAACATCTATGGTGAACACCCCATGCGGCATCGCCAGCGTATGCATGCTGTCGGTAATGTGCTGGCTAAGCTCCTGCGCATAGTGTTGCCGCACGTCGTGCAGCCGTTTCGCCGTTTCCAGCGCCTGCTGATGATGCAGATTAACCGCCAGAGACAAGGTTTCAAGGGAATCGGCCTGATCGTCCAACTGCTGCTGTTCCTCCAGCAGAGACTGATAGTAATTCGGCAGCTCTTCCGGGGTAACGTGATGCTTACGCGCCAGTGAAATCTGACGGGAGATGCGTTGCTCAAGCTCGAACAGGCGGTTCGGATCGAGATCCAGACGTTCACAGTAGTGGCGCAGCTCATCCCCGGCTTCTGAAATCTGAATCGCGGCCTCTTCCAGCATTTCCAGTACGCCAGAAAGCTTATTGTCCATGCCGGTCAGCTCGGTCACAAGCTGACGCACGTTGTACAGCTGGCTCTGCAAATTCACGTCTTCGCCATCCGCCAGCATGTTAAGGGCATTCTGGCTGGTGGAGAGCAGCTGACCGCTGTTGGCCAGACGCTTGTACTCTTCGTCGATTTGCTCAAATTCACCCGCCTGCGGGTTAAATTCGTTCAGCTCTTTCAGCTGATATTCCAGCAGCTCGGCGCGCGCAGTACGCTCCTGGCTTTGCTGCTGATGCTGCGCAAGTTCGCGGCAGCTTTGATGCCACTGACGATAGTGCTCCGCCATGAGTTGAGTAAGCGCGTACTCACCTGCGTAGCCATCAAGCAGGGCTTTCTGTTGTTCGGGTTTGATTAACTGCTGGTGCGCATGCTGACCATGGATCTGGATGAGCAGCTGGCCCAGCTCGCGAAGCTGGGAGAGGGGAACCGCTGTACCATTGATAAAACCGCGGGAGCGGCCATCGCTGCTGATGACGCGGCGAAGTAAACACTCAAGTCCGTCTTCGAGCTGGTTTGCTTCCAGCCAGCGCAGGGCGGCAGGTGTGTCTTTTAACGAGAAGCGGGCGCAGAGATCGGCACGGGCGGCGCCTGTGCGCACCATATCCCCCTCTGCACGACCACCGAGGCACAAGCCGAGGGCATCAATGGCAATGGATTTACCTGCACCGGTTTCACCGGTAATCGCCGTCATTCCGCTATGGAAGTCGATCTCAAGCTCACGAACAATGGCAAAGTTGCTGATGGTCAGTTGTGCCAGCATAATTGTTTTCCTGTATGAAAAACCATAACTGTGTTTGTATACAGTATAAACTGGTTTTATATACAGTAAAGTGCTGGATGCAAAATCAGAACAATTTTTTTGACCAGCCGAGCTTGGAGCTTAATGTGTTGAAATAGCTGTAATCTTTTGGGTGAATGAGGTTCAGGTGGTAATCGCAGCGGCGAATGAGGACATCTTCACCTTCCTGAATGGGGAGCGCAATCTGACTGTCGCAGCTGATCTCCAGATCGCTGCGGCGATGAGAAAAACGCAGGCGGATGGTGCTGTCGCCGTTGATCACCAGCGGACGCGCCGAGAGCGTATGCGGGAACATCGGCACCAGGGTAATGGCATCCAGCGATGGCGTAAGGATTGGACCTCCGGCTGAAAGCGAGTAGGCGGTGGACCCCGTCGGGGTTGAAATAATCAGCCCGTCAGACCGCTGCGAGAAAGCGAAGATTTCGTCGATATAGACTTCGAATTCGATCATGTGCGCCACTTTACCGGGGTGGAGAACCACCTCGTTAATGGCGGTGCTGATGCGCTTCTGGCAGTCCTGCTGACACACCTGGGCTTCCAGCAAAAACCGTTTTTCACTGATATAGTGGCCTTCCAGCACGTCCGCCAGCTGCTGCTGCGCATTGTCCGGGTCGAGGTCGGTAAGGAAACCGAGATTGCCACGGTTAACACCAATAACCTTAATATCATAGCGAGCCAGCGTTCGCGCCGCGCCCAGCATATTGCCGTCGCCACCGACCACCACGGCGAGATCCGCCTGCTGGCCAATTTCCGCCAGCGTGCCGGTTCTGACGCTTTTAAGCTGCAACTCCTGGGCAATCTGCTGCTCGACCATCACTTCATAGCCTTTACCACACAGCCAGCGATACAACATTTCATGTGTCGTCAATGCGGTAGGGTGACGCGGATGGCCGACGATCCCAATACACCTGAAATGATTATTCATTTTCTGGAGGTCCTTGTGCCTGATGAATGATGACAATCTGCCTTGTTCCCTTGAATCCAGGAAACTGATCCCCATAATAAGCGAAGTTAGCGAGATGAATGCAGAAAAACGCGGAGAAATTCATGAGTAGTAAAGAACAGAAAACGCCTGAGGGGCAAGCCCCTGAAGAAATTATCACGGAACAGCACGATGAAGTTGAGGCAGTAGAGCCAGACACGTCTGCTGAGCAGGTGGACCCGCGCGATGAAAAAATTGCCAACCTGGAAGCTCAGTTGGTAGAAGCGCAGAATCGCGAACGCGATGGCGTACTGCGTATCAAAGCGGAAATGGAAAACCTGCGCCGTCGTACCGAGCTGGACGTTGAAAAGGCGCACAAATTTGCGCTGGAGAAATTCGTCAACGAACTGCTTCCGGTGATCGACAGCCTGGATCGCGCGCTGGAAGTGGCGGATAAAGCTAACCCGGATAACGCGGCGATGATTGAAGGCATTGAGCTGACGCTGAAATCCATGCTGGATGTGGTGCGTAAGTTCGGTGTTGAAGTGATTGCCGATACGGATGTACCTCTGGATCCAAACGTTCACCAGGCCATTGCGATGGTGGAATCCGAAGACGTTGCCGCGGGTAACGTGCTGGGCGTGATGCAGAAAGGGTATACCCTGAACGGTCGTACTATTCGCGCTGCGATGGTGACCGTGGCGAAAGCGAAAGCGTAATTTGCCGACCCGTAGTGCCGGGTGGCGGCTTCGCCTCACCCGGCCTACAACATTACTCGGCGATACTTTCGCGTAAAGGTTTAACGGGCAGGACCTTCACCTGCTTAATCATGTTGTCCTGAACGTCTAGAATATCAATATCATACTGCTCAATACGCACGCGCGTGCCTGCCGCCGGGATCTCTTCCAGCGCTTCCAGGATCATTCCGTTCATCGTCCGCGCTTCGTCTTCCGGCAAATGCCAGTTGAACGCTTTATTGATTTCACGAATGTTAGCGCTGCCGTCGATAAGCACTGACCCGTCGTTTTGCGGGGTGACTTCTTCCGCAAGGGAAGGCGACATCGAGGTGGTAAAGTCCCCGACAATCTCTTCCAGAATATCTTCGACCGTCACCAGCCCCTGTATATCGCCGTATTCATCCACCACCAGGCCGACTTTCTTCTTGTTGCGCTGGAACTTCACCAGCTGCGTGCTGAGTGGGGTGCCTTCCGGCACGTAGTAAATTTCGTCGGCGGCGCGCAGCATTATCTCTTTGGTGAACTCGTTTTTCTCGGTCATCAGACGATAGGCCTCGCGCACGCGCAGCATGCTGATGGCATCGTCGAGAGAATCGCGATAGAGGACGATACGCCCGTGCGGGGAGTGCGTCAGCTGGCGGACAATGGCCTTCCAGTCGTCGTTGATATCAATCCCGACGATTTCATTGCGCGGCACCATGATGTCGTCAACGCTGACCTTTTCCAGATCCAGCACCGACAGGAGCATGTCCTGATTGCGGCGGGAGATCTGCGAGCGGGATTCGTTCACGATGGTACGCAGTTCGTCTTTGCTGAGCGCGCTACTGATGGTGACGTCTGCCTTTATACCGACCATGCGCATCAGCACCCGTGTCACCATATTCAGCAGCCAGACCAGCGGCATCATCAGAATAAGCAGCGGTGCTAACAGGAAGCTGCTCGGGTAGGCGACTTTTTCCGGGTAAAGCGCCGCGATGGTTTTGGGCAACACTTCCGCAAACACCAGTACCACAAACGTGAGCACACCTGTGGCAATCGCCACGCCTGCGTTGCCGTACAGACGCATCCCGACGATGGTGCCCAGTGCAGAGGCGAGAATATTGACCAGGTTGTTACCGATAAGCACCAGGCTAATCAGACGGTCCGGCTTACGCAGAAGCTTTTCGACACGACGCGCGGCACGGTTACCCTGCTTGGCGCGATGACGTAACCGGTAGCGGTTCAGCGTCATCATGCCGGTTTCAGAGCCAGAGAAATAAGCGGAGATGACCACCATGATGACCAGAATGACGATCAGCGTGGTGGTAGAGATGTGTTCCAGGGGGAACTCCTTTTGTTACTTAGCCAGCAAATTGCTGTATGAAGCGGCTACCAAAATAGGCAAGCGTGAGAATGCCCGCACCCGCAACGTTGAACCAGACCACGCGGCGACCGCGCCAGCCTTCATGATAATGGCCCCATAACAGGACAATATAGACAAACCACGCGATGATGGAGAGCACCGCTTTATCGATATTCTCCACGCTGAACAGGTTCTTCATGTAAAACAAGCCTGTGCACAGCGTGAGCGTCAGCAGCACCACGCCGACCTGGGTGATGTGGAACATCTTACGCTCAATCACCATCAGCGGCGGCATTTCGTGGTTAAACGCCAGCTTTTTATTTTTCAGCTGGTAGTCAATCCAGGCGAGCTGCATGGCGTAAAGGGCGGCGATGATCAGCGTCGCGTAGGCAAAGAGCGACAGGCCGATATGCACCAGCATCCCCGGCGTGGCTTCCAGGTGAGTAATAAACTCATTGGGCATGAACGTGGCTAACGCCAGATTGATCAGCGCAAAGGCGTAGACTATCGGCAGCAGCAGCCAGCCACGGTTTTTAGACGCGACAATGGTCATGACCGTACAGATCATCAGGCTGACCAGCGAGCCGACGTTCAGTACGCTCAGATTTTGCACGCTGCCGTCGCCGGGGATAATGCGTGATTCCAGCGCAAAGGCGTGGCTAATCAGAGCGATCACTGCCGAAAGAATAGCCATGCGCCGCCAGCCGCTGTTTTTTTGCAGCAGGCCAGGAATGATCAGCGCGAGGCTGACAGAGTAGGCAACAAGGGCGATCAGTGCGAAAACAGGCATATAGGCGTCGACAGTTGTCTTAATAAGAAAGAGAAGCAGTATAACGTTACGTGACGCCTGCTCCAACCGTTGCATAACAACAAAGGCGCCTTCATGTTATACTCCGGCAAAATTCTGTGTATGTGTCGCCCAGGCGACCTAACGTTTCTACCCCAGGCGAGAGACAATGTTTGATAATTTAACCGATCGTTTGTCGCGCACGCTGCGCAACATCAGCGGCCGTGGACGCCTCACCGAAGAGAACATCAAGGAAACGCTGCGCGAAGTGCGCATGGCGCTGCTGGAAGCAGACGTCGCGTTGCCGGTCGTGCGTGACTTTATCAACCGCGTGAAAGAGAAAGCGGTTGGCCATGAAGTGAACAAGAGCCTGACTCCGGGTCAGGAGTTCGTCAAAATCGTCCGTAACGAGCTGGTTTCGGCGATGGGCGAAGAGAACCAGGTGCTTAACCTGGCGGCTCAGCCGCCGGCCGTCGTGCTGATGGCGGGTCTGCAAGGTGCGGGTAAAACCACCAGCGTCGGTAAGCTGGGGAAATTCCTGCGCGAAAAGCACAAGAAAAAGGTGCTGGTGGTGTCGGCGGACGTGTATCGCCCGGCGGCGATCAAACAGCTGGAAACGCTGGCCGAGCAGGTTGGCGTGGACTTCTTCCCGTCCGACGTGGCCCAGAAGCCTGTCGACATCGTTAACGCGGCGCTGAAAGAGGCGAAGCTGAAATTCTACGACGTGCTGCTGGTGGATACCGCCGGTCGACTGCACGTTGACGAAGCGATGATGGACGAAATCAAGCAGGTTCATGCCTCTATCAATCCAGTAGAGACCCTGTTTGTTGTTGACGCCATGACCGGTCAGGATGCGGCAAACACCGCAAAAGCGTTTAACGAAGCCCTGCCGTTAACCGGCGTGGTGCTGACCAAAGTCGACGGCGATGCCCGCGGCGGTGCGGCGCTGTCTATTCGTCATATTACCGGTAAGCCAATTAAGTTCCTCGGCGTGGGCGAGAAAACCGAAGCGCTGGAGCCGTTCCATCCGGATCGTATTGCCTCCCGTATCCTCGGCATGGGCGACGTGCTGTCGCTGATCGAAGATATTGAAAGCAAGGTTGACCGCGCCCAGGCGGAAAAACTCGCCAGCAAGCTGAAAAAAGGTGACGGTTTCGATCTGACCGACTTCCTTGAGCAGCTGCGTCAGATGAAAAACATGGGCGGCATGGCAAGCCTGATGGGCAAACTGCCAGGCATGGGCCAGATCCCGGACAACGTCAAATCCCAGATGGATGACAAAGTGCTGGTGCGTATGGAGGCCATCATCAACTCGATGACGCTGAAAGAGCGCGCGAAGCCAGAAATCATCAAAGGTTCCCGTAAACGCCGTATCGCTGCCGGTTGCGGCATGCAGGTGCAGGACGTAAACCGCCTTCTGAAACAGTTCGACGACATGCAGCGCATGATGAAGAAAATGAAGAAAGGCGGCATGGCGAAGATGATGCGCGGCATGAAAGGCATGATGCCGCCCGGTTTTCCTGGGCGATAATCGCTTTTGAGATTGCTTTTTGCCCGAAAATGAGTAAAATTTTCGGGCTTTTAATATGACACCCGGGCTCCGTTCCTCGATGGGGCCCGGTTGTTTTATTCACACAAGAGGATGTTATGGTAACTATTCGTTTAGCACGTCACGGCGCTAAAAAGCGTCCGTTCTACCAGGTTGTTGTGACTGACAGCCGTAATGCACGCAACGGTCGCTTCATCGAGCGCGTTGGTTTCTTCAACCCACTGGCCGCTGGCGCAGAAGAAGAAACCCGTCTGGATCTGGATCGTATCGCTCACTGGGTTGGCCAGGGCGCTACTGTTTCCGATCGCGTTGCTACGCTGATCAAAGCAGCAAACAAAGCAGCTTAATCTGTCACGGTGGTCATGATGAGCAATAAAGCACCTGTTGAACCGATCGTATTGGGAAAAATGGGTTCTTGCTACGGTATCCGTGGTTGGCTCAGAGTGTTTTCCTCCACTGAAGACGCTGATAGCATTTTTGATTACCAGCCCTGGTTTATCCAGAAAGCCGGTAAGTGGGAAGAGGTCGAGCTGGAAAGCTGGCGTCACCACAATCAGGACATCATCATCAAGCTGAAAGGCATTGACGATCGTGATGCCGCGAATGCGCTGACTAATTGTGAGATTGTCGTGGATTCGTCGCAGTTGCCGCAGCTGGAAGAGGGTGACTACTACTGGAAAGACCTTATGGGTTGCCAGGTAGTGACCACTGAAGGCTACAGCCTGGGGAAAGTCATCGACATGATGGAAACCGGGTCAAATGACGTTCTCGTCATTAAGGCAAACCTGAAAGATGCATTTGGCATCAAGGAGCGGTTGGTTCCGTTCCTCGATGGACAGGTTATCAAGAAAGTCGATCTCACTACTCAAACCATTGAAGTAGATTGGGATCCTGGTTTTTAAATTCTCCGGATAAACGGTAAAAGACGGCGCTATGTGGATTGGCATAATTAGCCTGTTTCCTGAAATGTTCCGCGCGATTACCGATTACGGGGTAACTGGCCGGGCAGTAAAGAATGGCCTGCTGAGCATCCAGAGCTGGAGTCCTCGTGACTTCACGCACGACCGGCACCGTACCGTGGACGATCGTCCTTACGGCGGCGGACCGGGGATGTTGATGATGGTGCAACCCTTACGGGACGCCATTCACACAGCAAAAGCCGCGGCAGGTGAAGGCGCGAAGGTGATTTATCTGTCACCTCAGGGACGCAAGCTTGATCAAGCGGGCGTGAGCGAACTGGCGACGAATCAAAAACTGATTCTGGTCTGTGGTCGCTACGAAGGAATAGATGAGCGCGTAATTCAAACCGAGATTGACGAAGAATGGTCTATCGGCGATTACGTTCTCAGCGGTGGTGAGTTACCGGCAATGACGCTGATTGACTCCGTCGCCCGGTTTATTCCGGGGGTTCTGGGCCATGAAGCTTCGGCAACGGAAGATTCCTTTGCCGATGGGTTGCTGGACTGTCCACACTATACTCGTCCTGAAGTGTTAGAAGGGATGGAAGTCCCG
The DNA here is from genome assembly GCF_049238805.1 of Enterobacter cloacae complex sp. CDL013. Lineage (NCBI taxonomy): Bacteria > Pseudomonadati > Pseudomonadota > Gammaproteobacteria > Enterobacterales > Enterobacteriaceae > Enterobacter > Enterobacter cloacae complex sp. CDL013. The sequence continues at coordinate 16,204 of NZ_JBMKGT010000014.1, read as the reverse complement.
GCAGTGTTACTGTCTGGAAACCATGCCGAGATACGTCGCTGGCGTTTGAAGCAGTCGCTGGGCCGAACCTGGCTTAGAAGACCTGAACTTCTGGAAAACCTGGCTCTGACTGAAGAGCAAGCAAAGTTGCTGGCCGAGTTCAAAACTGAACACGCGCACCAGCAGCATGAACATGATGGGAAAGCGTAATACGCTCCCGAATATCAGTTTACCCAGGATAAGAGATTAAATTATGAGCAACATTATTAAGCAACTTGAACAAGAGCAGATGAAGCAGGACGTACCTTCCTTCCGTCCAGGTGACACCGTGGAAGTGAAAGTATGGGTTGTTGAAGGTTCCAAAAAACGTCTGCAGGCATTCGAGGGCGTGGTTATCGCTATTCGTAACCGCGGTCTGCACTCTGCATTCACTGTTCGTAAAATTTCCAACGGCGAAGGCGTTGAGCGTGTCTTCCAGACTCACTCTCCGGTAGTTGACAGCATTGCTGTTAAACGTCGTGGTGCTGTACGTAAAGCTAAACTGTACTACCTGCGTGAGCGTACTGGTAAGTCTGCTCGTATTAAAGAGCGTCTGAACTAAGATTCGCTTAAGCGACATCCTGTTAGAAAGGGCTGGCCGAAAGGCTGGCCCTTTTTTTATCTCATCGCACCTCTCGCGTTAACCCTTCCGTCATAAATCATTTACAATGTTCGCCTCTTGGGTGGAGGGTAAGTGGATAACGTACTGCATCAGCATAGCTGGAAACGCGCAGCGGCATTGACCGCGCTGTTTGCGATCCTGCTGATCGTCGTGGCGCCGCTGATCTCCGTCTCGCTGCAAAAAGATCCCATGAGCGCCATGCCGGGCATGCACCACGACATGAGCATGATGTCGGTGGACGAGCATCATGGTGATATGACGCATTCTATGCCAGTTGACCATGCTGAAGCATGCGGCTACTGCGTGCTGTTAGCGCATGTGCCTGGCGTGATGCTGGCGCTTATCGTTCTGCTCAGCGTGGTGTTGCAGCGGCTGCGCGTGAAGCCGCCTCGTCAGGCGGTCAGCCACTGGCACTTCTTCCCCTGGCTTTACCCCGATACCCGCGCGCCGCCGCGTCGGTCTGCTTTCTCCCTTTAAAACAAAATCACTCACTTTTTGCCTTAAAAAGGAAAAGTATGACTACCTGCACTCCGCGCGCGGCATGGGGAAACCTGCTGCGTCGCCTCCATTTCTATATCGGGCTGTTTGTCGGTCCGTTTATCTTCTTCGCAGCGCTGACCGGTACGCTGTATGTCGCCACGCCGCAGCTTGAAAATGCGCTGTACCATTATGCACTCCACACGGATGCCGTTGGTGAGGCGCAGCCTCTTGCTGAACAAATTGCCGTGGCAGAAAAGGCCGTGGGTTCAGCGCTGCGTTTACATGCTGTTCGTCCGGGGCTGGAAGAGGGTGAAACGACCCGCGTGATGTTTGCCGACCCGGCGCTGGGTCCCTCCGAGCATCGGGCTATTTTTATTGATCCCGCCAGCCTTGAGGTTCGAGGGGATATGACTGTGTACGGCACCAGCGGGATTTTACCGCTGCGTCAGACTATCGATTATCTGCATACCTCGCTGATGCTGGGCAACATCGGGCGCCTCTATAGCGAGTTAGCCGCCTCGTGGATGTGGGTTGCTGCCCTGGGCGGGATCGCGCTGTGGTTCTACACCCGACCGAAGCGCCGTATTAACAATCGTTTCCAGAATCGTCGTCGCCTGCATGTGATTTTAGGCTGGACGTTACTGACGGGAATGCTGCTGTTCTCAGTCACCGGGTTAACCTGGTCACAATGGGCCGGTGGCAACGTCGATAAGCTGCGTGCAGAGATGAACTGGCTGACGCCGCAGGTAAATACCACCCTTTCCGGTGCGCCGGAAATGAGGGATGAACACGCCGAACATCGTGGTCATCACGGGGGAATGACGATGCCTGAAATGCCTGTTGAACTGTCGCTTTTTGACAGCGTATTGCAGGCCGCCCGCCAGTCAGGAATTGATGCGAAAAAGGTTGAGATCCGCCCGGCAAGCAGGGACGACCGGGCCTGGACGGTGACGGAAATCGATCGCCGCTGGCCGACGCAGGTTGATGCCGTTGTCGTGGATCCCCACTCACTGAAGGTGCTGGACAGCACTCGCTTCGGGGATTTCCCGCTGATGGCTAAACTCACCCGCTGGGGCGTGGATTTCCATATGGGGATCCTGTTTGGTCTGGCAAATCAGCTGCTGCTCATCGCGTTTGGCGTTGCGCTGTGCGTGTTGATTATCTGGGGATACCGGATGTGGTGGATGCGTCGCCCTGCAACGTCAGCCGCGAACCCGGTACAGACGCTCTGTCAAAGCTGGCTGGCATTGCCGCTGTGGGGAAGGGGAGTGACGTTCCTGATAAGCCTCCTGCTGGGGCTGGCGTTGCCGGTAATGGGCGTCAGTCTGGTGGTCTTTATTGTGATTGACTGGCTGCGCTGGCGAGCGGTTTCAGGCGTGTCGCTCGCCGGAACATCCGTTAAATAGCCTTAAGGCGTGCTGATGACTACCGCAACCCGGCGGTTTTCAGCGCGCCCCTGTGCAGTGCGGTTGCTGCTGACAGGGTATTTTTTGCCTAAGCCCCGCGTGGTGAGGTTGCTGCGCGGGATGTTCGCGCCCTTCGCCCAGGCATCCGCCACAACATTGGCACGTTTTAACGAAAGCACTTCGTTGTAGCTCTCTTCGCCATAGTTATCCGTATGGCCATCCATCCGGGCGTGGTTCAGGCCGGTTGCCGCCAGGCGTGAGGCCATAGTCTGGATCTGCGTTTCACTTTCCGGGCGCAGCCTGGCGTCATTTTTATCAAACAGGATCTTATCTGACAGGCCCAGAGACCAGTCGCCATTCAGTTCGTTAAAGCCATAGGATTTCATGGCCGCGATTTGCTCTGGCGTGAATTTCCCTTCAGGGGATGACTGGCATCCGGACATTGCCAGTGATGCCAGTAACAACGGCGCAAAATATCGCTTTAACATATCGTCTTCCTTTCAGGATATTGTTTTCGAACGCTGGTTTTTGACCAGATACATATTGCGATCGGCTTGCTCCAGTAAGGCCTCAACGGAGGCATTTTCCCACGCCAGAGCAAAGCCAATGCTGAGTGACATTGATGCTGTGTGCCCGTTATGCAGATCAAACGGACGGATAAATTGCTGCGACAGCGCAGCGCAAATATATTCGACCTCACGCGCGGTGTGGACGCCGTAAAGGATCATGGCAAATTCGTCGCCGCCAAGACGGTAAGACTGATGACGTTTTTCGCCAAATTCGACCATCCTTTTTGCGGCTTCGATCAGAACGCAGTCACCCGCGGCATGACCCCAGGTGTCATTGATAAACTTGAAGTTATCACCGTCCAGAAATAGCAGGGCGGAATTGGTTTTTGCCGAAGCGTCATTCATTAATGCTGCAATGTTGTTGCGAAACGCGGCGCGGTTTGCAAGCCCCGTGAGCGGATCGTGCATGGCGGTACGCAACAGTTGAGCGTTTTTCGCCTGTAGTTTGAGCTGCCACTCTTCCATTTCATCCAGCAGGCTGTTGAAGTCTTCTCCAAACTGGTGGAACTCTTCAATGCGGCCTTCTGTTACCCGGCGAGAAAAGTTGCGGTTGGTGCGAACGTCATGCACAACGTCAGTGATGTTTTGCATTTCAACAACCATGCCATGATGTAGCGAGCGGGTGATGGTCAATGCGACGGCAGAAGCAAAAAGAATGCACCCGGTGAGGACTGCAAACGAGAGCCAGATAAAGTGGCTAATCAGGCTGTCGCGTGCGGTCAGACGAATTTCGCCAATCACATTGCCGTTATGTATGATGGGCTGTGCGACAGGAACAGGGAACAGCCACCGGTTGACCAGCGCGCCCAGCGTGTCGGTATTATCCGCCGGGTTCCACGACCACCAGGCAAACCGTTTATGATGTGCATTAAGCACTTCCGCCACGGCAAACTGCCCCTGCTTGCCGAGGGTCGCCAGCGTTTCATTTGCTGCCATGGCATCGTTGAACACCAGAGAGGCTTCAAGGCTGTGGCTCATGGTGGCGCCGGTAAGTTCGAGGTTTTTTTGCGCGTATTGCTTTAATGTCACCACGGAAGCGAAACACAGCAGCAACCATATAAACGTCATCGTTATAATGACGCTTATCATGCTGATTCGCCGCAACGTTCTTTTAAACGTCGGACGCGGTGTTGGTACGACTTCCTTATTCATGCTTCTTATTCCGTGCGAGCATTAATACATCCGGATTGACTCTTACGCCACTGCGCGCCAGCGCATCCAGATTTACGGAAAACCTGACCTGGTTGTGCTCTATTATCAGACAAAATGCGCTGCCAATAACGCATTCAGGATTTTGTTCTGACATTAATAGCAACGCCTGGTCCTGATATTGATTTATTATTTCCTGTTGTTTTGCTGGCGACTCGCTCCCGAAATAGAGGGCATCGCACCTTGCTGTGAGTGCTTCCCGATCGCTATGCACAATGACAGGACTATAGGGCAACGGGTTGTGTTCATCTTCACTGCTGAGCGCCTGTCTGAAATGGGAAGAGGCATAAATACAGAGCTTAGGCTGGCCAGACAGTGCTGGCCATCGGGTGTAGCTCACAATACCAGAAACAATCGAACGTACTGATTTATCCGTTTCAGTGAACGAGCCTGCCTTTGCAGGGGCCACTAAAATGAACAGCATTAGCGCCAGGGGGAGTCGGAGCAAAGCGATCAAGATTGCATTTCTCATCAGAATCCGCCAAACCGCCCCGGAAATAGATGTCCTTAAGAATTGTCGGCAGAATACCATTGTTTATCAAAGCCGTCATTATGTCAGAAATATCCCTGTTTTGACCTAAGCTAAATCTTACAGTGAGCTATATTCAGAGGAATTAAGGCAGGCTCAATTAAGCCTGCTGGAACGCATACTTTCATCCAATCCTTGTTGCCAGGATTCATGCAGTTTTACTGCATTTTCAGTTGTATCGCAGCTGGCAGGAAATGATTTTCCCGCTAATCCCCAGGCGTGAATAAAGCCCTCTTCGCATATTTTTTTCTGTCCGTCAGCGTAGCCACGAAGATATTCCCCTCGATCAACCTGAGGGTCATTAAAACTATCGGCCAGCGCCTGGTTATCTTTAACCGGAACACCATTCATAGCGTCTTCTTTACCGGCAGTGAACCAGTCCGGGCTGGTCCAGCCAGGCTGAAAAGTATAAGGATTGATCTGGCAACCCGACAAAATCAGCGACAACAACATGAGAGTAATTGAACGCATGGCTATTCTCCTTTTTGTGAGCATAGCCTGGCTTACAAGTGTGCGTGTGTAATTTTAAATTTACGGTTTTAGGCCATGAATTTTGCAATTAAAGGACTTCTGTAAAGTAATGTGTACGTTTTTTGGATTGAAATCTTTACTTGATGTGATATCGTTGTGTCACCTCTTTGAGGAAAACCACTATCGCAAACGAGTTTGACAGGATCGCAATCATGCAAAAAGACGCGCTGAACAACGTACATATCACTGACGAACAGGTGTTAATCACCCCAGATCAACTGAAGGCGGAATTCCCGCTGAGCGTCGCGCAGGAAGCTCAGATTGAGCACTCGCGCCAGACTATTTCTGACATTATCGCAGGCCGCGATCCGCGCCTGCTGGTGGTATGTGGTCCTTGCTCCATTCACGATCCTGAAACCGCCATTGAGTACGCTCGTCGATTTAAAGCATTAGCGGAGGAGGTCAGCGATAGCCTCTATCTGGTGATGCGCGTCTATTTTGAAAAGCCACGTACTACGGTTGGCTGGAAAGGGTTGATTAACGATCCGCACATGGATGGCTCGTTTGATGTGGAAGCGGGCCTGAAGATTGCGCGTCGCCTGCTGGTGGAGCTGGTCAGCATGGGGCTGCCGCTGGCAACCGAAGCGCTGGATCCGAACAGCCCGCAGTACCTCGGCGATCTGTTTAGCTGGTCTGCGATTGGGGCGCGCACCACCGAGTCGCAAACCCACCGCGAGATGGCGTCTGGCCTGTCTATGCCGGTTGGTTTTAAAAACGGTACCGACGGCAGCCTGGCTACGGCGATTAACGCCATGCGCGCCGCCGCTATGCCCCATCGTTTTGTCGGGATCAACCAGGCGGGCCAGGTATGCCTGCTGCAAACTCAGGGCAACCCGGACGGGCATGTGATCCTGCGCGGCGGTAAAGCGCCAAACTACAGCCCGGCGGATGTCGCGCAGTGTGAAAAAGAGATGGAACAGGCGGGACTGCGTCCGGCGCTGATGGTAGATTGCAGTCATGGTAATTCGAATAAAGATTACCGTCGCCAGCCTGCGGTTGCAGAATCTGTGATTGCACAGATTAAAGATGGTAACCGTTCAATTATCGGCCTGATGATTGAAAGTAATATTCATGAAGGCAATCAGTCATCGGAACAGCCGCGTAGCGCGATGAAGCCCGGCGTCTCCGTCACGGATGCTTGCATCAGCTGGGAAACCACTGATGCGCTACTGCGTGAGATCCACAAAGATTTGAACGGCCAGCTGGCGACGCGTCTGGCATAAGAGGATAGTTATGGTTGCTGAATTGACCGCATTACGCGATCAAATTGATGAAGTGGATAAGGCGTTGCTGGACCTGCTGGCGCGCCGCATGGCACTGGTTGCTGAGGTCGGCGAAGTTAAAAGCAAATACGGCCTGCCAATTTACGTTCCGGAGCGTGAGGCCTCTATGCTCGCCTCCCGCCGTAAAGAGGCACAGGCGCTGGGCGTTTCACCGGACTTAATTGAAGATGTCCTGCGTCGTGTGATGCGGGAATCCTATTCCAGCGAAAACGACAAGGGCTTCAAAACCCTCTGTCCGTCGCTGCGTCCGGTGGTGATTGTCGGTGGCGGCGGCCAGATGGGGCGTCTGTTTGAAAAAATGCTGACGCTTTCTGGCTATCAGGTGCGCATCCTGGAAAAAGAGGACTGGCCGCATGCACCGGAACTCATGAAGGATGCCGGAATGGTTATCGTCAGCGTACCGATTCATGTGACGGAGCAGATTATCGCGAAACTTCCTCCGCTGCCGGAAGATTGCATTCTGGTGGATCTGGCGTCCGTTAAAAATGGTCCTCTACAGGCAATGCTGGCGGCGCACACCGGGCCCGTGCTTGGGTTACACCCGATGTTTGGCCCGGACAGCGGCAGCCTGGCGAAGCAGGTAGTGGTTTACTGCGACGGTCGTCAGCCGGAAGCGTATCAGTGGTTCCTGGAACAGATTCAGGTCTGGGGGGCACGTTTGCACCGTATCAGTGCGGTTGAGCACGATCAGAACATGGCGTTTATTCAGGCGCTGCGCCACTTTGCAACCTTCGCCTATGGTCTGCACCTGGCGGAAGAGAACGTTCAGCTTGAACAATTGCTGGCGCTTTCCTCGCCAATCTATCGTCTGGAGCTGGCGATGGTGGGGCGACTGTTTGCCCAGGATCCACAGCTTTACGCCGACATCATCATGTCGTCTGAAAATAACCTGGCGCTGATCAAGCGCTACTATCAGCGTTTTGGCGAAGCGATCACCTTGCTGGAACACGGCGATAAACAAGCGTTTATCGACAGTTTCCGTAAAGTGGAGCACTGGTTCGGTGATTACGCCACGCGATTCCAGAGTGAAAGCCGCACGCTGTTGCGCCAGGCAAATGACAGTCGCCAGTAATCTAATGATGTATATACTGAAAGCCAGCATTGCTGGCTTTTTTCATTTTGGGGAACTGTCATGGCTGAACCGCAGCTGCTGTTGAACTATACCGGGCATCTGCCTGAATGCCCGACGTGGAGTGCAGAAGAGAAGGCGCTCTACTGGGCGGATATCCTGGAAGGGGAGATCCATCGGTACCATCTGCCCACCGCGGAACACTCGGTGCTCTCATTCCATGAAGAAGTTGGGTGTTTTGCCCTGCGTGAACGCGGCGGATTTATCGTCGCAATGCGAAATGCCATCTGGCTGACCGATAAACACGGCCTGCTCCAGCGTAAGGTTTGCGATAACCCGTCCAACCCGCAGCTTGCACGCTTTAACGATGGAGGCACCGACCATCAGGGACGGTTTTATGCGGGCACGTTCTGGGGGGCGGGAGATTATAACGGGGCCATGTTGATGCGTATCGACAACGACCTGACGCCGAAAGTGATCCAGTGCGATATCCAGGGGCATAACGGTTTAGCGTTTAGTCCTGACAAACGGTGGATGTTTACTTCTGATACACCGAACGGTGTGATCTACCGTACGCCGCTTGATGTGCAGGGGGAACCCGGTAAGCGCGAAGAGTTTCGCCGGTTTAGCGAGGGAGACGGTATTCCCGACGGTGCGGCAATGGATGAGGAAGGCTGCTACTGGAGCGCACTGTTTGACGGCTGGCGTATCGCACGGTTTTCACCGCAAGGCGAACAGCTGGAAGAGCACCGGCTGCCGGTACGCTGCCCGACAATGGTCTGCTTTGGCGGCGACGATATGAAAACGCTGTTTATCACCACCACGCGGGAAAATATGGAGGCGGAGGAGCTGGAGAAATACCCGCTTTCCGGTGCCATCTTCACCCTGCCTGTAAATGTGGCAGGGATGAAGAAAAGCCGCTTTATCGAACATTAAGCCGGATCGACCGGGACCACGGTTTCGCTCGGATAGCAGCCCAGCACTTTCATGGAGCGTGTGATCTCGCCCAGTTCGCGCAGGGCTTTCTGCATGGATGCAGACTCCAGGTTGGCCTGAACGTCGAGATAGAACATCTCTTCCCACGGGTTGCCATGTATTGGGCGGGATTCCAGCTTCGTCATGATCAGGTTGTGATTACGCAGCACCAGCAGCGCTTCAACCAGCGCACCCGCCTGCTGGCCGGTCGCCATCAACAGGGTGGTTTTCGCCGGGACCTGGTCCGACACGTTGATGGCCTTGCGGGCCAGAACCACGAAACGGGTGATATTCTGCGTCTGGTTGGCCAGATTGCGTTCCAGCACCTGTAAGCCATACAGCGCGCCGCCCGCTTCGCTACCGAGAGCCGCGACGGCAGGAGAGTTTGCCTGCGCCACTTTTTCCATCGCCGCCGAGGTGCTTTCGGTGTACTCAATTTTCCAGTGCGGATAACGGTTCAGGAACTGGCTGCACTGCTGGAACGGCTGCGGGTGACTGTACACCGTTTCGATCTGACTCAGATCGGTTGAGCCAGAGACCAGCACACAGTGATCGATAGGGATGGTCAACTCGCCGACTAACGACAGGCTGGTGTGCTGGAGCAAATCGTAAACATCGTTGATGGCGCCGGAACTGGTGTTCTCAATAGGCACCACGGCGTAATCTGCCTGGCCGGTTTCGACCTGGTTGAAAATGTCTGCAAATTTCGCGCAACCGCTCTCAATAAACTCTTCGAAATGGCGGGCTGCGTACTGGCGAGCCGCCAGATGAGAATAGGAGCCTTTCGGGCCGAGGAAAGCGATACGAGCAGAGTGCGGGTTGGTTTTGTTCAGATGCTGCTGGAGCAGGGCCTGTTGCGTCAGAACGGAATCTTCAATGATGAGCTGGAACAGGCGGGTGATGTAGTGCGCATCCAGATGATGCGCTTTGCCGAGTTGAATCAACCGTTCCAGTAAATCACGTTCGCGATCGATATCGCGCACCGGCCGATGGGACTCGAGCTTCGCTTTGCCCACTTCAATGGCGAGCGCGCGGCGTTCGGCCAGCAGGGCCAGTAATTTTTCGTCGAGTGCACTGATTTTTACGCGTAAATCCAGGAGCGGGTTTTCCGGTGTCATAGTGTTGTCTGTCTCATTTTATCGTTATCAATAAAAAAGGCCTCCCGGTGTGGGAGGCCTTGTTGTTCGTCTTCGCATTCTTTATCACACGACGAAACGCCTCCCGGTCAGGGGAAGGTAAAAAAGAATGCGAAGAAAAACGGCGTCTGTTTCATAAGGTCATCCTGAAAATGATAGGGTTAAAGTACCTGCACTGTTTTGATCCTGTCAATAAAAAACGCGCCCGAAGGCGCGTTGTCGGTACACTCAATTTTAGAGGATTACTCTTCTTCAACTTCTTCCGCGAAGCTGGCGTCTTTCACCGAGGTTGCGGCGCGACGTGCTTCACCTTTGTGTTGCACTTTATTGAGCTGCCGTTCCAGCTTGTTGATCAAATCGTTAATTGCGGTGTACATATCCTCGTGTTTTGCGCTGGCGACCAGATGGCCGTTTGGAGTATTGATAGTTGCATCAGCGATGAAACCCTGCGGCTCCTTGGACAGGATGATATGTGGATTAATCAAATGTGTTTGCCATTTATCCAGTTTGGCGAGACGGTCTGCGACGTGCTGGCGGATTGCCGGAGTAATTTCCATTTGTTTACTGGTAATGTTCATTGTCATAAATTTTACCTCTTGTCTTTCCGTCTTGGTGATTCCAGCATACCCGACCCAATGTCAAAATGTGTGATTTAGATCACGTTATTTTGTCGGTTTTTGTCAGGGAATCTTTTTTGTGAGGCAGGGCAGGAAGAGGTGAGATTTACATTGTCGAAGCCAACAATTGCGGTCATAGTTGAATGGATGTGTTGAAGCTAAACCGCTTCAGCGTAAGTCTGAAAGAATAAAAAAACGGCAGCCCGCGGGCTGCCGTTATGCGTTGTAGCGGTATCAGGTGTTGCTGCTGTTCGCGGCGATGATTTTCGCCACTTTGTCAGCCTGAGCCGTCATCTGCATCTGGCGATACGCATTTTCCATCAGCTTCAGGCCATCACGCGTGGCTTGGGTATCCGGATAATCACGCAGCATGCCTTCTACACGGTTAACCACGGCAACCCATGCGCCACGGCGGGTGTAGTATTCCGCAACGGAGTACTCATATTTCGCCAGACGATCTTTCAGGAACACCAGACGCTTAGTGGCATCGGTAATGTACTGGCTGTTCGGGTAGCTACGCACCAGTTTGGAGAAGTCATTGAAAGCATCACGCGCATGTTGCGGGTCACGGTCAGAACGATCCACCCCGAAGAAGCCCTGCAATGCACTGTCATCCAGCGCCATGTTAGTCAGGCCGCGCATGTACATCACGTAATCGATGTTAGGATGGGTAGGGTTCAGACGCATGAAACGATCGATCGTTGCCTGAGCCAGCGGCAGATCGGCATTTTTGTAGTAGGCGTAGATAAGATCTAACTGTACCTGCTGCGAATACGGACCAAACGGATAGCGATTATCCAACGCTTCCAGTTGCGTTATCGCCTGTTTCCAGTTACCGTCCTGCAACTTTTGTTGTGCAGTCGCATAGATTTCATTCGGCGGATTGTCAGGGACCTGTTCATTCGAACCGGAGCAGCCCACCAAAGCCAGGCTCAACGTGGCCGCTGCCACCAGATATTTCATGCGCGTCATGACGTTTTGACTTTCCTCAAATGTTTGTCCGGGAGAAACTCAGTTCCTGCTCCCGATTAAGACCAGCTACAATAGCACACTATATTAAACGGCAAAGCCGTAAAACCCAACGTTAAACGAAGAAGCAGTTTATGGCACAACGAGTAGAACTCACCGCAACAGTCTCCGAAAATCAGCTCGGTCAACGCTTAGATCAGGCTTTGGCCGAATTGTTCCCTGATTATTCGCGTTCACGCATAAAAGAATGGATCCTTGACCAGCGCGTGCTGGTAAACGGCAAGATCTGGGACAAACCAAAAGAGAAAGTGTTTGGTGGGGAAGCTGTCGCCATCAATGCTGAAATCGAAGAGGAAATCCGCTTCGAGCCGCAGGATATCCCGCTGGATATCGTCTACGAAGATGACGACATTCTGGTCATCAACAAGCCGCGCGACTTTGTTGTTCACCCGGGCGCGGGCAATCCTGACGGTACGGTACTTAACGCACTCCTTCATTATTATCCGCCGATTGCCGACGTACCGCGTGCCGGTATTGTTCACCGTCTGGATAAAGACACCACGGGTCTGATGGTAGTGGCGAAGACGATTCCCGCCCAGACTCGCCTGGTGGAATCGTTGCAACTGCGCGAAATCACCCGTGAGTATGAAGCGGTGGCGATTGGTCATATGACCTCTGGCGGCACGGTGGAAGAGCCTATCAGCCGTCACCCAACCAAGCGTACGCATATGTCCGTACACCCGATGGGTAAACCGGCGGTAACCCATTACCGCATCATGGAACATTTCCGTATTCATACCCGCCTGCGTCTGCGCCTGGAAACCGGGCGTACTCACCAGATCCGCGTGCACATGGCGCATATTACCCATCCGCTGGTGGGTGACCCGGTTTACGGCGGTCGTCCGCGTCCACCAAAGGGCGCATCGGATGAATTCATCTCCGTGCTGCGTAAATTCGATCGCCAGGCGCTGCATGCGACGATGCTGCGTCTTTACCACCCAATCACCGGAATTCAGATGGAATGGCATGCGCCGATCCCACAGGATATGGTGGAACTTATCGACGCGATGCGCGCAGATTTCGAAGAACATAAGGATCACGTGGACTGGTTATGACCAAACTGATTGTCCCGGAGTGGCCACTGCCTGAAGGCGTGGCCGCCTGTAGTTCAACCCGTATCGGTGGCGTGAGCCAGGGCGCGTGGGAGTCTCTGAACCTCGGTGCGCATTGTGGCGATAACCTGGAGCACGTTGAAGAGAACCGTAAACGCCTCTTTGCTGCGGGAAACCTTCCTTCAAAACCGGTCTGGCTTGAGCAGGTGCACGGTAAAGCGGTGCTTAAGCTGACGGGTGAGCCCTATGCGTCTAAACGCGCCGATGCTTCGTACAGCAATACGCCGGGAACGGTTTGCGCGGTGATGACTGCTGATTGCCTGCCGGTGTTGTTCTGCAATCAGGCAGGAACTGAAGTGGCTGCTGCTCACGCCGGATGGCGAGGCCTGTGCGAAGGCGTGCTGGAAGAGACCGTCGCCTGCTTCCAGGACGATTCTGCAAATCTCATCGCCTGGCTTGGCCCGGCGATTGGCCCGCAGGCATTTGAGGTCGGGCCCGAAGTGCGCGATGCCTTTATGGAAAAAGATCCGCAAGCGGTCGAAGCGTTTGTGGCTTCCGGAGATAAATATCTAGCCGATATTTACCAGCTTGCCCGCCAGCGCCTGAATAACGTCGGTGTGACCCAAATCTTCGGCGGAGATCGCTGTACCTTCACCGAAAAGGGTGATTTTTTCTCCTATCGCCGCGACAAGACGACAGGCCGTATGGCAAGTTTCATTTGGCTGATATAACCTAAAGAATCAAGACGATCCGGTACGCGCCGTTTTCTTTTCACATAATTCAGGTTATTAACCTTGAATAATTGAGGGATGACCTCATTTAATCTCCAGTAGCAAATTTGACCTGTTATGGGAGGAGTTATGCGTCTGGATCGTCTTACTAATAAATTCCAGCTTGCTCTCGCCGATGCCCAGTCCCTTGCACTGGGGCACGACAACCAATTTATCGAACCTCTTCATTTAATGAGCGCCTTGCTGAATCAGGAAGGGGGATCGGTACGTCCTTTATTAACGTCCGCTGGCATTAATGCCGGCCAGTTACGCACCGCCATCGATCAGGCGCTGAGCCGTTTACCGCAGGTCGAAGGTACCGGCGGCGACGTGCAGCCGTCGCAGGATCTGGTGCGCGTGCTGAACCTTTGCGACAAGCTGGCGCAAAAACGTGGGGACAACTTTATTTCGTCAGAGCTCTTTGTTCTGGCGGCGCTTGAATCACGCGGTACCTTAACCGACCTGCTGAAATCCGCCGGTGCAACCACCGCTAATGTGACCCAGGCGATTGAGAAAATGCGCGGAGGTGAAAGCGTGAACGACCAGGGAGCCGAAGACCAACGTCAGGCTTTGAAGAAATTTACGGTCGACCTGACCGAACGTGCCGAGCAGGGCAAACTTGACCCGGTGATCGGCCGCGACGAAGAAATCCGCCGGACAATCCAGGTACTGCAACGTCGTACCAAAAACAACCCGGTGCTGATTGGTGAGCCAGGCGTCGGTAAAACCGCCATCGTTGAAGGGCTGGCGCAGCGTATCGTTAATGGCGAAGTGCCCGAAGGGCTGAAAGGCCGTCGCGTACTGGCGCTGGATATGGGCGCGCTGGTGGCCGGGGCGAAATACCGCGGTGAATTTGAAGAGCGTCTGAAAGGCGTGCTGAACGATCTGGCGAAACAGGAAGGTAACGTCATCCTGTTTATCGACGAACTGCACACCATGGTGGGGGCGGGTAAAGCTGACGGCGCAATGGATGCCGGGAACATGCTGAAACCTGCGCTGGCGCGCGGTGAACTTCACTGCGTCGGCGCCACTACGCTGGACGAGTACCGTCAGTACATTGAAAAAGATGCCGCGCTGGAGCGTCGTTTCCAGAAGGTGTTTGTCGCTGAACCAAGCGTAGAAGATACCATCGCCATTTTGCGTGGTCTGAAAGAGCGTTATGAGCTGCACCATCACGTGCAGATCACCGACCCGGCCATCGTTGCGGCGGCGACGCTTTCGCATCGTTACATTGCCGACCGTCAGTTGCCGGATAAAGCCATTGACCTTATCGATGAAGCGGCGTCCAGCATCCGTATGCAGATTGACTCGAAACCGGAAGAGCTGGACCGACTCGATCGCCGTATTATCCAGCTCAAGCTGGAACAGCAGGCGCTGAACAAAGAGTCTGATGAAGCGAGCAAGAAACGCCTTGATATGCTCAACGAAGAACTGGACGAGAAAGAGCGTCAGTATTCTGAGCTGGAAGAAGAGTGGAAAGCTGAGAAAGCCTCCCTCTCTGGCACCCAGACAATCAAGGCGGAGCTGGAGCAGGCTAAAATTGCCATTGAGCAGGCGCGTCGCGTAGGGGATCTGGCACGGATGTCCGAACTACAGTACGGCAAGATCCCTGAGCTGGAAAAACAACTTGAGATCGCCACGCAATCGGAAGGCAAAACCATGCGTCTGTTGCGTAATAAAGTGACGGATGCCGAGATTGCCGAAGTGCTGGCGCGCTGGACGGGTATTCCTGTGGCTCGCATGATGGAAAGCGAACGCGAGAAACTGCTGCGTATGGAGCAGGATCTGCATCAGCGCGTCATTGGACAGAACGAAGCGGTCGAAGCGGTATCTAACGCCATTCGTCGTAGCCGTGCGGGGCTGTCCGATCCGAATCGTCCAATCGGCTCGTTCCTGTTCCTGGGGCCAACCGGTGTCGGTAAAACCGAGCTGTGTAAAGCGCTGGCTAACTTTATGTTCGACAGCGATGACTCGATGGTGCGTATCGATATGTCCGAGTTTATGGAGAAACACGCCGTCTCGCGTCTGGTCGGTGCGCCTCCGGGATATGTCGGTTATGAAGAGGGCGGTTATCTGACGGAAGCGGTTCGCCGTCGTCCTTATTCCGTCATCCTGCTGGATGAAGTAGAAAAGGCACATCCTGACGTGTTTAACATTCTGTTGCAGGTGCTGGATGATGGGCGTCTGACGGATGGGCAGGGAAGAACGGTCGACTTCCGTAACACGGTGGTGATCATGACCTCGAACCTGGGTTCCGATTTGATTCAGGAACGCTTCGGTGAGCTGGATTACAGCCATATGAAAGATCTGGTGCTGGGTGTGGTCAGCCAAAACTTCCGTCCGGAGTTCATCAACCGTATTGATGAAGTGGTCGTGTTCCATCCGCTGGGTGAGAAACACATTGCGTCGATTGCGCAGATCCAGTTGCAGCGTCTGTACAAACGTCTGGAAGAGCGTGGGTATGAAATCCACATCTCGGATGATGCGCTGAAACTGCTGAGCGAGAATGGTTACGATCCTGTTTATGGCGCGCGTCCGTTAAAACGTGCTATCCAGCAGCAGATCGAAAACCCGCTGGCACAGCAAATCCTCTCTGGGGAGCTGGTTCCGGGCAAAGTTATCCGTCTGGAAGCCAACGAAGACCGAATTGTGGCAGTGCAGTAAGTCACAAAACGCAAAAACGGGCCGCTTGCGGCTCGTTTTTGTTTAAAAACCAGGCAAGAATTAATGTCTGAGATGTGTTTTGCCTGGAAAGTGAGCAGTCGGTAAATAATTTTCACTTTGCACTTGCAGCCTCAGAATAACTCCCTATAATGCGCCTCCACTGACACGGAACAACGGCACGCAAGCCGCCGGGTCAGCAGAGAAAAGCAAAACAAACGCTTGACTCTGAAGCGGGAAAGCGTAAT
>NZ_JBMKGT010000013.1:0-74479 GCF_049238805.1 Enterobacter cloacae complex sp. CDL013 | reverse complement strand
GGTGGTTACAGAAGTATTCGGTGGAGCGGTAGTTCAGTCGGTTAGAATACCTGCCTGTCACGCAGGGGGTCGCGGGTTCGAGTCCCGTCCGTTCCGCCACTTATTAAGACATTAAGCCTGCCCTTTCGGCAGGCTTAATGGCAAAAACTTTAGGGGCGTAGCTCAGTTGGTAGAGCACCGGTCTCCAAAACCGGGTGTCGCGAGTTCGAGTCTCTCCGCCCCTGCCATATAGAATCCTTTGCTTCGGCAAAGGATTTTTTTTTGCCTGCAAAACAGCTCAACATCTTCCTGAAGAAATAAGCAGCCTGCGTTTCCGCAGGCTTTTGCGTTAATCCAGTACGCTGGTTTTTAACAGATCTTTTATCTGCGACTGCTTATCGCTGTTTTGCAGCCAAATAGCATACAGCGGCCTGGAGAGCGTTGTCGAATCGGTGACAACATGGAGTGCGGGTTTATTATCCGCCCAGCGAACAGGTAACCATGTACAGCCTTTCAATGCGGGAAGATGCTGGCATGCGATCTCCGCAGAGCTTGTCGTGAGTTGCGGGATATCATCGCTGGCAATTAACCCCGTCTCGTGCTGCTGAAAATCAGGCCCCCATTCCAGGCGTAAATAATTCAGGTCGGCCTTCATCATTGCAGGCTCGGATGCATAGAGCGCCAGGCTAAACTGTCCAACAATCTGGCTGCTAAATTCGTCCATCTTGGGCGCTTCTGTGGTGATCAGGAGATCAAGCTGCCGCTCGTGGAGTTGCTTAACCAGCGACTGGCGTTGCGCAATCCTCGCCTCAAATTGCAGATGGTTGTGTGAGCGATATAGCCGCATAAGCCACTGGCTGAGCATGCATTCCCATAGTGAAGCGCTGGCACCGATCGAGAATTCATTATGCCGGGAGGTGTGCGCAACCTCCTTCCGCGCTGCCTGCCAGGTATTCATCAGGGTTTCTGCATAAGGCAATAGCTTTTCACCGGCCGGGGTTAAACGAATATTGTTGCGATGGCGGGTAAAAAGGTTCACACCCAGTTGATTTTCCAGCTGTCGAATACGAAAACTGACTGCTGACTGCGTCAGGTAGAGGGCTTCAGCTGCTCGCCCAAAGTGTCGCGTTCTGCTCACTTCGAGGAAAGTTTTTAGCAATTCCGTATCCACATCTTTCTCCGCAAAATTATTTGTCGTTATGATTTAAATGTTTTGTTTTACACTCTGTCAAGCGTAACTAATACTCCGCGCCATAAATAGCTCGGCCAAAGAATTAGGAGCGTGTAGGATGGCGGAAAGCTTTACGACGACTAATCGTTTTTTCGACAATAAACATTATCCGCGCGGGTTCTCTCGTCACGGCGATTTCACTATCAAAGAAGCTCAACTTCTTGAGCGCCATGGTTATGCCTTTAACGAGCTGGATCTGGGTAAACGTGAACCGGCAACCGAAGATGAAAAACAGTTTGTCTCTGTTTGCCGTGGTGAGCGTGAGCCGCAATCTGATGCAGAACGTGTATGGATTAAGTATATGGCTCGCATTAAGCGTCCTAAGCGTTTCCATACGCTGTCTGGCGGCAAGCCGCAGATGGAAGGTGCAGAAGACTACACCGAGTCTGACGATTAAGAAGAGAAGGGGCTACGGCCCCTTTTTTTTTACGCCAGCATTTTTTGCAGATGCAACAGCAGCCGATCGATCGCACGGTAACTTAATGCCTCCTGCAAATGCCGCCTCTCTATTCCGGGGCAGCCCTCCACGTCGGCGACCGTGCGCGCAACTTTCAACAAACGCTGCCACGCGCGAATGGATAGCCCAAACCGCGTCAGTGTCTCTTCCAGCCAGCCCGCATCTTCAGCGTTGAGAGAACAAAACTGTCGGATCCCGCTGTTATCCAGCCGGGCATTCAGCCTGTTCTGACGAACATACTGCCGCGCCTGTGCCGCAATAACCCGTTCACGCACAGTTGCTGAGCTTTCGCCCTTAATACCGGTTTGCCTCAGCAGACCGGGCGGGGGCAGGGGGATCTCGAGAGATAAATCAAAACGGTCGAGGAAGGGGCCGGACAGCTTACTCAGATAGCGCAGTGTCTGCTCCGGCGTACAGCGGTTATGATTGCCCTGATAATGACCCGTAGGGCTAGGGTTCATCGCGGCGACCAGCTGAAACTGCGCAGGGTAGCTTATTTTGGCCCGTGTACGAGACAAATGGATTTCGCCGGATTCAATCGGCTCCCGCAATGCATCCAGCACGCGGCGTTCAAATTCTGGCAATTCATCCAGAAACAGAATGCCGTTGTGCGCCAGTGAGATTTCACCCGGCCCGGGGATCGAACCCCCGCCCACCATCGCGGTAAGAGACGCACTGTGGTGTGGAGAGCGGAAAGGACGGCGGCGCCACTGTTTATGCAGCGACGTAGAACTGACCAGGCTAAATATCGCGGCGCTTTCCAGCGCTTCGTGATTATTGAGGGGTGGCAACAGGCCGCTCAATCTGCTCGCCAGCATCGTTTTCCCCGTGCCTGGCGGACCTATCAGTAACAGGTTATGCCCACCCGCGGCCGTTATCTCTAACGCCCGTTTACCCTGTTCCTGACCCATAATATCGCTGAGATCCTCGGGCGAATCTGGCGCTACCTCGTCATTCTCCTGCGGCTCGGCAAGCTCGTGTCGGCCTTCCAGCCAGGCGCAAACCTCCTGCAAATGTCCCGCGACAAGACACCCCTTTTCGGCAATAAGGCTAACTTCAGAGGCATTTTCATTGGCCACAATGATTTGTCTTCCCGCGCGTATGGCTTCAAGCGCACCCGAGATTGCTCCGGGAACGCCTCTTAACGCGCCTGTAAGCGCTAATTCTCCCACGAACTCGCACGAGCTTAGCCCTGGCGTATTGAGCTGTTCAGAAGCCGCGAGAAGCGCTATAGCAATAGGTAAATCATATCGTCCTCCCTCCTTTGGCAAATCGGCGGGCGCAAGGTTGATGGTGATCTTCTTCGCCGGAAAAGCATAACCGCTATTAATAATTGCGCTGCGCACGCGATCCCTCGCCTCTTTAACGGTCGTTTCTGGTAAGCCGACCAGCGTCAGTCCGGGCAGTCCATTACTTAAATGAACCTCTACAGAAATAAGCGGTGCCTTCACGCCGATGGCCGCGCGTGTATAAACAACTGACAGTGACATAAGCCCTCCTTGGCGGTGACTATGCCAGCATCATTTTTTCCTGTTTAGCGCTAATTCACTGAATTACGGCGCTCGTTCCAGCCTTTTAGCGCCTAAATGTAATCATTACATGTCGGTGGAATCGGCCTCGCAGAAAAGGAATCATGCGCGCCTTGCCTGATGAAACAGGACAAAAAAAATGAAAAATCTTCATTTCTATTTTTTCCCTATATAAAACAACGATTTTGAAAGAAATAGTTCGCCTGCTACAGAAATAGGTCATAAAAAAATCTTGTGTCAGATGAAATATCTGTGGTAACTCTTTAGGTATTCCTTCGAACAAGATGCAAAAAGAACTGAAAATGACAGCCCTTCTACGAGTGATTAGCCTGGTCGTGATTAGCGTGGTGGTGATTATTATCCCACCGTGCGGGGCTGCACTTGGACGAGGAAAGGCTTAGAAATCAAGCCTTAACGAACTAAGACCCCCGCACCGAAAGGTCCGGGGGTTTTTTTATGACTAAAAAACGTAAATGAGGAGCAGAGAATGACAAGTAGCACAAAATTCTGTTTCTCCCGATTTATGACGGGGAACTAACTATGAATGGGGCACAGTGGGTAGTACATGCGTTGCGCGCGCAGGGAGTCGAGACAGTATTCGGTTATCCGGGTGGCGCAATTATGCCGATTTACGATGCACTGTATGACGGCGGCGTGGAGCACCTGTTGTGCCGACACGAGCAGGGCGCAGCGATGGCCGCCATCGGTTATGCCCGTGCCACCGGTAAAACCGGTGTCTGTATGGCGACCTCAGGTCCGGGCGCAACGAACCTGATCACCGGTCTGGCTGATGCACTGCTGGATTCTGTTCCCGTTGTTGCCATCACCGGACAGGTTGCCTCTCCGTTCATCGGCACCGATGCCTTCCAGGAAGTGGATGTGCTCGGTTTATCGCTGGCCTGCACCAAACACAGCTTCCTCGTTCAGTCTCTCGAAGAGCTGCCGCGGGTGATGGCCGAAGCGTTCGAGGTTGCCAGCTCTGGCCGTCCTGGCCCGGTTCTGGTTGATATCCCGAAAGATATCCAGGTTGCACTCGGCGATCTGGAACCGCATTTCTCTACCGTGAAAAGCGATGATGCATTCCCGCATGCAGAGGTGGAAGAGGCGCGTCAGATGATAGCGCAGGCCAAACAACCGATGCTGTACGTTGGTGGTGGCGTATGTATGGCGCAGGCGGTTCCTGCACTGCGCGAATTTATCGCGGCAACGCAAATGCCTGCCACCTGCACGCTGAAAGGGTTGGGTGCGGTAGATGCTGATTACCCCTACTATCTGGGCATGCTGGGGATGCATGGTACCAAAGCGGCAAACCTGGCGGTGCAGGAGTGTGACCTGCTCATCGCCGTCGGCGCCCGTTTTGACGACCGCGTCACCGGCAAGCTGAACACCTTCGCGCCAAACGCCAAAGTGATCCATATGGACATCGACCCGGCGGAGATGAACAAACTGCGTCAGGCGCATGTCGCGTTGCAGGGCGATCTTAACGCGCTGTTACCGGCCCTGGAGCAGCCGCTGGATATTAACCCATGGCGTCAGCACACCGCCGATATGCGCGCTGAACACGCCTGGCGTTACGACCACCCCGGCGAGGCCATCTACGCGCCGCTGCTGTTGAAGCAGTTGTCCGACCGTAAGCCCGCCGACAGCGTGGTGACGACCGATGTCGGCCAGCATCAGATGTGGTCTGCCCAGCACATGACCTACACCCGTCCGGAAAACTTCATCACGTCCAGCGGGTTAGGGACGATGGGCTTCGGTCTGCCAGCCGCCGTTGGTGCACAGGTTGCCCGCCCGAACGATACCGTTATCTGTATCTCCGGTGACGGCTCCTTCATGATGAACGTTCAGGAGCTCGGCACCGTGAAGCGCAAGCAGTTACCGCTGAAGATCGTGTTGCTCGATAACCAGCGTTTAGGGATGGTTCGCCAGTGGCAACAGCTGTTCTTCCAGGAACGTTACAGTGAAACCACCCTGACCGATAACCCCGATTTCCTCACCCTGGCCAGCGCCTTCGGCATTCCTGGCCAGCGCATCACCCGTAAAGACCAGGTTGAAGCGGCACTCGACACCATGCTGTCAAGCGAAGGGCCATACCTGCTTCATGTCTCAATCGATGAGCTTGAGAACGTCTGGCCGTTGGTACCGCCCGGTGCCAGTAACTCACAAATGCTGGAGAAATTATCATGATGCAACATCAGGTCGCCGTGCAGGCTCGCTTCAACCCGGAAACGTTAGAACGCGTTTTGCGTGTGGTGCGTCATCGTGGTTTTCAGATTTGCTCTATGAATATGGAAACGGCCACCGACGCGCAAAACATCAGTATCGAATTAACCGTTGCCAGCCCGCGGCCGGTCGACTTACTGTTTAGTCAGTTATCAAAACTGGTAGACGTTGCCCATGTTGCCATCTGCCAGAGCACAACCACATCACAACAAATCCGCGCTTAAGCGTGACAGGACGAAAAAATGACGACAAAAAAAGCTGATTACATTTGGTTCAATGGTGAGATGGTTCGCTGGGAAGACGCGAAAGTTCACGTGATGTCCCACGCGCTGCACTACGGCACCTCCGTGTTTGAAGGGATCCGTTGCTACGACTCTCACAAAGGACCAGTGGTGTTCCGCCACCGTGAACACATGCAGCGTCTGCATGACTCAGCCAAAATTTATCGTTTCCCGGTCTCCCAAAGCGTTGATGAGTTGATGGAAGCCTGCCGCGAGGTGATTCGCCAGAACAAACTGACCAGCGCCTATATTCGTCCGCTGGTCTTCGTGGGTGATGTCGGCATGGGCGTCAACCCGCCCGCTGGCTATAACACCGATGTGATTATTGCTGCGTTCCCGTGGGGCGCCTACCTGGGCGCGGAAGCACTGGATCAGGGGATCGACGCAATGGTTTCTTCCTGGAACCGCGTGGCGCCAAACACTATCCCGACTGCGGCTAAAGCGGGCGGTAACTACCTGTCCTCACTGCTGGTCGGCAGCGAAGCGCGCCGTCACGGTTACCAGGAAGGTATCGCGCTGGATGTGAATGGCTACATCTCCGAAGGTGCGGGCGAAAACCTGTTTGAAGTAAAAGACGGCATTCTGTTCACCCCGCCGTTTACCTCGTCCGCGCTGCCAGGCATCACCCGTGACGCCATCATCAAGCTGGCAAAAGATCTGGGTATCGAAGTGCGCGAGCAGGTGCTGTCCCGCGAATCCCTGTACCTGGCTGACGAAGTGTTTATGTCCGGTACCGCGGCTGAAATTACGCCGGTGCGTAGCGTCGATGGCATTCAGGTGGGCGAAGGCCGCTGTGGCCCGGTGACCAAACGCATTCAGCAAGCGTTCTTTGGCCTCTTCACCGGCGAGACAGAAGATAAATACGGCTGGTTGGATCAGGTTAATCACTAAATATAAATTTGGGACGGCACGCACCGTCCCATTAAATAGTCAGACGGGAGTAAATAAAGCATGCCTAAGTATCGTTCAGCCACCACCACCCACGGCCGTAATATGGCGGGTGCCCGCGCACTGTGGCGCGCCACCGG
Organism: Enterobacter cloacae complex sp. CDL013; assembly: GCF_049238805.1. Lineage (NCBI taxonomy): Bacteria > Pseudomonadati > Pseudomonadota > Gammaproteobacteria > Enterobacterales > Enterobacteriaceae > Enterobacter > Enterobacter cloacae complex sp. CDL013. Next base: position 67,751 of record NZ_JBMKGT010000013.1, on the reverse strand, counting down.
AATGACCGACGCCGATTTCGGCAAGCCAATTATCGCCGTGGTGAACTCCTTCACCCAGTTTGTGCCGGGCCACGTGCACCTGCGCGATCTCGGTAAGCTGGTTGCCGAGCAAATCGAAGCCTCCGGCGGCGTGGCGAAAGAGTTCAACACCATTGCGGTGGATGACGGTATCGCAATGGGCCACGGGGGGATGCTCTATTCGCTGCCGTCGCGCGAGCTGATCGCCGACTCGGTGGAGTATATGGTTAACGCCCACTGCGCCGATGCGATGGTCTGTATCTCCAACTGCGACAAAATCACCCCGGGGATGCTGATGGCCTCCCTGCGTCTGAACATTCCGGTGATCTTCGTTTCCGGCGGCCCGATGGAAGCGGGGAAAACCAAGCTTTCCGACAAAATCATCAAGCTCGACCTGGTCGATGCGATGATCCAGGGCGCGGACCCGAAAGTCTCTGACGAGCAGAGCGACCAGGTGGAACGCTCCGCGTGCCCGACCTGCGGCTCCTGTTCCGGGATGTTCACCGCCAACTCCATGAACTGCCTGACCGAAGCGCTGGGCCTTTCTCAGCCGGGCAACGGCTCGCTGCTGGCGACCCACGCCGACCGTAAACAGCTGTTCCTTAACGCGGGCAAGCGCATCGTTGAGCTGACCAAACGCTACTACGAGCAGGACGATGCCAGCGCGCTGCCGCGCAACATCGCCAGTAAAGCGGCGTTCGAAAACGCCATGACGCTGGATATCGCCATGGGCGGCTCCACCAACACCGTTCTCCACCTGCTGGCCGCCGCGCAGGAAGCTGAAATCGACTTCACCATGAGCGACATCGACAAGCTCTCCCGCAAAGTGCCGCAGCTGTGTAAAGTCGCGCCGAGTACCCAGAAGTACCACATGGAAGATGTCCACCGTGCGGGTGGCGTGATTGGTATTCTCGGCGAGCTGGATCGCGCCGGGCTGCTTAACCGCGACGTGAAAAACGTGCTCGGCCTGACGCTGCCGGAGTCGCTGGAGCAGTACGACGTGATGCTGACCAAAGACGACGCGGTGAAAAACATGTATCGCGCCGGTCCGGCGGGCATCCGTACCACCCAGGCGTTCTCGCAGGATTGCCGTTGGGACACGCTTGATGACGATCGCGCCGAAGGCTGCATTCGCTCGCTGGAACATGCCTATAGCAAAGACGGCGGCCTGGCCGTGCTGTACGGTAACTTTGCGGAAAATGGCTGTATCGTGAAAACCGCTGGCGTGGACGACAGCATCCTGAAATTCACCGGTCCGGCAAAAGTGTATGAAAGCCAGGACGAAGCGGTAGACGCCATCCTCGGTGGCAAAGTGGTGGAAGGCGACGTGGTGGTCATTCGCTACGAAGGACCGAAAGGCGGTCCCGGCATGCAGGAGATGCTCTACCCGACCACCTTCCTGAAATCGATGGGCCTCGGCAAAGCCTGCGCGCTGATCACCGATGGTCGTTTCTCCGGCGGCACGTCTGGTCTCTCCATCGGCCACGTCTCCCCGGAAGCGGCAAGCGGCGGCAATATCGCGATCATCGAAGATGGCGATCTGATTGAAATCGACATTCCAAACCGCGGCATTCAGCTGAAGTTGAGCGACCAGGAGATTGCGGGCCGTCGTGAAGCGCAGGAAGCCCGCGGCGACAAAGCCTGGACGCCGAAAGATCGCCAGCGCGAAGTCTCCTTCGCCCTGCGCGCCTACGCGAGCCTTGCAACCAGTGCAGATAAAGGCGCGGTGCGCGATAAATCTAAACTGGGGGGCTAACGATGGCCGAGTCACAACCCTTATCCGCCGCCCCTGAGGGGGCGGAATACCTGAGAGCGGTGCTACGCGCGCCGGTCTATGAAGCCGTGCAGGTCACGCCCCTGCAAAAAATGGAAAAACTCTCTTCGCGCCTCGACAACGTCATCCTGGTGAAGCGTGAAGACAGGCAGCCGGTGCACAGCTTCAAGCTGCGCGGAGCCTACGCGATGATGGCCGGGCTGACCGACGAGCAAAAAGCGCGCGGCGTGATTACCGCGTCGGCGGGCAACCACGCGCAGGGCGTGGCGTTTTCCTCGGCGCGTCTGGGGCTGAAGGCGCTGATCGTGATGCCGGTTGCTACCGCCGATATCAAGGTCGACGCGGTGCGCGGTTTCGGCGGAGAAGTCTTGCTCCACGGGGCTAACTTTGACGAAGCCAAAGCCAAAGCGATTGAGCTGGCGCAGCAGCAGGGGTTCACCTGGGTGCCGCCGTTCGACCACCCGATGGTGATTGCCGGGCAGGGTACGCTGGCGCTGGAGCTGTTGCAGCAGGACGCCCATCTCGACCGCGTTTTCGTCCCGGTGGGTGGCGGCGGCTTAGCCGCTGGTGTGGCGGTGCTGATCAAACAGCTCATGCCGCAGATCAAAGTCATTGCCGTGGAAGCGGAAGACTCCGCCTGCCTGAAAGCGGCGCTGGATGCCGGGCATCCTGTGGATCTGCCGCGCGTCGGGCTGTTTGCCGAGGGCGTGGCGGTGAAGCGCATTGGCGACGAAACGTTCCGCCTGTGCCAGGAGTATCTCGACGATATCGTCACCGTCGACAGCGACGCTATCTGCGCGGCGATGAAAGATCTGTTCGAAGACGTGCGTGCGGTGGCGGAACCCTCCGGCGCGCTGGCGCTGGCGGGGATGAAGAAATACATCGCCCAGCACAACATTCGCGGCGAGCGTCTGGCGCACGTGCTTTCCGGCGCCAACGTGAACTTCCACGGTCTGCGCTACGTTTCCGAGCGCTGTGAGCTGGGTGAGCAGCGTGAAGCGCTGCTGGCGGTGACCATTCCGGAAGAGAAGGGCAGCTTCCTGAAGTTCTGTCAGCTGCTGGGCGGTCGTTCGGTAACGGAGTTCAACTACCGCTTTGCCGATGCGAAAGATGCCTGCATTTTTGTCGGCGTGCGTCTGAGCCGTGGCGTGGAGGAGCGCAAAGAGATCCTCAGCCTGCTGCACGACGGCGGCTACAGCGTGGTCGATCTCTCTGACGATGAGATGGCGAAGCTGCACGTGCGTTACATGGTCGGCGGCCGTCCTTCCAAGCCGCTGAAGGAACGCCTGTTCAGCTTCGAGTTCCCGGAATCACCGGGCGCGCTGCTCAAGTTCCTGCACACGCTCGGCACGCACTGGAACATCTCCCTGTTCCACTACCGCAGCCACGGCACCGACTACGGGCGCGTGCTGGCGGCGTTCGAACTGGGCGAGCACGAGCCGGATTTCGAAACGCGCCTGAACGAACTGGGCTATGAATGTCATGACGAAACCCATAACCCGGCTTTCAGGTTCTTTCTGGCTGGTTAGTGGTTCGGCAATATCGTCCAGAACGCATCAATAAGCGGCTCATGCAGCCGCTTTTTTTGTGCGCACACGCCCAGCTCAAACGGCGTCTTCTCGTCGCTGCGCTCCAGAATCATCACGCGGTTGCGCACCGGTTCCGGGCTGTTTTCCAGCACCACTTCCGGCAGCAGCGCCACGCCGCAGCCAAGCGCCACCATCGACACCATCGCCTCATGGCCGCTGACGGTAGCGTAAATCGACGGGTTGCTGATTTTCTGACGGCGGAACCACAGCTCGATGCGGCGGCGCACCGGCCCCTGATCGGCCATGATAAACGGCACCGTCGACCAGTCCGGTTTCTCCACCGAGACCTGGTTGCGCACCGGGCAGGGCAGCGCCGGGGCAATCAGCACCACCGCCAGATTCTCCAGCATCGAGAACGCTACCGCCCCCGGCAGGGTTTCCGGTTTCCCGGCAATCGCGAGATCCGCTTCGCCCGTGACCACTTTTTCCATCGCGTCGGCGGCATCGCCGGTGGTGAGCTTAATTTCAACCGACGGATGTTCCGCGCGGAAGCGGTCAAGAATGGGGGGAAGATGGCTGTAGGCAGCGGTCACGGAACAGAAAATATGCAGCTCGCCGGAAAGCGACGGCCCCTGCTGGTCGATGGTGTGCCGCAGCTGCTGATACTGTAATAACGTCTGCTGAGCAAAGATGCGCAGCTCTTCACCTGCTTCCGTGAGGGTGACGGTGCGGTTATCGCGCACGAACAGCGGCTGGCCGAGGTCTTCCTCAAGGCGCTGGATCTGGCGCGACAGCGTGGAGGGGCTGACGTGCATCGCCCGGGCGCTACGGCCAAAGTGACGGCTTTCCGCCAGGTGCAGGAACATTTTCAGATCGCGTAAATCCACCGATTCCACTCCCTCTTTTTACATTGCATAAATTGCAATGTGACGTTGTGAATATATCAATTTCCGCAATAAATTTCCTGTTGTAATGTGGGTACATTCTCGCTGAAACGCGAACCGAACAATAAGACACACAACATCACGAGGTATCACCCATGGCTAACTACTTTAATACACTGAACTTGCGCCAGCAGCTGGCGCAGCTGGGCAAATGCCGCTTCATGGCGCGCGATGAATTTGCTGATGGCGCGAGCTACCTTCAGGGTAAAAAAGTGGTCATTGTCGGCTGTGGCGCACAGGGTCTGAACCAGGGCCTGAACATGCGTGACTCCGGGCTGGATATCTCCTACGCCCTGCGCAAAGAAGCGATTGCCGAGAAACGCGCTTCATGGCGTAAAGCGACCGAAAACGGCTTCAAAGTGGGCACCTACGAAGAGCTGATCCCGCAGGCGGATCTGGTGGTGAACCTGACGCCGGACAAGCAGCACTCTGACGTTGTGCGTTCCGTACAGCCGCTGATGAAAGACGGCGCCGCGCTGGGTTACTCCCACGGCTTCAACATCGTTGAAGTGGGCGAGCAGATCCGTAAAGACATCACCGTAGTGATGGTGGCGCCGAAGTGCCCGGGTACGGAAGTGCGTGAAGAGTACAAACGTGGCTTCGGCGTACCGACGCTGATCGCCGTTCACCCGGAAAACGATCCGAAAGGCGAAGGCATGGCGATTGCCAAAGCCTGGGCAGCGGCCACCGGCGGCCATCGTGCGGGCGTACTGGAATCTTCCTTCGTTGCGGAAGTGAAATCTGACCTGATGGGCGAGCAGACTATCCTGTGCGGCATGCTCCAGGCTGGCTCTCTGCTGTGCTTCGACAAGCTGGTGGAGGAAGGCACCGATCCGGCATACGCGGAAAAACTGATTCAGTTCGGCTGGGAAACCATCACCGAAGCGCTGAAGCAGGGCGGCATTACGCTGATGATGGACCGTCTGTCCAACCCGGCAAAACTGCGCGCGTTCGCACTCTCTGAACAGCTGAAAACCATCATGGCGCCGCTGTTCCAGAAACATATGGACGACATCATCTCCGGCGAGTTCTCCTCCGGCATGATGGCAGACTGGGCGAACGACGATAAGAAACTGCTGACCTGGCGTGAAGAGACCGGTAAAACCGCGTTCGAAACCGCACCACAGTACGACGGCAAGATCACCGAGCAGGAGTACTTCGATAAAGGCGTCCTGATGATTGCGATGGTGAAAGCAGGCGTTGAGCTGGCGTTCGAAACCATGGTGGATTCCGGCATCATTGAAGAGTCTGCGTACTACGAATCGCTGCACGAGCTGCCGCTGATCGCAAACACCATCGCCCGTAAGCGTCTGTATGAGATGAACGTGGTGATCTCCGATACCGCCGAGTACGGTAACTACCTGTTCTCTTACGCCTGCGTACCGCTGCTGAAAGAGTTCATGACCACCCTGCAAGCGGGCGATCTGGGCCAGGCGATTGCGGAAGGTGCGGTTGATAACGCGCAGCTGCGTGACGTTAACGAAGCGATTCGCAGCCACGAAATCGAGAAAGTGGGCCAGAAACTGCGTGGCTACATGACCGATATGAAACGTATCGCGGTAGCAGGCTAAACACGATGAATCGGGTGGCGCAAGCCACCCGAACTGTTTTAGCTACGCAGTATCGCGCCGGGATAACCCAGCTGGCGCCACGCCTCATACACCACCACCGACACCGCATTCGACAGGTTCATGCTGCGGCTGTCCGGCATCATCGGAATACGAATTTTCTGCTCGGCTGGCAGGGCATCCAGAATGGTGGCCGGCAGGCCGCGGGTTTCCGGACCAAACATCAGATAATCCCCGTCCTGATAGCTTACGGCGCTGTGCGCTGGCGTACCTTTGGTGGTCAGGGCGAACATGCGCTGCGGCTTCTCTGCGTCCAGAAACGCGGCGTAATCGTGATGACGAACGACGGCAGTAAACTCATGGTAGTCCAGCCCCGCGCGGCGCAGACGTTTGTCGTCCCACGTAAAGCCCATCGGCTCAATGATGTGCAGACGAAAACCGGTGTTGGCGCACAGGCGGATAATATTGCCGGTGTTCGGCGGAATTTCTGGTTCGAATAAGACGATGTTAAGCATGCTGCCCCCTTAATTGCGGGGGCAGAATAGCAGAAAAGAGAGGGACTAGGCGACGCCCGGCTCCTGCGCGCGGCTATACAGCATTTTGTAGACGGTTGCCGCCGCGGCCACGAGAGCAGGCACGCTGAGGATCATTAAAATACTGTCTGCCTGCCACTGCATGGAAAGAAGCTGGGCGCTGGTCATGGTGCCCGCCACGCCGCCGAAGCGGCCGATCCCCTGCATCCAGGCGATACCCGTCGCGCGGCACTCGGTAGGGTAAAAGGTGGCGGCCAGGGTCTGCATGCCCGACTGCGCGCCGTTCATCGCGATCCCCATCAGGAAAATTAACCCGCCAAACAGGGCGATATGGTTATGCTCAATGCCGAGTAAAAGAATCAGGCCCATCGTCAGCACGAAACCACACGCGACCACCTTGTGCGCTTCCCAGCGATCCATCATCCAGCCCGCGAGCAAAATGCCAGCGGTGCCGCCGAAGGTGAACAGCGAGGTGAGCCAGGCGGATTCCGCCAGCGCATACCCCATCCCCTGCATCAGCGTCGGCATCCAGCTCAGCAGGACGTAATAAATCACCAGTCCCATAAAGTAGGTGACCCACAGCATCAGGGTGCCGGGTAGCCAGGGCATGGAAAACAGCGGCGACACGCTGCCTTTTTTCGACGCGACTTTCTCCTCTGTCAGGAAAAAGCCCGTGACGCTATCCAGCGTGCTGCGGGCGAACCGGCTGGCGATGCGGCGAACCTGGGCGATGTCTTTCCCGCGCTGCACCAGAAACTTCACCGACTCCGGCAACAGCAGCGCCAGCAGCACCGTTAAAATCAGCGGCGCAATCGCGCCGGTCAGCAGCACGCTTCGCCAGCCATGGTGAGGGATAAGCCAGGACGAGATCGCCCCGCCGCCCGCCGCACCCAGCGGAAAGCCGCAGTACATGGTGTTAATTGCCATGGCGCGGCAGCGCTGGGGGGCAAACTCTGAGATCAGCGTGATGGCGTTAGGCATCGCGGCGCCCAGCCCGAGACCGGTCAGAAATCGCCATAGCGTCAGGGTATTCAGACTTTGCGCCCAGGCCGTGCCCAGGCTCGCCAGGCCGAAGAACAGACACGAAAAGACCAGCACGCGCTTGCGTCCCATCCGGTCCGATACCGGACCTGCAATCAGGGCTCCCAGCGACAGCCCCAGCAGCGCCGCACTCAGCACCGGCCCCAGATCCTGTTTATGTATTCCCCACTCCGTCGACAGCGTAGGCGCAATGTAACCCATCGCTGCGGTATCAAACCCATCGATCGCCAGCACCAGAAAGCCCAGCACAATAAGAAGCCAGTGAAACCCTGAAAAGGGACTTTCATCGATCACCTGCTGAATATCCACCCGACCTGAATACGTCATACGTTCCCCTCCGATGTGATGTTGTTTTTGTGTTCTTGTATTTGCTTGTCTATACAATTGCGGAGGGGCGGGGTGTGTCAAATTTTCTTATCAAGAATGTTACGCAGGTGTTATTTTCGACAAAAAAAGCGCCCGAGGGGAAAGTCGGGCGCGGAAGAAGGGGAGGCTAACCGGGGGAGATCAGGCCGCGTTTCCCTGAGAAAGAGGGGCCAGCGCCGCAGGCAGCTTACTGAGCTCCTGCACCAGAGAGTCTTTGCTGATTTCACCGATTGTTTTCGCACCGGTCAGCGTCATCGCCACCTTCATCTCTTTCTCGATCAGGTTCAGCAGATTCGCCACGCCCGCCTGGCCGCTGGTGGCCAGCGCGTACAGGTAAGCACGGCCCAGCAGCACGCTGTCGGCGCCGAGCGCAATCATGCGCACCACGTCCAGCCCGTTACGGATGCCGCTGTCGGCCAGGATCGCAATATCACCTTTCACCGCATCGGCAATGGCCGGCAGGGCGCGGGCGGAGGAGAGCACCCCGTCAAGCTGGCGGCCACCATGGTTAGAGACCACGATCCCATCGGCGCCAAAACGTACCGCGTCGCGGGCATCTTCCGGGTCGAGGATCCCTTTAATCACCATCGGGCCGTCCCAGAATTCGCGGATCCACTCCAGGTCTTTCCATGAGATCGACGGATCGAAATTGTTCGCCAGCCAGCCGATGTAATCCTCCAGCCCGGTCGGTTTACCCAGGTAGGCCGAAATATTGCCCAGATCGTGCGGACGGCCGTTCACGCCCACATCCCACGCCCACTGCGGGTGCGTCACCGCCTGCCAGTAACGGCGCAGGGCCGCGTTAGGGCCGCTCATGCCGGAGTGGGCGTCGCGGTAGCGCGCGCCGGGGGTCGGCATGTCGACGGTAAAGACCAGCGTTGAGCAGCCCGCCGCTTTGGCGCGCTCCAGTGCGTTGCGCATAAAACCGCGATCGCGCAGGACGTACAGCTGGAACCACATCGGGCGCTTGATGGTCGGGGCAACTTCTTCAATCGGGCAGACGGACACGGTGGAAAGGGTAAACGGAATGCCTTTGGCATCTGCGGCGGCGGCGGCCTGCACTTCACCGCGACGGGCATACATGCCGCATAAACCGACAGGTGCGAGCGCTACCGGCATGGAGAGCGTCTCGTTAAACAGCTTCGTCTCAAGGCTCAGGTCAGACATATTTTTCAGCACGCGCTGGCGCAGGGCCACTTCCGACAGATCCTCCACGTTACGGCGCAGGGTATATTCGGCATAGGCCCCGCCGTCGATATAGTGGAACAGGAACGGGGGCAAAATGCGCTGCGCCGCGGCGCGATAGTCACTGGCTGCTGAAATAATCATGCTTTGTTCTCCCTGGAAATATCACTCTCGCCAGGCAGACGGGTAATACGCGCCTGTCGGGCCTGATCTTCATCGAATCGTTTAATGGTGGTATGCACGAAGCCGAGATGCGCCATCATCGCCTTGCGCGCGGCCTCGGCATCTCCGGCCAGAATGGCGTTGAGCACCGCCTCGTGCTGTTCGGTCAGCTGGGCAAACACCGGCGGCACCAGATACATGCGCTGGCGGCTCTGCTTGACGGAGGATTGCAGCAGGTCGAAGAACCCGCGCATGGTTTGCAGCAGCACCACGTTGTGCGAGGCCTCGGCAATCGCCAGATGGAACCGCACGTCCGCCTGGGAGGCGATGTCCGGGTCGCTGCTTTGCGTGGCTTCAAAACAGGCTTTGAGCTTCTCTTTGTCGGCGTCGGTTGCCCGCATCGCCGCGTGCCACGCGGTGCTGGTTTCGATGGCGTGACGCGCTTCGAGGATGTCGAAGCTGTAGTCCGGGTCGTTTTCCATCAGCGTCTTCAGCGGCTGCACGATGTTTTGTTCGGACCAGTCGTCATGCTGCCAGCGCACGAAGGTGCCGCCGCCGCGACGGCTCAGCAGCACCCCTTCACTAACCAGCGTCGCCAGCGCCTCGCGCAGTGAGTTGCGCGACACGCCAAGCTGAGCGGCAAGCTGACGCTCGGCGGGCAATCTCATGCCCGCTTCCAGCTGTTGTTCTTCTATCAGCGCCCGTACGCGAGTGGCAATCTCGTCGGACAGGCGTCTGGGCATCACTATCATGGAATCATCCAGGTTAAGACATAGGCCTGCAATGTGGTGATCACGCCCACCATGCAGGTAAATATCAGGCTGTGTTTAACGGTAAAGCGGAACAGATCCGACTCTTTGCCTACCAGCCCCACCGCAGCACAGGCAATGGCGATGGACTGCGGCGAGATCATCTTCCCGGTCACGCCGCCGGTGGTGTTCGCGGCGACCAGCAGCACGTCCGAGACGCCAATCTGCTGCGCGGCCGTGGCCTGTAGGGCAGCAAACAGGGCGTTAGATGACGTATCTGAACCGGTCAGGAACACCCCCAGCCAGCCGAGGAACGGCGAGAAGAAGGTAAACGCGTGGCCGGTATGCGCCAGCGCTAACGCCAGCGTCGACGACAGGCCGGAGTAATTCGAAATAAACGCGAACGCCAGCACCATGCCGATGGAGTAAATCGGCAGCATCAGCTCTTTAATCGTCGCCGCAAAGGTCTGTACCGCGGCGGCAGGCTTCATGCGCAGCCACACAACGGAAAGGATAGCGGCAAACAGGATGGCCGTACCGGTGGCTGAGAACCAGTCGAACTTAAACACTGCCGCATACGGCGTGGCGTCGTGCACCACCGGCGGCATACGGGCGACCATTTTGTCGAGGAACGGCACGGAGATATTAATCACCATGTCGTACAGCGCGCCGCCCGGGGCGAACAGGGCTTTAAACGGCGGAATGCTCCACAGCGTCACGGTGGCGGTCAGGAACAGGAACGGTGACCACGCACGCACAATCTGTCCGGCGGTATAGCCGGTGCGCGCCAGCGTCTGATCCACGTGCGATGCGCCCATGTCAGCAAAGCGGAAGATACGTACCGGCTGCCAGCGTTTCAGGAACAGCGTCAGACAGACCAGCGACACCAGGGAAGAGATGATGTCCGGCAGTTCCGGGCCGAGGAAGTTGGAGCTGAGATACTGGGCAATGGCGAACGAACCGCCCGCTACCATCACCGCAGGCCAGGTCTCCTTCACGCCGCGCCAGCCGTCCATAATCGCCATGATCCAGAACAGCACGATAATGGTCAGGAACGGCAGCTGGCGGCCCACCATCTGGCCGATCTCGAAGCTGTCCAGCCCGGTCACCTGACCCGCCACCAGAATCGGAATGCCCATCGCGCCAAACGCCACCGGGGCGGTGTTCACAATCAGGCACAGGCCAGCGGCATACAGCGGATTAAAGCCCAGCCCGACCAGCAGAGCGGCGGTGATCGCCACCGGCGCGCCAAATCCTGCCGCCCCTTCAAGGAATGCCCCGAAGGAGAAACCGACAATCAGCATCTGTAAACGCTGGTCCGGTGTAATAGAGAGAATCGACGAGCGAATAATGTCGAACTGCCCTGTTTTCACCGAGATTTTGTAGACAAAGACAGCGGCGATGATGATCCACGCAATCGGCCACAGGCCGTAGAAGAAACCATACACCACAGAGGCCAGCGCGCGATCGACCGGCATTTTATAGAAGAACAGCGCCACCAGCAGGGCGATGGCAACGGTGTACGTTGCGGCAAGGTAGCCCTTCAGCTTGAGCTTTATCAGCGCAAAGAAGAAGAACAGGATCGGTAGCGATGCGATCAGGCTCGACAGCCAGATATTCCCGGCCGGATCGTAGTTTTGTTGCCAGAGGCTCATGCAGGTCTCCTGAGGACCACACAGGTGTTCGTCGGGTGAGTCTCTGCTCATCTCAGCGTCACACTTAGTGTAAAAGTGGTCCTTCCAATATTGTGATGTAGGGTTAATGGCAATAAATGGTTAACCAAGTGTTGCTATTCAGCAATGCTTTTGTGAAGTGGAGCATCGAAACTGTGAACGATGGATAGCTTTACGCATGATTGGTAGGACCAAAACCGCAAGTTCAACTCACCGCGTGCGTTGGGAGCGGTAGTCAGGTGGAGGGCATTACATTCGCCTTTTGAGCAGATACGGCGCGTAAAAGAGGTTGAATAAAATGGGTATGTGATAATATTGCGTGAATCAAATGAGGTTTGTTTGTTTTATTTATGTTTTTGAAAATCTGTATATGTGTGATCAGAGTGATATATTTCCTATAAATAAAAAATTTTTTTGGTTAAAAATGCGAAATCGAAGCTGTAGCAAAAAATTTTAATTAAGGAAAATTTCACATATAGATTTTAACAGTGTATTACAAACGATCAATTGCTGATCGATAAGGAAATATCCTGTTTAACCGTGATTTTTCAGGATAAAGTGAAAGAATTTTTTGCTGAAGTGACATTTTTTGGCTAATAATATTCTGAAATAAATTGATCAAACAATGATCAGTTAACTCTCTTGTAATTTAGTTGCGGTATTAAAAGCAGATTAATAATTATTAGGGCAATGGAAAGGGGTTAAATTTGTTAGCTGAGTGTTAATTTCAGAATGTTTACAAGCGCGGCGTATTACTTTTCAATACGTAGACGTTAAAAGGCATTTGATTTACTATTTATTCAGAAGCAACGTAACAGAAGATTTTAAATTTATTACTAACCACAACGTATTCAGTGTTATTTTCGGCCAGAAGTCATTCCTCAGTTGAAGGATATCTGTGTATGGCCTTCTGAAAATATACGGATTATCACCATGGGATGGACCCTGCTTTATTCTATAAGGTCGCGTCACCCATTCTGCTAAAACCCTTTCGGTGGCGTTTTTAAATCCTTATAGCGGTTATTGTACCTGGTACAACAAGTCTATATCTGTTTAATTTACAGAGGGGAAAGTGTTCCAAATGAAAATCAAAAATGTGGCGCTGGCGATTGCCGCGGCGGGGCTGCTGTTATCTTCTCAATCGGTACTGGCAAGCAGTGATTCTGGCGTTAATGCTTCTCTGGATACCGGTGCGGGTTCGCAAAGTACGGGCGGGGTGATCAATTTTACCGGGAAGATTACCCTTATTTCCTGTGATATTACTCCGGCCTCTAAAAACAAAACGGTAGACCTTGGGGCGTGGGCAAAAAGCTACTTTGACGATCACAACGAAACGACGCCGCGCGAGTTCAAAATCAACGTGGAAAACTGCCCGGAGACGGTTGAATCGGTTGCGGTACTGTTTGACGGAACCAAAGATACGGTGAATGACACACTGCTTCAGGTTACGCCAGGTGAAGGTATGGCGACGGGTGTCGGCGTGAAGCTTTATAACAGCGATCGCAGCACGGCGATTAAACCGGGTACGGTATCTGAAACAACCGCACCGGATGATGAAGGCAATGCTGAATTAACTTTCTATGCCGCACTTGACAAAGATGGCACAGAAATCAACGCCGGCGATGTTAACGCCGTATCCAACTTCCTGATGGTTTATAACTGATTTCACTGTCAGCCACCTCCAGAGATAATAATGATGAAACGTTTATCGTATATTATGCTCACTGCATTAATGGTTAGTTCTGCGTCAGTTTCCGCTGGCGTTGTAATGGGGGGAACACGGATCGTATACCCACAACATAGCAAGGAGGTGGCATTTTCTGTTTCTAATATGGAAAGTGCGGTTCCCTATCTTATTCAGTCGTGGGTTGAAGGGGATGGGCAGGGTAAAAATAACGCTGCGCCATTTATTGTCACGCCACCTCTGTTCAGACTTGATCCGGAGCAGACCAACACGCTGCGTATTCAATATACCGGCGCTCCGCTGCCCACAGATCGTGAATCTGTATTCTGGCTCGATATTAAAGCGATTGCGCCAAAGCCAAAAGAGAGCAGCAACGAATTACAAGTTAACGTTAAATCGAAATTTAAAATTTTCTACCGCCCGGACAATCTGAAAGGGGACGCTGCAACTGCCTGGCAGAAAATAACGTTTTCGCGGACGGGAAAAGGGCTTAAGGCCGCTAACCCGACGCCATACTACGTCTCTTTTTATCGGCTGACCGTTGGCGGGCATAAAATTGAGCAGCCGGGCATGATCGGTCCAGGGGAAACCCGTGAATGGCCTGTGTCCGCCTCCGGGGGCGTAAGCTGGTCGGCTATTAATGATTTTGGTGCCATCACCGCCACCCACACCCAGCCTCTTTAAGATCATGCCTTTTCGCCTGTTTCGTTACGCGCCGCTTTCAGTGTTGCTGCTTAGCTTCAGCCGTGCGGGGATGGCCGAGGATTACTTTGATCCCGCCGCGCTGGAGCTTTCCTCTACTGAACAGAAAACGGCGGATCTGCACTATTTCTCTGAAAAGGGCGGGCAGATGCCAGGCACCTGGCTCGTGACGCTGGAGATTAACGGACGCGAGGAGCGGCATCAGGAGATCACCTTCGTCAATGAGAAAGGCAGCCTGCAACCCGTTTTTAGCGTATCGCTGCTGGAAGCGCTTGGCGTAAATGTAGGGGCCATTCCTGCATTCTCCCGGTTGCAGGAGGGAGAAACGTTCACGCACCTCGAGGATTTTATTCCGGCAGCGCGAACCTCCTATGATTTCAACCAACAGCGCCTTTTTCTCAACCTGCCGCAGGCGGCGATGAAACACCGCAGCCGTGGCTACGTGCCGCAGTCGCAGTGGGACGATGGTATCCCGGCGGCATTTACTGATTACAGTCTGTCGGGCGGTCAGGCCCGTCATCAGAGCGGGGTCACGACATCCAGCTATCTGAGCCTGCGTAACGGCATCAATCTGGGGGCGTGGCGGTTGCGCAACACTTCGGCCTGGAGCCACAGCGACGCGGGCGGCAACCATTTTCAGTCGCAAAGTAGCTGGCTGAGCCGGGATATTCGCCGTCTTAACAGCCAGCTACGGATCGGCGATGCCTGGACCGCAGGCGACGTCTTCGATAGCGTGGCGTTTCGCGGGGTTCAGCTCTCGTCCAGCGAGAGCATGTTACCCGACAGCCAGCGCGGCTTCGCACCAACCATCCGCGGCGTTGCACACAGCTTCGCTAAAGTCTCCGTTTCGCAAAATGGCTATGTGATCTATGAAACCTGGGTGGCCGCCGGGCCATTTATCATTAACGATCTGTTCCCCGGCGCACAAAGCGGCGATCTACAGGTTACGGTCACGGAAAGTGACGGCTCAACGCGCGTCTTTACCCAACCCTATTCTGCGGTGCCGTTTATGCGACGCCAGGGCAGCCTGAAATACAGTCTCAACGCCGGACGATTTCACTCCGGCTCCGGCGATGCGCGTTCGCCTGAGTTTGTTGAAGGCGCTTTTTTCTACGGTCTGCTCTCCAGGATGACGGTGTATGGCGGCTTTCGTACGGCGAGCAACTACCAGGCCGGTGCAATTGGCATAGGCAGAGGGTTTGGCGCATTTGGCTCGCTGGGCATTGACGATACGCTGGCAAAAAGCCATTTACCCGACGGCAAAAACGCGATAGGGCAGGCGTGGCGCATTCAGTATCAGAAAGATTTCAGCGCTACCGGCACCGCCTTCAACCTGGCGAGTTATCGCTATGCCTCGCGCAATTACTATGAATTTAGTGAACTGAATCAGTCTGACAGCCAACAGCTGCAACTCAATAATCGCCGTAGCCGCTCGCAGGTCACCTTTTCACAGACGCTGGGTCAGTTCGGCAGCCTCAGCGTCTCGGCATGGATGCAGGATTACTGGCATACGTCCGGGCAGGATAAAACCATCCACATTGGCTGGTACACCAGCTGGCGGGGCATTTCCTGGGGCGCGGGATATGACTACACCGACTCAGCGCGTGAGCAGCATCCCGATCGCACCGTGTCGTTTAACGTCAATGTTCCGCTTGGCCACTGGTTACCGGACAGCTCGGTCAGTTACTTCATCAACCACAACAATCGTGGAATGACCACGCAGCAGATGTCTCTCAACGGCAGCGCGCTGGCGAATCGCAACCTTAATTACAGCGTTCAGCAGAGTAAGGCCAGCGAGGGACAAGCCGACAGTACCAGCCTGGCGCTGCAATACAACGGTGGCTACGGCAACGTCAGCCTCGGTTATGACCACAGCCGAAGCGGTAGCAACGCGAGCCTCGGACTCGCCGGAGGCGTTATCGCCACGCAGTATGGCGTCACGCTTAGCGAGCCGCTGGGCGATACCGTCGCCCTGCTGCGCGTGCCCGGTGCGGCGAACGTTGAGCCGGAGGGTTACAACGGGATCCATACCGACAGCCGCGGCTATGCGGTCATGCCAACGCTCTCGGCGTATCGCAAAAATACCGTCAGCCTTGATACGGCGACGCTGGGTGAGAACGTCGACGTTGAGCAGAGCGGTCTGACGCTCATTCCCACCAGCGGCGCGGTGGTGCTGGCCAATTACAAAACCCACATTGGTTATCGCGTTCTGTTTTCCCTGCGCTACCACGGTGAACCGTTGCCGTTTGGCGCGCAGGCTGAAGTGGTGGAGCAGAACCGCCATTCTGCAAACCGAAGCATGGTCGCTGACGGCGGTCAGGCCTACCTGAGCGGAGTACCCGAGCGCGGCACCCTGCGCATCACCTGGTATGAAAACGGGGAACAGCAGCAATGCCAGACACCTTTCAGACTGGGGAAAGCTCATATGGCCCCCGGCATCGCTACGCTGTCTCTTGAGTGCCACTAGAGGAATATCATGCGTCACTTTATTCACTGGTTTTTCTATCTGAGCCTTCTTTCGCTTTTTGGCATGCTGAGTTTTCATGCGCACGCTCAGGCCTCGCCCTGCCGCACCACGCGCGATCAGTGGGTTGTCCAGGTACCCTACGCCATTGGATATGCTCCCGGCACCGCGGATTGGACGCCGGTTTCCGCGCCGATACAGTCTACCGGGCAAGACTTCTACAACTGTGATGGCGGTAGTGACCCCTGGCGTAGTATCGGATTTGTCGAGCTGGATAACCCCGTCGGCACCGTGGTGGGGGAAGACGGTGCGTCGCGGCACGTCTACAAAACCCAAATTGACGGCATCGGCTACGCGCTCGGGTTCCGCGAGCAGCAGTACTGTGGTGCGGATGCCGTACGGTATATTGACGGCACCAGCCCGGTAGACGGCAACGAGTCCCGGCGTATCTGCGATGCCTCACAGAATCCTGCCTTTGCCAGCGCCCCAACGTATAAATTGCAGTTCTGGGTGGTGTTTTACAAAATCCCGACGACCAGCCCCATGCCTGACGATAACGCCAACTCCCAGGAGCAAAATGTCGGATCGCTGATATTGCAGGCGGGAGAAAATCAAGCCAGCGCCACCAACGTGGCGACACCAGTACAGATTCATCTCGCCAGCTTCACCGTCAGGCGTACCAGCTGTTCAGTGGGCTCTCGCAGCATTCTTGTTCCCATGGGGAGCGTGAGCCAGCGTGAATTTCACGGCATCGGCTCCCGCGCCGGGGGCGGACGCTTCAGCATTCCGGTGACTTGCGAAAATAACACGGCGGTTAAGATGGGTTTCTTTGGCGATACCACGCCGGGCAACGATCGGGCGCTGGCGTTGACGAAGCAGGAGGATAGCGCCAGCGGTGTCGGGATCGAACTGCTTTACGGTGACAATACCGGTTCGGTTCAGGGGCAGGTGGTACCGTGGAACACCCCGCAGGTATCAGCGCTTGGGCAAGTAGGGGATAACCAGACGCAAACCTTCTGGTTTGATGCGCATTACATTCAGACGGAAGCGAACGTGACGGCGGGAAAAGCGGATGCGATGGCCACGTTTAACCTGATTTACAACTGAGTTTCCCCTGCCGCAGCGGCAGGGGAGGACGATCAGAACGCGGTCTTACAAAAACCCGTCATCTCTTTCAGGCCCATTTCGCGACCAAGCTCAGTCATCGGGTGCACCACCACCAGGCCACGGACGCTTTTCTTCAGCTTGCCCATGTCGGCCTGCTCTTTTTTGGTGATCGCGCGGCGATGCGGCATGTTCATCAGCTTCTGCGCTTCTTTACTCAGCTTCTGGCCTTTCACTTCGCGCAGGCGTTCAATTTCCGCCTCCAGCTTCACGGACTCTTTTTCCAGCTCGGCATATTTCTCGGCGGAATCAACAAGGGAGAGGCCGGCCATCTGATGGCGGATCATATCCAGACGGTCGCTCAGGCGTTTAATTTCGTTCTTTTCGACTTCTTTCATGACAAATAACTCTGAAAACGGGGAATTTACAGGGAAGGATACACCAATGTGTGCGGGCTTACTTCTGAAACGCTTTTTTTAAGCTGATTTTAGAAATCAGCTCAGTCAGGGAAAGCACCATGGTGGAGCGGACAACCTGTTGATAACGCAGCTTTTGCATCGCGTACAGCTCTGGGTCGCTGTTATCAAACTGAGGTGCGGGAGGGAGCGCGGATACGCAGTGCAGTTCGCCGAAGGGCCCCAGTATCTCATCATCGGTAAAGGTGTACTCATTGCCGTCATGATTGAGCTCTTCGCGCAGCGCCATTAACAGCTCGGCGTCTTCATACTCCTGACGGTTCAGCACGCCGAGACCGTAAATCAGCTTCAGCCGTACCGATAAATCGCCCAGCGGTCCGTCTCCGTCCAGTAACGGTTCTACAGCATACTTTACCGCGTAGTCGTCTTTGCGAAACACCTGAAGCACCAGAATGTTTACCGCCTCGGTTAACAGCTCGACGGCGGTAATCAGGAAACTTCGTACGGTTTTGCCAGCATTCAGACGCTCAAGCACACGATTTTCAAAGGCCTGGGTTTGTTCCATTATTGCCTGCATATCTGACAATCTGTTATTCGGGCGCAGGCTCACCTGCGCCGGACTCTGCATCATTTGGTTGCGTTGTATGCGCTGACCGCCTCCGCAACTACGTCACTGTTGGCATCCAGACCGGAGATCTGCGCCAGCGCAGCCTGCGCGCCTTTGTCATCAATCAGCTGAGCCAGCTCAATTGCCTGCGGGTCCTGCTCGCTGCGGTAGTGCATTGCGGCAGCGATTCCCTTCACCAGGTTAGCGTGCGGCAGGCCGTATTCCAGCGTGCCCAGCAGCGGTTTAATCAGGCGATCGCCCGCGCTCAGTTTACGCAGCGGCTGACGACCCACGCGCTCAACGTCATCTTTCAGATACGGGTTTTCAAAACGACCGAGGATTTTCTGGATGTATGCTGCGTGTTTATCAGCATCAAAACCGTAGCGTTTGATCAGCACCGCGCCGCTCTCTTCCATTGCCCCTTTGACCACCGCACGGATGTTCTCATCGAGGATCGCGTCACGAATGGTCTGATGACCGGCCAATTTTCCGAGGTACGCGGTTATAGCATGCCCGGTGTTCAGCGTGAAGAGTTTACGTTCGACAAATGCCATCAGGTTATCGGTTAATTCCATTCCCGGAATGGTCGGCAGCGCGCCCTTAAACTGGGTTTTATCAACGATCCACTCGCTGAAGGTTTCCACCGTCACTTCCAGCGGGTCGTTGGTGGCGGATTCTGACGGCGGAACGATGCGATCCACGGCGGAATCAACAAAACCTACGTGCGCTTCAACCCAGGCTTTATCTTCGTCGGCGACGGCCGCAAGAACGTGGCCTTTCAGCTGCGTGGTGCCGCGCACCATGTTTTCACAGGCGATGATGTTCAGCGGCGTTTCAACGCCCTGTGCTTTACGCTTCGCCAGGCCTTTCGCGACCGCCGGGGCGATACGCTCAAGCACCACCGGACCCACGGCTGTGGTGACCAGATCAACGCTGGCAATAAGATCGATAACATCGTCGCCAATGCTGCTTACCGCGTTGACGCCAGAGACCGTTTCAACCTGTTCGTTTTCACCCACCACGTGAACCTGATAGCTATGACGGGCATTCAGGGCATCCAGAACCACCTGATTCACATCGGCGAATGTCAGGGTAATGCCCGCGTCTGCCAGCAGTTTACCGATAAAGCCACGACCAATATTACCTGCGCCAAAATGTAATGCTTTCATAGTGTTAACCTTCATCAATGTTTTTACCCGAGAGGGCTGGGGTGAGGAACGTTTTCCCCTCACCCTAGCCCTCTCCCCGGGGGGAGAGGGAGGAGTACCGTTATTTGTTAAGCAGGGCCAGAACTTCTTCAACGCTGGTGGTGTTGGCCAGACGCTCAATAACCGTTTCGTCATCCAGCGCGTTGGTCAGGCTGGTAATCACCTGGATATGCTCGTTGTTGCGAGCGGCGATACCAATCACCAGACGGGCGATGTCGTCCTCTTCTTCACCGAAGCGCACGCCATCAGGATACTGACAGAACACCACGCCGGTTTTCAGCACGCGGTCTTTGGCTTCCACCGTACCGTGTGGAACCGCGATGGATTCACCCAGGTAGGTTGGGGTCAGCTTTTCACGCTCCAGCATCGCCTCAACGTATTCCGGCTGAACGTAGCCACCTTTCACCAGTTGCTCACCGGCGAAGCGAATGGCCTCTTCTTTATTGGTCGCCGTGCGGCCAAGGAAGATGTTTTCTGCGCCCAGTTTGAACAGATGCGCGTTGCTCTCGTCGAAGCTGTCTTGCAGGCTGGTACGTACTTTCACTTCGTTATCTTCATGGCGCTGCGCCGCCACCAGACGTTCGGTCAGGCTCGTGTACAGGCCGCTGTCGAGGAAGTTGGTCAGGGAAATGTGCTGCGCCTGCGGTACCTGACGCATAGCGCGTTCGGTCAGATCGCGGTGCGTGATCACCAGGTCAACGTCCGGCGGCAGGCTGTTAATCGCGCTGTTGGTGACGGAGATGTTGGTCAGACCCGCATCCTGCACTTTCTTACGCAGTACGCCCGCACCCATTGCGCTGGAGCCCATACCGGCATCACAGGCCACGATGATTTTACGAACGTGGCTCAGGTCGTTAGAGACATCGCCTGCCGCCAGCGGCGTTGCGCCTTTGGATTCGGCTTTCATGTCATGCATACGACGGGTTGCCGCTTCGATATCGTCGTCTTCTTTCACCTTGCTGGTTTTCAGCAGGATAGCGGAGGCCACGAAGGAGACCGCCATGGCCGCACAGATCGCCGCGATGTTCGCGAAGTAGGCGCCTTTCGGGGTCATCGCCAGCACCGCCAGGATAGAACCCGGAGAAGCAGGAGACACCAGACCACCGCCCAGTACACTCAGGGTGAACACGCCGGTCATACCGCCAAGGATAACGGCCAGGATCAGACGTGGGTTCATCAGTACATACGGGAAGTAAATTTCGTGAATACCGCCCAGGAAGTGAATGATCGCCGCGCCGCCAGCAGACTGCTTCGCGCTGCCGCGACCGAAGAACATATATGCCAGCAGAACGCCCATACCCGGACCCGGGTTGGCTTCAATCAGGAAGAAGATGGACTTGCCGAGATCGTGAGACTGCTGAATACCCAGCGGCGAGAAGATACCGTGGTTGATGGCGTTGTTCAGGAACAGGATTTTCGCCGGTTCAACAAAGATAGACGCCAGCGGCAGCATGTCATGCGCCACCATGAAGTTAACGCCCGCAGCCAGCAGTTTGGAGAGCACTTCAACCGCAGGGCCAATGCCGAGGAACGCCAGAATCGCGAGGATCATCCCGATGATGCCCGCAGAGAAGTTGTTCACCAGCATTTCGAAGCCGGATTTGATCTTGCCATCAACCCAGACGTCAAATTTCTTGATCGCCCAGCCGCCCAGAGGACCGGCAATCATCGCACCGAGGAACATCGGCATATCCGCACCGACGATCACCCCCATGGTTGTGATGGCACCCACGACGCCACCACGGTCACCGCCCACCAGACGACCACCGGTATAACCGATGAGCAGCGGCAGCAGGTACGTAATCATTGGGCCAACAAGTTTCGCCAGCGTTTCGTTAGGCAACCACCCTGTCGGAATAAATAATGCGGTGATAATACCCCACGCGATAAACGCGCCGATATTTGGCATCACCATGTTGCTGAGGAAACGACCAAAGCTTTGCACTTTGATCTTGAAATCGGATGACATAAAACACCCCTTCTTATGTTTACGCTTAGGCTTGTGGCCCGAGGTTTATCGTTAATGTGCGGCGGCAGAGGTAGCCGGGCCCTGTTCTGATGCTGTGAAATCTGGCACTGAATCGTTCAACTGTCCAGACAGCGAAATTTTGTGTGATCTGAATCACATGAATGTAGGGGGTGAGGACATTAATGAAGTGATCGCGATCACATAATGAGTGTGTAAAAAAAATACATCGTTCAGAATTACGCCAAGATGGGCGGGTTTTTGTGATTAATATCACAATGTTAAGTTGGCTGTTTGTTTTCAGATTGTGATTTGATTCACAAAATATTTTTATGCAGATTTCTCCCGTATCCCCTCACGACAGGAATGCGATACGCACACCTGCCTTTTTCCACGGCTTGATCCATACTGACCTCTTTGTGGGCATTAAGGATAAGCAATGAAACTCATCGGCAGTTATACAAGTCCTTTCGTGCGTAAGATTTCGATTCTCCTGCTGGAGAAAGGGATTGAATTTGAATTCGTAAATGAACAACCCTACAACGCAGAGAACGGCGTTGCGCAGTACAACCCGCTGGGGAAAGTCCCGGCGCTGGTAACGGACGAGGGCGACTACTGGTTTGATTCCCCGATCATTGCGGAGTACATCGAGCTGCTTGGCGTTGCGCCAGCCATGCTGCCGGCGGATCCAAAAGCAGCGCTGGCGATGAAGCAAATTGAAGCCCTGGCGGATGGCATTATGGATGCGGCATTAACGTCCGTACGCGAGCAGGCAAGGCCCGCCGCCCAGCAGTCAGAAAATGAGCTGCTGCGCCAGCGCGAAAAAATCAACCGCAGCCTGGATATGTGCGAACAGCTGATCCGCGACGGGAAAATTCAGAGCGATAGCCTGAATCTGGCGACGATCGCCATCGCCTGCGCCATCGGCTACCTCAATTTCCGCCGCGTCTCGCCGGGCTGGTGCGTGGATCGTCCGCTGCTGGTCAAACTGGCGGAGACGCTCTTCCAGCGCGAAAGTTTCGCCCGGACTGAACCGCCAAAGGCTTGATGCGGGTTATAACACTTCCTGGCGGGAGGCGGTACAATCCCCCCACATGTTAACTCCCTCTCCCGTCGGGAGGGGGGAAGATATTTACTCGCCAGGCGCATTCATGACTACTCATCATTCCCTCTACAGCCAGATCCCCGCTACCGATCGTCTGCTTCGTGACCCGCGCATCACTGCGGTGCTGGAGCAGTTTGGCCATACTGCAACGGTCGACATGCTACGCCAGCTTCAGGACGATGCGCGTCGCCATATTCAGGCTGAGAACGCGCTACCCGGCTGGTGCGAGGCATGGGCGCAGGAAGTTGAAAGGAGGTTGAGCAAGCACGCGCAAAGCGCGTTGCGCCCGGTTATTAACCTGACAGGCACGGTTCTGCACACCAATCTGGGCCGGGCACAGCAGGCAGAAGAGGCAATAGAGGCCGTCACCCGGGCCATGCGCTCGCCGGTGACGCTGGAGTACGATCTGGACGGCGCCGGGCGCGGACATCGCGATCGCGCGCTGGCGGATCTTCTCTGCCAGATCACCGGCGCGGAAGATGCCTGCATTGTGAATAACAACGCGGCGGCGGTGCTGTTAATGCTGGCGGCCACCGCAAGCGGAAAAGAGGTTGTCGTCTCTCGCGGCGAGCTGGTGGAGATCGGCGGGGCGTTTCGTATTCCGGACGTCATGCGGCAGGCGGGCTGCACGCTGCATGAAGTGGGCACAACTAACCGTACCCATGCAAAAGATTATCGCGCGGCGGTGAATGAAAACACCGCCCTGCTGATGAAAGTGCATACCAGCAATTACCACATTGAGGGTTTCACCAAAACGGTGGAAGAGGCTGAACTGGCCGCCATCGGGCGCGAGCTAAACGTGCCGGTGATTGCCGATCTTGGCAGTGGGTCGCTGGTGGATATGCGCCAGTATGGTCTGCCAAAAGAGCCAATGGTGCAGGAAATGGTTGCCGCGGGCGTAAGCCTGGTCAGTTTCTCTGGCGATAAACTGCTGGGCGGGCCGCAGGCGGGTATTATCGTCGGCAGGCGCGAGCTGATTGCGCAGCTACAGCAGCATCCGCTGAAGCGCGCCCTGCGTGCCGATAAAATGACGCTGGCCGCGCTGGAAGCCACGCTGCGGCTCTATCTCCACCCGGAGAAACTGGCTGACCGCCTGCCCACGTTGCGTTTGCTGAGCCGTGATGCGGCCTCTGTTCGCGCGCAGGCGGAAGCGCTACTGCCGCAGGTTGCTCCTCATTACCCTGAGTTTGAAGTTCGTATCGAGCCTTGCCTGTCGCAAATTGGCAGCGGCTCGCTGCCGGTGGACAGGTTACCGAGCGAAGCGCTGACGTTCACCCCGCGCGACGGACGCGGAAGCCAGCTTGAGGCGCTGTCGGCGCGCTGGCGCGCATTACCGACGCCGGTGATTGGCCGGATCGGTGACGGGCGCATGTGGCTGGATTTACGCTGTCTGGAAGATGAAGTGCGGTTTCTGGAGATGATGTTGAAATGATTATTGCCACCGCCGGTCACGTTGACCACGGCAAAACCACGTTATTGCAGGCCATTACGGGCGTGAATGCCGATCGCCTGCCGGAAGAGAAAAAGCGCGGCATGACCATTGACCTGGGTTACGCCTACTGGCCGCAGCCCGACGGTCGCGTGCTGGGCTTTATCGACGTGCCCGGCCACGAGAAGTTTCTTTCCAATATGCTCGCGGGCGTGGGCGGGATCGATCACGCTCTGCTGGTGGTCGCGTGCGATGACGGGGTGATGGCGCAAACGCGCGAGCATCTGGCGATCCTCCAGCTGACGGGAAACCCGCAGTTGACCGTCGCCCTCACCAAAGCGGACCGTGTGGATGAGGCGCGTATCGACGAGGTGCGTCAAGAGGTGCTGGCGGCGCTGAGTGAATACGGTTTTAAGGATGTCGCACTGTTTGTCACCGTAGCGACAGAAGGCCGCGGTATCGATGCTCTTCGCAACCATTTGCAGCAGATCCCGTCTCGTGAACAGGCCAGCCATCACCGCTTCCGTCTGGCGATCGACAGGGCGTTTACCGTGAAAGGGGCTGGGCTGGTGGTGACCGGTACCGCGCTGAGCGGGGAAGTGAACGTGGGCGATACCCTGTGGCTCACGGGCGTGAACAAACCGATGCGCGTGCGCGGGCTTCATGCGCAAAACCAGCCGGTGGAACAGGCCCACGCCGGGCAGCGTATCGCGCTGAATATTGCCGGTGATGCCGAAAAAGACCAGCTTAACCGCGGCGACTGGCTGCTGGCCGACGCGCCGCCGGAGCCCTCTGAACGGATTATCGTTTCTCTCCAGACCCATACGCCGCTGACCCAGTGGCAGCCGCTGCATATCCACCACGCGGCCAGCCACATCACCGGACGCGTGTCGCTGCTGGAAAACGATCTCGCCGAACTGGTGTTCGACTCCCCGCTCTGGCTGGCGGATAACGACCGCCTGGTTCTGCGCGATATTTCGGCGCGGGAAACGCTGGCGGGCGCGCGCGTGGTCATGCTGGATCCGCCCCGTCGCGGCAAACGTAAGCCCGAGTATTTACAGTGGCTGGCCGCGCTGGCCCAGACCCGCGATGATAAGTCTGCGTTAGATATCCACCTTGAGCGTGGCGCGGTGGATCTGGCGGCGTTCGCCTGGGCGCGCCAGCTCAGCGGCGAAGGATTGCGTCTTCTGACGCAGGAGCCAGGTTTTATTCAGGCCGGGAACAGCCTGCTGAACGCGCCGGTGGCGGCGCGCTGGCAGCGCAAAGTGCTGAGCACGCTGGCGACCTACCATGAACAGCATCAGGATGAGCCCGGCCCGGGCCGTGAACGTCTGCGGCGCATGGCGTTGCCCATGGAAGACGACGCGCTGGTGCTGTTGCTGATTGAAAACATGCGTGAAAGCGGCGTTATTGCAAGTCATCACGGCTGGCTACACCTGCCGGAACACAAGGCCGGTTTTACCGCTGAGCAGGACGCGGTCTGGCAAAAAGTGGCGGCGCTGTTTGGCGATGAACCGTGGTGGGTGCGCGATCTGGCGCGTGAAAACAATACCGATGAGCAGCTGATGCGTCAGGTACTGCGCCATGCGGCACAGCAGGGGATGATTGTGGCGATCGTGAAAGATCGTTATTACCGCAACGATCGGATCGTAGCGTTTGCGAACCTGATCCGGGAGCTGGATCAGGCGCGCGGATCAACCTGCGCCGCAGACTTCCGCGATCGGCTGAATGTGGGACGCAAACTGGCGATTCAGATCCTGGAGTATTTCAACCGCATCGGGTTTACGCGTCGTCGTGGCAATGACCATGTGCTACGCGACGCGCAGTTATTTCCGTAAGCGTTAAGCGCTGCGCGCCTGCTTCTGCTTAGCCAGCCAGACCGCGCCCAGCCTTCCCGCCTGGTTACCCAGCTCGCAGGGAAGGATGGGCACCCGGAGCGCCTCCCACTCCTCGAATCGCTGTAGGTATTTATCCAGCAGGAGATAGATTTTCTCCTGCTCGCTAATGCCGCCGCCAATCAGCACCGCCTGCGGATCAAACATGGAGATCACGCTGTAGATGCCGCGCGAGAGGAAATGCGCCCACTCTTCTATGGCCTCACGCAGATGCACGTCGCTGTCCATGCGTCTAAACAGCTCCTCACCGTCAGGCATCTCATCTTCCGACACGGCCAGCGCGCGGCGGCAGGCTTTCATCAGGCCGCTGGCTGACGCCACTTCGTGCATCGGCTCGCCGTTGTTGCCAACGGGCAGCACGCCAAACTCACCCGCCCGGTAGTGCGACCCACGGTAGAGATCGCCCTCCATGACGATACCGCCGCCGATGCCGGTGCCGATGGTGATGCAGACAAAATGCTCATAGTCCTTGCCGGCGCCCTGCCAGCGTTCGCCCAGCGCCGCGCAGTTGGCGTCATTTTCGGTTGTTACGGGGAGATCGGTCAGCTGTGCGAAAAGCTCGCACAGGTTTTCACCGTCAAGGTAATCCAGCGCCCCGGCCTTGGCCGCTTCGCCGGTATGGTAATTGATGTGGCCCGGAAAACTCACGCCGATGCCGACGATCTCATGCTCCTGGCGGTACTTATCCACCACCGCTTTCCACTTCTGTTTGAAGGTGCTTTCATCGTCAGGCGTATCATATTCATCGGATGTCAGTTCTTCGCCGTTTTCGTTAATCACGCCGTGTTTGATGTGGGTTCCGCCCACGTCAAAGCCGATAAATAGCTGCATTGCATCGTTCCTCATGAGCCCCTGAGCTATTAAGTATGGCTCTGGCGGCAGAAACGAAACGTAAAGTACGGTAATCCGTGATACGGCTCGTAAACCCGTTACCGACTGGCGAGAAAACCACCAGCCGGAACTACCCTTGTTGTACACCTACTGCAAGGAGACGGTCATGACAAACAATCCTCCCTCATCGCGTATCCAGCCAGGCGAGTATGGTTTTCCCCTTAAGCTGAAGCCCCGCTATGACAACTTTATCGGCGGCGACTGGGTGGCGCCCGTCGACGGTGAATACTATTCCAACCTGACGCCCGTTACCGGCCAGCCGCTGTGTGAAATTGCCAGTTCGGGCAAGCGGGATATCGATTTAGCGCTGGATGCGGCGCATAAGGCGAAAGATAAGTGGGGACAAACGTCCGTTCAGGACAGAGCGGCCATTTTGTTCAAAATCGCCGATCGGATGGAGCAGAATCTGGAGCTGCTGGCGACCGCAGAAACGTGGGACAACGGCAAGCCGATCCGGGAAACCATGGCGGCGGACGTGCCGCTGGCGATTGACCATTTCCGCTATTTTGCGTCCTGCATTCGTGCCCAGGAGGGGGGAATAAGTGAAGTTGACAAAGATACCGTGGCGTATCACTTCCACGAGCCGCTCGGCGTGGTGGGGCAAATTATTCCGTGGAACTTCCCGCTGCTGATGGCTAGCTGGAAAATGGCGCCCGCGCTGGCGGCGGGTAACTGCGTTGTGCTGAAACCCGCTCGCTTAACGCCGCTTTCGGTACTGCTGCTGATGGAGGTGATTGGCGACCTGTTGCCGCCGGGGGTCATTAACGTGGTCAACGGGGCCGGGGGAGAGATCGGCGAATATCTGGCTACCTCAAAACGTATCGCCAAAGTGGCGTTCACCGGCTCAACGGAAGTGGGTCAGCAGATCATGCAGTACGCGACCCAGAACATCATTCCGGTCACGCTCGAGCTGGGCGGCAAATCGCCGAACATCTTCTTTGCCGACGTGATGGACGAAGAGGACGCCTTCTTCGACAAAGCGCTGGAAGGGTTTGCGCTGTTCGCGTTTAACCAGGGCGAAGTCTGCACCTGTCCGAGCCGCGCGCTGGTGCAGGAATCCATTTATGAGCGCTTTATGGAGCGGGCGATCCGGCGCGTGGAGTCGATTCGCAGCGGTAATCCGCTGGATAACGTTACCCAGATGGGGGCGCAGGTATCGCATGGCCAGCTGGAAACCATCCTCAACTATATTGATATCGGTAAAAAAGAGGGGGCCGATGTGTTGACCGGCGGTCGTCGTAAGGTGCTGGGCGGCGATTTGCAGGAGGGCTACTACCTTGAGCCGACTATCCTGTTCGGTAAGAACAACATGCGCGTTTTCCAGGAGGAAATTTTTGGACCGGTGCTGGCCGTCACCACGTTTAAAACCATGGACGAGGCGCTGGAGCTCGCCAACGACACGCAGTATGGCCTGGGGGCGGGCGTCTGGAGCCGTAACGGTAATCTGGCCTATAAAATGGGCCGGGGCATTCAGGCCGGACGCGTATGGACAAACTGCTATCACGCCTATCCGGCTCATGCGGCGTTTGGCGGCTACAAGCAGTCGGGCATCGGGCGTGAAACCCATAAGATGATGCTGGAGCACTACCAGCAAACGAAATGTCTGTTGGTCAGCTACTCCGATAAACCGCTGGGGTTGTTTTAATCTCCGGGCTCAGGCCGTCCCGGGTGGGGTGGCCTGAGCCGGGTTAAAGCCGGGTGGCGGCTTCGCCTTACCCGGCCTACTTTTTACTCCCTCTCCCGTGGGAGAGGGCTGGGGTGAGGGCAACAGGCCGCAGTTATTCAGCTTTCATCCACCCATATCCGCATTTCCCCTTCCCCCCGGTTTGCCCAGCTGAACCACGGAATAAAGGTCAGCGTCCGGGGCTGACGTTCTACCGGTGAGTGGTCGTACTGCCACAGGGCATCAGTGTCCTTCGCCTGACACCCGATCCCTTCTGCCTGTATCAGCATCTTGTGCGCGAAAATGCCTTTGCCTTCAAATACCCGAAACGCGCTGTCCTGGGGCAAAGAAAGGTTATGCAGATTTGCGCCGTTATCGGCTTCTTCCAGGCAGTAAATCAGCGGCCCACGCTGCAATGCGACTTTCCCCGCCTGCTGGCGCACCTGCGGGTTGCCGTACACGCGGCGGACCGGCATCGGTAACGTCAGCGTCAGCGTGTCGCCTTCCTGCCAGCTGCGGTTGAGGTATAAGTATCCACGGGAGACCTCGCCTGTAATGGCCTGACCATTGAGCGAAACAGCCGGTTCCGCACACCAGTCCGGCAGCCTCAGGGCCAGCGTGTGAGTCACCGGAACTGGTGAGGTAATCTCGATTTTCACCTGCTCATGCCACGGATAGTTCCCGTTAATCCGCAGCTGGAGGATGTTATCCCCAACCGGAATGGCGACGTCGTTCCCCACGTACAGGTTGATCAACAGCGCGTCCGGGCGAACGGTATAAATGTAGTGCCCCAGCGAGGTCAGCACGCGCGCAATATTCGGCGGGCAACAGGCGCAGCCGAACCAGCGCTGGCGCACCGGTTTGACGTGGTCATATATATGGTTAAAGGCCAGGGTTTTCGGGTGCACTTCCAGCGAATTCACATAAAAGAAATGCTTACCGTCCAGCGCCATGCCGCCCAGCACCGTGTTGTACAGCGCGCGCTCCATCACGTCGGCGTAGTGGCCGTCCGCCTCCATCTCCAGCATCCGGCGGGCAAACATCATCAGGCCGATGGAGGCGCAGCTTTCGGCGTAGACCGTATCGTTGGGCAGATCGTAATCGCTGCTGAACGCCTCGCCGCTGCTTTGGGAGCCAATCCCGCCGGTGATGTACAGCTGGCGCTGTGCCATGTTGTTCCACAGCCGCAGGCAATCCTGACGTTTCCCCTCGTCGTTGCTCAGGCGCGCCAGATGCGCCATGCCCGCCATCAGATAGACAAAACGCACGGCGTGGCCGATGGCCGTTTGTTGTGCGGCAAGGGGCAGATGCGCCTGGCTGTAGGCTTTGTCCTTGACCATCCACGCCGGGCCATAGGTGTTCCAGTATGACGTTCTGCCGCGCTTCTCGTATTCGATATCGTAGAAGTGAGGCTGCGCGCCGCGTTCCTCAATAAAGTATTTCACCAGATTGAGATAGCGTGGCTCCTGCGTGACGTCGTACAGCCGCATCAGCGCCAGCTCGATTTCCGGGTGGCCCGGATAGCCGTGCAGCTGGTTTTCGCCCGGGCCAAACACGCTGTCGATATGATCCGCCAGCCTGCACACCACGTCCAGCAGGCGGCGCTTTCCGGTTCCCTGGAAATACGCCACACCCGCTTCAATCATATGCCCGGCGCAGTACAGTTCGTGGCATTCGGCCAGATTGGTCCAGCGCTCGGCCGGTGCTTTCACCGTGAAATAGGTATTGAGATAGCCATCTTCACACTGCGCCGCTGCGACCAGCTCGATCACCTCGTCGGCGGTTTTTTCCAGTTCAGCATCCGGCTTCTGGCACAGCGACCACGCCACGGCTTCGAGCCATTTCGCCACGTCGCTGTCCTGAAAGACCATCCCGTAGAACTCCCCCTGTTCCAGACCGGCCGCGATGCGGAAGTTGGCGATGGCGTGGCTGGGTTCGGCCTCTGCCACGCGATCGTTAAGCGCATCCCACTGGTAGGGGATCACCACATCGCGGACCAGCCGTTGGTACTGACCAAGAAACGGGTCGTTGATTTTCAGCTGATGCAGGTCGGCTTCCATTATGGTCATATCGTTCTCCTCAGGACTGTACATGACGCTGGCGCAAATCGGTGGCAATGCGCGACATCACGGGATTGTTAAGCCTGCACCAGCGGATAGCGACCGCCAGCAGCAGGTGGAAAAGGGCAGGGAGCAGCGTCTCCATGGCGGTGATGCCCTGCAATGAGGCGGGCGTCTGGTTACCCGCGCCTGGCTGATAGGCCACGGCAATAAACACCAGGCTGATGATCCCGGCGCTGGATGCCCACGCGAGCTTGATGAAAAACAGATTGAAGGCGAAGTTCATCCCCGAGGAGCGCACGCCGGTTTTCCATTCGCCGTAATCATCGGCAAAGGCCATCAGTGAGAAGTGCAGCGGCAGGGTGAAGCCCAGGATCAAGCCGTTACTTAAAATCACGATCAGCCAGAGCGTCTGGTGCGCCGGGCCACCCGGCAGGAACCACATTCCCACCGCAAGCGCAGCAAGTACCAGGTTGGTGTAGTAGTAGAGTTTGACGGTATCAATCCGCCGCGACAGCGGGCTGACGATCACCGCGCCCAGAATGGCAGCAAAGGTCACCATGGTGAAAAACAGCGAGGTGTACGCCGTGCTGCCCTGAAGCACGTAGGTGATGAAATACATGTATCCGCCGCCGCGAATGTTGAAGACGTTGATCAGCAGAAACGACATCACCAGCATCAGCAGCAGCTGATCGTTTTTCCGCAGGCCAGCCAGGTGCTCGCGCAGGGTGAATTTACCCATCAGCGCAAGCGGGACGCGCTCGCGCACCCAGAAGAAGCAGCACAGGAACATCACCACAGCGATGGCGCACAGCACGCCAACGCCCAACTGATAACCCCGGGCGGTATTGCCCTGTCCCAGCTCTGACACCAGCCACGGCAGGCCAACGGAGACCAGAAAGCCCGCCACGCCGCACAGTACGAAGCGCCAGGACTGGCAGGATATAACCTCGTTGTGGCGGGTGGTCATGGTGTTGATCAGCGCGCAATACGGCACGTTGATGGCGGTATAGCCCACTGAAAGCAACAGATAGGTGCCGAACGCCCAGGCGATTTTCACGCCCATGCTGGCGTCCGGGACGGTGAAGGTCAGCACGCCGACGATCCCGATAGGAAGCGCGACCCACAGCTGCCACGGACGAAAACGCCCCCAGCGGCTCTGCGTGCGGTCGGCAATCACGCCCATCACCGGATCGGAAATCGCGTCAAATACCCGAAGGGCAATAAACAGCGTGCCCACCAGCGCGGGCGTCAGGCCAAATACATCGGTATAGAAAAAGGTCAGGAAGTTCATGATCAGGCAGGTAATTACCGTGCCGCCCGCGTCGCCCAGGCCGTA
Source organism: Enterobacter cloacae complex sp. CDL013 (assembly GCF_049238805.1). NCBI lineage: Bacteria > Pseudomonadati > Pseudomonadota > Gammaproteobacteria > Enterobacterales > Enterobacteriaceae > Enterobacter > Enterobacter cloacae complex sp. CDL013. The sequence continues at coordinate 35,676 of NZ_JBMKGT010000013.1, read as the reverse complement.
GCCAATTTTCTCGCGGACTGACAGCCGTTCATCGGCTGCCTGTTTTGCAACTTCTGCGTCTGTAATCGGTGTGGAAGTCATGGGGTAACTCCTCGATAAACGATTTTTTTATCGTATTTGTGCAAGGTACCCCATTTATTCTGCATTCAACGGGCAGACCAACAAGGGAAGGGAAAAGTATAAAAAGGTGACAATTCCGACCTGATGATAAAACTGTGAGTTTGATCGAGCCGTTCTGCTGATATTTATTAATAATCAAGGGATAAAGACAATATTAGCCACCATAAAAGCGGAAAAATGAATATCCATGCTTGAATTATCCATAGCACTTCCGATCAGGGTTCAAAATGGCGGGTTATTTATCTCCCGGGGCGTGGGCCGTCATCCCGCACGAAAATTATCTTCGTGGGAGATAATTTTTGTCGAAAAAGGGACATTAACGATCCAGGAGGAAAATACGCTGTTTGAGGTAAACGCTGGCGAGAGTTTATTACTTTGGCCGAAGCGACGGCATGTCGGCGTGGAAGATTTTCCGGACGATCTCAAATTTTACTGGCTGCATTTTGAGGTGGATGAACGCTTGCCGGTGTTGCCAGGCGCGACGCCGCTGTCGATTGAGCAACACTGTAGCGTGCGGGATCCGCAATATGTTATTGCGTTATTCCGTCAGTTTTTAAGCGAGCAGGAAAAATTACAGCGTAGCCAGGCGCTGGAGATAATTTTGCTGTTAATTTTGCAGCAGATATCGCTCTCGCCGGGATATGAAGATAAAGCGGATGATGCGGGCGCAGCAATGGCGTGGAAGGCCAAGCAGCTTATCCGCACGCACTTTCATTTGCCCCTGTCCACTTCACAGCTGGCGAAAGAGCTGCACTGCAACGCCGATTATCTGGGGCGAGTATTTCGCCGGACGTTTCATTTAACCCTGACGGAGGCAATTCACCGCCAGCGCGTCAGGGCCGCTGAAAAACTGCTGCTGAACGATGCGGCCTCATTAACTGAAGTGGCCGCCCGGTGCGGTTTTAATGACGTGGGTTATTTCCGGCAAATATTCTCGAAACATACCGGGTTAACGCCCGCCGTCTGGAAACGGCGGTACTGTAAAGAGCATATTAATTCTGGATGATCACTGGCCGTAATAGGCATTTGCGCCATGCTTGCGCAGGTAATGCTTATCCAGCAATTCCTGCTGCATAACCGGAAGCTGTGGTGCAAGCTGGCGTGAGAAAAGCCCCATATAGGCGCACTCTTCCAGCACCACGGCATTGTGTACCGCATCGGCAGCGTCTTTGCCCCAGGCAAACGGGCCGTGAGAATGAACCAGCACCGCCGGGACCTGCATCGGGCTTATGTCGCGCTCCTCGAAGGTTTTGATAATGACTTCCCCCGTCTGGTATTCATATTCACCCGCGATTTCAGCCGGGGTCATCAGCCGCGTGCAGGGGATCGCACCGTAGAAATAGTCCGCGTGCGTTGTGCCCCACGCTGGTAAATCCTGCCCCGCCTGCGACCAGATGGTGGCGTGGCGGGAATGGGTATGCACAATGCCGCCAATTTCCGGGTAACGACGATACAGCGAGAGATGGGTCGGGGCGTCGGAGGAGGGTTTTTTACTCCCCTCGACCACTTTACCCGTGGCGATATTTACCACCACCATATCTTCTGCGGTCATCACGTCGTACTCCACGCCGGATGGTTTGATCACCATCATGCCGCTGTCACGGTCAACAGCGCTGACGTTGCCCCAGGTGAACGTCACCAGCTGGTGGGCGGGCAGGGCGAGATTTGCCGCCAGCACCTCGGCTTTGAGTTGTTCTAACATGTCATGCCTCCTTCCTGCATTCGGGCTTCAATCCAGCGGCGCGCCTGGATGATCTCCAGTACCGGCTCTTTGGCTTTCTCGGTCCACATTTCAATCAGAAATGCGCCGCGATAGTTAAGTTGATTCAGCGTGTTAAACACGCCAACGAAATCGACGCAGCCCTCGCCAAACGGCACGTCGCGGAACTGGCCGGGGCTTTTTTCGGTTACGGGCCGGGTATCTTTCAGGTGGATAGCGGCGATGCGGTCAATGCCCAGCGTCAGCTCGGCGGTGACGTCGTTGCCCCACGCGCTCAGGTTGCCGACGTCCGGGTAAACGCTGAACCACGGCGAGGCGAGCATGTCGTCCCACTTTTTCCACTTGCTGATGGAGTTCATAAACGCGGTGTCCATGATCTCTACCGCCAGCATTACCTGTGCGGCGGCAGCCTGCTCCACGGCCCACGCCAGCCCTTCGGCAAAGCGCTGTTGCGTGCCCTCGTCATGCTCCTCGTAGTACACGTCATAACCCGCAAGCTGGATGGTGCGAATACCCAAATCACGGGCCAGCCGGATGGCTTTGGTCATGATCTCGCGGGCACGTTCGCGCACGATTTCTTCGCGGCTGCCAAACGGGAAGCGACGGTGGGCAGACAAGCACATCGACGGGATCGCCACGCCGGTCTCCAGCATCGCTTCCACCAGAGAGGCGCGCTGCGTGGTACTCCATTCAAGGCGCGATAAACGCTCGTCGGTCTCATCCACCGACATCTCCACAAAATCGAAGCCGCAGCTTTTTGCCAGAACCAGGCGCTCCGGCCAGGAGAGATCTTTTGGCAGCGCTTTTTCGTAAATGCCTAACGGATGCTGACGCATGGTTACTCTCCCCAGATGTCGCGGATTTGCGAATGGAATGCCTGTGCCACCTGCGGCGGATTATCGGCGCCAGCCAGCGCGCGACCGGCAATGAAGGCTTTGACGTTGATCTGCTTAAACAGCGGCAGGTCAGCGGGGGTGATACCGCCAGTGATGGAAAGCTGTAGCCCGATATCGGACAGCGCCTTCATTTTGCTGAGATCCGCCTCGCCCCACTGCTGGCCGCTGGCCTGTGCGTCGCGCCCGCGGTGGTATATCGCCTGCTTCACCCCGATGCGGTGCCACGCGCGCGCGTCGTCCAGCGTCCAGTTGCCAAACAGCTCCATCTGGATCTCGCCGCCGCCTCGCAGTGCGACCTCGTGGCCACGTTCAACGGTGGCCAGCGGGGCGGCACAGATGATGGTCATCCAGTTTGCGCCTGCGCCAAACGCCTGTTCAGCCAGCGTTTCTCCGGCATCGGCGACTTTCCAGTCCGCCACGATAATTTTATCCGGACACTGCGCACGCAGGGCGCGAACGGCGTTTAGCCCTTCGGTCAGGCACAAAATGGTGCCAGCTTCGACGATGTCGACGTGCTCGGAAAGCGTCGCGACATCGCGCTGCGCGGCCTGAAGCGAGGTGTGGTCGAGCGCCAGCTGCAATAATGGTCGGCTCATAGGTCGTACTCCTTAACGCGGGCGTGATAGCCCTGTAATGCTGAAATCAGTAGCTGGTAACGGTTATATTTGCGCTGGTAGGCGGCATGGGCACGCATGTCAGGTTCAATCATCCGGATGTCATGCCTGAGGGCGCGCTGAGCGGCGTAAAAATCAGGATAGAGACCTGTACCGACGAGCGCGGCCAGCGCCGCACCGGAACAGCCGGTCTCTTCCACCTGCGGGAGTTCAATCGCCAGGCCGCTGACGTCCGCGAGCATCTGCATCCACACGTCCGAATGGGTTGGGCCGCCCGTCACGCGCAGGGCCTGCACGTGGGGAAAGCGTTCGAGCATACGGTTGAGGTGGGTCATGTGGCTGAATACCACCCCTTCATAAACCGCCTGGAGGAGGTGCGCGCGGGTATGCAGCGCCTGCAAACCATAGAAACCGCTGGTCATCTCCAGCCCGGCGTTGCTGCCGTAGAGGAAAGGCAGGAAGAACACATCGCTTTCAGCTTTTGGCAGGCTGGCCACGGCGTGGTTAATCTCATCAAATGACATATCGCCCCATTGGGCCGTCAGCCATTCCAGGTTGCCGGACGACGTGGGGCTGGCTTCATGAACGATGAACTGCTGCGGATGGACGTAGCGGCCATAGACGTAGGGGAACGGCTCGTTGTCGCGGATGCCGTGGGCAATCCCACTGGTCACGGCCCAGGTCCCCATTACGGCATTCAGCGTATGTTCGTCATGCAGCCCGGCGCAGATCGCGGTGGAAACCACATCAAACAGTCCACCAACGACGGGAGTACCCGCCGTGAGACCGGTCAGTGCGGCTGCCTGAGCGGTGATTTCCCCGCAAATTTCTGCTGAACCGATAATGGACGGCAGGGCACCGTCAATGTCGCTGATGCCGAGCCAGCGCGTGAGCTGCGGATCGTACTGCCCGGTATTCATGTTGTAGAGATTGGATTCCGAGATGTTGCTCTCTTCGCAGCCTTTGACCCCGGTCAGACACCAGCGCAGGTAATCGTGCGCCATCATCACGCTGCCAATTTGCTGATACCGCTGCGGCTCGTTCTCTTTAACCCAGCGCAGGAGCGAGGCCGGATGCCCCGTCCACAGCGTCTGGCGAGTATGCGGATAGAGCTTTTCGGGTATACCGTCCTGCTGCCAGCGTTGCACGATCTCCAGCGCACGGCGATCGGAGGAGAGTATGGCGTTACCCAAGGGGCGATCCTGTTTATCGAGCAGAAACAGCCCCTTGCCCTGGGCTGAAATGCCAACGCCTTTGATCTGACCGCCGTCAGCGCCTGAATTTTTGAGCAGCAGGGCGACCGTTATGTGGCAGTGCTGCCAGAGCTGGTGCATATCCCGCTCGGCGTAGCCGGCGCGTGGGCTGAGCGTGGCCACTGAGTGGCGTTCAATACAGACTTCTTTTCCCTGGCTGTTGTATAAACCGGCTTTCAGATAAGTACCGCCACAATCGATACCCAACCAGAAGGGCTCTTTTTCACTCATCTTCTTCTCGCTTAATTGCCGGGTGCTTCGCTTACCCGGCCTACGGTTCGGTTTTCTCCCTCTCCCCGTGGGAGAGGGCTGGGGTGAGGGCATCAGGCCGCACGTTTATGTGGAGTCACCGTGGGATTAGGCTCTGCTCCGGCATCGCATTTCGCCGGTAACAGCAGGGCCAGCAGCGATGCCAGCGCCAGCGAAACCGCCAGGCAGTAAACGCCTGCGTCTTTGCTGTACAGGGTGATCAGTACGCCTACCGCATAAGGACCGCAGAACCCGCCGAGGTTGCCCAGGGCATTGATCACGCCGCGAGCGCCACCCGCCATCTCAGCGCTGAACAGACGCGCCGGGATAGTCCAGAACACGCCCGCTGCGGATTGCAGGAAGAAGCCACAGCCCACCAGCGCGGTATAGGCCAGCCAGGTGTGCTCTTTCAGCGCCACGGAGAGGAACATGCAGAGCGCAAAGCCAATCAATGGCAGGGAGACAAACAGCTTGCGCTTGCCGGTGCGGTCAGAGAGTGAAGAGAACAGGAACATACCGGCAATGGCGCCGATGTAAGGCAGAATGGCGAGCATTCCCACCTGGCCGATGCTGGTGTGCGTCAGTTCTTTCAGAATGGTGGGCAGCCAGAGGGTGTAACCGTATATGCCAGTCTGGTAGAAGAAGTTGAGGGCGATCAGCTGCCACATGGTTTTATCAGACAGCACCGCGCTGAGCGAGGCGTTTTTCACCTCTTTACCCGCAATGGCCTGCTGCTCTGCCGCCAGCGTTTGTACCAGGTAGTTTTTCTCGGCCTCAGAGATCCAGCGCGCTTCCTGAGGCCGGTCGTAGACGGTGAACGCCCACAGCACCAGCACAACAACGGACATCAGACCTTCAATAATGAACAGCCAGCGCCAGTCGAGAGCGGTAATAATCCAGCCCGACAGCGGGGCGGTGATGATCCCGGCGATGGGCACGAACATGATCACAATCGCGTTGGCGCGGCCGCGCTCGGCATCCGGGAACCAGTTACTGATCATCGTGAGTACAACGGGCAGCATCCCGCCTTCCGCCACACCGAGTAAGAAGCGCAGCACCAGCAGCTGATACTGGTTGGTCACAAGCCCGGTCAGAACCGAGATCACCGCCCAGGCAACCAGCGACCAGCCGATAAACTTCTTACCGCTGCCGTGCACGGCAATTTTGCCGCCGGGAACTTGCAGGAACAAATAGCCGATAAAAAAGATCCCCCCCGCCAGGCCCGCCATCGTGGCGGAAATGCCCAGCTCTTCATCCATACCGCCGGGCATCGCAAAAGCTATATTTACGCGGTCCATATAGGAAATAATGCAGGCGATAAGAATAGGGGGAATGATCCTTAGCCAGCGTTGACGCGGAATGTCCGCGTGTAGAGCATTAGAAGAAATATTCATAGTTAATATCTCAGTGAAGGTAACCGGAAAATGTATTCTTTATTTTTATTGTGATGCTTTATTCATAGCGCTAATGCCGTCGCGCAAAATAGCGATGCGATGGCTGACGTCAGCATTAGCATTTATTTCCAGTAATTTAATACCGGAGAATTTCAATGTTGCGGCGTTCGCCGCAGTAAACAGCGCTTTTACATGTTCAATGGACATGAGACTGTCGGCGCAGAACGAAGAAAACGGCGCGTGCAGATCCTGCCATTCTCCATACTCACCGTGAGGGGTCGTGCCCGAAAACATCAGCGCCCCCAGTTTCCCGGCAGCGAGTGCCGCCTGAACATGTCCCAGCGGAAGGGCGGTGTTGCGACCTTCAATAGCCGAACGTGCCCAGTTGATACAGACGCTGATATCGGTCTCTTTCACTACCTCCAGCACCTGCTCTAAGGGCAAGAACCCTTTACGCGGCGCCGGGCCATTCATCGCATCACAGTGTTCCAGCACCAGATCGCAGCCCCAGTCCCAGCTCGCGATTTCCCGTACCGAGCGGGAAAATGCTTCTGTCGCTTGCTCGACAGATTCATTACCCGCCTGCGGTGCGGCCTGCATTTCCAGAGCGACCACTTTCCCGGGAAAGCGGGTGTTAACGGCATCAATCTTTTGATGCAGATGGCGGTAATATTCAATGCACGCTTTACGCTGTTCTTCGTCCGCGGACGCCAGGCCAAACGCGCCGTTGCTGCCGCGGCGGCGCATGGTTTCCATAACGGCTGTGACAACGATCTGCCAGTTGCCCGGCGTATGACGAAACAGCCATTCATCACCAAACGGATGGAGATTTTCAAGGCAAGGTTGTTCCAGCCCGCGAATATTTGGCGTGTCGGAAAGTTCCCGCCAGAAGGTGTATTCTTCCTGCTCCCCTTTCTGGTGAAACGAGGGTGCGCAGGGGTACGCACCAATAATAAAACCGGTGTTGGTCATTTCGCATTCCTGTATTTATCAGAAAATTAATCTAATTCGCTGATGGCCACTTTCACCACAATTTTACGAATTGCGGATCCCTTGTTTTTAATACAGGCAGGACGGTGAACATCCTGCGGGAAAAATATGGCGTAACTGCCAGGTATCATTTCGATAAACGACTCGTGTTCACTGTCGTGATAAAAAATAATATCCCGTTGCTCCAGCAATGATTCGCTGATTTTGTTATTCCCGGTATCAATAGCAATACCGATTTTTTCTTCACCCCAGGCCAGAAACTGGATATCCAGATAGCGGCGATGGACTTCAGGGCGGTTCTCGTGCTGCTCCTTTGTGGTGAGGTCGAGAACCTGGGCAAAAATGTTGCGGCCTTCAATTTCGATCACGCCAGGTGCCAGGGTGGTGAAATTCGTGGTACGCAGAAAATTAAGCGCCTTTTCTATCGCCAGCGGCAGGCGACATGGATTTGGCTGTGCAATATGTCCGAATATCATGACCCACTCCTTACAGAGACTGGATTTTCGCCCACACGCTGTCGTCGATGGTGATGCCGTCCCGGCGGTTTTCTTCCAGCAGGCGAGTAAATTCATGGCCAGGCAGACGGACGGCGACATTTTCATCAGCGCGTTCTGCGGTGGTGATGAAGTCCATGATGCGCTGTAGTTTGGCATCGCGGGTTGGACCGTCGATCAGGCGATCCACTTCGACGGCGATAAAGATCTGCGATACGCCGTATTCGTCGCTATTGTCCTGGGTCACTTCCGCAACGGACGCGCCGTCAGAGAGCAGGGTGGCGATCATGTCGAGCACAATCGATAAGCCAGAACCTTTCCAGTAGCCCATGGGCAGAATGCGACGGTTTTTCTCAATCACGCCCGGCTCTCTGGTCAGATTACCTTCATCGTCAAAGCCGCCGTCGACCGGTAATTCGCGTTCGGCCAGGCGATTCACCTCCAGCATGCCGTAGGAGAACATCGACATCGACATATCGACCATGGTGATTGGATTCGACGGGATAGCGACGATCAGCGGGTTTGTGCCGATGCAGCATTCTTTTGATCCCCACGCGGGCATCACGGCAATAGAGTTGGTCCAGCAGATGCCGATATAGCCTTTCTCCGCCGCCTGCCAGCCGTAGCTGCCGCCGCGCATCCAGTGGTTCGCGTTACGCAGCGCCACCAGGCCGATCCCGTGATCGGACGCCAGCTCGGTAGCACGGTCCATCATCTTCTTCGCCGTCAGGTTGCCGATGGAACGCTGCGCATCCCACTGTTCGATGGCGCCTAATGTCGTTACGCGTTTCGGCTGGGCGTCAGGGATGATGTCGCCTGCGTCAAGCTGCTGAATAAATCGCGGGAAGCGGTTGACGCCGTGTGAATAAACGCCGGACTCCGTGGTGCGGGCGAACATCTCGGCGCAGGCGTCAGCGGTATCCGCTTTTACACCGCGATCGAGCAGAACCCGATTGAACGCCGCTTTCAACTCTTCGAAGGTCACTTTCATCCCTGTTCTCCTGTTTTTTTAGGGGCAAGTGCGAGTGCTTTTTTATCACTAAATTTCACTATGCGAAATCTGATTTCAAATATAACGATCAAATTTTGTCAGATCAACGACATTCACGTTTTTCAAAATCGATTAAAATCAAATGGTTGTGTTTTTTGTGTTGAGATCGTGAACTAAACCACACTTTGCGCTACCATCAGGGCGCAATAAACAGGAGCTATTTGATGAGCATAAAAGAGAGCGAAATGACGCAAGAAAAAGAGAGGCCAGCAGGTAGCCAGAGCTTGTTTCGCGGCCTGATGCTGATTGAAATCCTCAGTAACTATCCGAACGGGTGTCCTCTTGCGCATTTATCAGAACTGGCGGGGCTGAATAAAAGTACCGTGCACCGGTTATTGCAGGGGTTGCAGTCGTGCGGGTACGTGACGCCAGCGCCGGCGGCAGGGAGCTATCGTTTGACCACCAAATTTATCGCCGTCGGGCAAAAGGCGCTTTCATCTCTCAATATTATTCACGTGGCGGCGCCGCACCTCGAGGCGCTGAACATTGCCACCGGCGAAACGGTCAACTTCTCCAGCCGTGAAGATGATCACGCGATCCTGATTTATAAGCTTGAGCCGACAACCGGTATGCTGCGCACTCGCGCATATATCGGCCAGCATATGCCGCTCTATTGTTCTGCAATGGGCAAAATCTATATGGCGTTTGGTCATCAGGATTACGTGGCGAGCTACTGGGAAAGCCACCAGGAACAGATCCAACCTTTGACCCGCAACACCATCACCGAACTGAGCGCGATGTATGATGAGCTGGCGGAAATTCGCGATCACAGTATGGCGATGGATAAAGAAGAGAACGAGCTGGGTGTGTCATGTATCGCCGTGCCGGTCTTTGATATTCACGGGCGCGTACCCTATGCCATCTCCATTTCGCTGTCGACGTCGCGCATGAAGCAGGTGGGTGAGAAAAACTTGCTAAAACCGCTGCGTGACACGGCGGAAGCTATCTCGAAAGAACTGGGTTTTAACGTGCGCGAGGCGTAACTGATGAACCGATTTATCCTGGCGGATCCTGAAAAATGTATCGGGTGCCGTACCTGTGAGGTAGCGTGCATGATGTCGCATCAAAGCAGCGCCACGCCAGAAGCGCTTACGTCACGGATCCGCGTGGTTAAGGGGGGAACCTTCACTACGGCGGTGGGCTGCCACCAGTGTGAAGATGCGCCCTGCGCGAATGTCTGCCCGACGGGGGCCATTCACCGCGCTGCGGGAGCCTGGCTCGTTAAGCAATCGCGCTGTATCGGCTGCAAAAGCTGTATGGTGGCGTGCCCGTTCGGGGCAATGCAGGTTCGGGTCGTGGAAGATCGCGTTCAGGCGCTGAAATGTGATTTGTGCGCGCATCGCGAGGGCGGTCCCGCCTGCGTCGAAGCCTGTCCCACCCACGCGCTGCGCTGCATAGACCCCGCCAGCTTACGCGCGGAACGGCTGCGTAATCTGGCCTGAGGTTTTATTAACCGGCCTCGCGCCAGGCGTTCTCAATCTCTTCGGCGAGAATTTTCACACCCGCTTCGATTTTTTCCGGGTCCGGGACGTAGTTCATGCGCATGCACTGGTGCGTGTGCGGCCACGGCTTATCCAGCCCCGGGAAGAAGTAACCCCCTGGCACCATCAGTACGCCACGTTTTTTCAGACGCTGATAAAGCAGCTCTGTCGTAATGGGCAGATCCTTAAACCACAGCCACAGGAAAATTGCCCCTTCCGGTTTATGGATCAGGCAGCGTTCTTCCGGTAAGTAGCGGCGAAGGATGGCTATAGTTTCCTGAACACGCTGAGAGTAAAACGGCTTAATCACCTCATTAGACAGGCGCAGCAGGTCGTTACGCCTGATCATTTCGCACATCATCGCCGGGCCGATGCCGCCAGGCGAAAGGCTGATAATGCCGTTCATGTTGGTAATGGCGGTGATGATTTTCTCGTTAGCAATGATAATGCCGCAACGGCTGCCCGGCAGGCCCAGCTTGGAGAGGCTCATGCAGAGGATGATATTCGGGTTCCATAGCGGACGCGCTTCGCTGAAGATGATCCCCGGGAACGGTACGCCATAGGCGTTATCGATCACCAGCGGGATGCCGTGCTGATTCGCCAGCGCATCCAGCTTCATCAGCTCGTCGTCGGTGATCACGTTGCCCGTCGGGTTGGTGGGACGTGATACGCAGATCATGCCCGTCTCTTCACCGATATGCAGATGTTCAAAATCGACGTGATATTTGAACTGGCCCTCTGGCAGCAACTCGATATTCGGACGTGCGGAAACAAACAGGTCTTCTTCGAGGCCGGCATCGGCATAGCCAATATACTCCGGTGCCAGCGGGAACAGCACTTTTTTCGTGGTGCCGTCGGCGCGGCGTCCGGCGAACAGATTGAATAAGTAGAAAAACGCGCTCTGACTGCCGTTTGTCAGTGCAATATTCTGTGGTTCGATATCCCAACCCAGCGCTTCCCGCAGCATTGCCGCCAGAAGCGTCAGTAGTTCTGTTTTACCCTGAGGGCCGTCGTAATTACATAGCGCATCGGTTGCTTTACCGTTTTCCAGCATCTCTGCCAGCAGCGTCTGGAAGTAGGTGTTCATCTCCGGAATTTGAGCCGGGTTTCCGCCGCCAAGCATGATAGCGCCTGGGGTGCGCAGCCCGTCGTTGAGGTCCTCCATCAGGCGGGTAATGCCTGAATGGCGGGTAAATTTGTCGCCGAAAAGTGAAAACGTCATAGCAGGTGATCTGTCGGGCTTAATATGAAAGGCAGTAACCATAACGCCAGCACCGTGTTGGTGCAAATCGGCGGATGTGGTCGGATTTGTTGTTTTATGTGGCGGGTTTGTATTTGTGTGGTGAATTGTTCTGGTGAATGCCCCTCACCCCAGGCCTCTCCCCTTTGGGGAGAGGGTTAGGGTGAGGGGGTCTATTGATTACCCGCCCACACCACCATCACCTTATCGCCCTTGTGCTCGCGCACAAAGCCGTAGCCTTCTTTCATCGACAGCGTTGTTTGCTTGCCTTCACCCACCGCCGTATGACGGGCGCGGAACTGCCCCAGAAGCTGCCAGTGGGCGACAGTTAACGCCTGTTTACCCGTGACGTCCTGCCAGTTCATATCCGAACGGGTTCCCTGTAGCGGATCGGAGCCCGTCGGGCCGAAAGGACGCTCTGATTCATCGCCGTAATAGATCTGCACGCTTCCCGGTGCCAGCAGCAGTAACTCAGCGGCGCGCTGGCCCCCTTCACGGAACAGACGCGTATCATGGGAGGAGAGATAGCTCAGCACATTAAAACTTTGCAGCTTTTCTGCCATTTGCTGCCAGGTCAAATCCATATCGGCCAGGCAGTCCGCCGCTTTTGCCGCCTGCTCCTGATAGTCAAAATTGATCATCGCATCGAAGCCGTGGCGGTAATAATCGCTCTGCATCACGCCGTGGCCCCAGGATTCACCGGTCATCCAGAACGGCGCATCGTCGAGTTTTTTGTCCGGGTTGGCGGCTTTCCACGCGGCCAGCGCCTGGCTGGCCTGGTTTTTCAGTTGCTGCCAGGCTTCAGGCTCAACGTGCTTAGCGGTATCGACCCGGAAACCGTCGATGCCGTAGTCACGTACCCACTGGCTAAGCCAGTGGGTCAGGTAATCTCGCGGCGTGAAATTCGTCATCACTTTCGCGTTGGTGTCGGGCTTGTGTTGATAAAAGTTCGGCAAACCTGACGGGATCTTAGATTCCGTTTTCAGATCCGGCAGGAAGGCCAGCGACATGGTCAGATCGTCAAAGCCCGGGTTGTCATAATCACCGATATCGGTACGGATCCATTTTTTACCCCACCATTTTTCCCATGCGGCTTTGTCACTGAAGTTGATGTAATCGTTGAAGCTGTGCCAGCTTTGACCCGCGCCTGGCTTCCAGTCAGTCCAGCGCTCGCCGAGGGTTTTTTTCAGCTCATCGCCCTGTAAATAGAGCGCGCCAAACTGATATTCCTGCATATCTGCAAGCGTCGCATAACCCGCGTGGTTCATGATAATGTCAAACAGGACGCGGATACCGCGCCTGTGCGCGTCGTCGACAAGCTGGCGTAAATCATCTTCGCTGCCCATGTTGGCGTCGAGCTTCGTCCAGTCCTGAGTGTAATAGCCGTGATAGGCGTAGTGAGGGAAATCCCCTTTGGTGCCGCCGCCCACCCAGCCGTGGATCTGTTCCAGCGGCGAGCTTATCCAGAGCGCATTCACGCCCAGTTGCTGAAGGTAATCCAGTTTGCTGGTAAGCCCTTTCAGATCGCCGCCGTGGAAAGTACCTATCTCCTGCATACCATCTTTATGGCGGCCATAGCTGTTGTCGTTGGTGGGGTCGCCATTTACGAAGCGATCGGTCAGCACGAAATAGACGGTGGCGTTTTGCCAGCTGAACGGCGCGGGTTTGTCCGTCTCGGCGCGTTCAAGCAGCAGCAGGCCATTGCTGTTGGCGGCTGGCTGAAGAGTTACTTTGCCGTTTTGAACGGTCGCGGTCTGTTTGCTGTAAAAATCACGCACCACCGTGCCTTCCGGAAAGGTGTTAACGACATCGATCGTGAGCGGTTTGCCGTCCCACTTCGGGCACTGGCGGGTAACGTTTGCGACAGGCTGTGGCGCCGCACTTTGTACTGTCAACATCAGCGTCGGCGTTCCCGAGCGCGTATCAATACGCATCTGATAAACGCCGTCACGGAATAACCGCCACTGCGGTGGGGCGCCTTCGCAGGGTTTGAGTGACAGCATCTCGTTGAGTTTAATGGCACCTGTCGGCTGCCAGCACGCGTTATCAAGACTCACCGTCAGCGGGCGGGTACCCTTCGCAAGCGTTGCCTGGCTGGTAAAGACGCCGGTACCTTCAGCGCTAAACGCGTTAAATCCCGGCGATGACCAGTCGGCATGCGCGAATGCGGGTAACATCAGAACAGCTAATGCAGTGCGTTTCATTCCATTTTCCTGTCGCGGCATTTTTGACCAGTGTGCCATTCGGCTCAGGGGAAAAACTCCTCCTCTACGGCTTTCTGCAAGGAGGACGCGAAGGGATGAGTGATCCCGCGCAAAATTAGGCAGTTATCTGCGATATCGCGCACATTTTTCCAGCGTTGATGCTTTAATGAGCATGTTCCGGATGACATAGTTTCGGAATTGGACTATTTATAGACGTGCTCTTGAAGACTATTTTTGGTACGATTTGAGATTCCGCTCTCAAATTTTTGAAGAAAATAAGATGTTGGAATGTTTATATCCGACCAGGAGACCTAATGATATCGACTCCCATTCGACGATATGGGGCCGCGATACTCATGTTACTCACCATGGCATTTTCAGGTGAGGTGCTTGCAAAGACGCACACGGATACAACGAGTAAGAAAGCCCACGTAATAAAGACGACAAGCAGTAAGGTTAGCAGTAAACAAGAGTATTCTCGCAATAGTGCAAAGAGTAGTTCACTTCCTGATTTGCGAAAATACCCTTCCGGGACACCAAGGAAAAAAGCGTTTCTCCGGACGGTAATGCCTTACATTAAAAGCCAAAATGCCGCGATTACTGCGGATCGTAACTGGCTGATCTCCAAACAGTACGACAGCCGCTGGTCGCCGTCTGAGCGCACTCGCCTGAAAGATATCGCCAAACGCTATAAAGTGAAGTGGAGCGGGAACACGCGTCGCGTGCCTTGGAACTCACTGTTAGAACGTGTGGACATCATTCCAGGCAGTATGGTCGCGACAATGGCCGCCGCCGAAAGCGGTTGGGGCACCTCGAAGCTGGCGCGCAACAACAACAATCTGTTTGGCATGAAATGCGTAAAAGGTCGTTGTACTAACGCGCCCGGCAAGGTGAAGGGCTATTCACAGTTTGAATCGGTGAAAGATTCCGTGAATGCCTACGTGGTGAACCTGAACACCCACCCGGCCTATTCCTCGTTCCGTAAGTCACGCGCTCAGCTGCGTAAGGCGGATCAGGAAGTGACGGCCACGGCGATGATCCATAAGCTGAAAGGTTATTCCACTCAGGGACAGCGTTATAACAATTACCTGTTCTCCATGTACCAGGATAACCAGCGTCTGATTGCCGCACATATGTAATGAAAAACGCCTTCCACTGGAAGGCGTTCTTTTTTCTAGAGCAGGACTTCACTGTACCGTTCCCGGTACTCCTTCGGCGTGGTGTCATACTCTTTCCTGAACACCGAATAGAAATACTGAAGCGACGGATAGCCACACATCTGTGAAATCTCGTTGATCGACAGCGAGGTGGAGATCAGCAGACTGCGCGCTTTCTCCAGCTTTTCCGCATGGATCACGGCGTGGATCGTCTCACCCACTTCCTCTTTAAACCGCTTCTCCAGATTCGAACGTGATATGCCGACCGAATCGAGCACCTGATCGACCTTAATCCCTTTGCAGGCATGATTGCGAATGTAGTGCATCGCCTGAATCACGGCCGGATCGTTTAATGAGCGGTAGTCAGTTGAGCGACGTTCGACCACGCGAACGGGAGGAACCAGCAGACGCTGGAGCGGCAGGGATTCGTTGTCTAACAGTCTGTGCAGCAGCTTTGCGGCCTGATAGCCCATCTGACGGGTACCCTGAGCCACGGATGAGAGCGCCACGCGCGACAGATAGCGCGTAAGCTCTTCGTTATCAATACCAATCACGCACAGCTTTTCAGGCACCGGAATATGCAAATGTTCGCACACCTGCAATACGTGGCGGGCGCGGGCGTCCGTCACGGCGATAATCCCTGTCTGGGGCGGCAGCGTTTGCAGCCAGTCAGCCAGACGATTTTGTGCGTGCTGCCAGTTTTCTGGCGCGGTTTCCAGCCCCTGATAAACGACGCCGCGATACTTCTCCTGGGCAACCAGCTGGCAGAAGGCATACTCACGCTCCATCGCCCAGCGCTTTCCGCTCGTGGCGGGCAATCCGTAAAACGCAAAACGATGGACGCCTTTCTCCTTTAAATGGAGGAAGGCGGTCTCGACCAGAGCATGGTTATCCGTGGCGATGTAGTGAACGGGAGGATAATGTTCCGGTGTATGATAAGAGCCGCCAACGCCCACGATAGGCACGTCAACGCCACTCAGCAACTGTTCAATCACGGGGTCGTCAAAGTCAGCGATGACCCCGTCGCCCAGCCAGTCTTTGATGTTCTCCAGACGGGTACGGAAATCTTCTTCGATGAAAATATCCCATTCGGATTGCGACGCCTGCAAATATTCGCCAACCCCTTCAACCACCTGCCGGTCATAGGCTTTGTTGGCATTGAATAACAACGTAATGCGGTGACGCTTTTCAAACATGGCTTATTTCCCAAATTAGTCACGATACTGTTATCAGGCGCGCCGCTTGGTGGCAGAGTCCATCCAGACTGCCAGCAAAAGAATGGCACCCTTGACGATATACTGCCAAAACGTCGGCACGTCCATCATACTCATCCCGTTATCCAGCGAAGCCATAATAAATGCGCCCATCACCGCCCCCGCCACGCTGCCAATGCCCCCGGCGAGGCTGGTCCCGCCAATCACGCAGGCGGCGATGGCGTCCAGCTCGGCAATATTACCGGCAGAGGGGGAGCCCGCCCCCAAACGTGAGCTGAGGATCAGCCCCGCGATGGCCACCATCAGGCCGTTGATGGCAAAGACGGCGAGTTTGGTGCGTTCTACGTTAATGCCGGACAAACGCGCGGCTTCGAGATTGCCACCGATGGCATAAATACGGCGACCGAATGCGGTACGCGTGGCCATAAACATCCCACCTAACAGCAACAGCGCCAGCAGCAGAACGGGCGTTGGGACGCCGCGATAATCGTTTAACAGCCAGATGGCGCCCAGTACAATCACCGCAGTAAGCGCCTGACGGCCGACAACCGAGGTTGAAGCAGGCGAGGCCAGCCCCAGCGCCTGGCGACGCATGCGTCCTCGCCATTGCCACGCGACAAACGCCATCAGCCCAACCACGCCGATCGTAAAACCGACGCCATCAGAGAGGTAGCTTTGGCCAATCTGGGACATCGAGGCGCTGGTCGGGGAGACGGTAGTGCCGTTGGTGATCCCAATCAGAATGCCGCGGAAGGCCAGCATCCCCGCTAAGGTGACGATAAACGACGGGACCTTACGGTAGGCCACCCACCAGCCATTCCACGCCCCCAGCAGCAGACCCAGTACCAGCGTGACCGCAATCGTCAGCGGCAGCGGCCAGCCGAGCCAGACGTCAAAAATTGCCGCCACGCCGCCGAGCAGACCCATCATCGACCCTACTGACAGGTCAATTTCCGCTGAGATAATCACAAAGACCATCCCCACCGCCAGGATCCCGGTGATGGCGGTCTGACGCAGCAGGTTAGAAACGTTACGTGCGCTCAAATAGGAGCCATCGGTCATCCAGGTAAAGAACAACATGATCACGATAATGGCGGCAATCATTACAAAAACTTGCAGATTCAGCGATTTAAGTCCTGCGAACGCACCGGGCGTCGGAACAGCGACTTTGATATCAGACGGGTTGCTTTTCGACATGGCGTTCGCTCCTTAAGGCAGCTTCCATCACCTGCTCTTGCGTCAGGTTCTGGTTGTTCAGGTTGGCTTTGAGTTTCCCTTCATGCATGACCAGCACGCGGTCGCTCAGCCCCAGCACTTCAGGCAATTCGGACGAGATAACAATGACGGCAATCCCTTGCTGCACAAGCTGGTTGATCAGCTTGTAGATTTCATACTTCGCGCCGATATCGATCCCGCGCGTGGGTTCGTCCAGAATTAAAATGCGCGGATTAAGCAACAGGCAGCGCGCCAGAATCGCTTTCTGCTGGTTGCCGCCGCTCAGGCGACCTATCGCCAGTTCCGGCGAGGAGGTTTTCACCTTGAGCCTGGCAAGTGACTGAAGAATACACTGCTGTTCTGCGGCATCATCCAGGCTGCTCAGCGCGCCGGAAAACTGGCTGAGCGCCGCCAGCGTGATATTTTTTCCCACCGCCATGACCGGCACGATGCCGTCTTTTTTGCGGTCTTCGGGCACCATAGCAATGCCTTTGGCAATGGCCTGCTGGCAGTTGTCGATTTTTACCGGCTGACCGTCGATATAAATTTTGCCTTCCCAGCGCCCCGGCCAGACGCCAAACAGACACTGCACGGCCTCGGTTCTTCCGGCACCCACTAAACCCGCAATACCGAGAATTTCGCCGCGGTGCAGCGAGAAGGAGAGGTTATCCACGCGCTTGATGTGGCGGTTAACGGGATGCCACGCCGTCAGGTTTTCCACGCGCAGGAGTTCTTCGCCTATGGTGTGTGGTTCGTTGGGATACAGTGCGGTGAGTTCGCGACCCACCATCATGGTGATGATGTCATCTTCGCTCATGCCTTCTGCTTCACGCGTGCCAATGTGCTGCCCGTCGCGGATGACGCAGATGGTGTCGGAAATAGCTTTCACCTCATTGAGCTTGTGCGAAATATAGATGCAGGCGATACCGTGGTTTTGCAGGTCGCGGATGATATTGAGCAGAACGGCGGTTTCCTGTTCGGTGAGTGAGGCGGTTGGCTCGTCGAGGATCAGCAGGCGTACCTGCTTGTTCAGCGCCTTGGCGATCTCCACCAGCTGCTGCTGGCCCAAACCTAAGTCGCCCACGCGCGTATCCGGTGAGATAGCCAGGCTCACCTGGGCCAGCAGTTTTTCGCAGCGCAGCGTCATGGTGTCGTAATCCAGTACGCCGTGGCGTGAGAGTTCGGCGCCGAGAAAAATATTTTCCAGCACGGTAAGGTGCTTCACCAGCGCCAGCTCCTGGTGAATAATAGCGATGCCTTTACGTTCGGTATCGCGAATGTGCGTGGCCTGGAGCACCTCGCCGGCAAAGACGATTTCGCCCTCGTAGCTGCCGTGCGGATAGATCCCGCACAACACTTTCATCAGCGTGGATTTTCCCGAGCCATTTTCGCCGCACAGCGACATCACTTCGCCGGGATTCAGCCGCAGGCTTACGTTATCGACTGCTTTCACCGCCCCGAAGGCTTTGGTGATGCTTTTCATTTCAAGTAAATAAGACATAACTGCTCCGCATGGCCCGACAGATGTACAGGGCAGGTCGATGCGCCCCTGCCGGGCAGGGGCTGCGCTGGATTACAGTTCACTCTTCTTATGGAAACCGTCTTTCACCACGGTGGCGTCAATATTCTCTTTGTTGACTTCGATAGGGGTAAGCAGGCGAGCAGGTACGTCTTTCAGGCCGTTATTTAACGTCGCGTCTGCTTTAGGTTGCTGGCCATTGCCCAGCTCAACGGCAATTTCGGCGGCCGTATTGGCAAGCTCGGTAATGGGCTTATACACCGTCATGGTCTGGGTACCCGCGATGATGCGTTTTACACCCGCAAGGTCGGCGTCCTGTCCGGAAATAGCGACTTTCCCGGCCAGACCCTGCGCGCTCAGCGCCTGAATGGCGCCACCCGCAGTGGCATCGTTAGAGGCCACCACCGCATCGATTTTGTTGTTATTTGCAGTCAACGCGTTTTCCATAATTTTCAGCGCGTTTTCCGGTAACCAGCCGTCAGCCCACTGGTCGCCGACGACTTTAATTTTGCCCTCGTCGATATACGGCTTCAGCACTTTCATTTGTCCCTGGCGGAACAGTTTGGCGTTGTTATCCACGGGCGAGCCGCCCATCAGGAAATAATTCCCCTGAGGCACTTTTGCGACCAGGCTTTTAGCCTGTAATTCGCCCACCTTTTCATTGTCGAACGAAATATAATAATCAATGTCGGCATTATTAATCATGCGGTCATAAGCCAGGACTTTTATGCCTTCCTGTTTCGCTTCTTTCACCACGTTGCTTAATACCTGGCCGTTATACGGGATAATGACCAGCACATCGACGCCACGGTTGATCATATTCTCGATTTGCGACATTTGCGTCTCTTCGTTGCCGTTAGCGGACTGAACGAACACCTCCGCGCCGAGAGATTCCGCTTTTTTAACAAAGATATCGCGATCTTTTTGCCAGCGCTCCAGGCGTAAGTCATCAATCGCCATGCCGATTTTGACCTCTTTGGCGTGGCCGGCAAAGCTTGCAAGCAGGAGAGTAGTGCAGAGCGTTAGGGTCAGGTTCTTTATCTTCATAATTATTAGGCCTTTTTGTAGGGGTATGTGTAGCTGAGATAAAAGAAACATTCACTGCTGAGACGCAGCAAATTTTTAACGTGGAAAGGCCTGCTGGCAATTACAGATTTTTATCTTCTCATTACGATATTTGGTTTATTTCTGAATTTATGACCGCGATCGGATTTTAAAAAGCGTAACCTATTAATTACATTTGATTCTGGAATGTGCGCCGAAAAATAGTTTGTCTGCACATTATTTTGCGAGCCAGCGCACAATTGCGCATTCTCTCAATAGCAGTGTGAAATAACGTAATTGAGCAACCTCCAATGTCTATTCACTATTACTCCAGAAGCAAGACCACGCCGCATACCCTGATTATGGAGCTCAATATGCAAGCTTATTTCGACCAACTCGATCGCGTTCGTTTCGAAGGCACGAAAACGACCAATCCTTTAGCATTTCGTCACTACAACCCGGATGAGCTGGTGCTGGGTAAGCGCATGGAAGATCACTTGCGCTTTGCCGCCTGCTACTGGCACACCTTCTGCTGGAACGGTGCCGATATGTTCGGCGTGGGCTCTTTTGACCGTCCATGGCAACAGCCGGGCGAGGCCATTGAGCTGGCGAAGCGTAAAGCCGACGTCGCGTTCGAGTTCTTCCATAAGCTGAACGTGCCGTACTACTGTTTCCACGATGTGGACGTGTCGCCGGAAGGGGCATCGCTGAAAGAGTATCTGAACAATTTCGCGCAGATGGTCGACGTACTGGCTGAAAAACAGCAGCAAAGCGGCGTGAAGCTGCTCTGGGGTACGGCTAACTGCTTTACCAATCCTCGCTATGGCGCGGGCGCGGCAACCAACCCGGACCCGGAAGTCTTCAGCTGGGCGGCAACCCAGGTCGTGACCGCGATGAACGCCACGCATCAGCTGGGCGGTGAGAACTATGTACTCTGGGGCGGTCGTGAAGGCTATGAAACGCTGCTGAATACCGACCTGCGTCAGGAGCGTGAGCAGATTGGTCGCTTTATGCAGATGGTTGTGGACCACAAACACAAAATCGGTTTCCGCGGCACGCTGCTGATTGAGCCAAAACCACAGGAGCCAACCAAGCATCAGTATGATTATGATGTCGCCACCGTGTATGGCTTCCTGAAGCAGTTTGGTCTGGAAAAAGAGATCAAAGTGAATATTGAGGCTAACCACGCTACCCTGGCGGGCCACTCGTTCCATCACGAAATTGCCTCTGCGATTGCGCTGGGCATCTTCGGCTCTGTCGATGCTAACCGTGGTGATCCACAGCTGGGCTGGGATACCGACCAGTTCCCGAACAGCGTAGAAGAGAATGCGCTGGTGATGTACGAGATCATCAAAGCGGGCGGTTTCACCACCGGCGGCCTGAACTTCGACGCCAAAGTGCGTCGCCAGAGCACCGACAAATATGATCTGTTCTACGGGCATATTGGCGCGATGGACACCATGGCGCTGGCGCTGAAAGTGGCGGCCCGTATGATTGAAGACGGTGAGCTGGATAAGCGCGTGGCGAAGCGCTACAGCGGCTGGAACAGTGAGCTGGGCCAGCAAATTTTGAAAGGTCAGTTATCGCTTGCGGAGATCGCGAAGTACGCTGAACAGCATCAGCTTGCGCCGCAGCATCAGAGCGGCCATCAGGAGCTGCTGGAAAACCTGGTCAATCACTACCTGTTCGATAAATAACAGCATCCAGGCCCGGTAAGCGCAGCGCCACCGGGCATTTCTGTCAAAGGAGTCACCACATGTATATCGGGATCGATCTTGGCACGTCGGGGGTGAAAGCCATCCTGTTAAGCGAGCAGGGCGATGTATTAGCCACGCAGACTGAAAAGTTGCAGGTTTCACGTCCGTATCCGCTTTGGTCGGAACAAGATCCGGAGCAGTGGTGGCAGGCGACAGAGCGTGCGATGAAAGCCTTAGGCGAGCAGCATAGCCTGCGCGACGTGAAAGCGCTGGGCATTGCCGGGCAAATGCATGGCGCAACGTTGCTGGATAGTCAGCATCGCGTTCTGCGCCCGGCTATTCTCTGGAACGATGGCCGCTGTGCGGAAGAGTGCGCGATCCTTGAGGAGCGTGTACCTGCGTCCCGCGAAATTACGGGCAACCTGATGATGCCCGGTTTTACCGCGCCAAAACTCCTGTGGGTGCAGCGTCATGAGCCTGAGATTTTTCGTCAGGTGGCGAAGGTTCTGTTGCCGAAAGACTACCTGCGTTTTCGCATGACGGGGGATTTTGCCAGCGACATGTCTGACGCCGCGGGCACGATGTGGCTCGACGTGGCGAAACGGGACTGGAGCGAGGCGATGCTGGATGCCTGCCAGCTGACGCGCGACCATATGCCTGCGCTGTTTGAAGGCAGTGAAATCACGGGGGCTTTACAGCCTTCTGTTGCTGAACGCTGGAACATGCCAGCCGTACCTGTCGTTGCCGGCGGCGGCGATAATGCGGCGGGTGCGGTCGGCGTGGGGATGGTCGAGGCAGGGCAGGCCATGCTCTCACTCGGTACCTCCGGCGTCTATTTTGCCGTCAGTGACGGGTATCGTAGCAACCCTGGAAGCGCCGTACACAGCTTCTGCCACGCGTTGCCGGGTAAATGGCATTTAATGTCGGTGATGCTGAGCGCGGCTTCCTGCCTCGACTGGGCGGCAAAACTAACCGGAATGGCGGACGTCCCGGCGCTTATCGCAGCGGCACAGCAGGCGGATGATAATGCCGGTGCGGTCTGGTTTTTACCGTACCTTTCCGGCGAGCGGACGCCTCATAACAACCCGGAAGCGAAAGGGGTGTTCTTCGGTCTTACCCATCAGCACGGCCCGGCAGAGCTGGCGCGCGCGGTGCTTGAAGGCGTTGGCTATGCTCTGGCGGACGGAATGGATGTCGTGCATGACTGTGGACTTACGCCATCCAGCATTACGTTAATTGGCGGCGGTGCGCGAAGCAGCTACTGGCGGCAAATGCTTTCCGATATCAGCGGGTTGCAGCTGGACTATCGTACGGGAGGCGATGTCGGCCCGGCGCTCGGTGCGGCACGGCTGGCGCAAATTGCGCTGAACCGGGATAAACCACTGCCCCAGCTTTTGCCCCAGCTGCCGCTTGAACAGCAGCATCGTCCTGATGCGAAAAATCATGCTCGCTACGCTGAAAGACGAGACGTTTTCCGCAAAATCTATCAGCAGCTTTTACCGCTAATGTCATAAACAGGAGCCGGGTGGCGCTAACGCTTACCCGGCCTGCCAGCCTTCAACCGGGTTAGCTCACAAACCGGCGTGTATCGATGCGTTGCAGCAGCATTGAGAGCAGCAGGCTGACAACCAGCGTAACGGTAAATATCCAGATAATATCCAGCACCGGCCAGCTTTTAAGCTCAACGCCGCGGGTGCGCAGGGCGTGGATCACCAGCGCGTGAAAACCGTAAATGCCCAGCGAGTGGCGAGAGATAAACCCCAGCACCGGAAGCGGGCGGGCATTCAGGGTGTTTTTAACCAGCGTCAGCAGAGAGATTGCGCAGATAAAGACCATCGGGCCACAGTACAGATACCAGGTATCGGCAAAGTTGCCGCGCCATTGCAGCTCATGCAGCGTCCCGCGAGAGATAATAAACACACCGACGAGAAACGCGGCCGCGCATAGCCAGTTTATTCCTCGCTTTTGCGTCTCCATCATGCCAATGGCGCGCCCCAGCATGCCGTACAGCACGTAATAAAACGTATCCCCGGTGATATAGAGGTTAACGGGCAGCCATTCAAAGCCATCAATTTTCTGTGAGACGGTATTCGGGTTGGCCACGATCCCGATGACCACCATCAGCGCCAGCAGCATTTTACCGTTGACGTTTTTTACCTGAATTAACGGTGAAACAAGATAAATAACGATTATCGCGAAGAAAAACCATAGATGATAGAACACCGGTTTTTGCAACAAGTTGAGCAGGGAACGTTCAGCGTTAATTGAAGTGAACAGGACGATATAGAGCAGCGAAATCGCGCTGTAAAACAGCAGACAGGAGACAATACGGATGAAATGTCTCGGCTGTGCACTACGCTCGCCAAAAAAGAGAAAACCGGAAATCATAAAGAACAGCGGGACGCTCACGCGGGAGGCCGAGTTCAGAACATTGGCGACATCCCAGTTAACAGGGCTGATACTGTGCGCGTTCGTGACATACCAGGTCGTTGTGTGGATCATCACCACCATCAGACAGGCTATTCCCCGCAGGTTATCAATCCAGTTAATTTTTGACTGCATCAGTTCCTCTGTATTCCTGATAAAGAAAGTGTGACTGCGATTGCGTAAAACTTTTCCCTTGGAAAATTCTGAGTTTAGCCAGGCTAACTTGTAGGGAGCTGGCGAGATTCGCAGAATGACGGACTTTAATCTATAAACGTGTTGCTACTAAAAATAACAGCCACTGACCAGGGCGGTAATAAAAATGATGATGAAGCGTGGGGTGTCACTCTTTCTGCTGCTCTTATTAACAGGATGCAGTGCTTCTGAGGAGATACCTGTCCAAAAAGCGCAGCAGGGGAAAATGAGCCCGGAGCGTTCCCTGAATATGGAACAGCTGTGCAGGGATCAGGCGGCTCACCGCTATAATTCCGAAGCACAGAAAATTCATATAAACGGCTTCGAGCGCTTTCAGGGCAGCTATGAACTGAAAGGCTATACGGCGCGTAAAGAGGGCTTTGTCTGCTCTTTTGATGCAGACGGCCAGTTTTTACATCTCTCAATGCGCTAAATTGCTCGGATAAGCAGCAACCAGAGCCTTCGCAGGTTCTGGCTGTAGGGCTTATTCCCCAATTTTCCCTAAACAACCCCGTTTCGTACTGTATATCTTGCAGCCAGCGGGTATACTGATCCCTTCCATTTAAAACCACACGTATCCAGCACGAAATACTATGCAAAAGTTTGATACCAAGACCTTCCAGGGCCTGATCCTGACCTTACAGGATTACTGGGCTCGTCAGGGCTGCACCATTGTTCAACCTTTGGACATGGAAGTTGGCGCAGGCACCTCACACCCGATGACCAGCCTGCGCGCGTTAG
The DNA here is from genome assembly GCF_049238805.1 of Enterobacter cloacae complex sp. CDL013. NCBI lineage: Bacteria > Pseudomonadati > Pseudomonadota > Gammaproteobacteria > Enterobacterales > Enterobacteriaceae > Enterobacter > Enterobacter cloacae complex sp. CDL013. Next base: position 10,764 of record NZ_JBMKGT010000013.1, on the reverse strand, counting down.
GGCCAGAGCCAATGGCGACCGCCTATGTGCAGCCATCCCGTCGTCCGACCGATGGCCGTTATGGCGAAAACCCGAACCGTTTGCAGCACTACTATCAGTTCCAGGTGGTGATTAAGCCATCACCCGACAACATTCAGGAACTGTACCTCGGGTCACTGAAAGAGCTGGGTATGGATCCAACCATTCACGACATTCGTTTCGTGGAAGATAACTGGGAAAACCCAACGCTGGGTGCCTGGGGTCTGGGTTGGGAAGTGTGGCTGAACGGCATGGAAGTGACCCAGTTCACATACTTCCAGCAGGTTGGTGGTCTGGAATGTAAACCGATTACCGGCGAAATCACCTATGGTCTGGAACGTCTGGCCATGTACATTCAGGGCGTAGACAGCGTTTACGACCTGGTCTGGAGCGACGGCCCGCTGGGTAAAACCACCTACGGCGACGTGTTCCATCAGAACGAAGTGGAGCAATCCACCTATAACTTCGAATACGCGGACGTGGACTTCCTGTTCACCTGCTTCGAGCAGTACGAGAAAGAAGCCCAGCAGCTGCTGGCGCTGGAGACTCCGCTGCCGCTGCCTGCCTACGAGCGTATTCTGAAGGCTGCCCACAGCTTCAACCTGCTGGATGCCCGCAAAGCGATCTCCGTGACTGAACGTCAGCGCTACATTCTGCGTATTCGTACCCTGACCAAAGCCGTTGCAGAAGCTTACTACGCGTCCCGTGAAGCCCTTGGCTTCCCGATGTGCAACCGAAACAAATAAGAGGCGGCCATGTCTGAGAAAACTTTCCTGGTGGAAATCGGCACTGAAGAGCTGCCACCAAAAGCCCTGCGCAGCCTGGCTGAATCTTTTGCTGCGAACGTCACTGCTGAGCTGGATAACGCTGGCCTGGCGCACGGTAAAATTGAGTGGTTTGCTGCGCCGCGTCGTCTGGCGCTGAAAGTGGCAAACCTGGCGGCGTCCCAGCCGGATCGCGAAGTTGAAAAACGTGGCCCGGCCATTGCTCAGGCGTTCGACGCGGAAGGCAAGCCGAGCAAAGCGGCAGAAGGCTGGGCGCGCGGCTGCGGCATCACCGTTGATCAGGCCGAGCGTCTGACCACCGACAAAGGTGAATGGCTGCTGTATCGTGCCCATGTGAAAGGCGAAAGCGCCGAAGCGCTGCTGCCTGACATGATCGCGACCTCGCTGGCAAAATTGCCAATCCCTAAGCTGATGCGCTGGGGCGCGTCCGACGTTCACTTTGTGCGTCCGGTTCACACCGTGACCCTGCTGCTGGGCGATACCGTTATCCCGGCGACCATTCTGGGCGTGGCGTCCGATCGCGTGATCCGCGGCCATCGCTTTATGGGCGAGCCGGAGTTCACCATCGACAATGCCGACCAGTATCCGCAGATCCTGCTGGAACGCGGTAAAGTGATTGCCGACTACGAACAGCGTAAAGCCAAAATTAAAGCGGACGCAGAAGAAGCGGCGCGCAAGATTGGCGGAAACGCTGACCTGAGCGACAGCCTGCTGGAAGAGGTGACCTCGCTGGTCGAATGGCCGGTTGTACTGACCGCGAAATTCGAAGAGAAATTCCTGGCCGTTCCGGCAGAAGCGCTGGTTTACACCATGAAGGGTGACCAGAAGTACTTCCCGGTTTACGCCAACGACGGCAAGCTGCTGCCAAACTTCATCTTCGTGGCGAACATCGAATCGAAAGATCCGAGCCAGATTATCTCCGGTAACGAGAAAGTGGTGCGTCCGCGTCTGGCGGATGCCGAGTTCTTCTTCAACACAGACCGTAAAAAACGTCTGGAAGATAACCTGCCGCGTCTGCAAACTGTACTGTTCCAGCAGCAGCTGGGTACGCTGCGCGACAAAACCGACCGTATCGCGGAGCTGTCCGGCTGGATTGCCCGTGAAATTGGCGCCGACGTTAACCACGCTACCCGTGCGGGCCTGCTCTCCAAGTGTGACCTGATGACCAACATGGTGTTCGAATTTACCGACACCCAGGGCGTGATGGGTATGCACTACGCGCGTCACGATGGCGAAGCGGAAGACGTGGCGGTAGCCCTGAACGAGCAGTATCAGCCGCGCTTTGCCGGTGACGATCTGCCGTCCAATCCGGTTGCCTGCGCCGTGGCGATTGCCGATAAGATGGACACCCTGGCGGGTATCTTCGGTATCGGCCAGCATCCAAAAGGCGACAAAGACCCGTTCGCGCTGCGTCGTGCTGCGCTGGGCGTGCTGCGAATCATCGTTGAGAAGAACCTGAACCTCGATCTGCAAACGCTAACCGAAGAAGCGGTACGTCTGTACGGCGATAAGCTGACCAACGCGAAGGTTGTGGATGATGTTATCGACTTTATGCTCGGTCGTTTCCGCGCGTGGTATCAGGACGAAGGTTACTCCGTTGATACCATTCAGGCGGTGCTGGCGCGTCGTCCGACCCGTCCGGCAGATTTCGATGCGCGTATGAAAGCGGTATCCCACTTCCGTACGCTGGAAGCGGCGTCTGCGCTGGCCGCGGCCAACAAGCGCGTATCCAACATCCTCGCGAAATCCGACGAGACGCTGAACGATCGCGTAAACGCTGCAACCCTGAAAGAGCCGGAAGAGATTTCTCTGGCGATGCAGGTTGTGGTGCTGCGCGACAAGCTGGAGCCGTATTTCGCGGAAGGTCGCTACCAGGAAGCGCTGGTGGAGCTGGCGGAGCTGCGTGACGTCATCGACGCCTTCTTCGAGAAGGTGATGGTGAACGTGGAAGATAAAGAGCTGCGGATTAACCGTCTCTCGATGCTTGAGAAACTGCGTGAGCTGTTCCTGCGCGTGGCGGATATTTCGCTGCTGCAATAACGTAAAAAACCCGCCCCTGACAGGCGGGAAGAACGGCAACTAAACTGTCTCTCTTCGCCAATGGCGCCATAACTGCGTTGGCTGCGCTCGTTCACCCGAATCACTTACTAATGTAAGCTCATCGGGATTCGCTCGCTTGCCGCCTTGTTCTGACGTCATTGGCTTTGAGATACTTTTCCTTATTTACACTCTCTCAATTAATTTACACCCTCTCAAACACTGTCGCGATCCCCTGACCCAACCCGATACACATCGTTGCCAGACCAAACTGGGCATCTTTGCGTTCCATCAGGTTAATCAGCGTGGTACTGATACGCGCCCCGGAACAGCCCAGCGGGTGTCCGAGGGCGATCGCGCCGCCGTTGAGGTTAATCTTCTCGTCGATCTGATCCATCAGCCCCAGATCCTTAATGCACGGCAGGATCTGCGCGGCGAACGCTTCGTTCATCTCAAAGAGGTCGATATCACTTGCGCTCAGCCCCGCTTTTTTCAGCGCCAGTTTTGACGCCGGAACCGGACCGTAGCCCATGATGGATGGATCGCAGCCCACGACCGCCATCGAACGCACGCGGGCGCGTGGCGTCAGGCCTAATTCGCGGGCGCGGCTTTCGCTCATCACCAGCATCGCGGCGGCACCGTCGGACAGGGCAGACGAGGTGCCCGCCGTTACCGTACCGGTGACCGGATCAAACGCCGGACGCAGGGTGGAAAGCGCTTCAACGGTGGTTTCCGGGCGGATGACTTCGTCATAGCTGAACTGCTTCAGTACGCCGTCTGCGTCGTGACCGCCGGTCGGGATGATCTCATTCTTAAAGGCACCAGACTGCGTGGCGGCCCAGGCGCGGGCATGCGAGCGAGCGGCAAAGGCATCCTGCATCTCACGGCTGATGCCGTGCAGACGGGAGAGCATCTCGGCGGTCAGGCCCATCATACCGGCGGCTTTCGCCACGTTGCGGCTCATACCTGGATGGAAATCGACCCCGTGGCTCATCGGCACGTGGCCCATGTGCTCCACGCCGCCCACCAGACAGGCCTGCGCATCGCCGGTCATGATCATCCGCGCCGCGTCGTGCAGCGCCTGCATCGACGAACCGCAAAGACGGTTGACGGTGACCGCCGGAACCGAATGCGGGATCTCCGCCAGCAGGGACGCGTTACGGGCAATGTTGAAGCCCTGCTCCAGCGTCTGCTGGACGCAGCCCCAGTAGATATCGTCCAGCGCAGCAGGGTCCAGCGCCGGGTTACGCGCCAGCAGGCTACGCATCAGGTGCGCGGAGAGGTCTTCCGCACGCACGTTACGGAACGCACCGCCTTTTGAACGGCCCATCGGGGTGCGAATCGCATCAACAATGACAACCTTTTCCATTGTGACTCCTTAAGCCGTTTTCAGCGCGCCAACCGGACGGGCTGGCTCAACTGCTGGGTAGTAGGGTTCGTTATGACGCGCTTTGTTACGCAGACCTTCCGGCACCTCATAAAGCGGGCCGAGGTGCTGGTACTGCTGAGCCATATCGAGATAGCGAGCGCTGCCGAGCGTATCCAGCCAGCGGAACGCGCCGCCGTGGAACGGAGGGAAGCCGAGGCCGTACACCAGCGCCATATCCGCTTCTGCCGGGCTGGCGATAATGCCTTCTTCGAGGCAGCGCACCACTTCGTTGATCATCGGGATCATCATCCGGGCGATGATCTCGTCGTCAGTGAAGTCGCGTTTCGGCTGACTGACGTCGGCCAGCAGGCCATCCACCGCCGCATCTTCTTCTTTTTTCGGTTTGCCTTTGCTGTCTTCTTTATAGCGCCAGAAGCCCAGACCGTTTTTCTGACCAAAGCGGTTGGCGTCGAACAGGGCGTCAATGGCGTCGCGATAGTCTTTCTGCATGCGCTGCGGGAAGCCCGCCGCCATCACCGCCTGAGCGTGATGGGCAGTATCGATGCCGACAACGTCCAGCAGATACGCCGGGCCCATCGGCCAGCCGAACTGTTTTTCCATCACTTTATCGATTTTGCGGAAGTCTGCGCCGTCGCGCAGCAGCTGGCTGAAGCCGGCGAAGTAAGGGAACAACACGCGGTTAACGAAGAAGCCCGGGCAGTCGTTAACGACGATCGGCGTTTTGCCCATCTTGCTCGCCCACGCCACCACTTTGGCGATGGTTTCGTCGGAGGTTTTCTCCCCACGGATCACTTCGACCAGCGGCATGCGGTGCACCGGGTTAAAGAAGTGCATCCCGCAGAAGTTTTCCGGACGCTTCAGCACGCTCGCCAGTTCGCTGATAGGAATGGTGGAGGTGTTAGAGGCCAGCACGGTTTCCGGACGCACCTTGTCTTCGGTTTCGGCCAGCACCGCTTTTTTCACTTTCGGGTTCTCGACGACCGCTTCAACCACCACGTCCACACGGTCGAAACCGCTGTATTCCAGCACTGGCTGGATGGTGGAGATCACGCCTGCAAGCTTCAGACCATCAATTTTGCCGCGCTCAAGCTGTTTATTCAGCAGCTTGGCCGCTTCGGTCATGCCCAGCGTCAGGGATTTCTCGTTGATGTCCTTCATCACCACCGGCACGCCTTTCCAGGCAGACTGGTAGGCGATGCCGCCCCCCATAATGCCCGCGCCGAGTACCGCCGCGTGTTTTGGCGTTTCAACGTTTTTGGTGAGTTGTTTGGCTTTGCCCTTCACAAACTGATCGTTAAGGAAGATACCAACCAGCGCGCGGGCTTCGTTGGTGTGCGCCAGCGGGACAAAGCTCTGGTTTTCCAGCTTCAGGGCGTCATCACGGCCCAGACGGGCTGCCGCTTCAATGGTTTTCACCGCCGTGATCGGCGCCGGGTAGTGTTTACCCGCCGTCTGCATCACCATGCCTTTGGCGATGGTGAAGCTCATGGTGGCTTCAATTTTGCTGAGCTTCAACGGCTCCAGCTTCGGCTGACGTTTGGCTTTCCAGTCGAGGTCGCCGTTAATGGCCTGACGCAGAATGGCGAGTGCGCCTTCAACAAGCTTCTCAGGTTTTACAACGCCGTCGACCAGGCCAATTTTCTGCGCCTGTTCTGCGCCGACGTCTTTACCCGCGGCAATGATCTCCAGCGCGCTGTCGGCGCCCAGCATGCGCGGCATACGGACGGAGCCGCCAAAGCCCGGCATGATGCCCAGCTTGGTTTCCGGCAGGCCGATACGCAGGTCCGGGGTCGCCAGACGGTAATCAGTGGCTAACACGCATTCGCAGCCGCCGCCCAGCGCGTAACCGTTGACGGCAGAAAGGGTCGGGACAGGCAGATCTTCCAGACGATTAAAGACGCTGTTCGCGAAGTGCAGCCACTGGCTCAGCTGTTCTTCGGGCACCAGGAACAGCGACAGGAATTCGGTGATATCCGCGCCAACGATAAAGGCCGCTTTGTTGGAGCGCAGCAGCAGCCCTTTTAAATCTGATTGCTTTTCAAGTACATCCAGCGCCTGGCCAAGGCTGGCCACCGTCGCGGTATCAAGCTTGTTCACTGAGCCGGGGGCATCGAACACCAGTTCGGCAATGCCATCTTCCAGCCAGTCTACGTACAGGGTGTCGCCTTTGTAGAGCATGTCGGTCTCCTGAATCCAGCAATTGGATCTGGTCATACCAGATGAAACGGAGTGTGGAATTTATGTTAATAAAATGCAAATTAGTCATTAAGAAATTGCTGCGCTGATCACGGTCGGTGGAAATCACGCAGCCGGAGTGAGGTGTGCTAAGATGCGATGACTTGAGGTCAAAAAAACGAAAGGAAGAATGATGGACTCACTGGCTTCGCTTTATAAAAATCATATCGTTACCCTACAGGAACGTACCCGCGATGTACTGGCCCGCTTCAAGCTGGATGCCCTGCTGATCCACTCCGGCGAGCTGATGAATACTTTTCTTGATGACCATGCTTATCCCTTCAAGGTTAACCCGCAGTTTAAAGCCTGGGTGCCTGTCACGCAGGTTCCAAATTGCTGGCTGCTGGTGGATGGCGTGAACAAGCCGAAACTGTGGTTCTACCTGCCGGTCGATTACTGGCACAACGTGGAGCCGCTGCCGACCTCATTCTGGACCGAAGAAATTGACGTGATTGCGCTGCCAAAAGCAGACGGCATAGGCAGCCAGCTGCCAGCGGCGCGCGGCAACATCGGCTACATTGGTCCGGTTCCTGAGCGCGCGCTGGGTCTGGATATTCCGGCAGATAAACTCAACCCGAAAGGCGTGCTGGATTATCTGCACTACTATCGCGCCTACAAGACCGACTACGAACTTTACTGCATGCGTGAAGCGCAAAAAACGGCGGTGAATGGCCACCGTGCGGCGCACGAAGCGTTCCAGTCCGGTATGAGCGAGTTCGATATCAATCAGGCTTACCTGACGGCGACCGGCCACCGCGATACCGACGTGCCGTACAGCAACATCGTGGCGCTGAATGAACATGCCTCGGTTCTGCACTACACCAAACTGGATCATCAGGTTCCGGCTGAGATGCGTAGCTTCCTGCTGGACGCGGGGGCTGAGTACAATGGTTATGCGGCAGACCTGACCCGTACCTGGGCGGCGAATGCGGATACCGATTTTGCGCAATTGATTAAAGACGTGAACGACGAACAGCTGGCGCTGATTGGCACCATGAAGGCCGGAACCAGCTACGTGGATTATCACATCCAGTTCCATCAGCGCATCGCTAAACTGCTGCGTAAGCATCAGATTATCAAAGACATGAGCGAAGAGGCGATGGTTGAGAACGATTTGACCGGGCCATTTATGCCGCATGGTATCGGCCACCCGCTGGGTTTGCAGGTTCATGACGTCGCGGGCTTTATGCAGGATGATACCGGCACGCACCTGGCGGCACCGTCTAAATATCCTTATCTGCGCTGCACCCGCGTTCTGGCGCCGCGTATGGTATTGACCATCGAGCCGGGCATCTACTTTATTGAATCCCTGCTGGCGCCGTGGCGCGAAGGGCAATTCAGCAAGCACTTCAACTGGGAGAAAATTGAAGCGCTGAAGCCTTATGGCGGCATTCGTATCGAGGATAACGTGGTTATTCACGAGAACAGCATTGAGAACATGACGCGAGATTTGAAGCTGGCCTGATGGAAAGCTGGCTGATACCGGCCGAGCCGGTCACCTTTGTTGAGGAAATCAAAAAAAGCCGCTTTATCACGCTGTTGGCGCATACCGACGGCGTGGAGGCGGCGAAGGCGTTCGTCGAGTCCGTCCGCGCGCAGCACCCGGATGCCCGCCATCACTGTGTGGCGTGGGTCGCAGGGCCGCCAGACGACTCACAGCAGCTCGGGTTTTCTGACGACGGTGAACCGGCGGGTACGGCCGGAAAACCGATGCTTTCCCAGTTGATGGGCAGCGGCGTGGGTGAAATCACCGCCGTCGTGGTCCGCTACTACGGGGGCATTTTGTTAGGCACCGGAGGGCTGGTTAAAGCCTACGGAGGTGGTGTCCAGCAGGCGCTTAATCTGCTGATAACAACCCGCAAAACGCCACTTACGGAATATACTTTGTTATGCGATTACGCCCAGCTATCGGGTATCGAAGCACTGCTTAAACAGTTTAACGGTGTCATCGCACACAGTGATTATCAGGCAATGGTGCAATTACGCGTGGCGCTTCCTCAGGCGGAACTGGCTGCTTTTTCAGCAAAACTCGCTGATTTTAGTCGCGGTTCATTGCAATTACTGCCGATTGAAGAATAATCCCCACCTCACAATTTTGAATACCTAAGGAAGCGGCAGAGATGCATTTTCGTGCCATTACCCGAATCGTTGGATTGCTGGTCATACTTTTCTCCGGGACAATGATCATTCCCGGACTGGTGGCGCTCATCTACCGGGACGGCGCGGGGCGTGCATTTACGCAAACCTTTTTTGTCGCGCTGACGATTGGCTCCCTGCTGTGGTGGCCAAACCGCCGTGAGAAAGGTGAACTGAAATCCCGGGAGGGGTTTCTGATTGTGGTCCTGTTCTGGACGGTACTGGGAAGCGTGGGTGCGCTGCCGTTTATCTTCTCCGAACAACCGAATCTCACCGTCACGGATGCGTTTTTTGAATCGTTCTCCGGATTAACGACCACCGGTGCCACCACGCTTGTGGGGCTGGATTCGCTCCCGCATGCGATTCTCTTTTACCGGCAGATGCTTCAGTGGTTCGGCGGTATGGGGATCATTGTCCTGGCGGTGGCTATCCTGCCGATTCTGGGCGTCGGGGGGATGCAGCTTTACCGGGCGGAGATGCCCGGCCCGCTGAAAGATAACAAAATGCGCCCGCGTATTGCGGAGACGGCGAAAACCCTGTGGCTTATCTATGTCCTGCTGACGGTGGCCTGCGCGCTGGCGCTGTGGTTTGCCGGGATGCCTGCGTTTGATGCCATCGGGCACAGCTTTGCGACTATTGCTATCGGCGGGTTCTCCACCCACGATGCCAGCGTCGGCTACTTCGACAGCCCGACAATCAATACCATCATTGCCATCTTTTTGCTGATCTCAGGCTGTAACTACGGTCTACACTTCTCGTTGCTTAGCGGACGGAGCCTGAAGGTGTACTGGCGCGACCCGGAATTCCGGATGTTTATTGGCGTCCAGCTGACTCTGGTGATCATCTGTACCCTGGTACTGTGGTTCCACGATGTCTATAACTCGGCGGTCACGACCCTGAACCAGGCCTTCTTCCAGGTGGTATCGATGGCAACAACCGCCGGTTTCACCACGGACAGTATTGCGCGTTGGCCGCTGTTCCTGCCGGTGCTGCTGTTGTGCTCTGCGTTTATCGGCGGCTGTGCCGGGTCAACGGGCGGCGGTCTGAAGGTGATCCGTATTCTGCTGCTGTTCAAGCAGGGGAACCGTGAGCTGAAACGTCTGGTCCACCCGAATGCGGTTTACAGTATTAAGCTGGGGAACCGCGCGCTGCCGGAACGCATCCTCGAAGCGGTGTGGGGATTCTTCTCCGCTTATGCACTGGTCTTTATTGTCAGTATGCTGGCGATTATCGCCACGGGCGTGGATGATTTCTCTGCCTTCGCCTCTGTGGTGGCAACGTTAAACAACCTGGGGCCGGGGCTGGGCGTCGTGGCGGATAACTTCGCCAGTATGAACCCGGTGGCGAAGTGGATCTTAATCGCCAATATGCTGTTTGGGCGTCTTGAGGTCTTTACGCTGCTGGTGCTGTTTACCCCAACATTCTGGCGTGAGTAAGGAGACATTGGTGAAAACGTTAATTCTTTTCTCAACGCGTGACGGACAAACGCGTGAGATTGCTTCATATCTGGCTTCTGAACTCAAAGAGCTGGGCATTTATTCTGATGTGGTGAACCTGAATCGCACTGAACAGATTGCCTGGCAGGATTACGACCGCGTGGTCATTGGCGCTTCAATTCGTTACGGCCATTTCCATCCGGCGCTGGATCGCTTTGTGAAAAAGCATACGGCGGAACTCGCTCAGCTGCCTGGCGCGTTTTACTCGGTCAACCTGGTTGCCCGTAAAGCAGAGAAGCGTACGCCGCAGACTAACAGCTATACGCGTAAGTTTTTGCTGAGTTCGCCATGGCAGCCCGATATCTGTTCTGTCTTTGCTGGCGCGCTGCGTTACCCGCGTTACCGCTGGTACGACCGCTTTATGATCCGCCTGATCATGAAAATGACGGGCGGGGAAACGGATACGCGTAAAGAAGTGGTTTATACCGACTGGGCTCAGGTCGCCAGTTTTGCCCGTGAAATTGCGCATTTAACGGACGATGCGCGGGTTTAATAAGCGTTGAGTTTGAAAAATGAGCGAACGAAAAGTTTTTTGTATTTAGTGCTTGTCACTTCAGAAGAACTCCCTATAATGCGCCTCCACTGACACGGAACAACGGCACGCAAGCCGCCGGGTCAGCAGAGAAAAGCAAAACAAACGCTTGACTCTGAAGCGGGAAAGCGTAAT
>NZ_JBMKGT010000012.1:0-82350 GCF_049238805.1 Enterobacter cloacae complex sp. CDL013 | reverse complement strand
GAACGGAATGACCACCAGAGCCGTATGTTCCCCCTCACCCCAGCCCTCTCCCTCAAGGGAGAGGGGGCCGTCTGTGCAGGCATTATTTTGTGGGGAACCCTCAGCCCTGTGGGAGAGGGTTAGGATGAGGGCACCAGAGCGCACGGAATCAATTAAACGGCGCCTCCCCGTCCAGCACCCTATCAATTACGTCCAGCACCCCTTCGTCATTATTGTTCGGCGCTTCATAGCGGGCCACCGCCTTAATGTGCGGTCTGGCATTGGCCATCGCGAAGCCAAACCCAGCCTGGCGCAACATCTCCACGTCGTTACCGCTGTCGCCAAAGGCCACCACTTCACTGTCCTCAATGCCCCAGCGCGCTTGCAGGATCCGCAGGCCGTTAGCTTTGTGTACGCCGGGGATAATCAGGTCGATACTACCGTGTCCCGTGGTCACCGGCACCATGATGTCGCCAAGCTTCTCATGCAGCAGCGCCTGAATGCGCGGAATTTCGTCGTCAGAGACGTTTAGCCCGAATTTGAAGAAAATATCGTTGAGGTTGTCAAAGCTGCTGACGCTTTCAAGGCGGTGATAGTATTTCGCAGCAATCGCTTTGAAGAGGTCGTTATACGTTTTCAGCGTGTAGGCGCTGTTTTTTCCGCAGGCAATTATCTCTATGCCGGGCACGTCGTTTAACAGGGTGGCGACGGTCAGAAAGTGCTCTTTCGACAGTTCGCCGTTAAACACGTCTTCGCCCGCATCCACCACCCAGCCGCCGTTTTCGGCGACGAAGGCGATTTCATGGGCGATCTCCGGGAAAAATGAGATCAGCTGGTAGTACTGGTTTCCGCTGGCGACCACAAAACGGATGCCTTGCGCTTTCATACGCGCGTACTGCGCCAGAAAACGCGCGCGGTTATAGGTTTTCGCATCGCTCAGGAAGGAGCCATCCATGTCGACTGCAATCAGTTTAACGCTCATATCCCTTCTCCATTGACGTTGTTACTGCTTCCGGTTTTGCCACCGCTCGCGCCACCAGGGCGGCAATAATGACTAACCCTAATACCACCAGCATCGCGCTGCGTAACCCGTAGTGCTCACCGAGGAATCCAAGCAGCGGCGGGCCCACCAGGAAAGCGAGATAGCCCGTGGTCGCCACGACGCTCACGCGCGTCGGCGCGTCGGGGCCGGTATCGCTGGCAGCGGAAATGGTCAGCGGGAAGCCAAGGGAGGCGCCCAGTCCCCACAGGATCACCGACACGCCGGCAATCCAGTCCACATCCACAAAGATAATCATCGCGATGCCCAGCCCACCCAGCAGGGCGCTGGCACGGACGACAGCCACGCGGCTGTAACGGTCGATAAACCAGCCCCCGGTAAAGCGTCCGACGGTCATGCCGAGCGTAAACCCGGCGTAAATCAGCGAGCCGGAGGTGGGGCTAAATCCGTGCCCGTCCACCATCAGCAACGGTAGCCAGTCGTTGGCGGAGCCTTCAGCAAACGCCATCGCCAGCACCACCACGCCAATCAGCATTAGCTGGAAATCACGATAAAAGGGCAACCCTTTTGCCGCAGTCTTCTGTTCGTCCGAGGCGTTTTGTCCTGTGCCCGCGGGAATAGCCCTGATGCCGGTGAGGATCGGGATAATGCAGACCAGCGCCGCCAGCAAAATGTGCACATTGGCCGCAATGCCCAGCGCCGTCAGCGCCATCCCCACGCCCGCGCCCGCCAGCGTGCCGAGGCTGTAAAAACCATGCATCATCGGCAGCACCGTTTTGTTCATCGCCTGTTCGACGGCGGCCCCCTCGACGTTAATGGCCACTTCCGCCGCACCAAAGCTGCCGCCAAATACCATCAGCCCAAGGGCAAACATCAGCGGCGAGGCGAACCACAGCGCCACGCTCAGACCGAGCATTCCCACCACGGCGCAGCACATGGTGGTGCGAATCACCGCGCGCGTGCCAAAGCGCTTCACCAGCCAGGCCGAGCAGAGGATGCCGCTCATCGAGCCAATCGACAGGCCAAACAGTACGATCCCCATCTCCGCCGTCGAGACGGACAGCGTATCGCGGATTGCCGGGGTGCGCGTTGCCCAGGAAGCCATCAGCAGCCCGGGGATGAAGAAGAACATAAACAGCGCCCACATGCGCAGATGCAGGGCTTTGCGAGGAGAAGTTAGCGTCATTGGGATCAGCACCAGAAGTACAACAATAGCGACAACACTAGCAACTTTGTGTACATTTGTACACAAACTGGATGAGGATTTTATGAGCAGACCACCGAACGACCCTAACCGCCGCGAGAAGATACTCCAGGCGACGCTGGACACCATTGCTGAGCACGGTATTCATGCCGTCACGCACCGCAAAATTGCCACCTGCGCAGGCGTGCCGCTGGGGTCGATGACCTACTATTTCGACGGGATGGAGTCGCTTCTGGAGGAGGCATTCACGTGGTTTACGCAACAGATGTCTCAGCAGTACCGGGATTTCTTCGCGGGGGTGACCGGGCGGGAGAGGGCGTGCGAGGCCATTACCACGCTGATCCACAGTTCAGCCGTGACCACACCACACAATATGGCGCTGATGTATCAGTTATACGCGTTTATGCACCGCAGCGCCGCGCTGAAAACGGTGATGCAGGACTGGATGAAGATGAGCCAGACTACGCTTGAGCAGTGGTTTGATCCGGCCACCGCCCGTGCGCTGGATGCGTTTATCGAGGGGATGACGCTGCATTTTGTAACCGACCGGTCGCCGTTAACCCGGGAGGAGATCCGGGTGATGGTGGGGCGGATTGCGGGCGAGGATACCGTCTAATAGCGCTCGCCCCGGCCACGCCTGATGTCAGGAGATTTTTTTCCCGCTGGCGTCAACGACGACTTCGCCATCTTCCTTCGTAAATGCCCCTTTTTGCGCGTCCGGAAGGATGTCGAGAACGACTTCAGAAGGGCGGCACAGACGGGTACCCAGCGGCGTCACCACAATCGGACGGTTAATCAGAATAGGGTATTGCAGCATGAAATCGATAAGCTGGTCGTCGGTGAAATGTCCCTGTGAAAGGCCCAGTTGCTCGTAAGGCTCGACGTTTTTGCGCAGCAGATCGCCTATGGAAATCCCCATATCTGCAATCAGCCTTGTCAGTTCATCACGCGACGGTGGGTTCTCAAGATAGAGAATAATTTCGGGTTCCGTACCGCTGTTGCGGATCATCTCCAGCGTATTGCGCGACGTGCCGCAGGCCGGGTTGTGGTAGATAGTGATATGGCTCATATCCGTTACTCATTACAGTGTGAAGGAGAGACGTAGCGCCAGCGCGGCAAGCGTCACAAAGAGAACTGGCAGCGTCATTATGATGCCCGTCCTGAAATAGTAGCCCCAGGTAATAGTCATGTTTTTCTGTGCCAGCACATGAAGCCATAGCAGGGTAGCCAGGCTCCCGATGGGGGTAATTTTCGGCCCCAAATCGCAGCCAATCACGTTAGCGTAAATCATCGCCTCTTTAACCAACCCTGTTGCAGCACTACCCTCAATGGAGAGCGCGCCAATCAGCACCGTTGGCATATTGTTCATTATGGATGACAGGAAGGCGGTGATAAATCCGGTTCCCAGCGTGGTGACCCAGAGTCCGTACCCGGCTAAGTAATCAAGAACGCCTGAAAGAGACTCCGTCAGCCCGGCGTTGCGCAGGCCATACACCACCAGATACATCCCCAGCGAGAAGATAACAATTTGCCACGGCGCGCCGCGCAGCACTTTTCCGGTGTTAATGGCGTGCCCGCGTTTAGCAACGGCAAACAAAATCAGCGCGCCAGTTGTTGCGATAGCGCTGACCGGGATACCCAGAGGTTCAAGCACAAAGAAACCGACGAGCAGTAGCAGCAGCACGATCCAGCCCGTTCTGAACGTCGGCAGGTCGTGAATGGCCAAAGCAGGCTCGCGGAGTTTTGCCAGGTCATATTCCGGCGGTATTTCCTTGCGGAAGAACAGATGCAGCATCACCAGCGTTGCGGCAATCGCAGCGATATCAACCGGGATCATCACCGAGGCGTATTCGCTAAAGCCCAGCTTAAAGAAGTCCGCCGACACAATGTTGACCAGGTTGGAGACAATCAGCGGCAGGCTGGCGGTATCGGCGATAAATCCCGCCGCCATCACGAACGCCAGCGTGGCCTGCTTGCTGAACCCCAGCGCCAGCAGCATGGCGATAACGATAGGCGTCAGGATCAATGCCGCACCGTCATTGGCGAACAGCGCCGCCACGGCCGCACCCAGCAGCACGATCCAGGTAAACAGCAACCGCCCGCGACCGTTTCCCCAGCGAGCAACGTGCAGCGCCGCCCACTCGAAAAAACCGGACTCATCCAGCAGCAAACTGATAACGATTACCGCGATAAACGTGGCCGTCGCATTCCAGACGATATTCCACACCACAGGGATATCGTTAATGTGGATCACGCCGCTCGCCAGCGCCAGCGCGGCGCCAATGGTGGCACTCCAGCCGATACTGAGCCCTTTGGGCTGCCAGATAACCAGTACCAGCGTAAACAGAAAAATAGCCCCTGCCAGAAACATCTTTTACTCCGTTATATCTGTTTTTGTGAATGTGTCGTGGTCAGCAAGAGCCCGGGAGGCGGTTTTTCAGCTTCATACGTGTCTCTTCTCGCAGGCAGTTCCAGCTGTTATCGATAACGGTTGCCGCCCACGCGGGCATGTTGGGAGAGAGACGGTAGTAGATCCATTTACCCTCACGACGATCGATGACCAGCCCGGCCTCGCGCAGTAAGGCCATATGGCGCGAGACTTTCGGCTGCGGCTCGGTGGTCGCGGCGCAGAGATCGCAGACGCACAATTCTCCTGCTTCACGGAGCAGCATGACGATGGAGAGCCGCGTTTCGTCGGAGAGGGTTTTGAAGAGCTGAACGGGGTGAAGCATCTGGGGATCCTGCGTGTTTTTTTTATCATATACATTAAATCATATATGTTTGTGGCAGGTGAGGGAAGGGCAATAAGGGCAAATAAATGCCCTCAGTGAAGTACCACTACGTTGAGCCGTCGTCTTTGAGCCACAGACAGGGCGGGATTAGAAGATTAATGATTCCTGGTTTTGTTGAATATCTTCAATGTTATGAGACAGACGATCGTTGCAGATGTTAACAGAATCAAAATATCAATATTTGTATATGTTTCGTACATTGTCTCCGCATTAATATCACCATAGATGAAGCCGCAAATAGCAGTTGCAACGTCGTGGTTAATATAAGCTGTTGAAGGACCCAGCATACGTCCTGCCAGGAAGCTAATTAACACAAACCAGACGGCCTTAAGTAGTCTTGAGCCCCATTTACGGGCAAGGGTAGTGATATCCACCGTCAATAACCTCAATACTATTGCACGCGATATGTGAACGCATACATGGGACCTAAATAAATTCCGGTTTCAGAAGAGCGATTCCGAAATTGGAGTGGTGAGCGAGCTTTATGTAGACTTCTGCCGCTATCCCCGGATGAAGCCTTCATTCCTTTTCCTGTCATCAGGTGGATTAATTCGTTCCAGCTTATGCCAGCTGCCTGTATCGAAGTTCAAACCCGATCATATCTACGCTCAATCGTTGTTCTTTTAAGATATTGACCAGGCAAAATTTAACCGCGCAAGAAGATCAGCTATACCGCCATGGAAATAAGGTAGTGTTATAAGTAATTGATAGGGAAGGGTATTAATTTCAGGAAACAAAAAACCCATCAACCTTGAACCAAAACGGCGGGGTTGATGGGCTCCACAAATTGGGGACATCAAAGAAAAGCAGTGGCACTAGTTATGACTGCACCCTGCGTAAAAAGTTCTGCGCGTAACGAAAATTTTTTGCGCCACACGCAAACTTGAGATTTATCCGAGTCCTGGCCAGATAATGATGATTAGCGTACCTGCCAGCGTCAGCAGCACGTTTGCGATGGCGTAGGTGCCTGCATAGCCCAGCGCCGGGATGTTGCTGCGCGCGGTGTCGCTGATGATCTCCATCGCCGGTGCGCAGGTGCGCGCGCCCATCATTGCCCCGAAGAGCAGGGCGCGGTTCATGCGGAGCACGTAGGCGCCGAACAGGAAACAGATCACCACCGGTACCAGGCTGACGATAAGTCCGGAAACCAACATTTGCCAGCCGACCGCGCCCAGGCCGTTGCCAATGCCGCTCCCGGCGCTTAAGCCGACACCCGCCATAAAGACCATCAGACCGAACTCTTTCACCATGTTCAGCGCACCCTGAGGGATATAGCCGAAGGTGGGATGGTTCGCTCGCAGGAAGCCCAGCATGATCCCGGCGAACAGCAGACCGGCTGCGTTACCAATGCCGAAGCTAAAGTTGCTGAACTGGAAGGTGATCATCCCGATCATCAGGCCGACAATGAAGAAGGCGCAGAAGGCTAACAGGTCCGTCACCTGGCTGTGGATCGAGATAAAGCCGATACGGTCGGCAACGGTTTTAACACGTCGGGCATCGCCGCTGACCTGCAACACATCGCCTTTATTGAGCACCACGTTATCGTCGATAGGCATTTCAATCTGGCTGCGGATCACGCGGTTGAGGAAACAACCGTGGTCGGTCAGCTTCAGCTGTGCCAGACGGCGGCCCACGGCGTTGTGGTTTTTCACCACAATCTCTTCGGTGACGATACGCATGTCCAGCAGGTCGCGGTCAAACACCTCTTTCCCGTTACGGAAGCTCGGATCGAGACGCGCGTGGGCGTCCGGGTAGCCAACAAGGGCGATGTCATCGCCCATCTGGAGCACCGCGTCACCGTCCGGGTTTGCCAGAATGCCGTTACGACGGATACGTTCGATGTAGCAGCCGGTCTGACGGTAGATCCCCAGCTCGCGCAGGTTTTTCCCGTCGGTCCAGGCAACCAGCTCCGGCCCGACGCGGTAGGCGCGGATCACCGGCAGGTAAACTTTACGTTTGGAGTCCGTGTCCAGGCCGCGCTCGCGGGCGATGGTCTGGGCGCTGGTCTGGAGATCCTGATGCTGAAGTTTTGGCAGATAGCGCGCGCCAACAATCAGGCTCACCAGACCAATCAGATAGGTCAGGGCATAGCCCAGACTCAGGTTGTCCAGCGCGGAGGAAAGCGGCGTGCCGGCCATGCCAGAATGACGAAGCGTATCGCCCGCGCCGACAAGCACCGGTGTGGAGGTCATCGAGCCTGCCAGCATACCGGCCGTTAAGCCGATGTCCCAGCCAAACAGCTTGCCCAGCCCTAACGCAATCAGCAGGGCGCTGCCGACCATCACCAGCGCCAGCATCAGGTAATTTTTGCCATCTCGGAAGAAAATGGAAAAAAAGTTCGGACCGGCTTCCACGCCTACGCAAAAAATAAACAGCATGAAACCTAAGTTAAGCGCGTCCGTGTTAATACTGAAATGTTGTTGACCTAATAACAGGGAGACGACTAAAACGCCAATGGAATTACCAAGTTGAACTGAACCCAGGCGTAATTTACCCAGACAAAGGCCCAGCGCCAGTACCACAAATAATAACAGGATGTAATTCCCATTTAACAAGTCTGCGACGTTTATATTCACGGAGGCTAACTTCTTGTTTACCAGTAAGTTGTTGAATGAAAGGACTATTTGGGCTACTGTTTTCAGAGTCAGGGAATCACTTTGCATCTCCCTGCTTCCTGATAAATACCCTAAACACTAGCAGTCGGTTAGTTTAATCGTAATAGCTACCGACAGCCACCTATTATCGCACGACTTCTGTGCGTGCTTTGGCAAGGATTGCCGCATTGCTTTATCTGACTAAGCGTTCACCGGACGATTTTTGTATTTGATAGAGATAAGTCAGGAGGATAGTTTGAACTTTAAACGAAACTGGGCTGGCGTAATCAGCTGTTTTTTGCTGTTTACGGTCGTTTGCATGTCACTCGCTTTTAACGTGAAAGGCGCCTTCAGAGCGTCCGGTCATCCCGAGCTGGGCCTGTTGTTCTTCATCCTGCCGGGGGTAGTAGCCGGTTTTCTCTCACGTAAAGGCGAGGTGGTGATGCCGCTTATTGGGGCAATGCTTGCGGCCCCGCTCTGCCTGCTTCTGATGCGCGTGCTGTTTCTCTCGTCGAGAAGCGTCTGGCAGGAAGTGGCGTGGCTACTGAGTGGCGTTTTCTGGTGTGCGCTGGGCGCGCTCTGTTTCTTATTTACGCGCAGCCTGCTGCAACAGCGGAAGCACCGTAAATAAAAACGCCCTCAGGGTGAGGGCGTCTTCGCATTACTGAGCCGCAAACAGGCCCAGGTGTTCTTTGGCGTAGGCCTCAAAATCGGTGCAGCCGCCGATGTGTTTCTGATCGAGGAAGATCTGCGGCACGGTTTCAACCGGTTTACCCACGGTTTTTTCCAGATCGGCTTTAGTGATGCCTTCCGCGTGGATATCCACATAACGGAAGTTGAAATCATCACGCTCTTCAGTCAGTTTCTCTGCCAGCTCTTTCGCGCGCACACAGTAAGGGCATCCTGGACGACCAAAAATTACTGCAAACATTTCTCTCTCCTCAAAAAACAAGCCTGACGGCGAATAGCACCTATAGTGCACGATAACCTGCCGTCATGGAAAGAAGGTTTCACCTGTCACTTTGATACAGTCAGGCTATGTTTCGCCAATTACATCAGGTGGATCATTGCCTATACTGGCTGCCATACGTTTTACGCAACACAAAGAGAGACAAAATGACGCCAACCATTGACCTGCTTCGTTCCCACCGTTCCATTCGCCATTTCACCGATGAGCCAATTACCCAGGCGCAGCGGGACGCGATCATCGACAGCGCAAGAGGCACCTCCAGCTCCAGCTTTTTGCAGTGCAGCTCCATTATCCGCATCACCGATCCGGCGATGCGTGAGCAGCTGGTAACGCTGACGGGCGGACAAAAGCACGTTGCCCAGGCGGCTGAGTTCTGGGTGTTCTGCGCCGATTTTAACCGTCACCTGCAAATCTGTCCTGAGGCCGAGCTGGGGCTGGCGGAACAGCTGCTGCTGGGCGTTGTGGATACGGCACTGATGGCGCAAAACGCGTTCACGGCGGCGGAATCACTGGGGCTTGGCGGCGTCTATATTGGCGGGCTGCGTAACAACATCGAAAGCGTGACGGAACTGCTGAAGCTGCCGAAACACGTGCTGCCGCTGTTTGGTCTGTGCCTCGGCTGGCCGGCGGACAACCCGGATCTGAAGCCGCGCATTCCTGCTGCGATGCTGGTGCATGAAAATCACTACCAGCCGGTCGACCAGGACGTTCTGCATCAATACGATGAAGAGCTGGCGAACTACTATCTGACGCGCGACAGCAACAACCGCCGCGACACCTGGAGCGACCATATTCGTCGCACCATCATCAAGGAGAACCGCCCGTTCATTCTCGACTACCTGCACAAACAGGGCTGGGCAACGCGGTAGTCCATTCCTCCTGCGCCTCGTGTATGATAGGCAGGCTTTTACCATGTCTTTAGAGAGGTGCAGGGTGAAAATTGCCATATTGTCCCGGGATGGAACGCTCTATTCATGTAAACGCCTGCGAGAAGCGGCGGCGAAACGCGGACATCAGGTTGAGATCCTCGATCCGATGTCCTGCTATATGAACATCGACCCTGCGGCGTCGTCGATTCATTACAAAGGCCGCAAACTCCCGCATTTTGATGCGGTAATTCCCCGTATTGGCTCCCAGATCACCTATTACGGCACGGCCGCGCTGCGCCAGTTTGAAATGCTGGGAAGCTATCCGCTCAATGAATCCGTGGCGATTTCCCGCGCCCGCGATAAGCTGCGCTCGCTGCAACTGCTGGCGCGCCAGGGGATCGATCTGCCCGTCACCGGGATTGCCCACTCCCCGGACGACACCAGCGATTTAATCGATATGGTGGGCGGTGCGCCGCTGGTCATTAAGCTGGTGGAAGGTACGCAGGGTATTGGAGTGGTACTGGCGGAGACGCGTCAGGCGGCGGAAAGCGTGATCGATGCGTTTCGCGGTCTGAATGCCCATATTCTGGTGCAGGAGTATATTAAAGAGGCTAAAGGGTGCGACATCCGCTGCTTTGTGGTGGGCGATGAAGTGGTGGCCGCCATAGAGCGGCAGGCGAAAGAGGGCGATTTTCGCTCTAACCTGCACCGCGGCGGTATCGCACGGGTGGCCCTTATCAGCGAGCGCGAGCGTGAGATTGCGGTGAAAGCGGCGCAGACGCTGGGCCTGGACGTGGCGGGGGTCGATCTGCTGCGTGCCGACCGCGGGCCGTTGGTGATGGAAGTTAACGCCTCGCCGGGGCTGGAAGGGGTGGAAAAAACCACAGGCGTCGATATTGCAGGTAAAATGATCGCATGGATTGAACGCCATGCGACGCCGGGATTTTGCCTGAAAACGGGCGGTTAAATGGATCGGCGCGCACTTTTTGCGTAATCTGGACAACGTTTTTATTTAAGAGGCTGCACTGCGATGGATTTACAGGTCGTACCTACACTGGATACGTTACGTCAATGGCTCGATGATGCCGGTATTACTTTCTTCGAATGCGACTCCTGCCAGGCGCTGCATCTGCCTCACATGCAAAATTTCGACGGCATTTTCGATGCCAAAATCGATCTGATTAACGACGTGATCCTTTTCTCCGCGCTGGCTGAAGTAAAGCCGTCCGCGCTGCTGGCGCTGGCATCCGATCTGTCAGCGATCAACGCCAGTTCTTTGACGGTGAAAGCGTTTCTCGACATACAGGATGATAATCTGCCAAAGCTGGTGGTTTGCCAGTCTTTATTCTCCGGCGCGGGGCTCTCGTTCAAGCAGTTCGCCTGGTTTATGCGCCTGAGCGAAGAGCAAATTTCCATGGTCATGATGGAAGCCAACGCACATCACCTGCTGTATAGTGCGGAAGATGACGCCGAGAATAATGATGCATCTCCCAATTTTCTCCACTAAGCCTGTCTGACTTTTGCGCAGTCGCTGCCAGAGCGGCTGCATAACACCGTTTTTTCTGCTGCTTTTAACCTTTCTTTAAAGAATTTTTCACCTCCTCTCCGGCCGTTTCGGCTTATCACGTAGACATAATCTGCATAAAAAATTGATAAAAGGCGTTTTTTCGTCTGGGCTATAGCCGGAGACACGGGCTACAGTTATTCTTGCGGTGCTTAAAAAAGCGAGCGGAACCTGCCGGGATGAGGGGGGTATTTTATTTCGGGCAGAGCGACAAACTATGCATGATTATTGCATATCTTCAGGCTGCACAGTTTTGGTTCGTTTGTTAACGAGCTTTCAGAAGGAATAACAATATGATCGCCTTGAATAAAAAATGGTTATCGGGTCTGGTTGCGGGTGCTCTGATGGCCGTCTCTGCCGGCACGCTCGCTGCGGAACAAAAAACGCTGCACGTCTATAACTGGTCTGACTATATTGCGCCGGATACCGTCGCCAATTTTGAAAAAGAGACCGGCATTAAGGTTGTGTACGACGTATTCGATTCCAACGAAGTGCTGGAAGGCAAACTGATGGCGGGCAGCACCGGTTTCGACCTGGTGGTGCCGTCGGCAAGCTTCCTGGAGCGTCAGCTGACCGCCGGTGTCTTCCAGCCGCTGGACAAGAGCAAATTACCGAACTGGAAAAACCTCGATCCGGACGTGCTGAAGCTGGTGGCGAAGCACGATCCGGACAACAAATACGCGATGCCTTACCTGTGGGCGACCACCGGTATTGGCTATAACGTGGATAAAGTCAAAGCGGCGCTGGGCCCGGACGTCAAGCTGGACAGCTGGGACGTAGTGCTGAAGCCGGAAAACCTCGAGAAGCTGAAAAGCTGCGGCGTCTCTTTCCTCGATGCGCCGGAAGAGATTTTCGCCACCGTGCTTAACTATCTCGGCAAAGATCCAAACAGCAGCAAGGCCGACGACTACACCGGTCCGGCGACCGACCTGCTACTGAAGCTGCGTCCGAATATTCGCTACTTCCACTCCTCTCAGTACATCAACGACCTGGCGAACGGGGATATCTGCGTGGCCATCGGCTGGGCGGGCGACGTCTGGCAGGCGGCGAACCGCGCGAAAGAGGCAAAAAACGGCGTGAATGTTTCCTACTTCATTCCGAAGGAGGGGGCGCTGGCGTTCTTCGACGTCTTCGCGATGCCGGCTGATGCGAAAAACAAAGAGGAAGCGTATCAGTTCCTCAACTACCTGATGCGTCCGGACGTGATTGCTCACATCAGCGACCACGTCTACTACGCCAATGGTAACAAGGCCTCCGAGCCGCTGGTGAGCGAAGAAATCCGCAATAATCCGGCGATCTACCCGCCAGCCGATGTGTTTGCCAAGCTCTTCACCCTGAAAGTGCAGGAACCAAAAATTGACCGTGTGCGTACCCGCGCGTGGACCAAGGTGAAAAGTGGTAAGTAACGGCGTTTGATATCGTTGCCCGGTAGCGCCGTCGCTTACCGGGCCGACAAATACCGTAGGCCGGGCAAGCGTTAGCGCCGCCCGGCGATGCGCACCCTGACGGTGCGTTTGCACCAGTGTTGATCTATGCCGGAGAGCACCCCGTGAATGACGCGATCCCCCGCCCGCAGGCGAAAGTCCGTAAAGCGCTGACCCCGCTTCTTGAAATTCGTAACCTCACCAAATCCTTCGACGGCCAGCATGCCGTGGACGATGTCAGCCTGACGATCTACAAAGGTGAAATTTTTGCTTTGCTTGGCGCATCCGGCTGCGGTAAATCGACCCTGCTGCGCATGCTGGCCGGGTTTGAACAGCCCACCGCCGGGCAGATCGTGCTGGATGGGGTAGACCTCTCCAGCGTGCCGCCGTACCAGCGGCCCATCAACATGATGTTCCAGTCCTATGCCCTGTTCCCGCACATGACCGTCGAGCAGAACATCGCCTTCGGCCTGAAGCAGGACAAACTGCCGAAAGCCGAAATCACCGCGCGCGTGGCGGAGATGCTGAGCCTGGTGCATATGCAGGAGTTTGCGAAGCGTAAGCCGCATCAGCTTTCCGGCGGTCAGCGTCAGCGCGTTGCGCTGGCAAGAAGTCTGGCGAAGCGTCCAAAATTATTACTGCTCGACGAGCCGATGGGCGCGCTGGATAAAAAGCTGCGCGACCGGATGCAGCTGGAAGTGGTGGATATCCTCGAGCGCGTGGGGGTGACCTGCGTGATGGTGACTCACGACCAGGAAGAGGCGATGACCATGGCCGGGCGCATTGCGATCATGAATCGCGGTAAGTTCGTGCAGATCGGCGAGCCGGAAGAGATTTACGAACACCCGACAACCCGCTACAGCGCGGAGTTCATCGGCTCGGTGAACGTCTTCGAAGGGCTGCTGAAGGAACGCCAGGACGACGGTCTGGTGATTGAATCGCCGGGGCTGGTGCACCCGCTGAAGGTTGATTCTGATAACTCCGTGGTGGACAACGTGCCGGTTTACGTTGCCCTGCGCCCGGAAAAAATCATGCTATGCGATGAGCCACCCGCAGATGGCTATAACTTTGCCGTGGGCGAAGTGGTGCACATTGCCTATCTCGGCGATCTGTCGATTTACCATGTGCGCCTGAAAAGCGGCCAGATGCTCAGCGCCCAGTTACAGAACGAACACCGGTATCGCAAGGGACAGCCAACCTGGGGCGACGAAGTGAGCCTCTGCTGGGATGCGGACAGTTGCGTAGTCCTGACGGTATAAGGAGCGGTCATGAGTACACTTGAACCTCCAGCCCGCGTCAAAAAACCGGGCGATTTCGCGCTCTGGCTGGCGCGCATACAGATGGCGCATGGCCGCAAGCTGGTCATCGCCATGCCCTATATCTGGCTGATCCTGCTGTTTCTGCTGCCGTTCCTGATCGTCTTTAAGATCAGCCTGGCGGAGATGGCGCGGGCGATCCCACCGTATACCGATCTGTGGGAGTGGGCCGACGGGCAGCTGACGCTGACCGTAAACCTCGGTAATTTCCTGCAACTGACCGACGATCCGCTCTATTTCGAAGCCTATTTGCAGTCGTTACAGGTTGCGGCTATTTCTACGATCTGCTGCTTGTTGATGGGCTACCCGCTGGCGTGGGCAGTGGCGCACAGCAAGCCGTCGACGCGAAATATTTTACTGCTGTTGGTCATTTTACCGTCGTGGACGTCGTTCCTGATCCGCGTGTACGCGTGGATGGGGATCCTGAAGAATAACGGCATACTGAATAACTTCCTGCTGTGGCTTGAGGTGATCGACCAGCCGCTGACGATCCTGCATACCAACCTTGCGGTGTATATCGGGATTGTCTATGCCTATCTGCCGTTTATGGTGCTGCCGATCTATACGGCGCTGACGCGTATTGATTACTCGCTGGTGGAAGCCTCGCTGGATCTCGGCGCACGCCCGTTGAAGACTTTCTTCAGCGTCATTGTGCCCCTCACCAAAGGCGGGATCATCGCCGGATCGATGCTGGTGTTTATCCCGGCTGTCGGGGAGTTTGTGATCCCGGAACTGCTCGGCGGCCCGGACAGCATCATGATTGGCCGCGTGCTATGGCAGGAGTTCTTCAATAACCGCGACTGGCCGGTGGCCTCGGCGGTGGCGATCGTCATGTTACTGCTGCTGATCGTGCCGATCATGTGGTTCCATAAACATCAGCAGAAACAGATGGGAGACCACGGATGAACAACTTACCGGTAGTACGCTCCCCGTGGCGAATTGCGATCCTGATTATCGGCTTTACCTTCCTTTATGCGCCGATGCTGATGCTGGTGATCTACTCGTTCAACAGCTCTAAGCTGGTCACCGTCTGGGCGGGCTGGTCGACGCGCTGGTACAGCGAGCTGTTCCACGATGATGCGATGATGAGCGCGGTGGGGCTGAGCCTGACCATTGCGGCGCTGGCGGCGACGATGGCCTGCGTGCTGGGCACGATTGCCGCGCTGGTGATGGTGCGCTTTGGCCGTTTCCGCGGGGCAAATGGTTTTGCGTTTATGATCACCGCCCCGCTGGTCATGCCGGACGTGATCACCGGGCTGTCGCTGCTGCTGCTGTTTGTCGCGTTGGCGCACGCCATCGGCTGGCCAGCGGATCGCGGGATGCTCACCATCTGGCTGGCGCACGTCACCTTCTGTACGGCATATGTGGCGGTGGTCATCTCCTCGCGGCTGCGCGAGCTGGATCGCTCCATTGAAGAGGCGGCGATGGATCTCGGCGCCACGCCGCTGAAGGTCTTTTTCATCATCACGCTGCCGATGATTATGCCGGCGGTGATCTCCGGCTGGCTGCTGGCGTTCACGCTCTCGCTCGACGATCTGGTTATCGCCAGCTTTGTGTCGGGACCGGGCGCGACGACGCTGCCGATGCTGGTCTTCTCCAGCGTGCGGATGGGGGTGAATCCGGAGATCAACGCCCTGGCCTCCATCATCCTTGGCGTGGTCGGAATTGTCGGATTTATCGCCTGGTATTTGATGGCGCGCGCGGAAAAACAGCGTGTGCGCGATATCCAGCGTGCAAGACGCGGCTGAAGGAATTACTATTTCCAGTGATGTGCCGCGTATGACGCGGCACTGTTTTTCAGGGAAGTAAAAACATTGGGATTCTTACAAAAAACACGTCATTCGCACGCCCGTCCGAACGTCCCTGCACTGGTGCAGGTGGCGGCGCTCGCCATTATTATGATCCGCTGTCTGGATGTGCTGATGATAATGAACACGCTGGGTCCGCGCGGAATGGGGGAATTTATTCACCGCAGCGCGCAGACTTGGAATCTGACGCTGGTGTTTCTCAGCAGCCTGATGCTGGTGTTTATTGAGATCTACTGTGCGTTCTCGCTGGTGAAAGGCCGTAACTGGGCGCGCTGGGTGTATCTGCTGACGCAGATCACCGCCGCAGGCTACCTGTGGGCCGCCTCGCTGGGCTATGGCTATCCGGAGCTGTTCAGCATACCCGGTGAGTCGCGACGTGAGATTTTCCATTCACTGGTGATGCAAAAACTGCCGGATATGCTGGTTCTGTTCCTGCTATTTGCACCAGCTTCGAGCCGGCGGTTCTTCCGCCTGCAATAATGTGTATAATCGCAGCCCTCTTGTTTCTTAAGGTTTTCATATGCAGTGCGCACTCTACGACGCCGGACGCTGCCGCTCCTGTCAGTGGATAGAACAGCCGGTCTCTCAACAACTCACCGCCAAAATGGCCAACCTGCAACAGCTGCTGGCAGCACACGCGGTGGGCGAGTGGTGCGCACCCGTCAGCGGCCCGGAGCAGGGCTTTCGCAATAAAGCCAAAATGGTGGTCAGCGGCAGCGTTGAAAAGCCGCTGCTGGGGATGCTGCACCGCGACGGTACGCCGGAAGATTTAACCGACTGCCCGCTGTATCCCGCCTCGTTTGAGCCGGTGTTTAGCGCTCTGAAACCGTTTATCGCCCGGGCGGGGTTAACGCCCTATAACGTTGCCCGCAGGCGCGGCGAGCTGAAATACCTTCTGCTGACCGAAAGCCAGATCGACGGCGGGATGATGCTGCGCTTTGTGCTGCGTTCGGAAACCAAACTAGAGCAGCTGCGCGCGGCACTTCCGGGATTGCAGCAACAGCTTCCGCAGCTCAAGGTTATCACCGCAAATATTCAGCCGGTGCATATGGCGATCATGGAAGGGGAGAAAGAGATCTTCTTCACCGAACAGCATGCGCTGGAGGAGCGTTTTAACGGCGTGCCGCTGTGGATCCGTCCGCAAAGCTTCTTTCAGACTAACCCCACCGTCGCCAGCGCGCTGTACACCACCGCGCGCGACTGGGTGCGTGCGTTACAGGTTCATCACATGTGGGATCTGTTCTGCGGCGTCGGCGGCTTTGGCCTGCACTGTGCCACGCCAGACATGCAGCTCACCGGCATTGAGATCTCCGCCGAAGCGATTGCCTGCGCGAAGCAGTCCGCCGCGGAGCTGGGGCTGACGAATCTGCACTTCCAGGCGCTGGACTCCACGCAGTTCGCGACCGGGCAGGGCAACGTGCCGGAGCTGGTGCTGGTGAACCCGCCGCGCCGGGGCATCGGCCAGGCGCTCTGCGACTACCTGAGCCAGATGGCGCCGGAGTACATCGTCTACTCCAGCTGTAACGCGCAGACCATGGCGAAGGATATCGCCAGCCTGCCGGGCTACCGCATCGCGCGCGTTCAGCTTTTCGATATGTTCCCCCATACCGCCCATTATGAAGTGTTGACGTTGTTAACCAAAGCGTAGGCCGGGTAAGGCGAAGCCGCCCCCCGGCATAAACCCCACACAATGTTCAACAAAATGTGAACTCTTCCCCCGCTCGAAATCAGGTAAGCTTACGACATAACAAATGATTGAAGGCTTACCCATGAAGCAGATCCTGCTGGTAGAAGATGACCACGATATCGCGGCACTCCTGCGTCTTAACCTGGAAGATGAAGGCTACGCCATTACCCACGAGCCCGACGGGGGCAACGCCTTACAGCGTCTTGAAACACAGCCGTGGGACGCGGTGATCCTCGATCTGATGCTGCCGAATGTTGATGGTCTGGAGATTTGCCGCCGTATCCGCCAGATGACCCGTTACCTGCCCATTATCATCATTAGCGCCCGCAGCAGTGAAACTGACCGTATTACCGGCCTGGAAACCGGGGCGGATGATTATCTGGCAAAACCTTTCTCGGTGCAGGAGCTGATTGCCCGCATTAAGGCGCTGTTCCGCCGACAGCAGGCGATGGGCCAGGCGCAGACGGACGGCATTATTCAGGCGCACGGTCTGACTATCGATCCGCTGGCGCGCACCGTGCGTCTTAACGGTCAACACGTCGATCTCACTCCGCGTGAATTTGAACTGCTCTATTTTTTTGCTCGCCATCCTGGAGAGGTCTTTTCACGTCTGGCATTGCTGGAGCAGGTGTGGGGGTATCAGCACGAAGGCTACGAACACACCGTCAACACCCATATTAACCGCCTGCGCATCAAAATAGAAAAAGATGCCGCCGAGCCGGAGATCGTTCGCACCGTCTGGGGCAAAGGCTACAAATTCGCGGAGCAGAATCATGATGCGTCGCTTTAGCCTGAGCCAGCGCCTGACGCTGCTGTTTACGGTGTTACTGCTGCTCTGCGCCACCGTCGCCTGTGCGGTGCAGCTCTACAGTAGCATGCAGTACGGCAACGCGATGGTGCAGCGGCTCTCCGGCGGGCTGGCGCAGCAGATTGTGCAGCGGGAAGCGATTCTGGATTCGCAGGGCAGGGTGGATCGCAGCGCCTTAAAACCGCTGTTCGACCGGCTGATGACCTTTAATCCGAGCGTCGAGCTGTATGTTGTCTCGCCTGATGGCGATATCCTGGCCGATGCCGCCCCGCCGGGGCACATTCAGCGGCAAAAAATTGACCTCGCGCCGATACAGAATTTCCTGAGCGGGAAGGTGATGCCGGTGTTTGGCGACGATCCCCGAAGCCAGAATAAGAAAGTCTTCAGCGCCACCCCGCTGCGGCAGGACGGCGAGCTGAAGGGGTATCTGTACATTATTTTGCAGGGGGAAGAGTCCAACGCGCTGGCGGAGATGGCCTGGCACAAAGCGCTCTGGAGTACGGCGCTGTGGTCGATGCTGCTGGTGGCGCTGTTTGGTCTGCTGGCGGGGGTGCTGCTCTGGTACTGGGTGACGCGCCCGGTTAAAGAGCTCACGCTGGACGTGGCCGGGCTGGAGCAGGACAGCATCAGCGCGATTAAGCAGCTGGCGGCCCAGCCGCTTGAGCCTGCCGGCCAGGATGAAGTGGCGATCCTGCGCAATACCTTTATCGAGCTGGCGCGCAAAATCACCTCTCAGTGGGATCGGCTGGCCGACAGCGACCGCCAGCGCCGGGAGTTTATCGCCAACATTTCGCACGACTTACGCACCCCGCTGACGTCGCTGCTGGGTTATCTGGAAACGCTGTCGCTCAAATCCGCCACGCTGTCGCCGCAGGAGCATCAGCAGTACCTCGCTACCGCGCTGCGTCAGGGGCAAAAGGTACGCCATCTGTCGCAGCAGCTGTTCGAGCTGGCGCGTCTTGAGCACGGCGGCATCAAGCCCCAGCGCGAGCGTTTTGCCATGGCTGAACTGATTTCCGACGTGGCGCAGAAGTTTGAGCTTACCGCCCGCACGCGCGAGGTGAACCTGCGTATTGATGTGCCGGGGCGATTGCCGCTGGTGAACGCCGACGTGTCGATGATCGAGCGCGTGGTCACTAACCTTCTGGATAACGCCATCCGTCATACGCCGAGCGGCGGAGAAATTCGTCTGGCGGTCTGGCAGGAGAATGAACGACTTCAGGTCGAAGTGGCAGACGATGGTACGGGCGTAGATGCCTCGCTGCGCGACGATTTGTTCCAGCGGCCTTCAGCGTTAAATCCTCAGGCGTCGCGAGAGAACCGTGGGGGATTAGGGCTGTTAATCGTGAAGAGAATGCTGGAGCTGCACGGCGGTGGGATCAGGCTGATGGAGTCCGTGAGCGGGGCGCGGTTCAGGTTCTTTGTACCGCTATGAGAAATTGCCGGGTGGCGCTGCGCTTATCCGGCCTACAGACCACCCCCGCAGGCCAGACCACCCGGCAAAAAGAGATTACTGAGGGAACCACTGCTCGCTGATTTTCTGGTACGTACCGTCAGCTTTGATCGCTTTCAGCGCGCCGTTCAGTTTCTCAAGCAGAGCCTTGTTATCCGGACGCACGGCAATACCGAGGCCGGTGCCGAAATACTGCGGATCGGTCACTTTCTCCGTCGCTGTACCCAGCTGCGGGTTGGTTTTCAGCCACTCATTCACGACTGCGGTGTCGCCAAATACGCCATCGATACGGCCATTTTTCAGGTCGATAATGGCATTCTGGTAGCTGTCGTAGGCCACGGTTTTCACTTCAGGATGCTTGTCCTGGAGGTATTTCTGGTGCGTGGTGCCGTTCTCCATGCCGATGCGCTTGCCTTTCAGCTCGTCGAAAGATTTATAAGCTCCTTTCTTCGCAATCACCACCGCAGAGTTCGCGTAGTACGGGTCGGTGAACGCGACCTGCTTGCTGCGCTCTGGCGTAATGTCCATGCCGGAGATCACCGCATCGTATTTTTTAAATTTCAGGGACGGGATCAGGCTGTCAAACGCGTGGTTAGTAAAGGTGCAGTCGGCCTGCATCTGTTTGCACAGCGCTTTCGCCAGGTCAATGTCGAAACCGACGATCTGGTTGCTGGCATCCAGCGATTCAAACGGCGGATAGGTGGCAGAAACGCCAAAATTGATTTTATCGGCGGCGGATGCGCCAGCGGCGAAGGTTGCGAGTAATGCGGCCAGAACTAACTTTTTCATTGTAATGCTCCCGTCTGTCTTATTGATGCGCCGTGTCTGCGGCCTGGATGTACAATGCCAGTTAATGAATTTATATGCAATAAAAATGATTAAGTATTATTTCAATCACAAAAAAAAGCGGATAACCCATCAGGTTACCCGCTCCATGAATACCGTTTTATGCATTTGCGTGGTTAATTCCTGCGCTCAAACGCTAACGCCTTACGCTCGATAAGACGCATCATCAGCGTCAGCAGACCGTTGACCACCAGATAGACCAGACCCGCCGCACCGAACACCATTACGTCGTAGGTGCGTCCGTACAGCAGCTGTCCGTGGCCCATCACTTCCATCAGGGTGATGGTGTAGGCCAGTGAGGTGCTTTTGAACACCAGAACGACTTCGTTGGAATAGGAAGAGAGCGCGCGCTTAAAGGCATAGGGCAGCAGGATCGCCAGCGTATCCTTCTTGCTCATGCCCAGCGCTCCGCAGGACTGCCACTGGCCTTCCGGGATCGCGCGAATGGCACCGTAGAACAGCTGCGTGGTGTAGGCGGCGCTGTTCAGCGAGAGGGCAATCAGGGCGCAGAGCCACGGTTCAGAGAGCAGGTGCCAGATCACCGGGTATTCCTGTAACGACGGGAACTGCCCCGGGCCGTAGTAAATCAGGAAAATTTGCACCAGCAGCGGCGTACCGGTAAAGAGCGTAATGTAGCCACGTACAATCCACACCAGCACTGGCGTTTTCAGCGTCAGGACGATGGTGAAGATCAGCGCCAGGATCAGCGCCACGATGATAGACGCGACGGTCAGCGTCAGGCTGGTGTGCAGCCCTTTCATCAGTTCGGGTAAATAATCCAGCATCAGCCTGGTCTCCGTTCAAAACGCGTTGCGCGCAGGTCAATACGCTTCAGAACGTACTGGCTCAGCAACGTGATCACCAGGTAGATTGCCGCCGCGACGATGTACCAGGTAAACGGCTCCTGCGTACGGGTGGCGATACTTTTGGTTTGCAGCATCAAATCGTTCACGCTGATCAGGCTTACCAGCGCGGTATCTTTCAGCAGTACCAGCCACTGATTACCCAGCCCTGGCAGGGCATGACGCCACATCTGCGGCATCACCAGGCGGAAGAAGATCGCCGCTTTCGACAGGCCCAGCGCCTGACCGGATTCCCACTGACCCTGTGGCACCGCTTTCAGCGCGCCGCGCAGCGTTTGCGACGCATAGGCTGAATAGAGCAGGGAGAGCGCAATCACGCCGCACAGGAACGGGCTGACGTCGAAGTTCTCGATCTGCATCTGCACCGGGATTTGCGCAAAGCCGAGATTAATCGTGAAGCCGTCCGACAGCGTTAACAGCAGCTGTGAGGAGCCGAAATAGATAAACAGGACCACCAGAATTTCCGGGAGTCCACGCAGCACAGTCACCAGCGCTGAACCGAGCCATGCGACAGGGCGCCACTTAACGGACTCCCACACCGCAAAGAACATCGCCAGTACGAGGCCGATAATCAGTGCACAAACGGCAAGGCCGACGGTCATCCCGGCGGCGCTTGCTAAAGGAAAAATTTCATTCATCAGGAATTACTTCTGGAACCATTTTTTGTAGATGGTTTCGTAGGTGCCGTCTTTCTTCACTTTTTCCAGCGCAGCGTTGAATTTCTGCTGCAACTCGGTGTTGCCCTGACGTACGGCAATACCCAGACCTGTACCGAAGTAGTCTTTATCGGTCACCTTGTCACCCACGGCAGCCAGCTTGTCGTTCGCTTTCAGCCATTCAGTCACGACAGCCGTATCCCCGAACACCGCATCGATACGACCGTTTTGCAGGTCCAGTTTCGCATTCTGGTAGCTGTCATACGGCACGGTGGTGATTTCCGGGTGCTTATCCATGATGAATTTCTGGTGCGTGGTGCCGTTCTGCACGCCGACTTTCTTGCCTTTCAGCAGGTCAACGGAGGCGTATTTACCTTTCTGACCGATGAACAGCGCCGAGTTGTCGTAGTAAGGGGTGGTGAACAGAACCTGCTTCTCACGCTCCGGTGTGATGTCCATACCGGCCATTACGGCGTCGATACGGCGGAACTTCAGGCTTGGGATCAGGCTGTCGAACGCCTGGTTGCTGAAGGTACAGGTCGCGTCGATCTCTTTACACAGGGCATTTGCCAGGTCCACGTCGAAGCCAACAATCTTGTTGTTCGCATCAATGGATTCAAACGGAGGGTAGGACGCTTCAGTGGCGAAACGGATGGTCTGGGCTGCGGTAGCGGAAAGGCTGACGCTAGCAAGCAGCGCGGCAATCAATACTTTTTTCATTATAATTTCCCTAACACATCAGTGTGATAAGTAGTTTTTGAAGGCATCGGTTTGCGGGTTAGTGAAGCAGCTCGCGTCACCCTGCTCAACGATATACCCGTTTTCCATATAGACCACGCGGCTGGCGGTTTTGCGCGCCACTTCCACCTCGTGGGTCACGATGACCTGGGTAATGTTGGTTTCCGCCAGCTCACGAATGATACTCACGATCTGGGCAGTAATTTCCGGGTCCAGCGCCGCGGTCGGCTCATCGAACAGCAGCACCGCTGGCTCCATCATCAGCGCACGGGCGATCGCCACACGCTGTTGCTGACCACCAGAGAGATGCAGAGGATAACGGTCGCTGTACGGTTTCAGACGCAGACGTTCCAGCAGCTTTTCAGCGCGCGCCATCGCCTGGTCTTTGCTTAAGCCAAGCACGCGGCACGGGGCTTCAATCAGGTTTTGCACCACCGTCAGATGCGGCCAGAGATTGTATTGCTGGAAAACCATGCCCACGTTTTGACGCAGTTCACGAATCGCTTTATCAGAAGGGGTATTCGCGAAGTCAAAATGGTTACCGGCGATGGCCAGCGTTCCCGAACGGGGCATTTCAAGCAGATTTAAAACACGCAGAAGGGAGCTTTTTCCCGCGCCGCTTGGGCCAAGCAAAACCAGCGTTTCGCCCTCCGGGCAACTCAGCGTAATGTCGAACAGCGCCTGGTGTGCGCCGTAGAAGCAGTTAATGCCGTTTAGTTTAATACTCATCGGGGCAGTCTTTACTCATCCAGGCAAACTATAGCAATTGAGGCCGCAGATAGTACCGTTGACAGAATAGTTATGCAATATTTATGCGTTAAAAGTTAAATATAACCCGTGTTTACTCTTAAACATAGCACAAAATAGCGACGGGAAAGGGGGGCGAGTATAAATGTCGGCATTCCGCCTGAAATGCCGGACATTTTACGGGGTTAACGTTTATTTAACGGATGCGTTAGCGGTTCTCAATCGACTGGCGAAGGGTGCCTGCCGGGGCATGAACGCTGCCGCCAATGTAGCGTACATCATCTACTGCCCAGCACTGGCCTTCACGGATCATCAGCACCTCATCCTGCCAGGTTTGCGTCCCCTGGGTTAGCTTCACGCGCAGGGGAATATTGCGTGCGTCGGTATTTGGAATGGTGGATGCGCTGGCGACGTCGGCGCTGTCCGGCAGCGTGGCGCGGCTTGAGAACGGATCGGATGACAGCAGGGCGTTATGCTGCGGATCGCGCGAAGCGTCGGTGAGCAGTTTCGCCAGATTATCGCTCAGGTACGGGCGCAGGGCGGTCAGGTCATTACCGCGATGCTGAATACGGTAATCATAAAATTGTTGCGCCACGGCGTCCGGGCCACCCTCAATACAAGGGCCGCTGCGGGTTCCGATATCCTTAAAGGCTGGCGTGACCGGCGTTGTGCAGGCGCTGAGCACCAGCGCGCATGGCACTAAAAGCGTTAAAGCAGAGTAGCGCATGTTGATTTCCTTATTTATTAACTATCCTTTCAATCATAGCGTAACGAACCGATAATGCAGTTGCTAACGCATTGAACGCTAAAGAAGGAGAGAAAGTATGCAGTTTTCAACAACGCCAACCCTGGAAGGTCAACCGATTACCGAGTACTGCGGCGTGGTCACCGGTGAGGCGATTCTGGGCGCGAACATATTCCGGGACTTCTTTGCCGACATTCGGGATATCGTCGGGGGTCGCTCCGGCGCGTACGAGAAAGAGCTGCGTAAAGCGCGTGACATTGCGTTTAAGGAGCTGGGCGAGCAGGCCAAAGCGCTGGGCGCGGATGCGGTGGTAGGTATTGATATCGACTACGAAACGGTCGGGAAAGATGCCAGCATGCTGATGGTGAGCGTAAGCGGTACGGCGGTGAAAACCCGTCGATGAAGCGTTCGCTCTCAACCCTCCTGCTGGCGATATTGCTGGCAGGATGCGCCTCGGAAGAGGGCATCGTTGATAAAGGCGCGTACGAGCTGGATACGCGCCATCAGGCGCAGGCGGCCTACCCGCGTATAAAGGTGCTGGTTATTCACTACACCGCCGACGATTTCGACACCTCGCTTGCGACCCTGACCGATAAAAACGTCAGCTCTCACTATCTCATTCCCGCAAAGCCCCCAGCTCCACAGGGCAAACCGCGTATCTGGCAGCTGGTCCCGGAGAGCGAGCTGGCCTGGCATGCGGGCATCAGCTTCTGGCGTGGCACCAACCGCATAAATGATACCTCCGTCGGCATTGAGCTGGAAAACCGCGGCTGGCGGCAAACCGATGGCGTGAAAACCTTTACCCCCTTCGAACCGGGGCAAATTGCGGCGCTGATCCCGCTTGCCAGAGATATCATCGCCCGCTACGACATAAAACCGCAGAACGTGGTGGCACACTCGGATATCGCCCCGCAGCGCAAAGACGATCCTGGCCCGATGTTTCCGTGGCGCGAGCTGGCGCAGCAGGGTATCGGGGCCTGGCCCGATCCGGCGCGGGTGAATTTTTATATCAACGGCCGACCGCATTATCAGCAGGTTGATACCGCAGCGCTGCTCGATCTGCTGGCGCGCTACGGTTACGAGGTGCCAGAAAACAGCACGCCCGCACAGCAAAAACGCATCATCATGGTTTTCCAGATGCATTTCCGCCCGCAGTTATGGAATGGCGTAGCGGATGTGGAAACCATGGCGATTGCCGAAGCACTTTTAGAGAAATACGGGCAGGGGTAAACCTTCGGATTACCCCCGAGTGAGTATATTTTCTTAAGTTTCTATCAGATTAATCCTAAGTACAAACTCATTTCATTTTTAGTTAATTGACTTAAAATTATCCCGATTTAAGATGGACACATAGCGCGCTAAGTAATGTAGCGAATTAATCAAAAACTTTACTCTTTTATTTTTATTCTTGAGATTTTCATCAGGTAAAAATTTATGGTTCGGCGTAAATGCCGCGGCCATCTTATTTTAAAAAATCACATCTTAAATCGGGTATAACAATGTTAAGCATCTATGGAAAAAAATTACGTCCACAATATGAAATGGAAAGAATTATTTCTGCAACCGCAGGCGTTGAAGAAAAAACGTTAAAGAAATGGCAGAAAATTTCCACTACTGATTCCGGTTACATTCATGTCATCGTCAGCGGCGAAGTCGAATTTCGACGTGAATCTGACGAACTGTGCATGTTTACTGTCACCGGACAATGCCTTTTCGGCCTATCGTCAATGTATTACAACGCCACCCATATGTACGGCCTTGTCCGGACGAATACGGTCGTTCGCTCGATCAAGAAAGAGGTCTTCGCCCAGCTGATGACCGAAAAAAATCTGTGGCCTGACCTGACCAAAGTCCTTTCCTGGTACATATGCGTGATGAGCAAACGTGATGATGTTCTGGTTGCCCGCAGTGCGTATTCTGTTGTTCGTGAATTTTTATATGAGATTAACGATCTGACTGTTCATCAGCAACGTGATATTAACGTTTATGATTACATTCAGGAATACACTAACCTCGCACGTAGTACTATTATCAAAATCCTCTCCGATCTGAAAAAAGGTCATTATATTGTGGTGGAAAAAGGTCGATTGCTTAACCTCACCGCACTGCCTGAAAAATATTAATACCTACTCCCGCCGTTCTCCTTTCTCACTCAAAGGAGAACGGTTATTTCCACTGTTTTTTACACTCGCTTGTGAATTATCCTGCGTTTCGTCAACCGGCGGCGCGGGAATTTTTCCTTGAGAATAATCCTGCTCCTGCTCTTTTAATGCCTGCTTAAATAATTCCGTTAATGATGACTCTTCACTGCTCGTGCTGGCGGGGGCGATATCGTGCTCATGCGCCTCGGTTCCGGGTAAGGTATCCCGCGAGGTATCGTGCGGCACCGCGCCCTCGGGCGCCTGCTGCCAGTCGGCATCATCACTGCTGATCGGCAGATCCTGCATCGGTGGAACATCAACATGCACTGGCGCAACTTTAGGCTGCGGATGCGGGAACGGTTTACTCACGTACACGTAATGCATTTCCGAAAGCTGCGTTTCCGGTTTGGCAACGCTGGCGTTGATCGGTTCAGGTGCCGGGTGGCGCAGGTTCCAGTAGACGTGCATATACAGGCCGACAACCAGCATGGCGCAAAGGCCGACCAGCCATAACGCTGTTTTGCCGAATACGTTTTTCAGGCTGGGGAGGCGGTACGAAAACCAGACCGCTTCCCCGGTTGTATAGCTGCGCTGAGCCGCAAGGCAGATGGTCGACATTAGGCTTTCTTCTCCTGCATTTTTGCGTCCGGGGTGGTGCGGGTTGCCTGAATCAGTACGCCCGGCGTGCTGTTGGTCACGCGCATCAGCTGCATCAGCGTTTCTTCACCGGGGATGCCATCCACGTGCAGATGCATTTTTTGCTGGAACTCGCGGGTGCGTTTCATCATTTCTGCGGTCCAGATCCGGGCATGCGTTTCGGGCTGGCTCAACGCGATGCTTAACTGCTGATCGAGCCAGACCATGTCTTTGCTGTCGCTGGCCGTGCCGATCGCGTCTTTTCCTTCCGGTGTCAGGCGGTGCAACTGGGTGAAGTTGCCGGTCGCATGCCGGTTAAACCAGCTGCGGCTTACCTGCCAGGTCCGGTTATTCATTAACAAGTCAATTGATGTATCTCCGACCCTGGCGACCACTGCATAGTTAAGGTGACCGCTGGTTTTCAGCTCACTGACCCACGGATACCCTTCCTGCGCCAGCGTCTGCGGGGACGCGTTCCCCTGTTTACACATCAGGTTCACTTTAGCGGCGTTCTGGCACAGCGCATCGTCGGCCGAGGCGTCATACCCCCACATGAGATAAAGCTGATGCATCGCATCCGGCTGATTAACTATTTCGTTGTCGATAACCGGCACTACGGCTGCCTCAGGTTTTGGCGTCTGCTGTTTCCAGCTGACGGGTACCGGCAGCTGGATCGGCAGGCGCGCGCCGATCGACGAGGTAAAATACCAGCCGCAGGCGGCAAACAGCACGGACGCAAACAGCCCCACGGTTGCCAGGCGCTTACCGTGTTTTTTGGCGGGCAGGATCTCTCCCGCCGCCAGACGTAAATGGCGTGGGCTGACCTGCGCCGCGCGTTCCGTCCAGGCGGCGAGCATTGACAGGTGTGCCAGCGCGTTCAGTTTGCTGATGTTGCCTTTGGTCAGCGTGTGCATTTTGCGCACGCGGGCAGGCGGCAACGGCGAATGTTCACAGTCGTGTTCTTCGCACTGCGCCTGCACATAGCTCAGGTATTCGCGGCAGGTGAGGGGGCGCAGGACATGATGTGTGTGCGTATATTCGCGCAGTTCAGGTTGCTTTAGCAGGCGTTCCTGCTCCGCAGCACCCGTCAGCACCACGGCGAGCCGGAAGTTCAGCTCCTGGGCGCGCGTGAGCAGCGTTCCCAGGACTTCACGGCAGCTCTCCTTCATGGCTTCGGAATGGGCGATCGTCAGCACTCTGGATTTTGCTTTCCCCTCCTGCCACTGGCGCAGGACGGCATCCACCGCCTGCATGCGATCTTTAATCGCTTTCGTTCCCGGGTTGAGTTTGTACAGCAGGCTACTGGCACTCAGTTTGGGAAACGCGTTGATGGCAATAACGGTATTGCTGCTGGCTTTCAGCGCGTCGATGAAGTGGCTCAGAAGCGGAGCGTCGTCGCAAAAAAGCCCGATAATACCCGCCAGCTGGGTTTTCTCTTTCAGCAGGTTGAACACGTCCTGATGATAAGGCACCAGAAAATCACCGGATAAACGGGTGATTGTCCTGAATGGCGGATTTTTAAAATTAAAGTGGCTCTGATACATAACGACT
This sequence comes from Enterobacter cloacae complex sp. CDL013, assembly GCF_049238805.1. NCBI lineage: Bacteria > Pseudomonadati > Pseudomonadota > Gammaproteobacteria > Enterobacterales > Enterobacteriaceae > Enterobacter > Enterobacter cloacae complex sp. CDL013. The sequence continues at coordinate 53,959 of NZ_JBMKGT010000012.1, read as the reverse complement.
GACCGTCTCTGATTAGGAATAGCAACAGCAGCAGAAAGTAAGGTAATGCCCCTGAGCGGTCAATTTGCAGACAGGGTAAAAATATCCAGCTGGCCGCGCCTAACATCTGGATTTTATACGGTCAATATTTTTCTGTATGAAAGTTGGTGGCGAAGTCAGTGGTCGTATTTGCAACAGCTTATTACTATTTTCCTCCATATTGGCGCAGTATGACGCTGCTTATTTTTGCTTTGCTATAGGCCGGATAAAAAATGAGGTTCTCATTTCTGTCACGGTGGATAACGCCTTGTATTATGTTTGCGCTGCTCATTTTTAGCGGCCAGCAAGGGTATCTCACCTTAAAAGATTATAAAAAAGTTACGAATAAGTTGGCTAAAGCTGATCTACAGCCGCTGAAAAAAACGCGCGAAGATAAACCCTTCACGCTTTTTACGGCTGCCGTCCGTCAGGAGAACTTAGCGGATGCGGCAAAAGCCCCGCTGGCAGCGGAGATAGAGGGCATTGTGCGCAGTGATGACGCCTGGCTCTCCTTTGCTGTTATCAAAACCCCAGGCGGTCAGCGAAGCTACCGTGAGGGTGAACCTCTCGCCGGATTTAACGACGCATTTATTCAGGAAATAAACAAAGATAATGTGGTGGTTAATTATGAAGGTGCTACGCAGGTACTGGCGTTAAATAAACCGGACTATTTTAAGGGGGGCGTGGATAGCGGCCCGGTTACAAAATCGACGAAAGATGCTGGCGCAGAAAGTTTGCATCTTGATGATTATCTGGTGTTAAAACCCATCATTGAAAAAGGCCGACTGGAAGGCTACAGGATAAATCCAAGGAATGCCTCCGCCTTTTACAGTCAGTCAGGTCTGGAAAAAGGCGATGTGGCGGTTCAGGTTAACTCTGTCGATATGACCGATGAAGCAAAAGCGAAAAGCATTATTGCCAACTGGTCGAAAATGAAAGAAGCGGATGTCGTCGTGCGGCGTCACGCTCACCTTGAAAATATTCGGGTTAATGTTCTAAACAATTAACAAGTGTGCAGACATGAAAAAATTTCCCTGGGCGTGCGTGGCGCTGACCGCATTGTCGTTATATTCCAGTTCGCTGCTTGCAGCTAACTTTAGCGCGAGTTTTAAAAATACTGATATTCGCGAGTTTATCGATACGGTAGGCCGCAATCTCAACAAAACCATTCTGGTCGACCCGTCCGTCCAGGGCACCGTCTCGGTCCGAACCTACAACGTGCTGACGGAAGATGAGTACTACCAATTCTTTCTGAGCGTGCTGGATCTCTACGGCCTGTCGGTGATCCCGTTGGACAACGGCATGGTCAAAGTGGTGCGCTCAAGCGTGGCGCGTACCGCCGGTGCGCCGCTGGCAGACAGCAAGAACCCGGGCAAAGGTGATGAGATCATCACCCGCGTGGTGCGCATGGAAAACGTACCCGTTCGCGAGCTGGCCCCGCTGCTGCGTCAGCTCAACGATGCCACTGGCATCGGGAACGTGGTGCACTTTGAGCCGTCCAACGTCCTGCTGTTAACCGGTAAAGCCTCGGTGGTGAACCGCCTGGTGGATCTGGTGCAGCGCGTCGATAAAGACGGTATTCAGCGCCGCGAAATCATCCCGCTGCGCTTTGCCTCTGCCAAAGAACTTTCGGATATGTTGAACAACCTCAACAACGAAGAGCAGAAAGGGCAGAACGCGCCACAGCTGGCGACCAAGGTGGTGGCGGATGACGAAACCAACAGCCTGGTGATCAGCGGTTCGGAAGATGCGCGCGCGCGTACCCGTTCCCTTATCCATCAGCTGGATCGCGAGCAGAATAACGAGGGGAACACCCGCGTCTTCTACCTCAAATATGCCAGCGCCACCAAAGTGGTGCCGGTGCTGACCGGGATTGGCGAGCAGCTGAAAGATAAGCCGGGCGCGGCCAAAGCGAAAACCGCGAGCGCCTCAACCGATCTGAATATCACCGCCGACGAGTCAACCAACTCCCTGGTGATCACTGCGCAGCCTAATGTGATGAACTCCCTGGAGAAGGTGATCGACAAGCTGGATATTCGCCGTCCGCAGGTGCTGGTGGAAGCGATCATTGCCGAAGTGCAGGACGGCAACGGCCTGGATCTTGGGGTGCAGTGGACCAGCAAGCACGGCGGCGTGCAGTTTGGCGCTACCGGCCTGCCAATCAGCCAGATTAAAAATGGCACCATGAAAGGGGCGAGCTTCACGGGCCTTGCGACCGGCTTCTTTAACGGTGATTTCGGTGCGCTGATGACCGCGCTCTCCACCAACGGCAAAAACGACATCCTCTCCACGCCAAGCGTGGTCACGCTGGATAACAAAGAAGCGTCATTCAACGTAGGTCAGGATGTGCCGGTGCTTTCCGGTTCGCAAACCACCAGCGGCGACAACGTGTTTAACTCCGTTGAGCGTAAAACCGTCGGTACCAAGCTGAAGATTGTGCCGCAAATCAACGATGGCGACATGATCCACCTGAAGATTGAGCAGGAAGTGTCCAGCGTTGACAACAGCGCGACGGAAGATTCCAGCCTCGGCCCAACCTTCAACACGCGCACGATCAATAACGAAGTGATGGTTCACAGTGGCCAGACGGTGGTGCTCGGCGGCCTGATGGAAAATGTGACCAAACAGTCCGTCTCCAAAGTGCCGCTGCTCGGCGATATCCCGCTGGTCGGGCAGCTGTTCCGCTACACCTCGCAGGATACCTCTAAACGCAACCTGATGGTGTTTATTCATACCACCGTCCTGCGTGACGACGACAACTACAGCGCAGCCTCGAAAGAGAAATATGACCAGATCCGGGTGCGCCAGATGCAGCGCGTGGAAGAGAAAAAGCTCGGTATTGTTGAGCCGAGCGACAACGCCGTCCTGCCCGCGTTTCCTTCAGCAAGCCCTCACGTCGCACCGGTGAAAACCTCCGCGGCACGCAATCCGTTTAAAGAGTAAGGCGGAGGGATACCGTGGACGAACTGAGTAAATCCCTGTGTAGCAGCAACTACGCAAAAGATAACGGCGTTCTGCTTTACAACAATGACGTCTATATCCGTGAGGACACCCCGGCGTTAGCACTGCTGGAGGTGCGCCGGGTGCTTGGACGCGCGTTCGTCCCGATCACTCTGGCGCCGGAAGCGTTTGACGAGATGCTGGCCAAAATCTGGCAGCAGAGCAGCGGCGTGTCGCAGCAGCTGGTGGACGACATGGACGCGGATATCGATCTGATGGCGTTAACCGAGGAGATCCCGGATAACGAAGATCTGCTCGATAACGACGAAAACTCGCCGGTGATCCGCCTGATCAACGCCATTCTCGGCGAGGCGGTGAAGGACGGCGCGTCGGATATTCATATCGAAACCTTCGAGCGCACCCTGAGCATTCGCTTTCGCGTTGACGGCGTGCTGCGCCCGGTGCTGCAACCGGCGCGTAAGCTCGCCCCGCTGCTGGTATCGCGAATCAAGGTGATGTCGAAACTCGACATCGCCGAGAAACGTTTACCCCAGGATGGCCGTATCTCCCTGCGCATCGGTCGCAAGGCGATCGACGTGCGTGTGTCGACCATTCCGTCCCAGTACGGCGAGCGCGTGGTGATGCGTCTGCTCGATAAAAGCAATCTCAAGCCCGACATCAACAAGCTGGGGCTGATTGATGAAGAACTGGAGAAGCTGAAAGGGCTGATCGAACGCCCGCACGGGATCATCCTCGTTACCGGCCCGACGGGTTCCGGTAAAAGTACCACGCTGTACGCCATACTCTCGGCGCTGAACGGCCACGAACGCAACATTCTGACCGTGGAAGATCCGATTGAGTACGAGCTGGAAGGGGTGGGGCAGACGCAGGTTAACCCGCGCGTGGACATGACCTTTGCCCGTGGGCTGCGCGCGATTCTGCGTCAGGACCCGGACGTGGTGATGATCGGGGAAATTCGCGACGGTGAGACCGCCCAGATCGCGGTGCAGGCGTCGCTGACCGGTCACCTGGTGATGTCGACGCTACACACCAACAGTGCCGCAGGGGCGATAACCCGTCTGCGGGATATGGGGCTGGAGTCCTTCTTAATCGGTTCATCGTTGCTCGGTGTCATTGCCCAGCGTCTGGTGCGTCGGCTGTGTACGCACTGCCGGACCACCAGTCCGCTGGACGCCAATGAAAAAGCGCTGTTCAGCTTTATGGACGCGCCGCCAGAAGCGATTTACCGCGCGGTGGGGTGCGAACACTGCCGTCAGAGCGGCTATCAGGGCCGCGCCGGTATTCATGAATTTCTGGTGGTGGACAGCGCCATGCGCCGCGCCATCCATGAAGATAAGGACGAAATGTCCCTCGAAACGCAGCTCTTTAAGCAGGCCTACAGCCTGCGTGAAAACGGGCTGCTGAAGGTGATCGGCGGCGTGACGTCTCTGGAAGAGGTCATGCGCGTCACCGCCGAGCGTGGGGGGGATGCATAATGGCTTTCTACGCCTGGACAGCGACGGATGCCGCGGGGAAAACCCAGCGCGGGACGTTACAGGCCGAGGGGCAGAAGCAGGTTCGCCAGTGGCTTCGCGAGCAAAAACTGATGCCCGTCAGCATTACCGAAACCCGCGAAACGGCGGCTGGCGGGAAAGCGAAAACCGGGGTGAAGCTCTCCACTCCGGTGCTGTCGATGTTTACCCGTCAGCTTTCGACGCTGGTCAACGCCGCGCTGCCGCTGGAGAGCGCGCTGAAGGCGATCTCGAAGCAGACGGAAGACAAAAAGCTGGCGGCGATGGTGGTGGAGATCCGCGAGAAGGTGGTGGAAGGCCACACCCTGTTCGATGCCTTCAGCCAGTTCCCGCGCACCTTCGACAAGCTTTACTGCACGCTGGTGATGGCCGGGGAGAAAACCGGTCACTTGGGCGACGTGCTGGAGAAGCTGGCGGAGTACAACGAGCAGCGCCAGAAGATGAAAAGTAAGCTGACGCAGGCGATGGTCTACCCGATAACCCTCACTGTGGTCGCCATCGCGGTCATCAGCATCCTGCTGGTGGCGGTGGTGCCGCAGGTGATCGAGCAGTTCACTCACATGAAGCAGCAGCTGCCGATCACCACCCGGACGCTGATTGCGGTAAGTGATTTCCTGCAAGCCTGGGGCATTTATATTGTGGGCATTCTGGGGGGCGGCTTTATCGGCTTCAAAACCTGGCTGAGGAATGCCAAAAACCGTTTTCGCTGGCACAGCTGGCTGGTGAACGGCTCGCCGATTAAAAAGCTGGTCTGCGCCATCAACAGCGCCCGCTATATCCGTACCCTGAGTATTTTGCAGGCCAGTAGCGTGCCGCTGCTGGAGGGGATGTATATCGCGATGGACGGTATCGAAAACCGCTATGCCCGGCAGGTGCTGGAGCAGGCCGCCGACACCGTGCGCCAGGGGGCGTCGCTGTATGCGGCGCTGGAACAGGCGAAATTATTCCCGCCCACCATGCTGTATATGATTGCCTCCGGTGAAGAGAGCGGGGAATTAGGTAATTTAATGGATCGCGCGGCGGAAAATCAGGAATCGGCCTTACAACATCGAATTACATTAACGCTGTCGGTCTTTGAACCGGCGCTGGTGGTATCCATGGCGACGATTGTTTTATTCATCGTGCTTTCAATATTACAACCGCTTCTGCAACTTAATAATATGGTAGGTTAAATCATGGCTTTAAAACGTAAAAACCTGGCTCGCCAGGCGGGCTTCACATTGCTCGAATTAATGGTGGTCATTGTTATTCTCGGCGTACTGGCGAGTATGGTAGTGCCAAATTTAATGGGCAATAAGGAAAAAGCCGATACACAAAAAGCAACCAGCGATATTGTCGCGCTCGAAGGCTCGCTGGATATGTACAAGCTGGATAACCACCGCTACCCGACCACAGAGCAGGGTTTGCAGGCGCTGGTGACCAAACCTGAAATCGCGCCAATCCCGAACGGCTACCGCACGGACGGCTATATCCGTCGCCTGCCGCAGGACCCCTGGGGCAATGATTATCTGCTGGTGAGCCCGGGTGAACACGGCGCGGTGGACGTCTTCTCAGCCGGTCCGGACGGCGAAGCCAATACCGCCGATGACATTACCAACTGGTCTCTGGATAAGAAAGAGAAATAATGAAAAATCAACGCGGCTTTACGTTGCTGGAAATTATTCTGGCGCTGGTGATATTTGCCAGTTGCGCCATGATGGTGGTGTCCACCATTCCTTCGCGCAGCGGCGCGGATATATTTGGCCAGCAATTAAAAGCGCTTGTTGATTATGGTTCAGACCGTGCGGTGATGGACGGAAATATTGTCGGGCTGGTGATCGCCACCGATAAATATCAGCTGGTGACGATCGCCGATGAAAATGGCGAGCGTCACTGGGTGCCATTATCTGCCGGACGCATTTCCACCAAAGGTGATTTTCCGGAAGAGATGCATGTGTCGCTCTCGCCGCAGCGCCTGGCCGCGACGGTGACGTCCGAGCCGCAGGTAATCTTTTTACCGGACGGTGAAATCAGCCGCTTTACGCTGACGCTGCAAAGTTATGACAAACAGCACCATTTCCGCGTGGTGTCGCAAGGTGCGGCGCCGGTATCGGTAGAAAACGATGGCTAACGGCAACAAAAAGCAAAAGGGGATGACGCTGCTGGAGGTGATGGTCGCTCTGGTGATTTTCTCCACCGCCGCGCTGGCGCTGATGAACTCGGTCTCCCTGAACGTGCGTTTTACCCATGGCCTGGCCGATAACTTGCAGGCCAGTTGGGTGGCGGAAAACCAGCTGGCGGAAGCACAGCTCACGAAAACCGACTTCCCGGATGCTGAACAGCAGGGGACGGAAATCATGGGCGGGCGCAGCTGGAACTGGCGTAAGCAGCGGGTGAAAACCGCCGACAACGTCTGGGCGAATACAATACGCGTGTATGCGGAAGGCGATGAGAGCCAGCCGGTTATTTCCCTGCATATCATTCCGCCGGGAGAGAGCAAGTGAAGAAAACGCGACGCCAGCGCGGATTTACCCTGCTGGAGATCATGATTGCGCTGACTATCTTCGCGGTGATCAGCACCCTGGCCTGGCAAATTCTGGACGGCGCGATGCGTACCAGTTCGGCGACGGATGCCAGCGCCGCAAAGCTCAACCAGCTTCAGCGCGCCTGGAGTCTGATGGAGCGTGATTTTTTCCAGCTTCAGGCGCGCGCCCCGCGTAATGAGCCGGAGCTGTTTCGTCAGGCGGGCGATGCCCTTGAACTGACCACCCTGAATGGCGTGAGCGGAACGGTCCAGCTGGAGCGCGTGCGCTGGCGGCTGGAAGAGGGGTGTTTGTATCGCGACGTCTGGCCGGTCATTGACGGCCCGGCGGACGTTAAGCCTGACGAAGTGCCGATTGTCAGCGGCGTTAAATCATTGCAGTGGCGGTTTTATCGTCAGGGCTGGCTGAAAAGCTGGAGCGACGCCGCCCATCTGCCGGACGGCGTGGAGGTTACGTTGACGATGGAAAACGGGGATACCTGGCGCTGGGTATTCACCACGCCGGGTGATATGCAGGAGGTGGCCGCTGCCGCGGCGCCAGAGAAAGCCGCCGACGCGCCTGGGACGCCCCCGGATGCAGCCCCTGCGCCTGCCCCTTCGCCGGAGACCAGACCATGAAGCGGATCCGTCAACAACAGGGCGTAGCCCTGCTGGTGGTGCTGATTTTGCTGGTGATGATGTCGGCGCTGGCCGCCAAAATCAGCCAGCAGTTCTGCCGTAATTTGCAGAAAACGCATTATCAGGTAAGCCAGCAGCAGCTGCGCTGGGCGATGCAGGCCCAGGAAAAAGTGGTGAAGGACCGGTTACAGACCGACGCCAGTGGCGAGAGCAAGCCGCTGGCGCTGGACGGCGACTGGCATCAGCCGCTGGAGACGCAGGGTGAAGATTACACGGTCGTGAGCCAGGTGGAAGATGCGCAGGACTGCTTTAACGTCAATAACCTGTTGACCGCCGACATCGCACCCCAGGGGCAAAGCGCTCCCGCGGTGGCGGAAACACCGCGTAAAGCGCGGATTGTAGAACAACTTCTGACGGAAAGTGGGCTCAGTCCGGGCACGGCGGAGGCGGTCTATTTCCAGCTGGTGGATTATCTCGATGGTGACAGCACCACGGCGAAGGAGGGGGCCGAAAGCGATGCGTGGGCTGGCGTCGTGCCCGCGCGGCAACCGGCAAATCAGATGATGCGCAGCATCGCGGAAATCAAACTGCTGCCGGCGTTCCCTGTTACGGCATATCCAAAGGTGAGCAAGCTGTTATGCGCGCTGCCGGACGCCGCCAGCAAGGTGGACGTGAACACCCTGCAACCGGAACAGGCCGCCGTGCTGGCGGCCATGTTCCCGGGAAAACTCACGCGGGATGACGCCGTTCGCCTGCTGGATTCGCGTCCGGAATCGGGCTGGGAAAATATGGAAGCGTTCAGCAAAGCGCTGGAGCAGGCCTTCCCGCAGTTAAAAGACGATCTCCCGCAGGTGGTGGATCAATTTTCTATAAACAGCCGGTACTTCCGCGTGAATTACACCGGCAATACCGATGAATTAACGCTTCGCGTGGTCAGCCAGCTTCAGGTGAATAACGAAGCCGGTGAGATCGTGACGTGGCAGCGTCGTTACCGAATGATTGAATAAGAAAAGTAGAACGTTATGAAACAGGTACTTTTTGTTCGTCCCGACAGCCGCGAGGGCGGGAAAATAATGTGGTGTGAGTCCGGCAGCGAGCGCGTCGAGGTGGTCGACAGCCTGGAGATGCTGGCCGAACACCCCCTGGCTACGCGCGTTTGTCTCCTGTTACCCGCCAGCGACATGATTTTCCGCCATTTTAGGCTACCGAAAAAGGTGGCTTCTCAGGGAATGGCCTTCTCGTGGATGGCAGAAGAGACGCTGATTGGCGACGTGGACAACCTCCACTGGACGGTACTCCACAAAAAAGGCGCCGACGTCGACGCCGTGGCCATTGACGCCGACCGCCTGCGCGCAACATTAACCCGCTGTCAGGAGGCCGGATTAAACGTGATTCAGGCCCTGCCTGATGCCTGGCTCCTGCCCGTGACGGCAGGGGGCAGCACGCTGGTCGCGCAGGATGATGGCTACTGGCTGCGTTTATCGCCCCATGTGGCGGGTGAAATGGAGGCAACCCTGCTGCCGCTGTTAATGCAGAAAGCCGGGGTCGGGGAAGTGTGGTGTTACGGCGATGCGCCTGCGAAGGTGCACGTTGACGTGCAGCATGCCTGGCAGCATCCGCTGGCGCTGATCCAGCCGCAGTGGCAAACCTGTCGCGTTAACCTGCTTCACGGTGAATTCAGCCTTAAGGCCGGTCATCGGCGGGCGGCGAAAAGGATGAAAGCCGCGATGGTGGCGGCGGGCGTGCTGTCTGTTGGTCTGCTGCTGGGGCCACGCATTGCGATGGCCTGGATGCTGGTGCAGCAGGAAAATCGGGTGCAGCAGGAGATCGTCCAGGTTTATCAGCACCATTTCCCCAGCATGCGCCAGCAGACCAATATCAAATATCACTTTGGCCAAAGCCTGAAAAAACAGAGCAAAGGGTTCTTTCTTCAGCTTGAGGAGCTGGAGAAAGCCCGGCAGTCAGTCCCTGCGATGGAGATCGATCTGCTGGAATACGATGCGCAGCAAAACACCCTGACGCTGAGCGTCAGCGCGCAAAACCAGCCCGCGTTGCAGGCGTTTGTTAACCAGACCAGTGAGAATTTTGATTTTACCTTACAGCCTGTTTCAACAACCGAACCGTATACCGCCATGATCGCAGGGAAACATAAATGAAAGAGCGAATCGCACAGCTGAAAGCGCGCTATCAGAATTACAGCGCCCGGGAAAAAATCATTTTAAAAATATGTGCCGTTGCCATTGTGGGGGCAGCGGTGTATTACACAGGAGTGATCCCCTTGGATAATATGATTAAAAATAGTAAATCGACACTTAAAAGACAAAAAGAGACGCTTAACTGGATGCGCAGTGAAATTGATAAAAATCATCTTCAGATCCAGTTAGTCAAAACGGATAATCCGCGTACGGTGGTCGAGAATAGCGCCCATGAAATTAACCTTTCGCTGACGGATGTGCGCCAGGAGGGGCAAACTTTATCGTTCGTGGTGAATCGGGTTAATGTGTATGAATTAAAAAGCTGGCTGCGTGAAATTAATCAGACCACCGGTGTGAGATTGCAAAAAATAAACCTCACGCCGGTTGACCACCTCAGCGATGTGAAAGCGCAGGTGCAACTCACCTGGGCAAAAAACGCATGAATACCTTCGCGCTGATGCGGGATGCCTTTCCGGTAGGGTTCCCGATAATGAGTGCGATCCTGGGCGGCATTGTGGGCAGTTTTCTTGGCGTTGTCGCCGAACGCGTACCGGGGATGGTGATGGATGAGGAGGGGAGCGGTAATCTGCTCATTCCGGCCTCGCACTGTCCGGTGTGCCAGCATGCGCTCGCCGCGTGGGAAAACATCCCGCTGCTCAGCTGGCTTTTATTACGGGGGCGCTGCCACCAGTGCGGCAGCGCGATCCCGCTGCGACTCTTTCTGGTCGAACTGATCTCCGCCTTGTTTTTTGGCATCACGGCCTGGTGCATGCCGGACGTTCAGGCACTGTTCTCTTTGTGGTTACTGGCGGCTTTTTTACTGCCGCTGGCCATGATCGACTGGCAGCACCAGTTGCTTCCGGACTGCCTGACCCAGCCGCTGCTGTGGGCAGGTCTCTTGCTTCATGTGTTTGACCACACGTTGCCGCTACGCGATGCGCTGTTCGGCGCGGTGGCGGGCTATCTGTCGCTCTGGCTGCTCTACTGGGCTTTTCGTCTGATCACGGGACGAGAAGGTCTGGGTTACGGGGATTTTAAGCTACTGGCGGCGCTGGGCGCCTGGTGCGGCTGGCAGGCGTTGCCCTCTATTGAACTGGCGGCAGCGTTAAGCGGTATTGTCGGTTATTTCGCCGTAAATAATTTAAATAAAAATAACCTCACTATTTCTTTTGGTCCTTATCTCGCCTTTGCTGGAATAGGGGTTTTTATTAGTCAGCAAATTGCTTTCACATTTTAAATATACAGGTCAAGATTTTTTATAAATCTTTTTGATGGAGGAAGGAAAGGACGATCCTTTACGCTCAGTGTATCGTAAGAGATATAAGCTACACGGGATTTGGCTTGTATCTTTTAATGGAGGAATACAACGCAGCAACAATTTTTTGTTCACGGCACTCACGTTGGTTAAATACGCATTACGCGAAACGCATCCATGATCTCACGGAAGACATGGGTTACTACGTTATAAATAAATTATTCAGGAAATAAAAATGAAATTTATGAAGCCAAAATATCTGGCGCTCTTTATTGCGGCGGCAACCAGCTCCGCATTTGCAGCAGCGCCAGGTGCACCGACGATCGGCTATGGCAATGACAAATTTGCCCTGGTGGAAGTGGATCAGGCTGCACAGGATTATAACAATCTTGTCAAAGTGCATAACGATGGCGTGGATGTAAAAGTTGAGTGGAACGTCTGGAGTGGTGATGCGCCAACTTCTGCGAAAGTTCTGCTGGACGGACAGACCGTATGGGCCGGCGCAGCCGGTGCGACGGGCTCTGCAACGTTTAAAGTGAAAAAAGGCGGGCGTTATCAGGAACAGGTTGAAGTCTGTAATGCCAGCGGCTGTGCGAAAAGCGCCAGTAAGCTGATTATTGTGGCTGACACCGACGGTAGCCACCTGCTGCCGCTGAATACGTCTCTCCAGGAGAACAACAAAGCGTTCGCGAAGCATACCGATAAAGTGGTTGCGGCCTACTTCCCGGAATGGGGCGTTTACGACCGTAACTTCCCGGTTGATAAGATCCCTGCGGCAAACCTCAACCACATTCTGTACGGCTTCATTCCAATCTGTGGCGGTGACGGCATCAACGACGGCCTGAAAACCATTGAAGGTGGTAACAGCTTCCGCGTGCTTCAGAACGACTGTAAGGGCCGTCCTGACTTTACCGTGGCGATCCACGACCCATGGGCTGCGCTGCAAAAACCACAGGCTGGCGTCTCCAACTGGGATGATCCGTACAAAGGTAACTTTGGCCAGCTGATGGCGCTGAAAAAAGCGCATCCAGGCCTGAAAGTGCTGCCATCTATCGGCGGCTGGACGCTTTCCGATCCGTTCTTCCACATGGGCGACCCGGCTATCCGAGCACGCTTTGTCTCTTCTGTGAAAGATTTCCTCCAGACGTGGAAATTCTTTGACGGCGTGGATATCGACTGGGAATTCCCGGGCGGTGGCGGTGTAACCGAAAACCTGGGTAACCCGCAGCAGGATAAAGCGACCTATACCGCACTGATGCACGACCTGCGCACCATGCTGAACGAGCTGTCTGCACAGACGGGCCGTACCTATGAACTGACCAGCGCCATCGGTGCAGGCCGCGATAAGATCGAAGACGTGGATTACACCACGGCTCAGCAGTATCTCGACCACATCTTCCTGATGAGCTACGACTTCTACGGCGGCTGGAGCAACACCGTTCTCGGCCACCAGGCTGCGCTGCGTGCGCCAGCATGGCGTCCGGACACTGATTACACCACTGAAAATGGCGTTAACGCGCTGCTTGCGCAGGGTGTACAGCCAGGCAAGATCGTGGTGGGTGCGGGCATGTATGGCCGCGGCTGGACCGGCGTGCATGGCTACACCGGTGACAATCCATTCACCGGTACGGCAACCGGCATGGTGAAAGGCACCTGGGAACCGGGCGTGGTTGACTATCGTCAGATCGTGAACGAATACAAAGGCAAACCGGGCTGGGAATACGGCTACGACACGACCGCTGAAGCTCCTTACGTCTTCAACAAATCCACCGGCGACCTGATCTCGTATGAAGATGCGCGTTCAACCACGGCGAAAGGCAAGTATGTTCTGGCCAATAAACTGGGCGGTCTGTTCGCGTGGTCTATCGACTCTGATACCGGCGACATTCTGAATGCGATGAACGAAAGCCTGCTGGGCGGCGACTCGACTCCGGTTGATCCGGTGGTCACCAACCACGCGCCAATCGCGTCCTCTGCCGATCAGAACGTGTCTGGCCCGGCAACCGTCACGCTCGATGGCTCTGCTTCCAGCGATCCTGATGGCGATGCGATTACCTACAAATGGACTCAGGTCTCTGGTCCGTCTGTCACCATCAACAACAGCACCAAAGCGAAAGCGACCTTCAATGTTGCGGCAGCGACCACCGACCAGACCATGACGTTCCGCCTGACGGTGACCGATGCAAAAGGCCTGAGCAACGCGATTGATGTCCAGGTGGTGAACAAGGCGCCGAAAGCTAACCAGGCACCGGTTTTAAACCCAATGGAAGCGATCACGCTTGAATCTGGTGAAACCTATGCGCTGCATGCCCAGGCTGCGGACCCAGACGGTGATGCGCTGACCTACGCCTGGAGCGTACCAGCAGATATGCACGCCACCGGAACTGACTCCGCGAACGTGAATATCACGGCGCCGGAAGTGAGCTCGACGTCTACCTACACCCTGAGCGTGGTAGTGAGCGACGGTAAGACCAGCGTGCAGTCTAACGTCCAGGTTACCGTGAATCCGAAAGCGGCGCCTGCACCGGTACCTGCTGACGAAGACACTAACCCGGCGGATGACGTTACCCCTCCGGCTGATGATGTGACTCCTCCGTCTGACAAAGGAAGCTGCGATGCACCTGTGGATGCTAACGCCAGCAAATACGCGGCGTGGGAATCCAGCAAAATCTACAACGGTGGCGATACCGTAAGCTTCGACCATCTGGTGTGGAAAGCGAAGTACTGGACTCAGGGCAATCAACCTGGCTTCGGTGTGGATGCATGGGAGCTGGTGAGCAACGTGAAGATGAACTGGCGTTCTGACCTGGTCTACAACGGCGGCGACACTACCACCTATGAAGGTAACGTTTACCGTGCGAAATGGTGGACCCGTGGTGATAACCCAGCCAACAGCGACGTATGGGTAAAAGAAGGCGCATCAACAGATTGCAAATAATCTAACCCATTAATCACTCCCCCTTTAGAGGGGGAGTGATTCAAAATTCATTTTACAGGATGTTGGTAAGGAGAAATAACCGAAACTGTCAGCAGGTAAAAATGAAAAAGTTAATTTTGTTGTTATTGATAATAAGCCAAAGCGCACTGGCAAATTGTTGGGATAAAGCGGCGCATTATTATCATGTCGATCCTTATTTACTGTACGCGATAGCGAATGTGGAATCCGGAATGAATCCGTATGCGGTTGGGCAAAACCGCGATGGCACGCGGGATGTCGGGCTGATGCAAATCAACAGTTCGCATTTTACCGCGCTGGAAAGCAGAGGCATCGACGAATATCGATTAATCACGGAGCCGTGTACTTCGATCATGGTCGGGGCTTCTATCCTTTCCGGGATGATCAGGGTGTATGGCTACAACTGGGAAGCCGTTGGCGCGTATAACGCCGGACTGAAAAAAGAAAATTATCCGCAGAGGATGAAATATGCCCATAAGGTCTGGGCCAAATATCAGCAACTGAAATTAGCAGCACGTTATTAACGTTTTTTATTTTTGAAGAATTCCTGAAGGTGTTCTTCGAAAAGTGAAAACAGCTGAATGTGGTTTATGTATTAACGGAGTAATACCTAAGCCGGGATATTAACATTTAATTTGAAACGAACAGGAAAACTGAAATGAACAAAAGGACGTTACTGAGTGTACTCATTGCGGGAGCCTGCGTGGCGCCATTCATGGCCCAGGCTGCGAATCTGAAGGAGACCAGCAGTGAGCCGTACACCATCAAAGCCAGCGATCTGGCGAAGAAAGAGAAGGAACTGACGGACTTCCCGCTGATGGCTTCGGTTAAAGAGACCATCCAGACGCTGGATAACGCGCAGGTCGAACTGATTGAGCCAGGCCGGGCGGCGAACCCGGACAACGTTAAACGCGTTGAAGGGATTGTGAAAGCCAGCGACTGGGAATATCTCTTCCCGCTGCGCGCCCAGGCCTATACCTACAGCAACTTCCTGAAAGCCGTGGGTAAATTCCCGGCGCTGTGTAAAACCTATAATGACGGTCGTGACAGCGACGCCATCTGTCGCAAAGAGCTGGCCACCATGTTTGCCCACTTTGCCCAGGAAACTGGCGGCCACGAAAGCTGGCGTCCGGAAGCCGAATGGCGTCAGGCGCTGGTCCACGTACGTGAAATGGGCTGGAGCGAAGGGCAGAAGGGCGGTTATAACGGCGAATGTAACCCGGACGTCTGGCAAGGACAGACCTGGCCTTGCGGTAAAGATAAAGACGGCGATTTCCTGAGCTATTTCGGACGCGGTGCGAAACAGTTGTCTTACAACTACAACTACGGTCCATTCTCTGAAGCGATGTACGGCGACGTGCGTACACTGCTCGACAAACCTGAGCTGGTGGCGGACACCTGGCTGAACCTGGCGAGTGCGATCTTCTTCTTCGCCTATCCGCAGCCGCCAAAACCAAGCATGTTGCAGGTGATCGACGGTACATGGCAGCCGAACGACCACGATAAAGCCAACGGTCTGGTTCCGGGCTTTGGTGTGACCACCCAGATCATCAACGGCGGCGTTGAGTGCGGCGGCCCGACTGAAATTGCGCAGTCTCAGAACCGTATCAAATACTACAAAGAGTTTGCAAACTACCTGAAAGTGCCTGTTCCGGCGAACGAAGTGTTGGGTTGCGCCAACATGAAGCAGTTCGACGAAGGTGGCGCAGGCGCCCTGAAGATTTACTGGGAACAGGACTGGGGATGGAGCGCGGATACCCCGGACGGCAAGACCTACTCTTGCCAGCTGGTGGGCTACCAGACTCCGTTCAGCGCCTTTAAAGAAGGTGACTACAGCAAGTGCGTGCAGAAGTTCTTTAACGTGAAAATCGTTAACGATGATGGTTCTTCCGTTACCCCGGACGAAACCCCGGTCACGCCAACACCGACGCCATCTGGCGATGAAACGCCAGCGCCAACACCAACGCCGGATGAAACCCCGGTCGAACCTGTTGTGGTGAACCACGCGCCGGTTGCGCAGATTGCCGGTCCGATCGGTGCAGTGGAAGCAGGTGCGCAGGTTTCTCTGAGTGCGGAAGGCTCCACCGATCCTGATGGCAGCAAACTGACGTATACCTGGCGTTCCCAGGATGGTCAGACTGTTACCGGTCAGGACAAAGCGGTTGTGACCTTCACAGCGCCAGAGTCTGCGACGGCGCAGCAGTATGAAGTGAGCCTGACCGTCAGCGATGGCGAGCTGAGCAGCACCACGTCTTACCTGCTGAACGTGAAAGCGAAAGCGGCAACGCCATCCGGAGAAGATACGTCTTACCCGGCATGGAGCGCGAACAGCAAGTACAACGCCGGTGATATCGTGAACAACCACGGTAAACTGTTCCAGTGCAAACCGTTCCCGTACAGCGGCTGGTGTAACAACTCTCCAACGTACTATGAACCAGGCGCAGGTCTGGCATGGGCTGAAGCCTGGACGGCTCTGTAAAAGCAAACGGCAACCCCCAGGGTTGCCGTTTTAGTGTCTGCACCCTCTCCCTGTGGGAGAGGGCCGGGGTGAGGGCATCAGTCCGCACTCTCTGTTTTTTGCCGGGTGGCGCTGCGCTTACCCGGCCTACATGAGGCTGGAACGCTTACCGGTGCAACTTCCCGTGATCCCGTAACCACGCCGCCGTACGCACTATCCCTTCATCCAGCGAGACAATCGGTTTATATCCCAGCTCGTTCTCCGCCCGAGAAATATCCAGCGTAAAATCAAAGTTGAGCTTCGACACACCGTAATGCGTCAGCGCAGGCTCTTTCGCCGATTTGCTGCCAAAACGCTCCATGCTGCGGGCAATCATGTCCAGCATTGGGTAGGGAACGGAACGGATCCGGCAGTCGATTTTTAATTCGTCAATCAGCCTTTGCACAATGCTGCGCAGGGTACAGGGTTCGCCGTTGGTGATGTTATACGCGCGCCCCGACACCAGCTTATCGCACTCCGGCTGGCTCGCCAGCCACATGGCGTGAACGGCATTTTCGTAATAGGTCATGTCCACCAGCGCATCGCCGCCGCGCGGTAACAGCACGCTGCCGTAGTGATGCATCATCTGGGCCAGTCGCGGGATAAAGACTTTGTCGTGCGGCCCAAACAGGCTCTGCGGACGCAGCACGGTAAAGCGGGTGTGCGGGTTTGACTGGGCCAGCAGGTCGATCACCTCTTCGCCCGCCGCTTTACTGCGGGCAAACTCACAGGCAAAGCGCGCCGGGCGGAAATTTTCCTGAATATCACGATGGTGGTGATAGTCGAAATAGAGCGATGGAGAGGAAATATGAATAAAGTTACGCACGCCCCAGGCGACGGCCCATTCACCCAGACGGCGCGTGGCGCGCACGTTGGCGAGATCAAAGGCTTCCTGGGTACCCCACGGGGAGGTAAAACTGGAGCAGTGCCACAGCGTATCGATACCGGCGAGCATCACCTTGGCCTGAGAGGAGACCAGCTCCGTCAGATCGGCATGGACAAATTCAGCGCCCATTTTTTGCAGGAGCTTACCCATCGCCTCATTGCGACCAGTGGCCCTCACGCTGATGCCTTTGTTGCGCAGAAACTCGACCGCATTTCGGCCTAAGCCGCTGGTCGCCCCGGTAACCAGTACCTTCATAACAATCCACTGTGTTGAAAAGAATTTCGTGCGCATTCTTTCGTGAATTACGATGTGTTGCAATGGGAAAGGTGAAAGATTAAGAGTTTTATTTAGTTATTTTCCCGCTTTTCTTCTGCCAGTAGCGCAATCCGTTTCGCCATTCCGCGGAAGATAAACAGGTGTGCCGGGATCATCAGCAACCAGTAAAACAGACCCGGCATTCCGTGCGGATGCCACCATGCCCGAACGTCCAGTTCACGATGGTCGCCCTTGTCCTTCAGGGTGAAGCAGAGCCGCCCCAGCCCCGGCGCCTTCATGCCAAACAGCAGCGCCAGCTGTTTTTCCGGCTCAACGATAATCACCTTCCAGCTGTCGACGGTATCGCCCACCTTCAGCCAGGGATGGGCAGGGCGCCCTTTTGCCAGCCGGTGACCGACCAGCAGATCCAGCGCGCCGCGCGTTTGCCACAGAATATTGCCGAAGAAATAGCGCTCTTTGCCGCCAATCTGGTTCACAACTTCCCACAGCGCTGCCAGGCTGGCCGTGGTTTTGACCGTACAGCCCGCCTGTTTCGGATAATAGCCGTACTCGGGCCGCCAGCGGGCAAACGCCTGCGCGTCGTAGCCCCAGTCGCTGGAGTTCACCAGCTTCTCTTCTTCTTTCAGCGTATTGCGTACGGCATCGTCGAAGGGGATCAATTCCTGAGGGATCAAGGCACGCAGTTCACGATCGTCCGCCAGCAGATCGTGCTTCAGTCCCTGTATAAGCGCTTTGGCAGTCGTCGGCGGCACGGAGGTGATCACATTCAAAAACCACACCGAAATCCAGCGGGTCGGGAAGGGGATGGGGATCAGCCAGCGGCGGCGGCCGCTCACCCGCATAAAATGTTCGAACTGCGCCTGATAGCTCAGCACTTCCGGGCCTGCCGCCTCCAGCACGCGATGCTGCTCCGCCGGGTGATCCAGCAATGCCACCAGATAGTGGAGTAAATTCTCCAGCGCAATGGGCGTGGTGCGCGAGCGTACCCAGCGCGGCGGCGTAAGCACAGGCAGGTTGTAGACCATATCGCGCATCACTTCGAATGCGGCGGACCCCGCGCCGACGATGATCCCTGCCCGCAGTTCGGTGACGGGGATACGGGCGCTTCGCAGCGTTTCTGCCGTCAGCTGTCGGGCGCGCAGATGATCTGACTGCTCGTTCTCAGGCGCCTGGAGTGAGCTTAAAAAAATCACCTGCTTCACCGGCGTTTGCCGCAGCGCATCACGAACGTTCATCGCCACCTGACGCTCGTGGGCGATAAAATCGCCGCCTTCGCCCATGCTGTGGACAAGGTAGTAAAGCGTATCGACCCCTTCCAGCAGCGCAGGAAGCGCTTTCGGCCAGTTAAGGTCAACGTTGTGACACGTCACGCCAGGCAAATGTAGCTTTTGCAGGCGTTCCGTGTTGCGTGCCGCTGCCAGCACCTGGTGCCCCTGCTGGCTTAACGCAGTGGTCAGATGCTGACCGATATACCCGCTGGCGCCGAGCACCAGAATACGTTGCGGCACGGTATGCTCCTTAACGCTGTAAAAACGCCTGCCAGTGTTTCACCACCTCGGTCAACTGCTCGCGGTTAACGTCAAGATGCATCACCAGTCGCACGACCGGGGAGGCGTTGATCAGCACGCCTCGGGCTTTCAAAAAGTCGCCCAGCGCGGCAGCATGCTCATCGCCGACGCGGACAAACAGCATGTTGGTGTCGTGTCGCATGACATCAGCGCCGATTTCACGCAGCTGCGCTGCCATCCACGCCGCATTGTCGTGATCGTCTTTCAGGCGTGACACGTTATTTTTCAGGGCGTACAGTCCGGCAGCCGCCAGAATACCCGCCTGACGCATCCCGCCGCCGGTCATTTTGCGCCACCGGTTGGCGCGTCTGATGTAGTCTGCGCTGCCAACCAGCAGGGAACCTACCGGCGTGCCCAGCCCTTTAGAGAGGCAAATGGTGAACGAGTCGCAATATTGGGTGATCTCTTTCAGCTCGCAGCCGTACTCCACCACGGCGTTGAAGATACGTGCGCCGTCAACGTGGAGGCCGAGCTTGCGCTCGCGGGTAAAATCCCATGCCGCTTTCAGGTATTCGCGCGGCAGGACTTTACCGTTATGGGTGTTTTCGAGGCTCAGCAGTTTAGTGCGGGCGAAGTGAATATCGTCGGCTTTGATTTTCGCCGCGACTTTGTCCAGCGGCAGCGTACCGTCCGGCGCAGCATCGATCGGCTGTGGCTGGATGCTGCCGAGCACCGCCGCGCCGCCGGCTTCGTACAGGTAGTTATGCGCCCCCTGGCCGACGATATACTCTTCGCCGCGCTCGCAGTGGCTCAGCAGCGCCACCAGGTTAGCCTGCGTGCCGGTGGGCAGGAACAGAGCAGCCTCTTTACCGCTCAGCTCGGCCGCATAGCGCTGGAGTTCGTTGACCGTCGGGTCATCGCCGTAGACGTCGTCCCCGACCGGGGCGGCCATCATCTCTTCGAGCATGGCGCGGCCCGGACGGGTAACGGTATCACTACGTAAATCAATCATTTCACATCCCTTTAATTTAAGAGGTCTTGTGAAATGTTTTACCTGAGCCAGTTGGTTTTTGCCAGTTCGATCACTTCGTCACCGCGCCCGCTGATGATGGCGCGCAGCATGTAGAGGCTAAAACCTTTGGCCTGTTCCAGCTTGATTTGAGGCGGGATCGCCAGCTCTTCTTTGGCGACCACCACATCCACCAGCACCGGGCCGTCGATGGCGAAGGCGCGTTGCAGGGCGTCGTCCACCTCTGAGGCTTTCTCCACCCGAATACCGGTGATACCGCAGGCTTCGGCGATGCGGGCGAAGTTGGTGTCGTGCAGCTCGGTGCCGTCCGTGAGGTAGCCTCCGGCCTTCATCTCCATCGCCACGAAGCCCAGCACGCTGTTGTTAAAGACCACGATTTTCAGCGGAAGCTTCATCTGCGCCACCGACAGGAAATCCCCCATCAGCATACTGAACCCGCCGTCGCCACACATCGCCACCACCTGACGTTCCGGTGCCGTCGCTTTTGCGCCCAGCGCCTGCGGCATGGCGTTGGCCATTGAGCCATGGTTGAACGACCCAAGCAGGCGTCGTTTGCCGTTCATTTTCAGGTAGCGTGCTGCCCAGACGGTGGGCGTTCCCACGTCGCAGGTGAAGATGGCATCGTCGTCGGCGAAGTGGCTGATCTGCTGCGCCAGATACTGCGGGTGGATCGCTTTTTCGCTCGGTTTGGCGAGATCGTCCAGCCCCTTACGCGCATCGCGATAGTCGCTCAGGGCTTTATCGAGGAATTTGCGGTCCGTTTTTTCTTCCAGTAGCGGCAGCAGGGCGGCGAGGGTGGATTTGATATCGCCGATAAGCGCCATATCCACCTTGCTGTGCGCACCGATGCTGCCGGGATTAATGTCGATCTGGATAATTTTGGCATCCGTCGGGTAGAACGCGCGGTACGGGAACTGAGTGCCGAGCAGGATCAGCGTGTCGGCGTTCATCATGGTGTGGAAGCCGCTGGAAAAACCGATCAGCCCGGTCATGCCGACATCGTACGGGTTATCGTATTCAACGTGCTCTTTCCCGCGCAGGGCGTGCACAACTGGCGCCTTGAGCTTGCCGGCAAATTCCACCAGCTCTTTATGCGCACCGGCGCAGCCGCTGCCGCACATCAGGGCGATATTGCTGGAGTATCGCAGCAGTTGCACCAGCTTTTTCAGCTCTTCTTCGGCAGGGGTAATGGTTGGCTGTGGCGCAGAGTACCAGTGGGTGGTGGCGGTTTCAGGTGCGGCCTTCAGCGCCACGTCCCCCGGCAGCACAACCACCGAAACCCCGCGATTCAGGATCGCCTTACGCATGGCTATCGCCAGCACCTGTGGGATCTGCTCCGGTGATGAGACCAGCTCGCAATAGTGGCTGCATTCACGGAACAGCTCCTGCGGATGCGTCTCCTGAAAATAGCCGCTACCGATTTCAGATGACGGAATGTGAGCCGCAATCGCCAGCACCGGAACATGGTTGCGGTGACAGTCGAACAGACCGTTGATGAGGTGCAGGTTTCCTGGTCCGCAGGAACCCGCACATACGGCGAGTTCACCCGTAAGCTGCGCTTCGGCACCGGCGGCAAAGGCGGCGACCTCTTCATGGCGGGTGGGCATCCACTCAATGGTCTTCATCTTGTTAAGGCTGTCGCTGAGTCCGTTCAGCGAATCGCCGG
Source organism: Enterobacter cloacae complex sp. CDL013 (assembly GCF_049238805.1). Taxonomy (NCBI): domain Bacteria; kingdom Pseudomonadati; phylum Pseudomonadota; class Gammaproteobacteria; order Enterobacterales; family Enterobacteriaceae; genus Enterobacter; species Enterobacter cloacae complex sp. CDL013. The sequence goes on along the minus strand of NZ_JBMKGT010000012.1, from coordinate 32,061 downwards.
TGACGCCCCAGATACGCTTTACGCCAGCCTGCTCCAGGGTTTTCGCTATGTATGCAGCCACGGTTTGTTTCATGGTGGTCCTTCTCCTTTTTGTGATATCGCTTACAAGCTTAGAAGAAAGTCGCTGTATTGGCTGCCTGGTATTCCATACGCACAGGCAGTAGGCACAACGTAAGCCGGGTAAACGCAGTGCCACCCGGCAACAAATGGGGGCACTGCGCCAGATTATGCCAGCACCAGGTCTCCCTGCGGATGGCACGAACATGCCAGCACATAGCCCTCGGCAATTTCCGCGTCGGTCAGCGTCATGGTGCTGGTGACCGTGTACTCACCGGAAACCACTTTGGTCTTACAGCAACCGCACACCCCGGCGCGACAGGCCGCCGCTACCGGCACGTTGTTACTTTCAAGCGCTTCAAGCAGCGTGGTGCCCACGCGGCCAAAGAAAGTCTGCGCCGGTTGCAGCTTCGTGAACTTCATCCCGCTGGTCGCCGCTGCCGCTACAGGCGTGAAGAACTGCTCTTTGAAGAAGCGGGTCACGCCGAGCGCTTTCACTTCTTTCTCCACGATCTCCATATAAGGCGCCGGGCCGCAGGTCATCACGATGCGGTTCGCAATATCCGGCACGCTTTGCAGCAGCTCGCGGCTCAGGCGCCCCGCGACAAAACCGTGCGTCGCGTTGTGCTCAGCCACCAGCGTCACCGGATAGTTGCGCCATTCTTCGGCAAAAATCACATCTTCCGGGGAACGCACGCTGAAAATCACCTGCACGTCGGCCTGAGGACGGTATTTCGCCAGCCAGCGACGCATCGACATAATCGGCGTCACGCCACAGCCTGCCGCCAGCAGCAGGAATTTATCTTCCGTCTTGTCGTCACAGGTAAACTCGCCCTGCGCGTCAGACAGCCAGATGTAATCCCCGCGCTTCACGTCCCGGGTCAGCCACTCGGATCCTGCGCCGTCATCAATACGACGGACGGTGAGCGTAATGTATTCGCTCACGCCCGGCGTGGAGGAGAGGGTGTAGGCGCGCAGGGTATCCGCCGAATTACGCACGCTAACCAGCGCATACTGACCTGGGCGGTACGGGTAGTAGTCATGGCACAGCAGCGACAGCGTCCACACATCCGGCGTCTCCTGATGGATGTGATGAACCTGCATCCGCCACGGACATTGTGAGGTTGGCATGGTCATGAGCTACTCCTTACGCGCTCAGCAGTTGCTTCATATCATCTTCAACGTTGGTCACGGAACGCAGACCAAATTTCTCGTTCAGGATGGCCAGCAGGTCCGGCGTCAGGAAGCCTGGCGCAGTCGGCCCGGTGACGATGTTGGTCACGCCGAGAGAGAGCAGGGTCAACAGAATAACGATCGCTTTCTGCTCGAACCAGGAGAGCACCAGCGACAGCGGCAGGTCGTTCACGCCGCAGCCCAGTTTCTCTGCCAGCGTGACCGCCAGAATGATGGCTGAATACGCATCGTTACACTGACCCGCATCCACCAGGCGTGGCAGACCTTCGATGTTGCCGAAGTCCAGCTTGTTGAAACGGTACTTACCGCAGGCCAGGGTCAGGATCAGGCAGTCTTCCGGTACGCGGGTGGCGAAATCGGTGAAGTAGTTACGTTCCCCGCGCGCGCCGTCACAGCCGCCGATCAGGAAGATGTGACGCAGTTTTTCACGGCTGACGAGGTCAATCAGGGAATCCGCCGCACCCAGCAGGGTTTCACGGCCAAAACCGACGGTGATGAGGTGCGGGATTTCGCTGTACGGGAAGCCTGCCATCTGCTGCGCCTGAGCGATAACCGGACCGAAATCGTCGCCTTCAAGGTGGCTCACGCCCGGCCAGCCGACGATGCTGCGGGTCCAGATACGGTCGTCATACGCGCCGACGGTCGGGTCGATGATGCAGTTAGAGGTCATAACAATTGGGCCAGGGAAGCGGGCGAACTCCACCTGCTGGTTCTGCCAGCCGCTGCCGTAGTTACCGATCAGATGCTTAAATTTACGCAGCTCCGGGTAGCCGTGCGCGGGCAGCATTTCGCCGTGGGTATAAACGTTAACGCCGGTGCCTTCGGTCTGCTTCAGCAGGTTGTAGAGATCTTTCAGGTCATGACCGGAGATCAGGATGCATTTGCCTTCGGTCGCTTTGACGTTGACCTGCGTTGGCGTTGGGTGGCCGTAGGTGCTGGTTTCACCGGCATCCAGAATACTCATCACTTTGAAGTTCATCTGGCCGATTTCCATCGAGCATTCCAGCAGGGCGTTCATGTCGGAAGGCCAGGTGCCCAGCCATGCCATGATTTTGTGGTACTGGGCGTAAATAGCGTTATCGTACTGGCCGAGTACGTGCGCGTGCTCCATATAGGCCGCAGCACCTTTCAGACCGTACAGGCACAGCAGGCGCAGGCCGAGGATGTTCTCGCCAATTGCCGCTTTGTCCTTATTTGGGGTGAATTCTGCGGCCTGACGCTGTAGCTCGCCCAGGTCGTCGCTCACCAGCTGTAGCTCCGCCATCGGGTTGTCCACGCGGGCGCTGGCGTCGGCATTCAGGCACTGCGCTTTCAGGGCTTCACGCAGGGCAATCGCTTCGCGGGCATAGCCCACAATGCGTGGAGAATCGAAGTTAACGTTGGTCAGCGTGGAGAAAAATGCGCGCGGCGCAAAGCTGTCGACATAGTGATCGACAATGCCATATTCACGGGCTTTGAAGGCCCAGGCGGACAAGCCTTGCAGCGCCGCAATCAGCAGATCCTGGAGATCGGACGTTTCTGCGGTTTTGCCGCACATACCCTGCGCGTAAGAGCAGCCGTTGCCTGCCGGGGTACGGATGGTTTGTTCACATTGCACACAAAACATAATCACACCTGTTAAAGTTATATTTGAGATACATGTTTAAGGTTATGCCTGTGCCACAGCAGAGAAAAGTGCTTTCTTATACTAAGTGGAGGGTTATTGATTTAGCGCAATTTTGGCGGCAGGTTCACTACCGCCAAAGCAGTATCAGGCTGAGAAGAACGCCATCAGAATGGGTACCAGCAGGCTCAGAATAAAGCCGTGTACGATGGCGGCAGGAACCATCTCCAGCCCTCCCGAGCGCTGTAACACCGGCAGGGTAAAGTCCATTGAGGTGGCCCCGCACAGGCCCAGCGCAGTAGAGCGGCTGCGGCTTACCAGGCCGGGGATCAGCATGATGGCTATCAGCTCGCGCGCCAGATCGTTAAAGAAGGCGGCGCTGCCGATCACCGGACCAAACGATTCGGTCAGCAGAATACCGGAGAGCGAATACCAGCCGAAACCGGACGCCATCGCCAGACTGGTTTTCAGCGGCAGATCGAGAATAAAGGCGTTAATCACTCCCCCCGCCAGTGAGCTGGCCACAACGATAACGGCAACCATCATGCCCCGGCGGTTAAGGACAATCTGTTTCAGCGTCATGCCATTATTTCGCAGCTGAATACCAATCAGGAAGAGCAGGAAAATAAGCGTATATTCGCTGGCTTCCGTTGCGTGCTGTAAAAATGCCCAACCGGTCAGACCCAGTAAAAAACCGAGTACCACCACGCCGCACAGCTTTAATGATTCCAGCGCCATCGCAATACGGGAGGGAAGCTTTTCCTGATGATGGTGATTTTTCCAGGGAATAGTGCGTTCCAGCCAGAACAGCGCGGCAATATTGCACAGCAGAATAACCACTACCGTAACCGCAGAATAATGCAGAATGGAAAGCAAGTTCGTCGCCAGATTATCCAGGAAGGCCAGGCTGATCCCCATAAAGAACAGAATGACATAAACAATCCAGCTGAGAAAACGATTAATAAGCTTTAAGGCCGATTCATGACGCAGCGGAATAAGGTAGCCCGCAATCAGGGGCAGAAGAATGATGAGGAGTCCTGAGAACATGAACAGCCGGTCCTTTTGAGTATCAGTTAAGCGCCAGAGACACTACCCAATAAAGGCTGTGAGGTAAAGCTACAAAAAAAGCCGGGTGGCGGCTACGCCTTACCCGGCTTGTCTATTTGAGGTGGTGCGGCCTGATGCCCTCACCCCGGCCCTCTCCCACAGGGAGAGGGGGGAAAACCATTAATCGCGTTTTTCCAGCAGGGTGCGATACAGCACGCCGCCCAGAATACCGCCGATAATTGGCATCACCCAGAATAGCCACAGCTGTTCAAGCGCCCAGCCGCCCTGGAAAATAGCCACCGCGGTGCTGCGCGCCGGGTTAACGGAGGTGTTGGTCACCGGGATGGAGATGAGGTGGATCAGCGTCAGCGCCAGACCAATAGCGATGGGGGCAAAGCCCGCAGGCGCGTATTTGTCCGTTGCGCCGTGGATCACCAACAGGAAACCTGCGGTGAGCACAATTTCAATCACGATAGCAGACAGCATTGAGTAGCCGCCTGGCGAGTGTTCGCCGAAGCCGTTCGACGCAAATCCGCTGGCCGCGGCGTCAAACCCGGCTTTTCCGCTGGCAATTACGTACAGCACCGCCGCGGCAATAATACCGCCAATAACCTGGGCAATAATATAGCCAATAATATCTTTCGCCGGGAAACGTCCGCCCGCCCATAAACCTAATGTGACGGCCGGGTTGAAATGACCGCCGGAAATATGCCCCACGGCGAATGCCATGGTTAATACAGTTAAACCGAATGCCAGCGCGACGCCGACAAAACCAATACCTAATTCCGGAAATGCGGCTGCCAGTACTGCGCTACCGCAGCCACCAAACACCAGCCAGAATGTGCCAAAGCATTCTGCCGCTAATTTTCTGAACATAACCACCTCAATAATAAACGTCCGCGCCCATTCCTGCGCGCGGGTTATATCGCCATAAAGGGATGACGACTCAAAGAGCCAGTATTTTGAAACCATCAACATCCCTTCGCCACTCAAATAAATTCACTAAATTTGATTTAAGGCAATGTGATGTCAATCCTTGTTCAGAACGGAGGTAATTAGAGCATAGCCCAATAATTAAGGGGGCGTATATTCTGCTGTCGTGACCCACAGCCTGCCGCTATACTGCTGATAACTTGAAGGAAAAAGTGGCCGAATTGCGGGGGATGTATGCTACTCGAACGTGTGGAGATTGTCGGGTTTCGCGGGATTAACCGCCTGTCGCTGCAACTGGAACAGAACAACGTCCTGATAGGCGAAAACGCCTGGGGTAAATCCAGCCTGCTGGATGCCCTGACGCTGCTGCTTTCGCCCGAAGAGAACTTGTACCACTTCGTTCATGATGACTTCTGGTTTCCGCCGGGGGATGTCAACGGGCGCGAGAAACACCTGCATATCATTCTGACCTTCCGCGAATCCGAGCCCGGCCGCCATCGCGTGCGTCGTTTTCGCCCTATGTCGGCCTGCTGGGTTCCCTGTGAAGATGGGTTCCAGCGTATTTTCTATCGCCTTGAGGGCGAAATGGCGCAAAACGACGGGGTATTAACCCTGCGTGAATTTCTTGATGAGAAGGGGAATCCGATCCCGCTCGATAATATTGACGAGCTTGCCCGACATCTTATCCGCCTCTCCCCCGTATTGCGCTTACGCGACGCGCGTTTTATGCGGCGGATCCGTAACGGCACCGTGCCGAATATGCCCGAGGTGGAAGTAACCGCCCGCGAACTGGATTTCCTCGCCCGTGAACTGGTCTCACGGCCGCAGAACCTCACCGACGGCCAGATCCGTCAGGGACTGTCTGCCATGGTACAACTGCTGGAGCACTACTTCTCCGAGCAGGGAACGGGGCAGGCGCGCCACCGTCTGATGCGTCGCCGCTCGCACGATGAACAACGAAGCTGGCGCTATCTCGATATTATCAACCGCATGATCGACCGCCCCGGCGGGCGTACGCATCGGGTGATCCTGCTGGGTTTATTCTCCACGCTTTTACAGGCGAAAGGGACGGTGCGCCTGGATCGGGACGCGCGCCCGCTGCTGCTGGTGGAAGATCCGGAAACGCGGCTCCACCCGATTATGCTTTCCGTGGCGTGGCATCTTCTTAATCTGCTGCCGTTGCAGCGAGTCACCACCACGAATTCCGGAGAGCTGCTCTCTCTGACGCCGGTAGAGTATGTCTGCCGCCTGGTGCGTGAATCGTCGCGGGTCACCGCCTACCGGCTCGGGCCCGGCGGGTTAAATGCCGAAGATGGCCGACGGATTGCGTTTCATATCCGTTTTAACCGTGCCTCTTCCCTGTTTGCCCGCTGCTGGTTGCTGGTGGAAGGGGAAACGGAAACCTGGGTGATAAACGAGCTGGCTCGCCAGTGCGGGCACCACTTTGATGCCGAAGGGATCAAAGTGATCGAATTTGCTCAGTCTGGCTTAAAACCGCTGATCAAATTTGCGCGCCGGATGGGGATAGAGTGGCACGTGCTGGTGGATGGCGATGAGGCGGGTAAAAAATATGCGGCGACCGTGCGCAGCCTGCTCAATAACGATCGTGAAGAGGAGCGGGAACATCTGACCGCGCTGCCTGCGATGGACATGGAGCACTTTATGTACCGTCAGGGATTTGACGACGTCTTTCACCGCGTGGCGATGATCCCGGTGGATGTACCCATGAACATGCGTCGGGTGATTGCCAAAGCTATCCATCGGTCGTCAAAACCGGATTTGGCCATTGAAGTCGCGACGGAAGCCGGCAGGCGAGGCGTGGAGTCGGTGCCCACGCTGCTGCGTAAAATGTTCTCCCGCGTCCTCTGGCTGGCTCGCGGGAGGGCCGATTAGCGGTCAGTCGCCTGCGAAACCTGTTGGATCAGGCTATCAAGCAGGGTATAGCGGCGGCGGTATTCGGACCGTTTTTTACTCGCAATCTCTTCCATCGGTTTGCGTGGCATGGTCAGTGGCAGGGCAAAGTTGCCGTTATCCTGCTGCTGTCCGCCAAGGGAGCGCCAGAAGCTGTCATAGTCAGCCAGCAATTTTCCCTCTTTTTTCTTGCGATAGCGCCAGCTGCGGTAGATGTGGGTGGCGTTACTCACCGCGAGGATCTGCTCGACCGGGAAGGCGCCTGCCAGCGTCATGACCGCTTCAACCAGCAGACGTTTTGGGAACAGTCCGTGACAGGCTTTGGTCGCCAGCTGAATGTGCTCGTGCGTGACATGCGCTTTCGCCCCCTGCATTCCGCCGATGAAGAGCGTTGACTTGCCCTGGTATTTGCACAGCGTAAAGGTCAGCTCGGCCAGCACCGTGTTCTGGTGGTCGCAAAAAGTGAGGGTCGCTTCCCCTTCTTTGTCCAGAAACGCATCCGCGCTCAGGCGAACGCTAAACTGCTGTTCCTCTTTGCCCGTTAACGTCACCAGCGTGATGCCCTGGCTGGAGAGGTAGCCGTTCAGCAGCGACGCCGGAAGATGGCGGCTCATCATCTGATAGTGATCGTTCAATGCGTCCAGCGTATTCTGACGACCCATATTTACGGTCAGCCACGGCCGGTGCAGGCGGCACGGCAGGCCGGGCTGCACGCGCAGGATCTGCATCAGACGGGGCTGTTTTGCAAGGTTTCCGAGCAGGCGCGCAGTGGTGAACGGCGTTGCCAGCGAGCGCAACATAAACTTACGTCGATATGCCGGATTTTGCCACGCCAGCCCCGGCGTGAGGGAACCCGATGTCAGGCTTTTAAACAGTTGCCAGCCCGATTTAGGCTGGGGCAGCGTTGAATAAGGTGTATCGACGATGGAAGACATGTTAGATCCTGCTTCTGGTGGAATATCGCTATTTCAGCAGGCGCTTTATCAACATCGGGTAAACAATTCCCGACGATTACGGGGATCGGGGGTTTCGTTGAGGAGTGGTTTAGATAAAATCAACGGTGATGATAGCCAGAACAACTATTTGGAATATTTATGAACCTGAAGGGAAAACGCAGAAAGCTGTTTCTGCTGCTGGCGGTAGTGGTGTTAGCGGGCGGATTCTGGTTATGGAAGGTACTGAACGCGCCGGTACCACAGTATCAAACGCTGATTGTTCGTCCGGGCGAGCTGCAACAAAACGTGCTGGCGACGGGGAAACTGGATGCCCTGCGTAAGGTTGACGTGGGCGCGCAGGTCAGCGGTCAGCTTAAAACCCTGTCAGTTGAGATTGGCGATAAGGTTAAAAAAGGCCAGCTGCTGGGCGTGATCGATCCTGAGCAGGCGCAAAACCAGATCCGCGAAGTGGAAGCGACGCTGATGGAGCTGCGCGCGCAGCGCGCGCAGGCTCAGGCCGAGCGTAATCTCGCTCAGGTCACCCTGACGCGCCAGCAGGCGTTGGCGAAAACGCAGGCCATCTCGAAACAGGATCTGGACACAGCCGCCACGGAACTGGCGGTGAAGCAGGCGCAGATTGGCACCATCGATGCGCAAATCAAACGGAATCAGGCCTCGCTGGATACGGCGAAAACCAACCTCGATTACACGCAAATCGTTGCGCCAATGGCCGGGGAAGTGACGCAGATAACCACCCTGCAAGGCCAGACGGTCATCGCCGCGCAGCAGGCGCCAAACATCCTGACCCTGGCGGATATGAGCACCATGCTGGTGAAAGCCCAGGTATCCGAAGCGGACGTCATTCACCTTAAGCCGGGGCAGAAAGCCTGGTTTACGGTGCTGGGCGATCCGCAAACCCGCTATGAAGGGGTGCTGAAAGATATCCTGCCGACGCCGGAGAAAGTTAACGACGCCATCTTCTACTATGCGCGTTTTGAGGTGCCAAACCCGCAGGGCGTGCTGCGTCTGGACATGACCGCCCAGGTGCATATCCAGCTGACCGGCGTGAAAAACGTGCTGACGGTTCCGCTCTCCGCGCTGGGCGAATCCGCCGGGGACAATCGCTACAAGGTGAAAGTGCTGCGCAACGGCGAAACCCGCGAGCGGGAAGTAGTGATTGGCGCGCGTAACGACACCGACGTGGTGGTGGTAAAAGGGCTGGAAGAGGGTGAAGAAGTGGTCACCAGCGAAACCCTGCCCGGAGCCGCGCAATGACGGCGCTGCTTGAGCTGAATGACATTCGTCGCAGCTATCCGTCCGGCGACGGGCCGGTGGAGGTGCTGAAGGGCATCTCCCTGCGCGTTGAAGCCGGTGAAATGGTGGCGATTGTCGGGGCGTCGGGCTCGGGTAAATCAACGCTGATGAACATTCTTGGCTGTCTGGATAAGCCCAGCAGCGGCACCTATCGCGTGGCCGGGACGGATGTTTCCACCCTGGACGGCGACGCGCTGGCGAAGCTGCGTCGCGAGCATTTTGGCTTTATCTTTCAGCGTTACCATCTGCTTTCACACCTGAGCGCGGCGCAGAATGTGGAAGTGCCGGCGGTGTATGCGGGCGTCGAGCGCAAAAAACGCCTTGAACGCGCGAAGGCGCTGTTAACGCGTCTTGGGCTGGCGGAGCGTGTTGATTATCAGCCTTCGCAGCTTTCCGGCGGTCAGCAGCAGCGCGTGAGTATTGCCCGCGCGCTGATGAACGGCGGACAGGTGATCCTCGCCGATGAGCCAACCGGTGCGCTCGACAGCCATTCCGGTGAAGAGGTGATGGCGATCCTGCATCAGCTTCGCGATCAGGGGCATACGGTGATTATCGTCACCCACGATCCACAGGTCGCGGCGCAGGCGGAACGCATCATCGAGATCCACGACGGCGAGCTGGTCAGCAACCCGCCGCCGCGTCAGTCCAGAGCGGCGGCGGCGAAAGAAGCTTTGCCTGCGTCCACCGGCTGGGGCCAGTTTTCCAGCGGTTTCCGCGAGGCGCTGAACATGGCCTGGCTGGCGATGGCGGCCAACAAAATGCGCACTCTGCTGACCATGCTCGGCATCATTATCGGTATTGCCTCGGTGGTGTCGATTGTGGTGGTGGGCGATGCGGCGAAACAGCTGGTGCTGGCGGATATTCGGGCCATCGGGACTAACACCATCGACGTTTACCCCGGCAAAGATTTTGGCGACGACGAGCCGCAGTATCAGCAGGCGCTGAAATACGACGATCTGGCGGCTATTCAGAAGCAGCCGTGGGTGAACTCCGCCACGCCTGCCGTGTCGCAAAACCTGCGTCTGCGCTACGGCAACATCGACGTGGCGGCCAGTGCTAACGGCGTCAGCGGAGATTACTTCAACGTCTACGGCATGACCTTTAGCGAAGGGGCGACCTTCAACGCGGAGCAGCTGGCGGGCAGGGCGCAGGTGGTGGTGCTGGACGCGAACTCGCGCAGACAGCTTTTCCCCAATAAAACCCGTGTAGTGGGGGAAGTGATCCTGGTGGGTAACATGCCCGCCACGGTGATTGGTGTGGCGGAAGAGAAACAGTCCATGTTTGGCAGCAGCAAGATCCTGCGCGTCTGGCTGCCATACAGCACCATTTCCGGGCGCATTATGGGGCAGTCCTGGCTTAACTCCATTACCGTGCGAGTGAAGGAGGGCTACGACAGCGCGCTGGCGGAACAGCAGCTCGAGCGGCTGTTAACCCTGCGCCACGGGAAAAAGGATTTCTTCACCTGGAACATGGACGGCCTCTTGAAAACGGCGGAAAAGACCACACGTACTCTTCAGCTGTTCCTGACGCTGGTGGCGGTGATTTCGCTGGTCGTCGGCGGGATTGGGGTGATGAACATTATGCTGGTGTCGGTGACCGAACGTACGCGGGAGATAGGCATCCGCATGGCGGTCGGGGCCAGAGCCAGCGACGTGCTCCAGCAGTTTTTGATTGAAGCGGTGCTGGTGTGTCTGGTGGGAGGCGCGATGGGGATTGCGCTTTCGATGATGATCGCCTTCGCGCTCCAGCTCTTCTTACCGGGCTGGGAAATTGGCTTCTCGCCGATGGCGATCCTGACGGCGTTTTTATGTTCCACCTTCACCGGTATTCTTTTCGGCTGGCTGCCGGCGAGAAACGCGGCGCGGCTCGATCCGGTAGATGCGCTGGCGCGGGAATAGCCCGAAAATAAAAATGCCAGCCGATCGGGCTGGCATTTTGCCTGCGGGGTGTACACAATGAATCAGAGAGCTATGCAACCGTTTCTGCTTCAACGGGCACGATAAGACTGGCGTGATTGCCTTTTGGCCCCTGGTGTACATCGAACCGGACGGACTGCCCGGCTTTGAGCGTCCTGTAACCATCCATCTGAATGGTGGAATAGTGAGCGAAGATATCCTCGCCGCCGCCTTCGGGGCAAATGAAGCCAAACCCCTTGGCGTTGTTGAACCACTTAACAGTACCCATTTCCATGCTTCGACATCCTTCGTAAATCTTATAAATTAAGATGGAATGAACCGGTGGTGGAGTGGGGGCTGTTCAAAACCTCGCCAACTCACGCTTGTACAATTTAGAGAAACGGAAGAAGCCGTCAAGCGTTTGGCGCTGGAGTTGGGACAATAATCAACCAAAATTTGAGGCAGTTAACGCTATTGCAACAGTTTGTGACAGACATCGCGGATGACAGTAATAGATGATTGTTATCTAACATCTGAGGTAGATTCAAAGTGGTTATGCATAATGGGTAAGACCAACGATTGGCTGGATTTCGACCAGCTGGCGGAAGATAAAGTGCGCGACGCGCTAAAACCGCCATCTATGTATAAAGTTATGTTAATGAACGATGATTACACGCCGATGGAATTTGTTATTGACGTGCTACAAAAGTTCTTTTCTTATGATGTTGAACGTGCAACGCAACTGATGCTTACCGTTCATTATCGTGGCAAAGCGATCTGCGGCATCTTCACTGCCGAAGTCGCGGAAACCAAAGTAGCGATGGTGAACGACTATGCGAGGGAGAACGAGCATCCGTTGCTGTGTACGCTGGAAAAGGCCTGATAAGGCATAAAATTGGGGGAGGTGCCTATGCTCAATCAAGAACTGGAACTCAGTTTAAACATGGCTTTCGCCAGAGCGCGTGAGCACCGACATGAGTTTATGACCGTCGAGCACCTGCTGCTCGCACTGCTTAGCAACCCATCTGCCCGCGAAGCGCTGGAAGCCTGCTCCGTGGATCTGGTGGCGCTACGTCAGGAACTCGAAGCCTTCATCGAACAAACCACACCGGTGCTGCCAGCCAGTGAAGAAGAGCGCGACACGCAGCCGACGCTCAGCTTCCAGCGCGTGTTGCAGCGCGCGGTTTTCCACGTCCAGTCTTCCGGACGTAGCGAAGTGACTGGCGCCAATGTCTTAGTCGCCATCTTCAGCGAACAGGAGTCCCAGGCGGCCTACCTGCTGCGCAAACACGAAGTCAGCCGGCTCGACGTGGTTAACTTCATCTCTCACGGAACGCGAAAAGACGAGCCTAACCAGGCGTCGGATCCCAGCGGGCAGATTAACAACAGTGAAGAGCAAGCAGGCGGGGAGGATCGTATGGAAAACTTCACCACCAACCTTAACCAGCTTGCACGCGTTGGCGGTATCGACCCGCTGATTGGTCGCGACAAAGAGCTGGAGCGTGCCATCCAGGTGCTGTGCCGTCGACGCAAGAACAACCCGCTGCTGGTGGGGGAATCTGGCGTGGGTAAAACCGCGATTGCCGAGGGCCTTGCCTGGCGCATTGTGCAGGGCGACGTGCCGGAAGTGATTGCCGACTGCACCATCTACTCGCTCGACATCGGCTCGCTGCTGGCGGGCACCAAATACCGTGGTGATTTTGAAAAACGCTTCAAAGCGCTGTTAAAACAGCTGGAGCAGGATACCAACAGCATCCTGTTTATCGATGAGATCCACACCATTATCGGCGCAGGTGCGGCCTCCGGTGGCCAGGTGGATGCGGCTAACCTGATTAAACCGCTGCTCTCCAGCGGCAAGATCCGCGTGATGGGCTCCACGACGTACCAGGAGTTCAGCAACATCTTTGAGAAGGATCGTGCGCTGGCGCGTCGTTTCCAGAAAATCGACGTTACCGAGCCGTCGGTTGACGAAACGGTGCAGATCATCAACGGCCTGAAAACCAAGTACGAAGCACACCACGACGTGCGTTACACCGCGAAAGCGGTCCGTGCGGCGGTGGAGCTGGCGGTGAAATACATCAACGATCGTCATCTGCCGGATAAAGCGATCGACGTGATTGATGAGGCAGGTGCGCGTGCACGCCTGATGCCAGCCAGCAAGCGTAAGAAAACCGTGAACGTGGCGGATATCGAGTCCGTGGTGGCCCGCATCGCGCGTATTCCTGAGAAGAGCGTTTCTCAGAGCGACCGTGATACCCTGCGCACCCTCGGCAATCGCCTGAAAATGCTGGTCTTTGGTCAGGATAAAGCCATTGAGGCCTTAACCGAAGCGATCAAGATGGCCCGTGCTGGCCTGGGGCATGACCACAAGCCGGTTGGTTCCTTCCTGTTCGCCGGTCCGACCGGCGTGGGGAAAACCGAGGTGACGGTTCAGCTCTCCAAAGCGCTGGGCATTGAGCTGCTGCGCTTTGATATGTCCGAGTATATGGAGCGTCATACTGTCAGCCGTTTGATTGGTGCGCCTCCGGGATACGTGGGCTTTGACCAGGGCGGCCTGCTCACTGACGCGGTGATCAAGCATCCGCACGCGGTCCTGCTGCTCGATGAAATCGAGAAAGCGCACCCGGACGTGTTCAACATCCTGTTGCAGGTGATGGACAACGGGACGCTGACCGATAACAACGGGCGCAAGGCCGATTTCCGCAACGTGGTGTTGGTGATGACCACCAACGCGGGCGTGCGGGAAACCGAGCGTAAATCCATCGGCCTGATCCACCAGGATAACAGCACCGATGCGATGGAAGAGATCAAGAAGATCTTCACGCCGGAGTTCCGTAACCGTCTGGACAACATTATCTGGTTCGATCACCTGTCTACCGAGGTGATCCATCAGGTGGTGGACAAGTTCATCGTCGAGTTGCAGGTTCAGCTGGATCAGAAAGGCGTGTCGCTGGAAGTGAGCCAGGAGGCCCGCAACTGGCTGGCTGAGAAAGGCTACGACCGTGCGATGGGTGCCCGTCCGATGGCGCGCGTGATTCAGGACAACCTGAAGAAGCCGCTGGCGAACGAGCTGCTGTTTGGCTCGCTGGTGGACGGCGGCCAGGTCACGGTAGGGCTGGATCAGGCGAAGAACGAACTGACGTACGATTTCCAGAGTGCGGCGAAGCACAAGCCGGAAGCGGCTCACTGAGTGAATTGAACGTTAATGTTAAAAACCGGGCGAATGCCCGGTTTTTTTATGCCTGCTTTTCCCCCTCTCCCTGTGGGAGAGGGTTGGGGTGAGGGCAACAGACCGCAGAGGAATTTTGCGAAGCGCTTTCCAGTTTCGTACTACGTTGGTTGCTGGATAAATCCACAGTAATAAAATGGCGGCGCACCTGCAAAATCAGGTGCCGGGATTGGCGTCCTGAAAGTGTGTGAGCAGCAGTATGCTGCAGGCTTCGTTCGCCCTAAGGAAAAGGGTATAATTCTGCATCTGGCGGGCGAATCGGAAGCTTCTTTTGAAGCGCCAGTAGCACACACACTGGTACGCCAATTCCTTTTCGTCCGCCGCCAGCAAATTGGCGTTTCCTGCGGTGGTAAATTCAAAGTGTGTGAAGGAATTACCCAATGAATACAGAAAACAATTTCGCCCATTTCTACACTGAACTCTCACTCAACCCCGATCTCCCAACCCTTGCCGAGCGCTGCAAACTGCTCACCGAAATCCTCCTCGACTGCAAATCACTTCCGCAAACGCAGCCCGTTTGCCGTTGCCTCGGAGCCTACCTGGAAGAGGTGAAATCCGGCCTCACAGAGTCAATGCGTGATTTTCAGGTGGTTGAATTTGAGGACGACGCGGAGCAACCGCGACAAAAAGAGTGGTTGCTGGAAGATACCGAAACGAAATGCGACTACTGCCGGGCGTTAAACCATGTGCTGCTGGTATCGCATGTTGACCGCGATATGCTGCCGCACCTGACGGGACTGCTGCATGACATTACCCACGCGATAGCTGAAGATTTAATCGTACCTATGAACCCGAGCATGACTATACATCTGCCGACACAGCCACACTAAGACCATAAATAAAAAAGGCCGGGAATATCCCGACCTTTTAAATATTCATCTGCCATTACAGGCGAAAACAATTAGCGACTACGGAAGACAATGCGGCCTTTGCTCAGGTCGTACGGGGTCAGTTCAACAGTCACTTTGTCGCCCGTCAAAATGCGGATATAGTTTTTGCGCATTTTACCGGAGATGTGCGCAGTTACCACGTGACCGTTTTCCAGTTCTACGCGAAACATGGTATTAGGCAACGTATCAAGTACGGTACCCTGCATTTCAATATTGTCTTCTTTGGCCATCTAATCCTCTGGGGTATCACTACCAAGTTTTGAACCGGCAAGATAATGCCGAAATTCCTCAATTAAGTAAAGAATTGCGCGTTTAAAACGCAGCAAAACAGTCTCAGCGTATTGCCCAAGCGTCACGGTACAACCGAACGGAAAGCGCATTCGTAAAGGGGAGACGACAGGATAAACGTCAGGACGTTATCTGAAGCGAGGGTCCCAAACGGCGGCGGGGCAACAGGCAGAAGCTACTCTGCGGCATAATTATAACACCCTCATAAAAAATATGCGGAAAACATTTAGGCATTGGGCATAAAGAGCGCTCTGGGAACCCAAAAATCGCGTGGAAGGGTCTCTTTTCGGCATTGTTCAAGATGTTCGATATAGTGTCGGCGGGAGATTTCAACGGCGCCGAGCGAGGCGGTGTGCTCATTCAGCACCTGACAATCCATCAGCCGTCCGCCACGTCGGGCAAATTCCTCGCTAAACACCAGCAGCGCGGTTTTTGACGCATTCGTGGCACGGGAGAACATCGACTCACCGCAGAACAGCGAGCCCTGCGCCACGCCGTACATTCCGCCGACGAGGTTATCCTCTTTCCATACTTCAATAGAGTGCGCGTAGCCCAGCTCATGAAGCTGGTGGTAGGCGATAATTATATCGCGGGTTATCCAGGTGCCTTCATGACGATCTTCAGCGCAGCCTTCGATAACCTGGCCGAAGGCGTGATTGAGCGTGACGCGAAAGGGTGATTTTGCATGAAACCGCTTCATGCTGCGGCTCAGGTGAAACTGCCCAGGCCACAGCACGGCTCGCGGATCGGGAGACCACCATAAGATCGGGTCGCCAGGCGAAAACCACGGGAAGATGCCGCGCTGGTAAGCCATTAAGAGCCGTGCCGGGCTGAGATCACCGCCCAGAGCCAGCAAGCCGTTAGGTTCACGCAGCGCCCCCTCCGGTGAAGGGAACGCAATATTATGGCGAGAAAGCTGCACCAGGCGCATGACAACAGAACTCCAGTACGCGAGAGAGGACGCTACAAATATAGTCTACAGGCGCTGTTTAAACTGGTAGTAGCGACCCTGTTTTGCCAGCAGCTCTGCGTGACTACCTTGCTCAATTATGTGTCCGTTGTCCATCACAATTATCTGATCGAAATTCACCAGCCCGCGCAGACGGTGCGTGACCATCAGTACGGTTTTACCTTTCATCACATTCGCCAGTAAATCAAGGATTTGACTCTCAGTCGTGGCATCCAGTCCTTCTGTCGGTTCATCCAGCAACATCAGCGGCGCATCGTGCAGCAGCGCACGCGCAATGGCCAGACGACGCAGTTCGCCGCCGGAAAGCTGTCGACCCCCTTCACCCAGCCAGCTGTTCAAGCCATCGTCTTCAAGCAGCTTGTGCAGCCCAACCTGCTCCAGCATTGCCCGCAGCGTATCGTCGGAGGCGTCTGGTGCCGCCAGAAGAAGATTATCGCGCAGCGTAGCGCTGAACAGATGCACCCGCTGGGGCACGACGCTGACCGTTTTACGCAAGGCCGCTTCGCTAAAACCAGACAGCGGAACGTCGTTAAACCGAATCTCGCCCTGCTGTGGGTCCCACGCGCGCGTGAGAAGTTGCAGAAGTGTCGATTTTCCACATCCCGTACGGCCAAGGATCGCAATGCGCTGCCCGGCATCAACAGAAAGGGTGATGTCTTCCAGCGCGTTTTGCGCCGGCTTGTCGTAGGCGAAAGTGACATTGCTGAGCGTCAGCGCGACCTGCTCCGGCACAGCGGTTTGACCCGCGCTGAACTTCACTTCCGGCTCCTGCTCGGCAATATCCGTAATGCGCAGCGCAGAGGCAATCACCTGGCCGAGATGCTGAAAGGCGCCCGTAACCGGGGCTAAGGCTTCAAAGGCTGCCAGGGCACAGAAAACAAACAGCGCAATTAGCGGGCCAGGCTGCGCGTTATCGCCCACGCCACCGGAGGCCATCCAGAGCATGGCGATTACGGCAATCCCACCAATTAACATCATCAGCGCCTGGGAGAAAGCGGTCAGTTCAGACTGGCGACGCTGGGCTTCATGCCAGTTCAGCTCCGTATTTTCCATGCGGGCGCGGTAGCGCTTGCTGGCGCCAAAAAGGGTGAGCTCGGCCTGTCCCTGCAACCAGGCGGTGAGCTGCTGGCGGTATTCCCCGCGCAGGCGCGTCAGGTTTTCCCCGGTGGTTTTACCTGCACGATAAAACAGGGGTGGCAGAATAATCAGCGTCATCAGCATGATGCCGCCGAGCGTCAGTGCGATGGGAACATCCAGGAAACTCAACCCCAGCGTGACCACGACAATCACCACAAACGCGCCCACCATGGGTGAAATGACGCGCAGATAGAGGTGATCCAGCGTATCCACATCTGCGACCACGCGGTTGAGTAATTCGCCCTGTCGAAAACGTGCCAGCCCGGCAGGGGAGAGGGGTAGCAGTTTGCTGAACGTATAAATACGCAGGTGTTGCAGCACGCGGAAGGTCGCGTCGTGGCTGACCAGACGCTCGAAGTAGCGCCCGGCAGTTCGCGTAATCGCCGTACCGCGCACCCCGGCGGCAGGCAGCATGTAGTTAAAGCTGTATAGCCCGGCAAAGCCTGCGGCCGCAGACGCGGAGAGGAACCAGCCGGAAAGCGTAAGCAGACCGATGCTGGCCAGCAGAGTGACGATCGCCAGCACGATCCCGAGCGTCAGCATCCATTTGTGGCGTTTATACAGTGCAAGATACGGAAGCAGGGCGCGCATCAGATATCCTCCTGACGGTTCGCCAGCAGGGTCGCAAACGGCCCCTGCGCGGCAACAAGCGCGGCGTAATCGCCTTGCTCAACAATGTGTCCGTTTTCCATCACCCAGATCTGATCCCAGTCGGCAATACCTTCCAGCTGGTGAGTCACCATCAGGGTGGTTTGCTGGCGTGAGGCTGCGTTAAGCGCATCCATCACGCGCTGCTCGCTGTGAGCGTCCAGGCTGGCGGCGGGTTCGTCCAGCAGCATTAGCGAAGAGGGGTTCAGCAGCGCACGGGCAACCGCGACGCGCTGTGCCTGGCCTACTGACAGCCCGGCAGATTGATCGCCAATGACGGTATCGATACCCTGCGCAAGCAGCGGCAGAAACTCGCTGACCCAGGCGCGGTCGAGGACCGATTGCAGCTCATCGTCACGCGCATCCGGGCGTGCCAGCAGCACATTCTCGCGAAGCGTCGGAGCTGGCAGCTGCGGGTTTTGCCCCACCCAGCTTAGCTGTTTACGCCAGGCATCAGGATCGAGCTCGCGCAGCTCCGTTTTGTTGATACGCAGCGATCCGGTGTACGCCATAAAACCTGAAAGCGCATTCAACAATGAGCTTTTACCTGAGCCGCTGGTACCCACCAGCACCACACGTTGCCCGGCAGACAGGGTAAAGTTCAGCGGACCGGCCAGTACTTTGCCTTCAGGCGACAGAACAGAAAAATCCTGTGCTTCAATGGTCACCGGATCGTTCGTATTCAGCGTTACCTCACCACGCTCCGGATGCGCCAGCGGCGTTTCCATGAAGGTTTTCAGGCTGTCGGCAGCACCCACCGCCTGCGCTTTGGCATGGTAAAAGGTGCCGAGATCGCGAAGCGGCTGGAAAAATTCCGGGGCCAGGATCAGCGCCAGGAACCCGGCGGAAAGCGTAACCGCCGTACCGTAGTGACCAAAGTCCAGCGCGCCGAGGTAGGAGAAACCAAAGTAAACCGCCACCAGCGCAATCGACAGGGAGGTGAAAAATTCAAGTACGCCAGAAGAGAGAAAGGCCATGCGCAACACTTCCATGGTGCGCTGACGAAAATCCTGCGACGCCAGGCGAATGTTTTCGGTTTCCGCTTCACCACGACCAAAGATCCGCAGGGTTTCCATACCGCGCAGACGGTCCAGGAAATGACCGCTCAACCGACCCAGCGCCAGGAAGTTGCGGCGGTTAGCATCAGCCGCGCCCATGCCGACCATCGCCATAAACAGCGGGATAAGCGGGGCGGTGCCCAGCAGGATCAACGCCGCCACCCAGTTAACAGGGAAGATGGCGATAACAATCATCAGAGGCACAAACACCGCCAGCGCCATCTGCGGAAGATAACGCGCGTAGTAATCGTGCATATCGTCGATTTGCTCAAGGATCAGCGTCGCCCAGCTACCGGCCGGCTTGCCCTGGATCCACGCAGGCCCGGCTTCTGAAAGCCGATCGAGCACCTTGCGGCGGATCTCATAGCGGATGTGCTGCCCGGCATGGAACCCAACCCGCTCGCGCAGCCAGACCACCCACGCACGCAGAACGAAAACCAGCACCAGAACGATAAACGGCAACAGCAGCGCTTCGCGCGGGATGTTCTCCATGATCATATGGTTGAGAATGCGGGCCAGCAGCCATGCCTGGGCAACAATCAACAGACCGCTGATAAATCCCAGAACGCGGGAAATCATAAGCCAGCGGCGGGACAGAACGCTTTGCTGTTTCAGCCAGCGGGTTAACTCTTGTTGACGGGTTTTTTCCATTGCGTACTTTGCAGGTGACGTTATAAGAAATTAGACATCTGCATGTTACACGTGAGCAAAAATAAAGGCGACCAGTGGCCGCCTTTATTTACGTTTGTTACTGACTTGTAAAGATTATTTACCTTGTTCAGCCAGCCCGTCCAGATAGCGTTCTGCGTCCAGCGCGGCCATACAGCCGGTGCCCGCAGAGGTGATCGCCTGACGATAAATATGGTCCATCACGTCACCAGCTGCGAAGACACCCGGAACGCTGGTCTGGGTGGCGTTGCCGTGAATGCCAGACTGCACTTTAATGTAGCCGTTCTCCAGCTCCAGCTGACCTTCAAAGATAGCCGTGTTCGGGCTGTGACCGATTGCCACAAACAGGCCTGCCACTTCCAGCGTTTCGACGTTATCGGTGTTCTGGGTATCACGGATACGCAGTCCCGCCACGCCCATCTGATCGCCAGTTACTTCTTCCAGCGTACGGTTGGTATGCAGCACAATGTTACCGCTCGCCACTTTGTCCATCAGGCGTTTGATCAGGATCTTCTCCGCGCGGAAGGTGTCGCGACGGTGGATCAGGTGTACTTCTGAGGCAATATTTGCCAGATACAGCGCTTCTTCCACAGCGGTGTTGCCGCCGCCGATCACCGCAACTTTCTGGTTGCGATAGAAGAAACCGTCGCAGGTCGCGCAGGCTGACACGCCGCGGCCTTTGAACGCTTCTTCAGACGGCAGACCGAGATAGCGGGCAGAGGCGCCGGTGGCGATGATCAGCGCATCGCAGGTGTATTCGCCGCTGTCACCCGTCAGGCGGAACGGACGGTTCTGCAAATCCACTTTATTGATGTGGTCGAACAGGATTTCGGTTTCGAATTTGGCGGCATGCTCGTGCATGCGCTCCATCAGCAGCGGCCCGGTCAGGTCGTTAGGGTCGCCCGGCCAGTTTTCCACTTCCGTGGTGGTGGTCAACTGACCGCCTTTTTCCATCCCGGTGATCAGTACCGGTTGCAGGTTAGCGCGTGCAGCATAGACCGCTGCGGTATAACCCGCAGGTCCAGATCCAAGGATTAGCAGCTTACTGTGTTTGGTCGTGCCCATGAGATCCCCATTGTTGTTGGCAGGCAATGGGCTGGATTGTAGGGAATTTGTTGCCGTAAAAAAAGAGCACGGCAGTTTTGCTTCCGATATATGCAATAGACGCGCCCTATGGGTCAGAGGCGGTCACATCACGTCTGCTACTGAAAACAGCGCGTTTATAAGGCAATAAAATGAGGATTAATACCCCTCCGTAATGAATATCCGGCATCTTGTACTAAAAATCGATGTTTTGCTTTGACAATCCCCTGCGCTTTTGCGAAAACATTCAAGGAAGAAAAAAAGACGCACGAACTGCATGCCGCATAGACATGCACGGAAATGCCATTTTTACCGGGTCAGTGAAATCTACGCATGGTGTGGACAGACGCCATACGTGATGTCTGTGACTGCTTTCGGGCAACGGTCTTCTTACCGCAGAACCCGAATCCACATCGCGTCTAATACATAACCAGGCGATGTGATGAATAACGGGTACAGGCTCTGAACAGTGATGTGCACAGGGTCCAGGCAGGAGTAGGGAAGGAATACAGAGAGACAATAATAATGGTAGATAGCAAGAAGCGCCCTGGCAAAGATCTCGACCGTATCGATCGTAACATTCTTAATGAATTGCAAAAGGATGGGCGTATTTCCAACGTCGAGCTTTCAAAACGTGTGGGACTTTCCCCGACGCCGTGCCTTGAGCGTGTGCGTCGACTGGAAAGACAGGGTTTTATTCAGGGCTATACGGCTCTGCTGAACCCGCATTATCTGGATGCCTCACTTCTGGTATTTGTTGAGATTACTCTGAATCGTGGTGCACCAGATGTGTTTGAGCAATTTAACGCCGCTGTACAAAAACTTGAAGAAATTCAAGAGTGTCATCTGGTTTCCGGTGATTTTGACTACCTGTTAAAAACCCGTGTGCCTGATATGTCCGCCTACCGTAAGCTGCTGGGGGAAACCCTGCTGCGTCTGCCAGGCGTGAACGACACCCGTACTTATGTGGTGATGGAAGAGGTCAAACAGAGCAATCGTCTGGTTATTAAGACGCGCTAACACGGAACAGGTGCAAAATCAGTGTAGTTTGATTACACTCCTGTTAATCCATACAGCAACAGTGCCGGGGAGTCCCGGCGCTGTTGTCCGTTTTAGCACACAGGCAGGACATGCCTGATACCTGGAGAGCCTTTCTTGAGCCAGGAATACACTGAAGACAAAGAAGTCACATTATCTAAGCTAAGCAGCGGACGTCGTCTCCTTGAGGCGTTACTGATTGTTATTGCCCTTTTTGCCGTCTGGCTGATGGCTGCCTTACTCAGTTTCAACCCCTCAGATCCCAGCTGGTCGCAAACCGCATGGCATGAGCCTATCCATAATTTGGGTGGCGTTCCCGGCGCCTGGCTTGCGGACACGCTCTTCTTCATTTTCGGTGTGATGGCCTATACCCTTCCCGTCATCATTATTGGCGGATGCTGGTTTGCCTGGCGTCATCGACAGAACGACGACTACATCGATTATTTTGCCGTTTCGCTGCGCCTGATTGGCGCCCTGGCGCTGATCCTCACCTCCTGCGGACTGGCGGCGATCAATGCCGATGACATCTGGTATTTCGCCTCCGGCGGTGTGATTGGCAGCCTGTTGAGCTCCGCGCTGCAACCGATGCTTCACAGCAGCGGCGGCACGCTGGCGCTGCTCTGCATCTGGGCGGCGGGCCTGACGCTGTTTACCGGCTGGTCCTGGGTGAGCATTGCCGAAAAAATCGGCAGCTTTATTCTGACTCTGCTGACGTTTGCCAGCAATCGTACCCGTCGTGATGATACGTGGGTCGATGAAGACGAATATGAAGATGAATACGAAGAGGAAGACGAGGCACCTGTGCAGCGTCGTGAATCCCGCCGTGCCCGTATTCTGCGCGGTGCTCTGGCACGCCGCCAGCGCGTTGCTGAAAAATTCGCTAACCCGTTAGGCCGTAAAACGGATGCCGCGCTTTTCTCCGGCAAACGTATGGATGAAGACGAGCAGATTGAGTATCGCGGTGCGGCCGTCGATCCTGATGATGTGTTGTTCTCTGGTCATCGAGCTACGCCGGGTGAGTATGACGAATACGATCCGCTGTTGCATGGTCATTCCGTGACTGAACCGGTAGCCGCTGCTGCCGCCGCAACGACGGCTGCGCAGGCCCATGTTGCGCCTGTTGAAGCCGTGATGCCGTCCTCGCCTGTTCCGGCACCGGAGTCCGCGATCCAGCAACCGCAGGTGGACTGGCAGGCTGCGCCAGGCGTCCATACGCCTGAACCGACCATTGCGCCGGAGCCTGAAAGCTATATTCCTGTGCAGCAGGAACAGTGTCAGCAATCGTATCAGCCGTCTGAGCCTGCCAGCGAGCCGCAACAGCCGTATCAGGCTTATACGCCCGAACCCGCTGTGCCTGAACAGCCATATGTTGCGCCGGTGTCTGAACCCGAAGTGGTGGAGGAAGCGAAGCCATCACGTCCGCCATTGTACTATTTTGAAGAAGTGGAAGAGCGCCGTGCCCGTGAGCGCGAGCAGCTTGCCGCCTGGTATCAGCCCGTGCCCGAGCCGGTACAGGAGCCTGTTGCAAAAGCGCCTCCTGTAAGCGTTCCACCTGTAGATCCTACGCCAGCCGTTGCGTCGGGTGCTGAAGCCGTGAAGCAGGCAACGGCAGCCGCTGCCGCGTCCGCTCCGCTATTCAGCCCGGCAACCGACAGCGCCCCGCGCCCTCAGGTTAAAGAGGGCATTGGTCCACAGCTGCCGCGCCCTAACCGCGTGCGCGTGCCGACTCGCCGGGAGCTGGCCTCTTATGGCATTAAACTGCCTTCCCAGCGTATGGCGGAAGAGAAAGCGCGTGGTTCTGACTACGAAGATGATGCCGACGAACTGCATCAGGACGAGCTGGCGCGTCAGTTTGCCGCCCAGCAGAATCAGCGCTACGGCGACGAGTATCAGCACGACGTGCCTTCACACCAGGAGGATGATGATGCGGCTGAAGCGGAGCTGGCGCGCCAGTTTGCCGCTACGCAGCAGCAGCGTTATTCCGGTGAGCAGCCTTCGGGGGCAAACCCGTTCTCGCTGTCGGATTTCGAATTCTCACCAATGAAAGATCTGGTGGATGATGGCCCAAGCGAACCGCTGTTCACGCCGAGCGTGATGCCAGAAGCGGAACCGGTGCGTCAGTCGCCTCCGCCACAGGTTTACGCGCAGCCGCAACAACCGGCGCCACAGGCGTATGCTCAGCCGCAGACGCCTGCCCAACCGCCGCAGCCGCAGTTCCAGCAGCCAGCACCACAGCCGCAGGAAAGCCTGATTCACCCGCTGCTGATGCGTAACGGAGACAGCCGTCCGCTGCAACGACCAAGTACGCCGCTGCCGTCGCTGGATCTGTTAACGCCGCCGCCAGCGGAAGTCGAGCCGGTGGATACCTTTGCCCTTGAACAGATGGCCCGTCTGGTGGAAGCGCGTCTGGCTGACTTCCGTATTAAAGCGGACGTGGTGAACTACTCACCTGGCCCGGTGATCACCCGTTTCGAACTGAATCTGGCGCCAGGCGTAAAAGCGGCACGTATTTCTAACCTGTCCCGTGACCTGGCGCGTTCTCTGTCGACCGTGGCGGTACGCGTGGTGGAGGTGATCCCAGGTAAGCCTTACGTTGGCCTTGAGCTGCCAAACAAGAAACGCCAGACCGTTTATCTGCGTGAAGTTCTGGATAACACCAAATTCCGCGACAACCCGTCCCCGCTGACCGTGGTGCTGGGTAAAGATATCGCCGGCGATCCGGTGGTTGCCGATCTCGCGAAGATGCCGCATCTGCTGGTTGCGGGTACCACCGGCTCCGGTAAATCAGTCGGGGTGAACGCCATGATCCTCAGTATGCTCTACAAAGCGCAGCCTGAAGATGTGCGTTTCATCATGATCGACCCGAAAATGCTTGAACTGTCCGTCTACGAAGGCATTCCGCACCTGTTAACGGAAGTGGTGACCGACATGAAGGACGCCGCCAACGCATTGCGCTGGAGCGTCAATGAAATGGAGCGTCGCTACAAGCTGATGTCGGCGCTGGGCGTGCGTAACCTGGCCGGTTATAACGAGAAAATCGCCGAGGCGGCGCGTATGGGCCGTCCGATTCCGGACCCATACTGGAAGCCGGGTGACAGCATGGATGCCCAGCATCCGGTGCTGGAAAAACTGCCTTACATCGTGGTGCTGGTGGATGAATTTGCCGACCTGATGATGACCGTTGGTAAGAAAGTGGAAGAGCTGATTGCGCGTCTGGCACAGAAAGCGCGTGCGGCGGGCATCCACCTGGTACTGGCAACGCAGCGTCCGTCCGTAGACGTTATCACCGGTCTTATTAAGGCAAACATCCCGACCCGTATCGCGTTTACCGTGTCGAGTAAAATTGACTCGCGTACTATCCTTGACCAGGGCGGTGCAGAGTCGCTGCTGGGAATGGGTGATATGCTCTATTCCGGCCCGAACTCCACCTCGCCGGTGCGTGTCCACGGTGCGTTTGTTCGCGACCAGGAAGTGCATGCGGTGGTACAGGACTGGAAAGCGCGCGGGCGGCCGCAATACGTTGACGGCATCACCTCCGACAGTGAAAGCGAAGGTGGCGGCGGTGGTTTTGACGGCGGCGAAGAACTGGATCCGTTATTTGACCAGGCGGTTAATTTCGTCACCGAAAAACGTAAGGCGTCTATCTCCGGCGTCCAGCGCCAGTTCCGTATCGGCTACAACCGCGCGGCGCGTATTATCGAGCAGATGGAAGCCCAGGGTATTGTGAGCGAACAGGGGCATAACGGTAACCGAGAGGTGCTGGCACCACCGCCTTTTGATTAACCTTCAGCGATTGCAAAGAAGGGTAAATCAGCAAAAATTAAGCATATTCTTCTGTCGCCTGCCTTCGGGCAGGTCCAGAATAGAAACGGAACCCCCATATCGGGAAGACGTATTTTAAGGAATAACAATGAAAAAAATCGCCATCGCCTGTGCATTACTCTCCAGTTTTGTTGCCAGCAGCGTCTGGGCTGATGCAGCCAGCGACCTTAAAAGCCGACTGGATAAAGTGAGCAGCTTCCACGCCAGCTTCACGCAAAAAGTGACTGACGGCAGCGGCAACGCGGTGCAGGAAGGTCAGGGGGATTTGTGGGTGAAACGCCCGAATCTCTTCAACTGGCACATGACCCAGCCTGATGAAAGCGTGCTGGTGTCCGACGGGAAAACCTTGTGGTTCTACAACCCGTTTGTTGAGCAGGCAACCGCCACCTGGCTGAAAGACGCGACCAGCAATACGCCGTTTATGCTCATTGCCCGTAACCAGTCCAGCGACTGGCAGCAGTACAACATCAAACAAAACGGTGATGAGTTCGTCCTGACGCCAAAAGGCAGCAACGGTAATCTGAAGCAGTTCACGATTAACGTGAGCAGCAACGGTACCATCAATCAGTTCGGCGCGGTTGAGCAGGACGATCAGCGCAGTAGCTATCAGCTTAAGTCTCAGCAAAACGGCGCTGTAGATGCTTCGAAATTCACCTTTACCCCGCCGCAGGGCGTAACGGTGGACGACCAACGTAATAAGTAAGAGGCATGAGTGAGCAACCTGTCGCTCGATTTTTCAGATAATGCGTTTCAACCTCTGGCCGCCCGTATGCGGCCAGAAAATTTAGCGCAGTACATCGGCCAGCAACACCTGCTGGCTGCGGGGAAACCCTTGCCGCGCGCTATTGAGGCGGGGCATCTGCACTCCATGATCCTCTGGGGGCCACCCGGCACCGGCAAAACCACCCTCGCTGAAGTGATCGCCCGCTATGCTAACGCGGACGTTGAGCGCATCTCGGCGGTTACCTCCGGCGTGAAGGAGATCCGCGAGGCGATCGAGCGCGCACGGCAAAACCGTAATGCCGGGCGCCGCACCATTCTGTTTGTTGATGAAGTCCACCGTTTCAACAAGAGCCAGCAAGATGCGTTTCTGCCGCACATTGAAGACGGCACGATTTTCTTCATCGGCGCAACCACGGAAAACCCGTCGTTTGAACTCAACTCCGCGCTGCTTTCCCGCGCCCGCGTTTACCTGCTTAAATCCCTGACCACAGAGGATATCGAAAAGGTTCTGACCCAGGCGATGGAGGACAAAGCGCGGGGTTACGGCGGACAGGATATCGTTCTGCCGGACGAGACGCGTCGTGCGATCGCTGAACTGGTCAACGGCGATGCGCGTCGGGCACTGAATACGCTGGAAATGATGGCCGATATGGCCGAAGTGGACGATGCGGGCAAGCGCGTATTGAAGCCTGAACTGCTCACCGAAATTGCCGGTGAACGCAGTGCGCGCTTCGATAATAAAGGCGACCGTTTCTACGACCTTATCTCTGCGTTACATAAATCCGTGCGCGGCAGCGCGCCGGATGCGGCACTCTACTGGTATGCGCGTATCATTACCGCCGGTGGCGATCCGTTATATGTCGCGCGTCGCTGCCTGGCCATTGCGTCAGAAGATGTCGGTAATGCCGATCCACGCGCCATGCAGGTCGCTATTTCCGCCTGGGACTGCTTTACCCGCGTCGGACCCGCGGAAGGTGAGCGTGCCATTGCGCAGGCAATTGTCTATCTGGCCTGCGCGCCGAAAAGTAACGCGGTGTATACCGCCTTCAAAGCGGCGATGTCGGATGCACGTGAACGTCCGGATTACGACGTTCCGGTACACCTTCGCAATGCCCCTACAAAGTTGATGAAAGATATGGGTTACGGGCAGGAGTATCGCTACGCCCATGATGAACCCAATGCCTACGCCGCCGGGGAGGAGTATTTCCCACAGGAGATGGCACAAACCCGCTATTATCACCCTACAAACAGAGGTCTTGAGGGTAAGATTGGCGAAAAGCTCGCCTGGCTTGCCGGACAGGATCAAAATAGCCCTATAAAACGCTACCGTTAGTTCAATCGTTGCGGTAATGTTGGCAATATATCTCTGTGGCCGCAGGCTGTGGTCACTTTTTCCTTTTTTAATTCGATAAGCACAGGATAAGCATGCTCGATCCCAATCTGCTGCGTAATGAGCCAGACGCAGTCGCTGAAAAACTGGCACGCCGGGGCTTTAAGCTGGATGTAGATAAGCTGCGCGCTCTTGAAGAGCGTCGTAAAGTTTTGCAGGTACAAACTGAAAATCTGCAAGCAGAGCGTAATTCTCGATCGAAATCCATTGGCCAGGCGAAAGCGCGCGGGGAAGATATTGAGCCATTACGCCTGGAAGTGAACAAACTGGGTGAAGAGCTGGATCAGGCGAAAGCTGAACTGGACGTTCTTCAGGCTGAAATTCGCGATATTGCTCTGGCGATCCCGAACATTCCTGACGACAGCGTGCCTGTCGGCAAAGACGAAAACGACAACGTTGAAGTGAAACGCTGGGGTACGCCTCGCGAGTTTGACTTCGAAGTGCGCGATCACGTGACGCTGGGCGAAATGCACGCGGGCCTGGACTTTGCGGCAGCGGTTAAGCTGACCGGTTCTCGCTTCGTGGTAATGAAAGGGCAAATTGCTCACCTGCACCGCGCGCTGGCGCAGTTCATGCTGGATCTGCACACCGAGCAGCACGGCTACAGCGAAACCTACGTTCCGTATCTGGTTAACCACGATACGCTGTACGGTACAGGCCAGCTGCCGAAATTTGCCGGCGATCTGTTCCATACCCGTCCGCTGGACGAGGAAGCTGACAGCAGCAACTACGCGCTGATCCCAACTGCGGAAGTGCCGCTGACCAACCTCGTGCGTGATGAGATCATCGACGAAGACGATCTGCCAATCAAACTGACTGCGCACTCTCCATGTTTCCGTTCTGAAGCCGGTTCTTACGGTCGCGATACGCGCGGTCTGATCCGTATGCACCAGTTCGATAAAGTTGAGATGGTGCAGATCGTTCGTCCGGAAGAGTCTATGGACGCGCTGGAAGAGATGACCGGTCACGCAGAGAAAGTGCTGGAGCTGCTGGGGCTGCCTTACCGTCGTATGGCGCTGTGCACCGGCGACATGGGCTTCGGTGCCTGCAAAACCTTCGACCTTGAAGTCTGGGTGCCTGCGCAGAACACCTACCGTGAAATCTCCTCCTGCTCCAACGTCTGGGATTTCCAGGCGCGTCGTATGCAGGCGCGTTGCCGCAGCAAATCTGACAAGAAAACCCGTCTGGTTCATACCCTGAACGGTTCTGGTCTGGCAGTAGGCCGTACGCTGGTTGCTGTGCTGGAAAACTACCAGCAGGCTGACGGACGCATTGAGATCCCTGAAGTGCTGCGCCCTTACATGAAAGGCCAGCAGTTCATCGGCTAATTATTTGCTCTAAGACAAAAAAGCGCCTCAGGGCGCTTTTTTTATGACTCTGATTTGATACGAAGCAATAACCCCTCCCTCTAAAGTAGTAATACTCCTCCGAACGAAAGTCAGCATAAAACACCAATAACGTTGTAATTCGTTATAAATAAAACTACATAGCGGTTTGCGCCGCCTCTCTTTTCTTTGTGAGCAACCAAAGTGAGTCTTTATGAAAATCAAAGCGCCTGAAGCGTTAATGGCTGCCGAGGTCACTCGCCGTGGGTTGATGAAAACCACGGCAATAGGTGGTCTGGCGGTTGCCAGCAGCGCCTTTACGCTCCCCTTTACCCGACTGGCGTCGGCGGCGGAGGCTCTGTCTCCCGCTTCAGCCCCGGAAAAAGTGGTGTGGAGTGCCTGTACCGTTAACTGCGGTAGCCGCTGCCCACTGCGTATGCACGTGGTGGACGGTGAAATCAAATATGTCGAAACCGACAATACCGGCGATGATAACTACGAAGGGTTACATCAGGTTCGTGCCTGTCTGCGTGGTCGCTCAATGCGCCGTCGCGTATATAACCCGGATCGTCTGAAATACCCAATGAAGCGCGTCGGTAAGCGTGGGGAAGGGAAGTTCGAGCGCATTAGCTGGGACGAAGCCTACGATATTATCGCGACCAACATGCAGCGCCTGATCAAAGAGTACGGCAACGAATCTATCTACCTCAACTACGGCACCGGGACGCTGGGCGGTACCATGACCCGCTCCTGGCCGCCGGGTAAAACGCTGGTGGCGCGCCTGATGAACTGCTGCGGCGGCTATCTCAATCATTACGGCGACTACTCTTCCGCACAGATTGCCGCGGGCCTGAACTATACCTACGGCGGCTGGGCAGACGGCAACAGCCCGTCGGATATCGAGAACAGTAAACTGGTGGTGTTGTTCGGCAACAACCCGGGCGAAACGCGCATGAGCGGCGGCGGGGTAACCTATTACCTTGAGCAGGCGCGCGCCAAATCCAACTCACGAATGATCATCGTCGATCCGCGCTACACCGATACCGGCGCAGGGCGTGAAGACGAGTGGATCCCCATCCGCCCTGGTACCGACGCGGCGCTGGTCAATGCGCTGGCGTATGTGATGATTACTGAAAACCTCGTCGACCAGCCGTTCCTGGATAAATACTGCGTCGGTTACGACGAGAAGACGCTGCCAGCCAGCGCACCGGCTAACGGGCACTATAAAGCCTATATTCTTGGCCAGGGCAGCGACGGCGTGGCGAAAACCCCGGAGTGGGCATCCACTATCACCGGCATTCCTGTCGAACGTATTGTTCAGCTGGCACGTGAAATTGGTTCAACCAAACCGGCTTATATCAGCCAGGGCTGGGGACCTCAGCGCCACGCGAATGGCGAAATTGCCACCCGCGCTATTTCTATGCTCTCGATTCTGACTGGCAACGTCGGTATTCACGGCGGTAATAGCGGGGCGCGTGAAGGCTCGTATGAAGTACCGTTTGAACGTATGCCAACGCTGGATAACCCGGTTCAGACCAGCATCTCCATGTTTATGTGGACGGACGCGATCGAGCGCGGCCCGGAAATGACCGCGCTGCGCGACGGTGTTCGGGGCAAAGATAAGCTGGACGTGCCGATCAAAATGATCTGGAACTATGCCGGTAACTGCCTGATCAACCAGCACTCAGAGATCAACCGCACCCATGAAATTTTGCAGGACGACAAGAAGTGCGAAATGATTGTGGTGATCGACTGCCACATGACCTCATCGGCAAAGTATGCCGATATTCTGCTCCCAGACTGCACCGCGTCTGAGCAGATGGATTTCGCGCTGGATGCCTCCTGCGGCAACATGTCCTATGTGATCTTCACTGACCAGGCCATCAAACCGCGCTTCGAGTGCAAAACCATCTATGAGATGACTTCCGAGCTGGCGAAACGTCTTGGCGTTGAGCAGCAGTTCACTGAAGGACGTACTCAGGAAGGGTGGATGCGCCATCTGCACGAGCTCTCACGCAAAGCCATTCCTGACCTGCCGGACTTCGATACCTTCCGCAAGCAGGGCATGTACAAGCAGCGCGATCCGGAAGGGCATCACGTGGCGTATAAAGCCTTCCGCGACGATCCGCAGGCCAATCCGCTGACCACGCCGTCGGGCAAAATCGAGATCTACTCCGAAGAGCTGGCAAAAATTGCCGCAACGTGGGAATTGCCGGAAGGGGACGTTATCGATCCGCTGCCGATTTATACGCCAGGCTTCGAAAACTACAACGATCCGCTGACGGAGAAATTCCCGCTTCAGTTGACCGGTTTCCACTACAAAGCGCGTGTTCACTCCACCTACGGCAACGTTGACGTACTGAAAGCGGCCTGCCGACAGGAGATGTGGATCAACCCGATGGATGCGAAAGCGCGCGGCATTAGTAATGGCGATCGCGTACGTATCTTCAACGGACGTGGTGAAGTGCATATCGAAGCTAAAGTGACTCCGCGTATGATGCCTGGCGTTGTCGCGCTGGGGGAAGGGGCCTGGTATAACCCGGATGCGAACCGTATCGATCAGGCGGGCTGCATCAACGTTCTCACTACGCAGCGTCCATCGCCGCTGGCGAAGGGCAACCCATCCCACACAAACCTCGTTCAGGTTGAAAAGGCGTAAGGAGTAACCGATGACAACCCAGTATGGATTTTTTATTGATTCCAGCCGCTGCACCGGGTGCAAAACCTGCGAGCTGGCCTGCAAGGATTACAAAGACCTGACCCCGGAGGTCAGCTTCCGGCGTATTTATGAATACGCGGGCGGCGACTGGCAGGAGGATAACGGCGTCTGGCATCAGAATGTCTTCGCCTATTACCTGTCGATTGCCTGCAACCACTGCGAAGATCCGGCCTGCACCAAGGT
>NZ_JBMKGT010000011.1:0-109439 GCF_049238805.1 Enterobacter cloacae complex sp. CDL013 | reverse complement strand
CCTCTTTCAGAGTCAACCCTGATTTTCAGGATTTTTTCTCTTCAACCGACCGGGTTGTTTGTGAAGTGATTCACATCCGCCGTGTCGATGGAGGCGCATTATAGGGAGTTCCCGAGCGACCGCAACAGAAAAGTTGCAAAAAAATGACTGATTGCTGTATTCCCCAGCAAAACCCCGCCTTATACCTTTTTACGCACAGACTTATCCACAATCCATTGACGATCCCGGTGTGATCCAGCGATTTGAACACTATACTAGCGGCAAATATTTCTCTCGCGGGTCAACCTCATGACGACACAACGACTTCAACGTGACTGGCGTCTCCCAACCGCCGGGCTCGCCGTGCTGGTGTTACTTATGGCAGGTTTTGCACTGCATGAGCACTGGAATGCTTTTATTCAGTGGTGCCTCGCCACCCAGATCACCCTGCACCGTTATCTGGTGATGTATTTGCTGCAACTTAATAATCATCAGTACAGCGGTGGGCTGTGGTTGTTAACCGGTGCGTTTCTTTATGGTGTACTCCATGCCGTTGGACCGGGACACGGCAAATTCATCGTCACCACGTATCTCACCACCAATAAAGAGAGCCAGCTCGCGGCGCGCGTCGTACCGTTTATCGGTAGCCTGATGCAGGGCGTCAGCGCAATCGCCTTTGTCTTTATCCTGGCGGTTGGATTGAACTTCGCGTCCGGGGATATCAGCACCAGCCGTTGGTACGTCGAGAAAATCAGCGCCCTAGTGATTGCCGCCTTCGGTGCATTTATCATTTATCAGGCGCTCAGCAGCCTGCGTCCGCGCAAAATGGCGATTAGCGCCATCAAGCCGCTTCACCAGCATAATGAACATTGTGGCTGCGGCCATCACGGCGTAGGGGTGGATCTGGCTAAAAGCGACTGGAAAACCCGTCTGGGCGTGGTGCTGGCCATAGGCGCACGCCCGTGCAGCGGGGCAATTATGATCCTGATGTTCTCGAATGCGCTCGGCATTATTAGCTGGGGGATTGCTGCTGTGATGACAATGTCGCTGGGCACGGCGCTGTCGATTATGGGGCTGTCGCTGGCAGTACGTTACGCACGTGAACGCACAGTAGCCTGGTTTGGTGGCGGCACGTCCCTGAACCGGATAATGCCGATGGTCAAAATTGCCGGAGGGGTTGTTCTGATACTGTTCGCGACGGTCCTGTTCCTGACGGTGATCCCCGTCAGCGCTGGCGGCGACTACATCGCCGCAGGATGCTAATAAAAGAAAACCCGCCAGCGGCGGGTTTTTTTATCACTCGTTAATTCTCGGATGCTGGTCAACCAGGCGAGAACGTTTTTTCTGGAGCGCCTCGATCTCTGCGTCAATATCTTCAATCTTCTGCTCTACATTATCGTAGTGCTCACGCAGGATCTCTTTCGCTTCCTGAATATCAGACGCCGCAGGCGTTGCCCCTTTCAGGGGACGATTCGCCGTCTCCTTCATGGTAATACCGGTAATCAGGCCGACCACCGCAATGACCATCAGATAGTAAGCAGGCATCATCAGGTTCTGCGTGCTCTCCACCAGTGAAGCAGCAAGTGTCGGCGTCAGGCCCGCAATCAGAACGGAGATATTAAAGGCTGCCGCCAGCGCACTGTAGCGAATATGCGTCGGGAACATTGCCGGCAGCGTAGAAGCCATCACCCCGATGAAGCAGTTGAGGATCACCGCCAGCATCAGCAGACCGGCGAAAATCAGCCCCAGCACATTGCTGTTAATCAGAATAAAGGCCGGAATTGCCAGTGCGAACAAGGCGACGCTGCCGAGAATAATGAATGGCTTACGGCCAAAGCGGTCGCTCAACAGACCCATAATCGGCTGCACAAACAGCATACCTACCATGATGGCGATAATAATCAGCACACCGTGGTCTTCCGAGTAGTGCAGGTTATGCGACAGGTAGCTCGGCATGTAGGTCAGCAGCATGTAATAGGTGACGTTGGTGGAAATCACCAGACCAATACAGGTCAGCAGGCTGCGCCAGTGTTTGGTCGCAATCTCCTTGAACGACACTTTCGGGCCATCCTGTAACCCTTCACGGTCACCCTGCTCCAGCTTTTCAACGTGCTGCTGGAACGCAGGCGTCTCTTCCAGGGCGTGACGCAGGTAAAGCCCAATGATGCCCAGCGGCAGCGCCAGGAAGAACGGAATACGCCAGCCCCAGTCAAGGAAGTTCTCTTCACCCACTACGGTTGAGATCAGAACGACAACCCCCGCGCCCATGACGAATCCGGCAATCGAACCAAAGTCCAGCCAGCTGCCCATAAAGCCGCGTTTACGGTCCGGAGAATATTCGGCGACAAAAATCGATGCACCGGTATATTCGCCGCCAACGGAGAAGCCCTGCGCCATCTTACAGATCAACAGCAGAATCGGCGCCCATATACCAATAGTCGCATACGACGGAATAAGGCCGATACAGAATGTACTTATCGACATGATGACAATGGTAATAGCCAGGATTTTCTGGCGACCATATTTATCACCCAGCATGCCGAAGAAAAGACCACCAAGAGGGCGAATCAGGAAGGGAACGGAGAACGTACCCAGCGCGGCAATCATCTGCAAGCTGGGATCGGCACCGGGGAAGAACACTTTACCAAGTGCATAGGCCACAAAGCCGTAAACACCAAAATCGAACCACTCCATCGCATTACCGAGCGAGGCCGCTGTAATCGCTTTGCGCAGTTTCGCGTCATCAATAATGGTGACATCGCGCAGCGTGATGGGTTTTACTTTTTTCCTTCTAAGCATAGCTTTCCTCGTAGACTCAGCCCCGTCCGTTTCACAGCGCATTTTGCAAGCTGTGAACCAGAGATCCGCTCCATGCGAATCTCCTTATTCAAGCGTAGCAGGTTTACTTACATTGACGTTTTACCTCAATACAACCGAACCTGTTGACGCCTGTCTGGGCAGTTAAAGACCTTTTTACCCTACCAGCGTTTATATATGTGATCAACTTCACATATATTTTTCCTGTTCGTAAGATGCCTTCAGCTTTTGTCAATTCACGATAAGTAAGGTCATTCTCAACCCCCTTATCAAACAGATCTTAACGCCCGTTATTATTCATTCCCAAACAAAATACAATCACATTTCTTCACAGCGAATTTACACAAAATTTAATTATTAATCGTGGGCAATCCTGTTTCCATTCAATATGTGACGGAGATAACTAAAACAGTATTTCGTTTTGATTGAATCGCAATTCCAAAGATCGCATGATAAATCCGAACACGATATCTCAGCGGCTTTCAAATGAAGGAATACTGAACGCCTTAATTTCACTTTACAGCATAAGTAACGAATCGATTGGCCTCCAAAAAGGCAATCATTTGAATTTGTTGATCTATTTTTGAGATTTCCGCCAGCCACGCGGGCGAGATGTGAGGGTTAATGATGAAGATTAAAGCAACTATAGAACGCATCCCGGGCGGGATGATGCTGGTCCCGCTGGTACTTGGCGCGATATTAAATACGCTGGCCCCGAATACCGGTGCTTATTTTGGCGGTTTTACAAAAGGTATGATCACCGGAACGGTACCGATTCTGGCAGTCTGGTTCTTTTGCATCGGCGCATCTATTAACTTGCGTGCAACAGGTACGGTATTACGTAAATCAGGGACGTTGGTCATTACTAAAATTGCGGTCGCCTGGGTTGTTGCCATGATTTGTGCGATGTTCATTCCGGAGAATGGAATTCAGACTGGCTTCTTCGCCGGATTATCCGTTCTGGCCATTGTCTCAGCAATGGATATGACCAACGGCGGTCTCTATGCCAGCCTGATGAATCAATATGGCACCAAAGAAGAATCGGGCGCGTTCGTGCTGATGTCCCTGGAGTCGGGTCCACTGATGACGATGTTGATTCTGGGTTCTGCTGGCCTTGCCTCCTTTGAACTACACCATTTTGTCGGGGCGATCCTGCCGTTCCTGATTGGTTTTGCGCTGGGTAACCTCGATCACGATCTGCGCGATTTCTTCAGCAAAGCCACCCCGGTACTGATCCCGTTCTTCGGCTTCGCGTTGGGCAATACCATCAACCTGAACGTAATTCTGGAAACCGGCCTGCTGGGTATTGTGCTGGGTGTTGCCGTCATCGTCATCACGGGTATTCCGCTGATTATTGCAGACCGCGTCATCGGGGGCGGCAACGGAACCGCGGGTGTGGCCGCCTCTTCGGCCGCAGGCGCTGCGGTAGCCAACCCGGTGATTATCGCCCAGATTAACCCGGCCTTTGAACCCGTAGCCGCTTCCGCCACGGCTCTGGTTGCCGCCAGCGTGATTGTGACGGCAATTCTGGTCCCTATCATCACGGCACTGTACGCCAGACGCTTTGGGCATGTGCCTGAGTCCCGGACAGAACATGAAGCGGTAGAAATGCACCACTAACCCTTTCGCCCCCCTCTTTAAAAAGAGGGGGGGCAATCACGTACCAAATATCTCTTCCACCATGCCATCCACAAGCCGTTTTGCCGAACAGAGTCTTGGCATCCCCAGCGCGACCGTTTGCCAGCTCTGCGTCACTGACCAGCTCACCGGATGTTTTTCCGCCTGACACCAGTCCCCCAGCCAGCCCAGCATATCTTTATAATCAATCAGACCGGGAGAAGCGGGCGTCGTCAGCCACTGATGGTAAAAATGCCGGGTGGTGGGAGAAGCATTAATCTCCTGTGCCAGATAATTTGCGGCCATGCTGCGCAGGTTATCTTTCAGCATGGCCGCCACATCACTATTCGCCAGACGACAGGCATCGCCAAACGCCCCCCAGCGCAACTCTTCCAGCACGATAAAGCAGCGGCCAGCCAGCGACCAGCCGTCATACTGCCCGGCTCGCCAGCGGGTAAAAATTTGCTCGCTGTGCTCACCCGCCTGAACCGTAAGGCCTCGCTGCGCGAGCGCTTTCTCTTTATAGGCGGCACGCTGGTTGAAATGTGCGGAGAGCTCCTCGTACTGTTGTAACAATCCGGGAGGTTGAGGGAGACGTGGATTCACCTGCTGGCGCAGGGCTACCAGCCTGTCGGACATACGGGTCAGCGCAAGGTGTCCGGGGTCGAGCATACCGGCAAGTTTCTCCGCCAGACCCAGCCGCAGTGCTGCATTTTCGTTGAGCATTCCCGCCATTGCCCACGGCCGCAGCCGGGTCTGCGTAATGATCTCCTGCGTCAAACGCTCACGAAATTGTAGTTGCTGTGGCCCCAGGAGGGCGTGACGTGCAGCATCCGCCCCTTGGACCAAATCGACCATAAATTTTGGATGAATACACTCCAGCGTCCGCCCGGGACCGTCCAGTAGCTGTGTTGTCATGGTTGCTCTGCCGCGAATAAGGTTTGAATATCATCGCGTAACAGTCGGGTATCTTCCTGAATCCACGCCGCAGTGGTCATACTTTGCTTCAACAACTGGCTAAGCGCCCGGGTTGAATGCTCATTCTGCTGCCGAACGGCAAGGCTATCACGCAAGCTTTCCTGTAACCCGGTCAGGCACAACGAAAACTCTGCAAAGAACGTTGCCATACCTGCCGTAACAGAGACATCGACCTGCGCGGCCAAAGCTTTACGAATTTGATCGCAAAACTGATCGGTATGTTGCGTAAATTTGCCATGAAGCTGAGCGATGTCGATGACATAGCGTGTGCGCGTCACGACATACTCCTCCCAGCCCCAGCCGGGATTATTGAGCCAGCGCGAGACGGTATTACGTACGCTGCCTGCCCCTGCTGGCTGACTGGCGGGAGGGGTGTCCTGCACAATGGCATCATTAAATAACCCGCGCGTATTGAAATTAAGCTGGTTTGCCTGAAACGCCGGGAAGCTAATCCGCGCCCGAAATCCGGCATGACTGAGCTGTTCCTTAATTCGCGTCTCGATGGGTCGCATCGCCTCATTCAACGATCGGGCGAGCGTAGACTCCAGCTGATCGAAGCGTAACGCCAGCTCCCGGCCAATTCTGCTCTGCGCATTCAGCATAATCTGCTCGCATGACGATCGGATCTTGCTCAGGACAATCTGCGCCTGCCCTTCATCGTCAAGCACCAGCTGCTGGATCGCATCCGCGTCGTCTTCACGCAAACTGGATGGCTCGCGGCCTGCTAAGTCAAGAATAGACGGGCGGCTAAAAATGTCGCCCAGCGCCTGGTGAAGTTCATCTTTCTGGCGAAGCAGAAAAGCATCCGTTGCGTTGAGCGCCTCTTCAACTTCATGCTGGACCTCATCGCTCACCACGCTCTGCCGCTGACGCAGCATCGTCATATCCTCTTCCAGGCGCGCAATATTCAGCTCCAGCTCATCAAAAGCGACCGTCAGTCCCTGATGGCGAAAGTCCAGGTATTCTCTGGCATTTTGCGCATAGTTCAGCAGCTTATGCGATGCCGACCGTAAAGCGAACAGTGAGGCGTTGGCGTAAGCCGCGTAAATCAGTTTGCGGATGGGCTGTTCGAACAGCGAATCCTCCCACAGCAGATCCGCCGCATGGCGAATATGGCCAATATCGTCCAGGTCGGCCGTTCGCCAGCGGCGGCCCAGCGCGGCCTCGGCAAAATCCTGTACCCAACGCTGATCCTGATGATCGGGAAGGCGCCCATGGACGTTCATCTCATAGCGGGCGCGGTTTGCCAGATAGGCCCACATGGAAGAGACCGGATAAATTTGCCCCGGAGAAATATTCCCTTTCATCAGCGTGCCGGAAATCATCGCCCGCACCTGCTCTTCATCGTCGCTATTACGATCTTTCTGATCGAATTTGTTGACCAGGGCGTAAAGCGGCACGGATTTCCCGGCAGCCGAAATTGCCTGACGAACCTCAGCATCAGAAATGGATTTAAGCTGGGTGTAGTCCATCACCGCCAGAACGGCGGAGGCGCGCGCCAACTGCTCATTGAGCATTTTTTGCAGGTGCGGCTGACCGGCCTCGTTCGGCCCCGGCGTGTCGAGCAGCGTCAGTTGCCCCAGGTGCGCATCCAGACCGGCGAGATGCACAAACTCCACCTCAATCACCGGAATATGTTCAATCGCGGCATACTCAGAGAACGGAAACTCCACGCCCAGCGCCTGAGAAAGCCGCACCAGATCGTTCAGGCTTTTCAGACAATGAAAGATGGGCTCCGCGCCCAGGTGATGTTTTTCAAACGCCTCACCTCTTTCTATGCGCTCCAGCAGCGTATTCATGTCCTTGTCGATTTCCAGACGCCGCGCCAGCTTGCCGCGATCTTTATCGCACAGTTTTTTCTGCAACTGGGTAATCAGGGTATCGATGGGCGAAACGTGCAAAAAATGCAGCACCGGCTCCTTCTGGCCCGGCGTATGGCGGATCAGCGTGGGAAGCGCCGTCATCGGACGATTGCGGTTCGGCAGCACTTCCGTGCCCACAATCGCATTAATGGTGGTCGATTTTCCCGCTTTCATGGTACCCACAATCGCCAGTACCATTTCGAGGCGGGTTATTTTGCGTAATTCATTATTCAGCATCGCCTGCTGAGCGTCGACACCTCGTGCGCTAAAATGCAATGGCAAAACGTTGTTATTAACGCCGCTCATGGCAGCGGTTGTGCTATCCAGCTTTGCAATCGGCATAGATTTTAATGAATCAAGATTGTTCAGAGCGAGCTGTAACAAACGTTCAGCTTCCTGGCTTAATTCAAATATGGTCTGTGTGTGCATGATAAAAGCCTTCCCTTAACGCAAATTTATTACTTTTATTAAGCCACGATGTTTTAATTATACTTTTCAGGCTTATATGATCACGTATGGAAAACATGTTCATTTAATACAACTAACTGAAGATAATGAGAATTTAAAACCCACCCTCGTAATACGTGTAAAACATCCCCTGGCCAGAAAGCCAAAAGTGAATAGACAAAACGCATTTTCAGGAAACATCAGGATATATCATCGTTATTTACCCACCAAAAAAGAGAGGTATTCCCTGACGCCAAAAGATGTATGTCGTCAGAGGAGGGTAGATAAATAACGGCTTGTTCCTTCACCTTATCCGAAATGGCACAGCGTAGCAATTTGCTGTAATAAAATATTCGATACATTTAGCATGATTACGATCTCTGCCGTTCAGGGCATACGCTTCCCTTAATTCACTGACAGTTCGTGTCATCGCTTGCGCATTTATGCGCTATTTTTATAAAACAATATCACCGACAAAAGTGGGGATTTGCGTTATACTCGCTGCCTTTTTCGGCACACTGCCGTCATTTAGCTGGCGTTTTCCAGCGTGTTAACACTTTTGAGGATACCCACATGCAACTTCCACACTGCCCGAAATGCAATTCTGAATACACCTATGAAGACAATGGCACGTTCGTTTGCCCGGAATGCGCCCATGAATGGAACGATGCGGAGCCTGCGCAGGACAGCGATGCGCTGATCGTGAAAGACGCGAATGGCAACCTGCTGGCAGACGGCGACAGCGTTACCGTTGTGAAAGATCTTAAGGTAAAAGGCAGCTCCTCCATGCTGAAGATCGGCACTAAAGTTAAAAATATCCGTCTGGTTGAAGGCGATCATAATATCGACTGCAAAATTGACGGCTTCGGTCCGATGAAACTGAAATCTGAGTTCGTGAAAAAGAACTGATTGTCCCGCCCGGTGACGCTTCGCTTACCGGGCGTTCGGGAACTACACTTAACGGGCTTTTCTTACGTGAGGTAAAGATTATGCCGTTAAGTCCCTACATCTCTTTCGCCGGCAACTGTGCGGAGGCGGCCGCCTTCTATCAGCAGGCCGTCGGCGCAGAACTCCTCTACAAAATCACCTTCGGCGAAATGCCCAAAGACGAAAACAGCGAAGAAGGCTGTCCGTCAGGCATGAACTTCCCGGATACCGCCATCGCCCACTCTAATGTCCGCATTGCCGGAAGCGATATCATGATGAGCGATGGTCTGCCACCCGGTAGCAGCACGCAGTACGCCGGATTTACGCTGGTGCTCGACACGCAGGACGTGGATGAAGGCAAACGCTGGTTCGACAACC
Organism: Enterobacter cloacae complex sp. CDL013; assembly: GCF_049238805.1. Lineage (NCBI taxonomy): Bacteria > Pseudomonadati > Pseudomonadota > Gammaproteobacteria > Enterobacterales > Enterobacteriaceae > Enterobacter > Enterobacter cloacae complex sp. CDL013. The sequence goes on along the minus strand of NZ_JBMKGT010000011.1, from coordinate 100,434 downwards.
TCTCTGATGGCGGCAATGTCGAAATGGCCTGGCAGGAGACTTTCTGGGCGCACGGATTCGGGAAAGTCACCGATAAATACGGCGTGCCGTGGATGATTAACGTCGTTAAATCGTAGGCCGCATAAGCGCAGCGCATCCGGCAACAGCGCCCGGTGGCGCTGCGCTGGCCGGGCCTAGGGTGATTGTCATCAAACTCCCCTCAACTCTTCAAACTCCCGCAACCAACACTTAACCTGAATGTCATATTGATGCGCCAGCATGAGGCCACATTTATCGTGAGGCCGGGCACATGCAAACTGTCATTCGCGTCGAGAAACTGAGCAAAACCTTCCATCACAACAAGGCGCTGCATGCCGTTGATCTGACCGTCCAGCAGGGCGAAATGGTGGCGCTGTTGGGGCCGTCTGGTTCAGGTAAATCCACCCTTCTTCGTCACTTGAGCGGCCTGATTACCTGTGACAAAACGCCGGAAAGCCGCGTCGAACTGCTGGGGAACACCGTGCAACATGCGGGGCGTCTGGCGAGCGATATTCGCAAAAGCCGCGCTCAGACGGGCTATATCTTTCAGCAGTTCAACCTGGTGAACCGCCTGACCGTGCTCGAGAACGTGCTGATTGGCGCGCTCGGCAGCACCCCGTTCTGGCGCACCTGCCTGCGCTGGTTCTCCCTATCCCAGAAGCAAGAAGCCTTACAGGCGCTGACCCGCGTCGGCATGGCGCATTTCGCCCACCAGCGCGTCTCCACGCTCTCCGGCGGACAGCAGCAGCGCGTCGCCATTGCCCGCGCCCTGATGCAGAAAGCCAAAATTATCCTGGCCGATGAACCTATCGCCTCGCTGGATCCGGAGTCCGCCCGCATCGTGATGGAAACCCTGCGCGACATCAATCAGAACGACGGCATCACCGTGGTGGTGACGCTGCATCAGGTGGATTACGCCCTGCGCTACTGCGAGCGCATCGTCGCCCTGCGTCAGGGACATGTGTTCTTTGATGGCGCAAGCCACCAGTTTGATAACGAACGTTTTGACCATCTCTACCGCAGCGTAAACCGCGTCGAAGAGCGCGCGCAGGCTGCATAACGACCCATAACGAGGAATGGAAATGAGCTATAAAACGGTTGCCGCGCTGGCCTTCACCAGCATGTTCAGCATCAGCACCCTGTTAAGCCCGGCCCACGCAGAGGAGCAGGAAAAAGCACTGAACTTTGGCATCATTTCGACAGAATCACAGCAGAACCTGAAACCCCAGTGGGAACCGTTCCTGAAAGATATGGAAACCAAACTGGGGATCAAAGTGAACGCGTTCTTCGCCCCGGATTACGCGGGCATCATTCAGGGAATGCGCTTCAACAAAGTCGACATCGCCTGGTATGGCAACCTCTCTGCTATGGAAGCGGTAGATCGCGCGAACGGCCAGGTGTTCGCCCAGACCGTTGCGGCAGACGGCTCTCCGGGCTACTGGAGCGTGCTGATTGTTAACAAAGACAGCCCGATCAACAACCTCAACGACATGCTCGCCAAACGCAAAGAGCTGACCTTTGGTAACGGCGACCCGAACTCTACCTCCGGCTTCCTCGTCCCTGGCTACTACGTCTTCGCGAAAAACAACGTCTCCGCCAGCGACTTTAAGCGCACGGTTAACGCCAGCCACGAAACCAATGCCCTGGCCGTGGCGAATAAGCAGGTTGACGTTGCTACCAACAACACTGAAAACCTCGACAAGCTGAAGACCTCCGCGCCGGACAAGCTGAAGGAAATCAAGGTTATCTGGAAATCACCGCTGATTCCGGGCGACCCGATCGTGTGGCGCAAAAACCTCTCCGAGAACACCAAGGACAAGGTCTACGACTTCTTTATGAACTACGGCAAAACGCCGGAAGAGAAAGCGGTTCTGGCACGTCTGGGCTGGGCACCGTTCCGCGCGTCCAGCGATTTGCAACTGGTGCCGATTCGCCAGCTGGCGCTGTTCAAGCAGATGCAGGGCGTGAAGGACAACAAAGGCCTGAAGGACGAAGAGAAGACCAGCAAAGTGTCGGAAATTCAGGCGCAGCTGGACGATCTCGACCGCCTGACCGCCGCGCTCGGCGCCATGACCAGCGTGAATAAAGCGGTGCAGTAACGCCTTTCTCCCTCTCCCTCAAGGGAGAGGGGACTAAACCCAAAGGAGCCAACATGCAAACCATCACCCTCCCGCCGCCAAAACGCAGCTGGTTCTCGCTCATAAGCTGGGCTGTTCTGCTGGCGGTGCTCGTTATCTCCTGGAAGGGCGCGGAGATGGATCCGCTGCTGCTCTTCAGGGACTCAGGCAACATGGCGACCTTCGCCGCCGACTTCTTCCCACCGGACTTCAGCCAGTGGCAGGACTACCTCGGTGAAATGGCGATCACCCTGCAAATTGCCGTCTGGGGCACCGCCCTCGCCGTGATCCTCTCCATTCCGTTTGGCCTGATGAGCGCCGAAAACATCGTGCCATGGTGGGTTTACCAGCCGATGCGCCGCCTGATGGACGCCTGTCGCGCCATCAACGAAATGGTCTTTGCGATGCTATTCGTGGTCGCCGTCGGCCTGGGTCCGTTCGCGGGCGTGATGGCGCTGTTCATCCACACCACCGGCGTGCTCTCCAAGCTGCTCTCCGAAGCGGTTGAAGCCATCGAGCCCGGCCCGGTGGAAGGCATCCGGGCAACCGGAGCGAACAAAATCGAAGAGATCCTGTACGGCGTCCTGCCGCAGGTGATGCCGTTGCTCATCTCCTATTCCCTGTACCGCTTCGAGTCCAACGTTCGCTCCGCCACCGTGGTCGGCATGGTGGGCGCAGGCGGCATTGGCGTCACCCTGTGGGAAGCGATTCGTGGTTTCCAGTTCCAGCAAACCTGCGCCCTGATGGTGCTCATCATCGTCACCGTCAGCCTGCTGGATTTCCTCTCTCAACGTTTGCGTAAGCACTTCATCTGAGAAGCGAGGCTTTGATTGGTATGCACTTATCCAGACATCCGACCAGTTACCCCACCCGCTGGCAAGAGATTGCGGCAAAGCTCGAAGTGGAGCTGCGCACGCACTATCGCTGCGGAGACTACCTGCCTGCCGAGCAGCAGCTTGCCGACCGCTACGAAGTGAATCGTCACACCCTGCGTCGTGCCATCGATCAACTGGTGGAGCGCGGCTGGGTCCAGCGTCGTCAGGGCGTCGGCGTGCTGGTGCTGATGCGTCCGTTTGACTACCCGCTTAATGCCCAGGCGCGTTTTAGCCAGAACCTTCTCGATCAGGGCAGCCACCCCACCAGCGAAAAGCTGCTGTCTGTCCTGCGCCCGGCCTCCCGCCACGTGGCGGACGCGCTGGGGATTCAGGAGGGCGACAACGTCGTTCACCTGCGCACGTTGCGCCGGGTGAACGGCGTGGCGGTCTGTCAGATCGACCACTACTTCGCGGACCTCACCCTCTGGCCCGTTCTGCAACATTTCGCCAGCGGTTCCCTGCATGATTTTCTTCAGGACGCGACGGGTATCGTGCTCAAACGCACCCAGACGCGCATCAGCGCCCGCCGCGCGCAGGCGAAAGAGAGCAAGGTGCTGGAGATCCCCAACATGGCCCCGCTGCTCTGCGTGCGCACCCTCAACCACCGTGACGGCGACGTCAACGCAACGGAATACTCCGTCAGCCTGACCCGCGCCGACATGATTGAATTTACCATGGAGCACTGAATGCACTTCGACACCTCCACTCGTCAGCGCTGGATGCGCGTGCTGGCCCACAGCCAGCCTGCTGCGCTGGCTGCCCGCATGAACGCGCTCGGCCTGACGCCGGATTACGACACGATCCGCGCGCCGGAGATCGGCCTGGTGCAGATCCAGGCACGCATGGGCGGCACCGGCGAGCGCTTCTTCGCCGGCGATGCCACCCTCACCCGCGCGGTGATCCGCCTGAAAAGCGGCACGCTGGGCTACGGCTACGTACTTGGCCGCGACAAAACGCACGCCGAGCGCTGCGCAGCGATCGACGCGCTTTTACAGGAACAGCCGCATTTTCAGACGTTAATGGAAACCCTTATTGCCCCGCTGGAAGCTGACCGCGCCGCACGCCTTGCCGCGCGTCAGGCCGAAGTAAATACCAGCCGGGTCGACTTCTTTACGCTCGTTCGCGGAGACAACGCATGACGCTTCAACCTGCTTTTACCCTGGCCGTCCAGGATGCCCAACAGAGTTTCCGTCGACTGCTGAAAGCCATGAGCGAGCCGGGCGTCATTGTCTCGCTGCACCAGCTCTCCCAGGGCTGGCTGCCGCTGAACCTCGCCTCTACCAGCGTGCTGCTGACGCTGGCGGACAACGACACCCCGGTATGGCTATCAGGGGCATTGCTGAACGATATCGCCAGCCAGAACCTGCGCTTTCACACCAACGCGCCGCTGGTCGAGCAGCCCCAGCAGGCGGTCTTCGCCGTGGCCGACGAGCAAATCAGCCATGAACAACTTAATGCCCTGAGCGAAGGCAGCGCCGTCGCACCGGAAACCAGCGCTACGCTGATTTTGCAGGTCTCCAGCCTGAGCGGTGGCCGCATGCTACGCCTGACGGGGGCAGGGATCGCCGACGAGCGGATGGTCGCCCCCCAGCTGCCGGAGTGCATCATTCATGAGCTGACCGAGCGCCCGCATCCGTTCCCGCTCGGTATCGACCTGATCCTGACCTGCGGCGAGCGCCTGCTGGCGATCCCGAGAACCACTCACGTGGAGGTGTGCTGATGTACGTTGCCGTCAAAGGGGGCGAGAAGGCGATTGCCGCCGCCCATGCCTTGCAGGAGCACAGACGCCGGGGGGATGACGCCTTACCCGAGCTGAGCGTCGCCCAGATTGAACAGCAGTTAAACCTGGCCGTCGACCGCGTGATGACCGAAGGCGGCATCGCAGACCGCGAGCTGGCGGCGCTGGCGCTGAAACAGGCCAGCGGCGATAACGTGGAAGCCATTTTCCTGCTGCGCGCTTACCGCACTACGCTTGCGAAGCTGGTGGTAAGCGAGCCGGTGAAAACGGCGGAAATGCGTTTAGAGCGCCGTATTTCTGCGGTGTACAAAGATATTCCTGGCGGCCAGCTGCTTGGTCCGACCTACGACTACACCCATCGCCTGCTGGACTTCACTCTACTGGCGAACGGTGAAACACCGCAGCTCAGCGTCTCTGACGCTGAACAAGACGCCTCCCCGCACGTCTTTAGCCTGCTGGCAAACCAGGGGCTGGCGAAGGCGGAAGAAGACACCGGCAGCACACCGGATGACATCACTCGCACGCCGCCGGTCTATCCCTGTTCGCGCTCGTCCCGCCTGCAACAGCTGATGCGCGGCGATGAAGGGTATCTGCTGGCGCTGGCCTACTCCACGCAGCGCGGCTACGGGCGCAACCACCCGTTCGCGGCAGAGATCCGCAGCGGTTATCTCGATGTCGAAATTGTGCCGGAAGAGCTGGGTTTTGCGGTGAACATCGGCGAACTGCTGATGACCGAGTGCGAAATGGTCAACGGTTTTGTCGCGCCAGAGAATGAAGATCCGCATTTTACCCGCGGCTACGGGCTGGTGTATGGCCTGAGCGAGCGCAAGGCGATGGCGATGGCGCTGGTTGACCGTGCGCTCCAAGCGCCGGACTACGGCGAGCATATTGCAGGCCCGGCACAGGACGAAGAGTTCGTGCTGGCCCACGCGGATAACGTTGAGGCCGCCGGCTTTGTCTCGCACCTCAAGCTGCCGCACTACGTCGATTTCCAGGCCGAACTGGAACTGCTGAAACGCCTGCAACGGGAGCGCGCCAATGGCTAACTTAAGCGGCTACAACTTTGCCTATCTGGACGAGCAAACTAAACGCATGATCCGCCGCGCCATCCTTAAGGCTGTGGCGATCCCCGGCTACCAGGTGCCGTTCGGCGGCCGCGAAATGCCGATGCCCTACGGCTGGGGCACCGGCGGTATTCAGATCACCGCCAGCGTGATCGGCGAAGCGGACGTGCTGAAGGTCATCGACCAGGGGGCAGACGACACCACCAACGCCGTGTCGATCCGCAACTTCTTTAAGCGCGTAACGGGCGTCAACACCACTGAAAAAACCGAAGACGCGACGCTGATCCAGACCCGTCACCGCATTCCGGAGACCCCGCTGACTGAAGATCAGATTTTGATTTTCCAGGTGCCGATCCCGGAGCCACTGCGTTTTATCGAGCCGCGGGAAACCGAAACCCGCACCATGCACGCCCTGGAAGAGTACGGGATCATGCAGGTCAAACTGTATGAGGACATCGCCCGCTTCGGCCATATCGCCACCACCTACGCCTATCCGGTGAAGGTGAACGGCCGCTACGTGATGGACCCGTCGCCGATCCCGAAATTCGATAACCCGAAGATGGACATGATGCCCGCCCTGCAACTTTTTGGTGCCGGACGGGAAAAACGCATCTACGCCGTACCGCCGTACACCCGTGTGGAGAGCCTGGATTTTGACGATCACCCGTTTACGGTGCAGGAGTGGGACGAGCCGTGCGCCATCTGCGGCTCGAAGCATAGCTATCTGGATGAAGTGGTGCTGGACGACACGGGCAAACGGATGTTTGTCTGCTCCGACACCGATTACTGCCGCCAACAGAGCGAGGCGAACAGCCAATGAAACCGCTGCTTTCGGTTAATAACCTGACTCACCTTTATGCGCCGGGCAAAGGCTTTAGCGACGTGTCGTTTGAGCTGTGGCCGGGCGAAGTGCTGGGCATTGTCGGCGAGTCCGGCTCCGGTAAAACCACCCTGCTGAAGTCCATCTCCGCGCGCCTGACGCCGCAGAATGGCGACATTTTGTATGAGGGCGTGTCGCTGTATGGCATGAGCGAAGCCGAGCGCCGCCGCCTGCTGCGCACCGAGTGGGGCGTGGTGCACCAGCACCCGATGGATGGCCTGCGCCGCCAGGTCTCGGCGGGGGGCAACATCGGCGAACGGCTGATGGCCACCGGCGCGCGCCACTACGGCAACATCCGCGCCACGGCGCAGCACTGGCTGGAAGAGGTTGAAATTCCCGCCTCGCGCATCGACGACCTGCCGACCACCTTCTCCGGCGGCATGCAGCAGCGTTTACAGATTGCCCGCAATCTCGTCACCCATCCGAAGCTGGTGTTTATGGATGAACCGACCGGTGGGCTGGACGTCTCCGTGCAGGCGCGCCTGCTGGATCTGCTGCGCGGCCTGGTGGTGGAGCTGAACCTGGCGGTAGTGATTGTCACCCACGATTTAGGCGTTGCGCGCCTGCTGGCGGACCGCTTGCTGGTGATGAAGCAGGGTCAGGTGGTGGAAAGTGGGCTGACCGACCGCGTGCTCGACGATCCCCATCATCCGTACACCCAACTGCTGGTGTCCTCGGTATTACAGAATTAAGAGGCCAACATGATCCACGTTGAAAATGTCAGTAAAACCTTTGTGCTCCACCAGCAAAACGGTGTCCGCCTGCCGGTACTGCAAAATGCCTCATTAGAGGTCAGCAACGGCGAATGCGTGGTGCTGCATGGCCATTCCGGCAGCGGAAAATCCACCCTGCTGCGCTCCCTGTACGCCAATTATCTGCCGGACGAAGGCCATATCCATATCCGCCATAACAATGAATGGGTTGATCTGGTCCAGGCTCCCGCGCGCAAAGTGCTGGAAGTACGCCGCTCGACGATCGGCTGGGTCAGCCAGTTCCTGCGGGTGATCCCGCGGATCTCCGCCCTGGACGTGGTCATGCAGCCTCTGCTGGATCTCGGCGTGCCGCGCGAAACCTGCGCCGCTAAAGCCGCCAGCCTGCTGACGCGTCTCAACGTACCGGAGCGTCTGTGGCACCTCGCCCCGTCGACCTTTTCCGGCGGCGAGCAGCAGCGCGTCAACATCGCCCGTGGCTTTATCGTCGATTACCCGATTTTACTCCTGGATGAACCCACCGCCTCGCTCGACAGTAAAAACAGCGCAGCGGTGATAGAACTGATCGAACAGGCCAAAGCGCGCGGCGCGGCGATCGTCGGGATCTTCCACGACGACGCCGTACGCCATCGCGTGGCGGACAGACTGCACCCGATGGGGACAAACGTATGATTATCAATAATGTCAGGCTGGTGCTGGAAAATGAGGTCGTGAACGGCTCGGTTGAGGTGCGGGACGGTGTCATCCGCGCCTTTGCCGAAACCCAGAGCCGCTCACCGGACGCGATGGACGGCGAAGGCGGCTGGCTGCTACCGGGGCTGATTGAGCTGCATACCGATAATCTCGATAAATTCTTCACCCCGCGCCCGAAGGTGGACTGGCCTGCGCATTCAGCGATGAGCAGCCACGACGCGCTGATGGTCGCCAGCGGCATCACCACGGTGCTGGACGCGGTGGCGATCGGCGACGTGCGCGACGGCGGCGATCGCCTGGAGAACCTGGAGAAGATGATCAACGCCGTGGAGGAGACGCAAAAGCGCGGCCTCAACCGCGCCGAGCACCGCCTGCACCTGCGCTGCGAGCTGCCGCACCACACCACCCTGCCGCTGTTTGAGAAGCTGGTGGGCCGCGAGCCGGTCTCGCTGGTTTCCCTGATGGATCACTCGCCGGGACAGCGCCAGTTCGCCAACATTGAAAAGTATCGCGAATACTATCAGGGCAAATATTCGCTCAACGACGCGGAGATGGCGCGCTACGAAGAAGAGCAGCTGGCGCTGGCGGCCCAGTGGTCGCAGCCGAATCGCCTCTCCATTGCCGCTATGTGCCGGGACCGTAATATTGCCCTGGCCAGCCATGATGACGCCACGCACGATCACGTGCGCGAATCCCACCAGCTTGGGAGCGTGATCGCCGAATTTCCCACCACGTTCGAGGCGGCAGAAGCATCACGTAAGCATGGCATGAACGTCCTGATGGGCGCGCCGAACATCGTACGCGGCGGGTCGCACTCCGGCAACGTGGCGGCAAGCAAGCTCGCCTCGCTCGGCCTGCTGGATATCCTCTCCTCTGACTATTACCCCGCCAGCCTGCTGGACGCGGCGTTCCGGGTGGCGGACGACGAGGGCAACAGCTTCACGCTGCCACAGGCGATTCGCCTGGTGACAAAAAACCCGGCCAGCGCGCTCAACCTTCACGATCGCGGTGAGATTGCCGAAGGCAAACGGGCAGACCTGGTGCTGGCGCACCGCAAGGGCGAGCACGTTCATATCGACCACGTCTGGCGTCAGGGAAAAAGGGTGTTCTGATGGGAAGACTCATCTGGTTAATGGGCCCGTCCGGCTCCGGGAAGGACAGCCTGCTGTCGGCGTTACGGCAGCGGGAACATTCACAGCTGCTGGTAGCGCACCGCTACATTACCCGCGCGGCAAACGCCGGGAGTGAAAACCATATCGCCCTGAGCGAGCAGGAGTTTTTTACCCGCGCCGGGCAAAACCTGCTGGCGCTGAGCTGGCATGCCAACGGTTACTACTATGGCGTCGGCATCGAGATCGACCTCTGGCTGCACGCGGGCTTTGACGTGCTGGTCAACGGCTCGCGGGCGCATCTCCCGCAGGCTCACGCCCGGTACGAAGCGGCGCTGCTCCCGGTCTGTTTGCAGGTTTCCCCGGACGTTCTGCGTAGCCGGCTGCAAAAGCGGGGGCGCGAAAACGCGCGCGAGATCGACCAGCGGCTGGAACGGGCGGCGCGTTACACCCCGTCGGGTTGCCATCTCCTCAATAACGACGGAAGTTTGCTACAGTCAGTCGAGACCTTTCTATCGCTTATTCGCCAGAAGGAGAAACAGCATGCCTGACTGCCAGCTTCGCCCCGCCACCGCCGACGATGCGCCGATCGTTTACGCGCTGATCTGCGAACTTAAGCAGGCCGAGTTCGATCATCAGGCGTTTCACGCCGGGTATCTGGCCAACTTGCGGGATCACAATATGCGCTACCAGCTGGCCGAGCTGGACGGGCAGATCATCGGGATGATCGGCCTGCACATGCAGTTTCACCTGCACCACGCCCGCTGGATCGGCGAGATCCAGGAACTGGTGGTGATGCCGCAGGCGCGCGGATTAAAAGTGGGCAGCCAGCTGCTGGCCTGGGCAGAGGACGTCGCACGGCAGGCAGGCGCCGAGCTGACCGAGCTTTCCACCAGCGTGAAGCGCGTGGACGCGCACCGTTTTTATGTTCGTGAAGGGTATACGCAAAGCCATTTCCGCTTCACCAAACCGCTGTAGAGGTGCGTTATGAGTCTGACGATCACGCTGACAGGAACCGGAGGGGCGCAGCTGGTGCCGGTGTTTGGCTGCGACTGCGCGGCGTGCCGACGGGCGCGTTTACAGGAAAATTATCGCCGTCGCCCCTGTAGCGCGGCGGTGAAATTCAACGATGCGGTCACCTTGCTGGACGCGGGTATTCCACACCTGATGGACGACTGGCCTGCGGGCAGCTTCCAGCAGTTTTTGCTTACCCATTATCATATGGATCACGTTCAGGGGCTTTTCCCTCTGCGCTGGGGCGTAGGCGCCACCATTCCCGTCTACGGTCCGCCAGACGAGGCAGGCTGTGACGATCTGTTCAAACATCCGGGCATCCTGGATTTCAGCCACACGGTGGAGCCATTTGTGACGTTTGAACTTCAGGGCTTGCGGGTCACGCCGCTGCCGCTCAACCATTCAAAACTCACGTTTGGCTATCTGCTGGAGTCCGCCCACAGCCGCGTGGCGTGGCTTTCTGATACCGCCGGACTGCCGGATAAAACGGTGACGTTTCTGCTAAACAATCAGCCGCAGGCGATGATTATCGACTGTAGCTATGAACCGCGCCCGGAGACGCCGCGCAACCATTGTGATTTGAATACGGTGATTGCGCTGAACGAGGTGATTGGCTGTCCGCAGGTGATCCTGACGCATATCAGCCATCAGTTTGACGTGTGGATGATGGATAACCCGCTGCCGTCCGGCATTGAAGCGGGGTATGACGGGATGGTGATGGTGCTGGATTAGGTTTTCTCCCTCTCCCGTGGGAGAGGGTTGGGGTGAGGGCAACAGGCCGCACTTAGCCGCGATCGTAATCGTCTTCCAACCTGCGCTCGTCCTCTTCTAACCGACGCCTGTCGTCGTCCAACTGACGCTGACGCTCGTCTAAACGGCGGCGTCTGTCTTCGAGCTGCCGACGACGATCGTCGTACTGTCGGCTGTCGATTTGACGGCTGCGGTCGTAACGATCGTCGTCATCGTCATTACGGCTGCTGCCGGGGTTATAGGCGTCGTTGATCGCCTGCTGAATATTGCCAATGGCATCATCAATCACATCGGCATGCGCCAGTTGGCTGGTTAAAGTCAGCAGACCCCATAGCAGGGCGGTAGAGTAACGTTTCATAAGGCCAGACTCGCAGGTGAACTGGCCTTAAGGTAATGACTGGCTACTGGCCGGTGTAGCGGAGGAATCTCAAATTCTGTTGTTAACAGTACTTATCAGGCCTCAGGCATCTCCATTGAGCGGATCACAAAAAAGTCCTGCGAAATACCTGCGCCTTTGTCTACCGTTTGCAGGTCGTGTACAAACCATGCGTACATTTCTGACGGTGCCGTATCTATGGGAAACGGCTGGGGTTTACCGAGGTTCGCCGCATGGAAATAGTCCAGAAATCGCTTCGCACGCCACAGCGCGGATCCATACACGTTCGGAACGATATCCCGGCGTCTGTCCATAGGGTTCTGTTCCATACTGTTTCGCATTCTTATAGCCGCATTCTTTACGTAATCAAGCCATCCCCAGTTTTGCTGTAGTACAGCAAGTTCATTCGCGTACTGCCCGGCGGTCTCCTTCGCTTCCTGCGTAATGCCTGCAAACCCTGCCGATGCGCCAGCTGAGGCCAGCGTATCACCGCGCTGCTTTTCGTATTTCAGGCATTCCGTGCGGTACTGATAGTACTGACGACCCAGCCAGTCGATATAGCTGTCCAGATGCCGGTTCTGGCAAGCGGTATTTAATGAGGTAAAGGGCAGCGCGCTCTGGTACGCCTTCGCCCATTGCAGGACGGACTGGTTTTTAACGTTGTCCTGGACGATGAAATAGCTGGCTACGGTTTCGGAGTAAGATTTCAAACTTTGAAAATCAGGGAAAGGCACACCCGCCATGGTCGCCTCGCGGTACATCCTGTGCAGCGCCACGCGGCAGAGTTCCGCACTGGGTTTCTGTTCGTCCGGTTTCAGACCTCCGCCAACATCCTCCGCGCAGCCGGGACTGAGTTCTTCCTTGTGCGCCGGGTTATTGCCGGTACGGTACAGGCAGCGCCAGACGCGGGTTTCATGGGCGGCAACGAGATGCAGGCTTTTCTTTACCGCCTTAGGCAGTGGGGTGTCCTGGTCGATGGACTTATCCCCCAGCAATACGCTGATGCCTTTTATCGGCCCGCCAAACGCAGAGATAAAGTAATCCACACCGTTGTTGTTGCTGGCCGATGTGCGTCGCGAGCAGTCAAACAGGCCTGTGAAGACGATATCAACGGGTATGCCCTGATAGTTGTATTTATCCCCCTCTTTCTTACAGATGTCTTTTAGCAGACTGTCGAGAAATTTACGTGCCAAGGTAGCACCGAGATCGAAGCCGAACAGTGAAACAGAGATAAGCTTGATGGGAACCGGGCTTTTTTTAACGGCTTCTTTGTATCCTTCTTCAAACGATATTTTTGTCGATGCAATACGGGTATCAGCACCCGTTACCAGCATATCGGCTATCACAGGGTTATCACGGAGCCAGGAAGTTGCTTCGATGACACTTTTTTTGGCAGCCTTTTTTGCCGTATCGGAGGCCAGTTTTTTCCATTCCGTAGGGTTAAGAAGTTTCTTTCCCTGGTTTTTTAAAACCTCGTACCAGTTGTTGCCCTTTATGGAATCCATGCCCGCGTCTTTGGCCATTTCACCGGGCTGTCCTTTTAACTCATCCTTTATGCTGCCCAGGCCACTGTCCATGATGGTGTGAAGCTTTTCAACGACAGTTTCATTAAAAGGAGTGCCCAGTCCTGAAATGTAGAATTTAGAGTAGTACTCTTTATTTGATTTTTGTGCATCATCTGGAAATGCTCGAAACAAACGAGCAATGTTGCTGAGACGATGCTCCGGCGCATCCTGTTCGATATTTCGATGAATTCCATCAAAAAAGAACCCCACATGCCATACCCGTGAACAGTTCCCTAAACCAGCATCTTCCGCCTGCTGAGCCCGGTTTGCTGCCGCAATAAGGCTTTCAATATCCATATCTTATTTTCCTTTTTTTAATTCTGCGGTTTGGTCTTTGATATCGTGAGAATCAGGATGATTAAATCCGGTACTCCACCATAACCGAACATTATCTTCAGGCAGAAAATAGACATGAAGATAGTTTTCACCCCACTGGCGACCAGGCATAGGCATTACCGTGCGGCGTGTTTCTAATCTCATACCTTTAAGGTATTGCTCGTGAGTTATATCTAGTGTCCAGATCACCTCGGCCTTATCCCCGCTGATGCTGCCGCAGCAGGTGGCACCGCCCCCGCCATGAGCAAATGCATTCGAACCTGCCACCCCGTTTACGCTAAACCCCAGAACAGGTCTGTCGAGCTCACTGTGAATAATCAGCGTCACCGGCCCCGATGGAGGTCCCCAGACAGCCGCCCATACCGACCAGCCAAGATAAATCACCACCGGCAGTAACAATGCCCCCCAGATCCCTTTTCCCCAGCGGGCATAACCCCGGTTAACCGCACCGTCTATTTTCTTATACGTCCTGAAGAATCCCATTCTGTATTTTCATCCCTGAGATTGCGCATGTTTGAATAACACATATTCCAGCGATACTTTTCCCTGAACCACTTTTTCGAGTGCAGCCTGAATATCATCTGACTCCAGGTTCTTTTTTCCGCCATTAAGATGATAAAGAGCATAAAGTTTTTGCTCTGTACCCGCTTTCATTTTCGCCTCTCTGGCCTTATTCAGTGCTTTTATAACCATGTCACGTTGAGCACAGGCGGGAAAATGCTGGCTGGATGGCATTTTCTGCCACGCGGCTAACACTACGGTGACAACAGGTTTATCCGTGATGTGTTGCCATTCTTCATGATTTAGCCGTATGGCACTGTCTCTGGCATTGATTACTGTTGAAGCGGGAATGTGCATCTGCTGCCATTCGTTTTCACCAGGTGCCCACCACTGAGAAATCTCCCTGAATAATAGGCTATGCCACTCACGTTCTTTCAGGCCCGCCAGCAGACGAATGACATCATGCATATAAAAACGCACTAAAGTCGCTGCTCCTTCCGGAGAAATCATTGTGCAGGCCGCAGAAAGCTGAACGGCTAACGCCCCTGCGGATTGTGAAGAGGCGATAACAGCAGTTAACCCCGGCGTTGAGGTAATACGGGCCGTTAACTCCTCTTTATCCCTTATTGCAAACAACCAGGGACCATAATCTCTGGCTTCGGTAAGTTGTGGATGAAGATACAACGAATACATAACTGCTGCGTTTTCGTTATAAAAAGCCTGAAAAGATTCTGTTGTTTGCGCCCCACCTTCCAGTAACAGAAATAAATGTGCGTTTTTCGATTCCGGTAACGCCTGGATCATATTTGTGGCATTCATTTTCTACGCTCCCTGGACAATAGCGTCATTGGCTTTGATGGCATTGAGGAGGCACTCGATGCAAATTGTTCCGTTAAGCGGTAGATACTGACCGGGAAGCAATGGAATAGGTAATGGCATGGTGGCCGGGGCCGCCGCCATTGTTCTCTTTGTTCTCCGCAGGTACGTCGCTGTCGTACCGTACTCAATCTTCCCGGCCTCAAGCCGCAGGTAGCTCCCGCCGCCAATCAGCGTGATGCGCTTTTTCCCGGCAAACGAGATGTCACTTGCTGAGCTCAGCGTCAGCTTTCTCTCCGCAAACAACCGCATGTTCGCATTTTGCGCCTGGACATCGATTGGCCCTTCGCCGGATTTCAGGCTCAGTTGACCGGTGCGGGCAAAGAGCCCCAGTTTCTCCCCGGTAAGCAGGGTCGCATTGCCCATTGCTCCGGCGCTGATATCGCCCCCGGCGTTAATGGCAACGTTTTTTGTGGCTGCCATTTGCAGGTGCTCACCGCTGGTCAGCGCCATCCCTGCCGGGGCCGAGAACAGCACGGCTTCATTGAGCGGTTTCAGCCGCTGCTCAAACATCTGTATCTGGCTGTCGATATCCGCCTTCAGCGCCTGCGCCTGCTCTGCCGCCATCTCCAGCTGCTGAAGCTGTTTCAGGCAGACGTCGATCTCCCTGAGTGCCGTGCTCATCTCCAGCACCCCGCCTGCGGCCTTCTGCTGCCCGTCCGCGGTGACAAACAGCCCCTTTGCGACGCGAATAACGCCGTGCTCATCGGTCCGGAGTTCAAAGCCTTTGCCCCGGGGCTGCTCCTGCGCGTCCACCAGATGCCCGCTGTTCAGCTGCGTTTTGCCGTACTCCGTGGCGAGCTTGATGTGCTCCTCCCCGCGCTTATCCTCCATCCGCAGCTTGTTGTTGGCGGGCGTGCGCAGCACGTTGCGGGTGTGGTTGTCGCGGGAGACAGGGTCCGGATGTTCAGAATCGTGCAGGGCATATGCGATATACGGCAGGTCAATATCACCGTTGCTGTATGCTATCGCCACTTCGGTCCCGTCGGTGAGCGGCGTGTGCCAGCCCAGCGTGTCACCGGCATACGGTTTCGCCATCCGCAGCCACAGGTAGCTGTAACCGGCTTCCGTCCCCTCCCGGTCGAAGTCGAGCTTCACCCGATAGCGGCCCTGCTCGTCAAGGTGAGCGTAAATATCATTTTTCTCCCGGCTCTCGACCCGGGCCGGAAGCGTGCCGTGGATTTCCGGACGCGGGATGTCCGCAGGGCGGAAACAGTACCGTTCGGTGTAAGGCATGCCCCACACCGACACGTGCAGGCGGGAATCACGGGCCCCCCGGAAGGTCACAAGCGTGAGGACAACACCCTCTTTCAGGGCATCAATGACATCGCCCTGCGGCTCCAGCACCTGCCCGGGCGTGAGGTGGGCAGCATTGCTGAACAGGTGAATGCGGGCTGATTTGATGAGTTCCCGCTCGTGGTGGATGCGGGCATAAAAGGCCCCGGATTCGGTTTCCGGCTCCGGGCTGGTGTCATCACCCGCCTCACGGTAAGGCGCGGCGTAGCGGTAATGCTCCCCGGTGGTGACCCCATCATGACGCACGCTGACCGTCGCATCCATCGGCGTGGTGGCTGTCCGGTAGTTGTAATCCCGCGTGGCGACGGTGCCGGTGACACCCCTGTGCCAGGTCCGCACATCCCAGACCGATTCCGCCGCGCCGTCAAACAGACCCGAGGGCTTGCGGTACGGCAGCCGCACGTCAAACCGGTAGTTAAGCTGGCTGTCGGCAAATATGTACGTATCCAGACCGCGCACGTCGTCCATCTCCGTACGCCAGTAAATGCCCACCTCGGACAGAATACGCCGGATAAACTCAAGGTCCGTTTCCCGCCACTGGGTGATAATTTCACGCGGCGGGTAGGTGCGCGCCAGCCTGAATTCAAAATCAGGTCCCTCCAGTCCGTGCTTGCGCAGCACCTGCTCCACCACTTCCGGAACGGACTGGTTCTGAAACACGGCGCACTGCCGGGTGTATCCCAGGAGCGCCAGACGGGAACTGAGCGTGAGCCGGTAGTGAGACTGGTCTTTTGATGTGGACAGCCATTCCAGGCGGGTGACGATGCCGTGGACATTTTTGCCGCTTCGCATCCGGAAGGTGGCATATTTCATCAGCACCTGTTCCGGAGGAATGCTCGCCTGTGGGGTGGTGAACTCGATGTCCCACCGGAACGGCTCGCTCAGGGCTTCCCTGCCACGAAAACGCAAAACATCCGGCTTCACTGGACTGTCAAAAATATCCAGAAAGTAACGGGTCTGTCCGTCAAAAAGCGCCAGCCAGTTATCCATAACAAAAACCTGATAATAAATAGGGTTAAATCAGGATGGTTACATGCCGAGACGGGACTGTAAATGACTGAAACAGGAGTTAAATTCTGAAAATGAAGGACAAATCAAATTACCATCACCTTCCGCAGCGCCTGCGCCAGCTGTGCGCGGGTGAACGGTTTTCGCAGTAACTGAACGTCCGGCAGCTGTGGGTTATGCGCCGGGCGCAAATCCTGCCCGCTGATCAGCAGCACCGGCAACTGCGGATAGTGGCTGCGTACATGGCCGATCACCTCCGCACCGCTCAGGCCGCCCGGCAGCATCAGGTCGCTGATAAACATGTCGATATCCGGTGATGCGTCCAGCATGTTCAGCGCCTGCTCGCCGTTTTCGGCTTCGAGCGTCAGGTAGCCAAGCTGGTGCAGTTGCTCACACAGGGTCTGCCGCACGCCCGCCTCATCTTCCAGGACCAGCACAAGCAGCTCACTTTCTGCCGGGGCCGTGGTCGCCAGCGCGGCATCATTGGAGAACGCGGGCAGCGTCGAGCGCGGCAGCTGGAGCCGCACGGTGGTTCCCTGCCCCGGCGCGCTTTCGATCTCAACGCGCCCCCCGGACTGACGCACAAAGCCGTACACCATCGACAGCCCTAATCCGCTGCCGCTGCCGGTCTGTTTGGTGGTGAAGAACGGTTCAAAGACCTGCGATTTCACCTCCTGCGACATCCCACAGCCGTGGTCAATCACCTCCAGCGCGACCATATCCTGCCTGCGCCCGTCGCTGCGGGTCACACGCTGGTTCCAGGTGCGGATTTTAATCACACCGTTTTGCCCCTCCATTGCATCACGGGCGTTCATCACCAGGTTGATAATGGCATTTTCCAGCTGGCTGACGTCAATCCATGCGGGCCAGGCCGGGGTTTGCGCTTCAATATCCAGCGTCAGCGTGGCGGGAAGGGAGTGCCGCATCAGCTCGCTCAGGTTCTCCAGCAGCGGCTTCATCTCTACCGCATGGGGTTGCAGGGATTGCTTGCGCGAGAAGGCCAGCAGACGCTGGGTGAGCATGGCCCCGCGTTCCGCGGCTTTGAGCGCACGAGTGATGCGCGGCGCGTCCGGTGACGCTGAATCGGTCAGCTCCAGACTGCCGATAATCACCGCCAGCAGGTTATTAAAATCATGCGCCAGACCGCCCGTCAGTTGCCCGACCGCCTTCATTTTCTGGCTGTGCAGCAGCGCCTCCTCCAGCCCCTGACGTTCGATGCGGTCGACCTCCATCTGCGAGGTCTTCTCCTTAAGCAGCCGCGTGGTGTGCTCCAGCGAAGCGGTATTGCGTGCAAAAACGTTAAACGCGCGCGCCAGTTCCCCCAGCTCATCACGCCGCTGTAGTGCGGGCACCGACACATTCTGCTCTCCGTGAGCGAGACGCGACATTGCCCTTGAGATAGCCGTCAGGTTGGAGCCCAGATTGCGATAAATATACCAGCAGGCGCAGCCGGTGATGATCAGCGCCAGCACCGCGAAAACGCTGATAAACACGCTGATGGAGCGCAGCTCCTGGTGACTTTGGGCGGTACGCAGCCGGGAGGCCTGCGCCACCTGTTCAACGTACTGATTGATGTCGCGGTTTAATATCGCTACCAGCGCCTTGATGTGGAACATGTACCAGCTGATGGACAGATCGCTCTCTTCCAGCTGCTTCGACAGTGGCGCGAGCTTGCGCAGCTCATCATTAAAATCCGGGAGCACCAGGTTGACCACCGGTTGCAGGGCGCTCGCGGGTAACATCGCGGTTACTGCATCCAGCTGCTGCACCGTGGCGCGCGGTGAAGGGGTATCAATGGCGGCAACGATCAGCCTGTCCATCTCTGCAAGCTGCCGGGCGTCTGGCACATTGCTCGCGTAACGACGGTTGATATCCTGCAAATGACGCAGGTAGCTTTGGCTTTGATACAGCGCGCTGAGCAGCGCGTTACGCTCCAGATGCCGTTTTTGCCCGCGCTCCAGCATTCCCGTCACGCTCTGCTGTAACTCATTGCTCCTGCGAATAATACGCGTCACCAGCGCCGGCTCCTGCTGCGCCAGCGGCGCATCGGCAAGCTGCTCCAGCGAGTGGCGCAGCGCCATTTGCGTCTGTTTAAGCCGCTCAGCTTCGCCTTTGTACTCCAGCGCACCGACCACCTGCGACAGCCGCACCGCCGCCGTTGCCACATTGGCCGTGTCGCGCGCGAGGTTCATGCTGCCGGTCATGTCATCCAGCGTTTGCTGCTGCACCTGCTCCTGGATCTGGCTGGCATGACGAAAGCCGAGCACCGCCACGCCGCTGACCATCAGCGTTACCGCCACCACCAGCAGGTTAAATATCAGCAGGCGACCGCGGGCGCTGGTGAAGAACGGGGGGCGTGATGGCATGGGTTTGGGCTCCTCTGCGGTTTGGTGCCCTCACCCTGGCCCTCTTCCCACAGGGAGAGGGAAAAGGAAAATGTGATGGCGATTAGCTATTCATAACTATGACAAATATGAACAGCTTCTGACATTTTGCATTTACGCGCCTGTGATGAAGTGCAGATATCGACATTCACAGGAGATCCGCCATGAGCAGAACCCCGGTTTTAGAGATGCGCCACATTGCCAAAACCTTTGGCAATTTCCACGCGCTCAAGGGCGTGGATTTGACGGTTTTCCCCGGTGAGATCCACGCGCTGATGGGGGAAAACGGCGCCGGAAAGAGCACGCTGATGAAGATCCTCGCAGGCGCCTATACCGCCAGCAGCGGCGACATCCTCATCGACGGTCAGCCGTTTCACATCAAAGGGCCGAAGGATGCGCTGGCCGCAGGCATTACCCTGATTTATCAGGAGATGCAGCTTGCTCCTAACCTGACCGTGGCGGAAAACATTTTTCTCGGTAGCGAGCTGTCGCGCGGCGGGCTGGTCCAGCGCAAAGAGATGGCTGCCCAGGCCCAGGCGGTCATTGACCGTCTGGGCGCGCAGTTCAGCGCCACCGACCTGGTCATGAAACTGACCATCGCCGAGCAACAGCAGGTGGAGATCGCCCGCGCGCTGCACCGCAACAGCCGCATTCTGGTGATGGACGAACCTACCGCCGCCCTCTCCTCACGCGAAACCCACCGTCTGTTCGAACTGATTTTGCGCCTGCGCGATGAAGGGATGGCGATTATCTACATCAGCCACCGCATGGCGGAAGTGTATGAACTCTCTGACCGCGTCAGCGTGCTACGCGACGGGCAATACGTCGGCAGCCTGACGCGCGACAAGCTCAACGCCTCCGAGCTGGTGCGCATGATGGTGGGTCGTCCGTTAAGCGACCTGTTCAACAAAGAGCGCGATATTCCGCTCGGCAGCCCGCGTCTGAACGTGCATCATCTCACGGATGGCAAAAAAGTGCAGCCGTGCAGTTTGCAGGTTCGCTCCGGTGAAATCGTCGGGCTGGCAGGGCTGGTCGGCGCCGGGCGTTCTGAGCTGGCGCAGCTGATCTTCGGCGTGCGCAAAGCCACCGGCGGCATGATTGAGGTGGACGGCGAACCGGTGGTGATCCACTCCCCGCGCGCGGCCATTGAGAACGGCATCGGTTTTCTCACCGAGAACCGCAAGGAGCAGGGGCTATTTCTGGAGCTGGCGGCGCAGGAGAACATCACCATGGCGACGCTGGAGCGCGACGCCACCTTCGGCTGGCTGAACCGCAAAAAAGCGCAGTCGATTTCCGATGACGCCATCGCCCTGCTCAATATCCGCGTGCCGCATTCTCAGGTGCGCGCAGGCGGGCTCTCCGGCGGCAACCAGCAAAAACTGCTGATCTCCCGCTGGGTGGCGATAGGCCCGCGCATTCTGATTCTGGACGAACCCACGCGCGGCGTGGACGTCGGGGCAAAAAGCGAGATCTACCGCATCATGAACCAGATGGCGCGCAAAGGGGTGGCGATCCTGATGATCTCCAGCGAGCTGCCGGAAGTAGTAGGAATGAGCGACCGGGTGTACGTGATGCGGGAAGGCAGCATTGCGGGTGAACTGCACGGGCGCGACATCTCTCAGGAAAACATCATGACGCTGGCAACCGGCGTGAACGACACACATCATCAGGCGGTGTAATTATGACAACTCCAACCCATCCGCAGCAGGTGGCGAAATCCGCCTCTGCCAAAAAAATGCTGATGAGCGATCTGATGCAAACGATCGGCATTTTGCCGATTTTAATCCTGATTGTGGCTGTATTTGGCTTTATCGCTCCGAACTTTTTCACAGAAAGTAACCTGCTCAATATTACCCGGCAGGCGTCGATCAACATTGTTCTGGCGGCCGGGATGACCTTCATCATCCTGACCGGCGGGATTGACCTCTCCGTGGGCTCGATTCTGGGCACCACGGCGGTGGCGGCGATGGTGGTCTCGCTTATCCCTGAATTTGCGATGCTCTCCATTCCGGCGGCGCTAATGCTCGGTATGGTACTGGGGCTGTTCAACGGCGCGCTGGTGGCCTTCGCCGGACTTCCGCCATTTATCGTCACGCTCGGCACCTA
This sequence comes from Enterobacter cloacae complex sp. CDL013, assembly GCF_049238805.1. Classification (NCBI taxonomy): domain Bacteria; kingdom Pseudomonadati; phylum Pseudomonadota; class Gammaproteobacteria; order Enterobacterales; family Enterobacteriaceae; genus Enterobacter; species Enterobacter cloacae complex sp. CDL013. The sequence goes on along the minus strand of NZ_JBMKGT010000011.1, from coordinate 79,018 downwards.
CACGGCGCTGCGCGGCGCGGCCTACCTGCTGGCGGACGGCACGACGGTCATTAACTCCAACATCAACTTCGAGTGGATCGGCAATAACTACCTCGGCCCGATCCCCTGGCTGGTTGTGATCGCCCTGGCGGTGATTGTGGTGTGCTGGTTTATTCTGCGTCGCACAACCCTCGGCGTTCACATCTATGCGGTCGGCGGCAATATGCAGGCGGCGCGCTTAACGGGCATTAAGGTCTGGCTGGTGCTGCTGTTTGTCTACGGCATGAGCGGCCTGCTCTCCGGTCTCGGCGGCGTCATGAGCGCTTCACGTCTCTACAGCGCCAATGGCAACCTCGGCACGGGGTATGAGCTGGATGCAATTGCGGCGGTGATCCTCGGCGGCACCAGCTTCGTCGGCGGGATCGGCACGATCACCGGCACGCTGGTCGGTGCCTTGATCATCGCCACCCTCAACAACGGCATGACGCTGATGGGCGTCTCCTACTTCTGGCAGCTGGTGATCAAAGGGGCGGTGATCATCATTGCGGTGCTGATCGACAAATACCGTACCCGACACCATCAAAGTGCATAACAACAATACCCTACGTGAGGAATACAGCATGAGATTGAAGCCCTTAGTGACCGCGCTCTGTGCTGGCGCGCTGCTGGCCGCAACCCCGTTTGCGCAGGCAAAAGATCTGAAATCCATCGGCGTGACGGTGGGCGACCTGGCTAACCCGTTCTTCGTGCAGATCACCAAAGGTGCCGAGCTGGAAGCGCGCAAGCTGGCGGGGGACAACGTCAAGGTGACGCTGGTCTCCAGCGGGTACGATCTGGGCCAGCAGGTGTCGCAGATTGATAACTTCATTGCGGCGAAAGTGGACATGATCATCCTCAACGCCGCGGATTCCAAAGGGATCGGCCCGGCGGTAAAACGCGCCAAAGAGGCGGGGATCGTGGTCGTGGCGGTTGACGTGGCGGCGGAAGGAGCCGATGCGACCATCACCTCCGATAACACCCAGGCGGGTGAGATGGCCTGTAAGTACATTACCGACCGCCTGAAAGGTAAAGGCAACGTGGTGATCATCAACGGGCCGCCGGTTTCTGCGGTACAAAACCGCGTGGAGGGCTGCCAGACCGAGTTCAGGCGCCACCCGGATATCAAAGTGCTCTCGGATAACCAGAACGCCAAAGGCAGCCGTGAAGGCGGGCTGGAGGTCATGACCTCCCTGCTGGCGGCTAATCCGAAGATAGACGGCGTATTCGCGATTAACGATCCTACCGCGATCGGCGCCGATCTGGCCGCGAAGCAGGCGCAGCGCAACGAGTTCTTTATCGTTGGTGTGGATGGCAGCCCGGACGGTGAAGAAGCCCTGAAGCGCGAAAACTCCCTGTTTGTGGCGACGCCAGCGCAGGATCCGCAGGTGATGGCGGCGAAGGCGGTGGAGATCGGCTATGACATTCTTCAGGGCAAACCTGCGCCGAAAGAGCCTGTGCTGATCCCGGTGACGATGATCGATAAAAAGAACGTCGGCACGTATAAGGGGTGGACGGTTAAATGATCCTTTTCCCTCTCCCACCGGGAGAGGGAACTGTTTTCAAGGAGTCCCCATGAAACGCTCCGACATCAATGAAATCCTCGGCCATACGCGGCAGTTCTTCTCCATGCACGACGTGCATCTCCCGCCTTTTGCCAGCTTTCCGCCGACAAAATGGCAGCAGCTTGACCAGGCCGCATGGCAGGAGGTGTTTGACCTCAGGCTCGGCTGGGACGTGACGGCATTTGGTGGCAACAACTTCGCTGCACAGGGGTTAACGCTGTTCACCCTGCGCAACGGCTCCCCCAACGGCGTGCCCTATGAAAAGTGCTATGCCGAAAAAATCATGCACGTCCGCGACGGCCAGGTGACGCCGATGCATTTTCACTGGCGCAAGCGGGAGGACATCATTAACCGCGGCGGCGGGAATCTGATTATTGAGTTATGGAATGCGGGCGCGCATGAAGAGACCGAAAACACCGACGTGACCGTTACCGTCGACGGCTGTCGGCAGACGCACACGCCCGGCAGCCAGCTGCGCCTCACACCAGGGGAGAGCATCTGCCTGACGCCCGGCCTGTACCACAGTTTCTGGGGTGAACGCGGCTTTGGCGACGTGCTGGTGGGCGAAGTGTCGTCGGTCAATGACGATGAACACGACAACCACTTTTTACAGCCCATTGACCGCTACAACACCATTGAAGAAGACGAACCGGCGGTGCTGGTGCTGTGCAACGAGTACAACCTGTTTCGGATATAAGGAGTGAATGATGCCATTGATTTCTCTTGCCGATGGTCTGGCCCACGCCAGGGAACACCGCTACGCCCTGGGCGCGTTCAACGTGCTCGACTCCCACTTCCTGCGCGCGCTGTTTGCCGCCGCGAAACAGGAACGCTCGCCGTTCATCATCAACATCGCCGAAGTGCATTTTAAGTACGTGTCTCTGGAGTCGCTTGTCGAAGCAGTGAAGTTCGAAGCCGCCCGTCACGATATTCCCGTGGTGCTTAACCTCGACCACGGGCTGCATTTTGAGGCCGTCGTGCGCGCCCTGCGCTTAGGGTTCAGCTCGGTGATGTTCGACGGCTCGACGCTGAGCTATGAGGAAAATATCCGCCAGACGCGGGAAGTGGTGAAGATGTGCCATGCGGTGGGCGTCTCGGTAGAGGCGGAGCTGGGCGCGGTCGGGGGTGATGAAGGGGGTGCGCTTTACGGGCATGCGGATGAAGCCTTCTTCACCGATCCGCAGCTGGCGCGCGAGTTTGTCGATTTAACCGGTATCGACGCGCTGGCGGTCGCCATTGGCAACGCGCACGGCAAATACAAGGGCGAGCCGAAGCTTGATTTCCCGCGTCTGGACGCCATTCGACAGCAGACGGGCCTGCCGCTGGTTTTACACGGCGGCTCTGGCATAAGCGATACTGATTTCCGCCGCGCCATCGAGCTGGGCATTCATAAAATCAACTTTTATACCGGCATGTCGCAGGCCGCGCTCGCCGCCGTTGAGCAGCGCATGGCAAACCGCCAGCCGCTGTACGATGAATTTGCAGAGCTGCTGCTGGGCATTGAAGAGGCCATTACCGATACGGTTGCGGAACAGATGCGCATCTTCGGCAGCGCGGGGCAGGCATAATGGAACGCAAAGGGATTATCGCCGCAGGCAACATGCTGGTGGATCACGTCCACCAGATCGTACAGTGGCCGGAGCGCGGCTGGCTGGCGGAAATCACCCACAGTGAGCGCTCAACCGGCGGTGCGCCGCTCAACGTTCTGCTGACGCTGGCGAAAATGCACGTCGGCCTGCCGTTACAGGCGGTGGGGCTGATTGGGGAAGACAGCGACGGAGACTATATTCTGGCGATGCTCGACCAGTATCACGTCAATCGCCAGCGCGTGCAGCGTACAACGTTCGCCCCAACGTCGATGTCGCAGGTGATGACCGACCCCAGCGGACAGCGCACTTTTTTCCACTCGCCGGGCGCCAACCGCCTGTTGGATCTTCCCGCCTTCGATCGTTTAGACGGATCGCTGAAGATCTTCCATCTCGGCTACCTGCTGCTGCTCGACAGCCTGGACATGCCGGACGAGGAATTTGGCACCCGCAGCGCGCGGTTACTGGCACAGATGCGCGATCAGGGGTATGAAACCTCGCTCGATCTGGTGTCCCGCAAGGGCGATCCGCGCTATCAGCCGCTGGTGCTCCCTGCCCTGCGCCATCTTGATTATCTGGTGATTAACGAGCTGGAAGCCGGTGAGTTTAGCGGGCTTGAGATCCGTGACGGCCATGATGCGCTGAACATGGCCCATATCGCCGACGCTGCCACACAACTGCTGGCGGCAGGCGTGCGACAGCGGGTGGTGATCCACTGTCCGGAAGGGGCATGGGGTGAAGCGCCGGGTGAAAAAGGGCAATGGGTTCCGTCGTGGAAGCTGACGCAGGACGAGATTATCGGCAGCGTCGGCGCGGGCGACGCGTTTTGCGCGGGCTTTTTATACGGCTGCCATGAATCCCTGCCGCTGACGGAGAGTATTTATCTGGCGCACGCCTGCGCGCGGGCCAGCCTGCTGGCGGCTAATGCAATTGACGGCGCGAAAACGCTGGCCGAGCTTCAGGCGTTTATTCAGGAGAACGGTCAGGCGGCTTTCTCATGATGGGAAACGTCCGTGGCAAAAACATAGCCCAGACCGCGAATGGTTTTGATCAGCAGAGGCTGGTGCGGATTGACCTCAATTTTTCGCCGTAGCCGCATGATCAACACGTCGATAGTGCGGTCAAAGACCTCGGCGCTTTCGCTGTGGGTCAGCTTCAGCAGCTGTTCACGACTCAGTACCCGGCGGGCGTTTTGCGTTAATGCCAGCAGCAGGCCATATTCGCCTTGTGTTAACGGCACGGTATTACGCTGCGGATCGCTCAGCTCGCAGCGGGTGGTGTCCAGCGTCCAGCCGTTAAAGGCAATACCTTCAACGCGCGGCGCGGCAGGCTCCGCGTCCAGCGCGCCGGTACGCCGCAGCACCGCCTTAACGCGGGCGACCACCACGCGCGGATTGAACGGTTTTCCGATGTAATCATCAGCGCCCATTTCCAGCCCGACGACCACATCTGATTCACTTCCCAGCCCCGTCAGCATTACCACCGGTAGCGATGGTCGCTGCTTTTGCAGTTGCAGTAAAACCTGTAATCCGTTGATATCCGGCAGCATCATGTCCAGCAGAACCAGCGCAATGCCGGAGTCCTGCTGGACACGGTTCACCGCGTCCTGCCCAGAGTGACACGTCAGTACGGTAAAGACGTGCTCGCTGAGCACATCCTGTAGCAGTTCGCAGACTGCGACATCATCGTCAACCACCAGAATCGCCGGTTTCATCGCATGCTTCCGTCAGGGAATTATGTTAAGTCTGAACCATTCTGCCGCCGGCTCCAGCCGAATTGTTTTTTACGTGACGGAAATTCAATCCATGTCACATCCCCTGCCCTTTCGACACGTCAATTTTGACGATTGGCTGTTTTTCGTCAGGGTTTTGCCACGCAAAGGGTCGTAAAGTCAGGAAATACCCATAATAAAAACATGGCATAGAAGCTGCATATTGGGCAGGTAAGAACTGTTTAACTGGAGCAAAGTGATGAAAAAAGTCGTCACGGTTTGCCCTTATTGTGCCTCAGGTTGCAAGATCCACCTGGTGGTCAATAACGGCAAAATCGTCCGGGCGGAAGCGGCGCAGGGTAAAACCAATCAGGGCACGCTGTGCCTGAAAGGATATTACGGCTGGGATTTTATTAACGATACCCAAATCCTCACCCCGCGCCTGAAAACCCCTATGATCCGCCGCGAGCGCGGCGGCAAGCTGGAAGCCGTCTCCTGGAATGAAGCGCTGGATTACGTCGCCACGCGCCTCACCGCCATCAAGGCCAAGTATGGCCCGGATGCGATTCAGACCACCGGCTCCTCACGCGGAACCGGGAATGAAACCAACTATGTGATGCAAAAATTCGCGCGCGCCGTTATTGGTACCAATAACGTCGACTGCTGCGCTCGCGTCTGACACGGCCCATCGGTTGCAGGTCTGCACCAGTCGGTCGGTAACGGCGCAATGAGTAATGCCATCAACGAGATAGATAATACCGATCTCGTCTTCATCTTTGGTTATAACCCGGCGGATTCTCACCCTATCGTCGCGAACCACGTTATTCGCGCTAAACAGAATGGGGCGAAAATCATCGTCTGCGATCCGCGCAAAATTGAAACCGCGCGCATTGCGGATATGCACATTGCATTGAAAAACGGTTCAAACATCGCGCTGTTGAACGCAATGGGGCACGTCATTATTGAGGAGAACCTGTACGACCAGGCGTTTGTCGCGACCCGTACAGAAGGCTTTGAAGAGTATAAGAAAATAGTCGAGGGCTATACGCCTGAATCCGTCGAAGCGATAACCGGCGTCAGCGCGCAGGAGATTCGTCAGGCGGCCAGAATGTATGCCGGGGCAAAAACCGCCGCCATTCTCTGGGGCATGGGCGTGACCCAGTTCTACCAGGGCGTGGAAACCGTGCGCTCGCTCACCAGCCTCGCCATGCTGACCGGCAATCTGGGTAAAGCGCATGTGGGCGTGAACCCGGTGCGTGGTCAGAATAACGTGCAGGGTGCGTGTGATATGGGCGCGCTGCCGGACACCTATCCGGGCTACCAGTACGTCAAATTCCCGGAAAACCGCGAGAAGTTTGCGAAGGCCTGGGGCGTGGAGAGCCTGCCGGCACACACCGGGTATCGCATCAGCGAGCTGCCGCACCGCGCGGCGCACGGTGAAGTGCGTGCGGCCTACATCATGGGTGAAGATCCGCTCCAGACCGACGCCGAACTGTCCGCAGTGCGCAAAGGCTTTGAGGATCTGGAGCTGGTGATTGTTCAGGATATCTTTATGACCAAAACCGCGGCAGCGGCGGATGTGATTTTGCCGTCGACCTCCTGGGGCGAGCATGAAGGTGTCTATACGGCGGCAGACCGCGGCTTCCAGCGCTTCTTCAAGGCCGTCGAGCCGAAATGGGATCTGAAAACGGACTGGCAGATCATCAGCGAAATCGCCACCCGCATGGGCTACCCGATGCACTACAACAACACCCAGGAGATCTGGGACGAGTTGCGGCATCTGTGCCCGGACTTTTATGGGGCAACCTATGAAAAAATGGGTGAGCTGGGCTACATCCAGTGGCCGTGCCGGGATGAGTCAGAATCCGATCAGGGGACGTCATACCTCTTTAAAGAGAAGTTCGACACCCCGAACGGGCTGGCGCAGTTCTTCACCTGCGACTGGGTCGCGCCGATCGATAAGCTCACCGACGAGTATCCGATGGTGCTCTCCACCGTGCGTGAAGTGGGCCACTACTCCTGCCGTTCCATGACCGGCAACTGCGCCGCGCTGGCGGCGCTGGCGGATGAACCGGGTTACGCGCAGATCAACACCGCCGATGCCGAACGGCTCGGTATTGAAGATGAAGCGCTGGTGTGGGTGAATTCGCGTAAAGGCCGCATCATTACCCGCGCGCAGGTCAGCGACCGTCCGAACAAAGGGGCAGTCTATATGACCTACCAGTGGTGGATTGGCGCCTGCAACGAGCTGGTGACCGAGAACTTAAGCCCGATAACCAAAACGCCGGAGTATAAATACTGCGCCGTAAACGTGGAGCCCATTGCGGATCAACACGCTGCGGAACAGTATGTGATCGACGAATATAACAAGCTGAAAGCCCGACTGCGCGAAAGCGCAATGGGTTGAAGCCGTTAATTTATCGTTGAATAAAGGGAGTGATATATTCACTCCCTTTTTATTTCCGATTAATTCATAAGAAATAGAAATTATTATTCTGGAAAGCGGCTCGCAGAAATAATGTAATTTACGCAGAATAGAATTACATCTTTGCATTTTAATTCAGAGGGATAAGATGTGCGGCGGGTGCTTAAGACTTTCTGTCTTGAGCATTGTTGAGGGACAGAAAGTAGAAAGCCCCGGGAAATTTTCATTTACCCGAGGCTACTCCCTCAACTCCAACAAGTTGAGAGTAGCCTCTTATTCTTTTTTTGACAAGGAGTAAAAGGCATGACGCCATTAAAAACTGCGTTAGGCATCGTCTTTATTGTTTGCCTGACGATAGTGATCTTTACCTTTATTACTCGCGGCAGGCTCTGCGAGTTTTCAATAAAGAGTGAACATCAGGAGGTGGCGGCGAAATTAGCCTGTAACGCAGGCTAACCTCTTCGGGCGGAACGCGTGTTCCGCCCGGCTTGTGGGATGCTGAGGTCTTAACGCACCCGTTTTTTTCTTCTGTCGCCGCGATTATACTGCGCGGCGTGTACCCAGATGATAAGAATCCATGAAAATCCTTTTTCTGATGTTGTTATTTTTAACCGCGTTTGCCCATGCCGATGAGATAGGCAGCCAGTATAAAAAGCAGGCTGAAGCGGGCGATGCGCGCGCGCAGTATTATCTCGCCGATACCTGGTTCAGTTCCGGCGACAGCGCGCAGGCGGCGCTGTGGGCGGAAAAAGCGGCAAAAGGCGGTGATGTCGACGCCATGGCGCTGCTGTCGCAAATCCACTTTTCGCAGGGTGACTATGCGCAGGCTAAAGCCCTGGCCCAACAGGCAAACATTGCGGGCAGCAAACGCGGCGCGATCATGCTGGCGCGTGTGCTGGTGAACACGCAGGCGGGCAAAACCGACTACCCGCAGGCCATCGCACTGCTGCAATCGGCGACCGAAGACATCGATAGCGACTCGGCGGTAGACGCGCAACAGCTGCTGGGGCTGATCTATGCCAACGGCGTTGAAGTTCCTCAGGATGACGTGCAGGCCGCATCGTGGTTCAAGCGGAGTTCGGCTCTGTCCCGGACGGGCTATGCGGAGTACTGGGCAGGAATGCTGTTCAGGCAGGGTGAGAAAGGCTTTATCACACCGAATAAGCAGAAAGCGCTTTACTGGTTAAACCTGAGCTGTACCGAAGGGTTTGATACCGGGTGTGAAGAGTTTGATGCATTGAGCGGGGAGTAAATTGTTGCCCGGTGGCGCTGCGCTTACCGGGCCTACGGCTTATGTAGGCCCGGTAAGACGAAGCCGCCACCCGGCTTTTTACATCACTGGTCAGCCGTTTTATCAAAACGACCCAGTACCTCGCGTTCATACGCCAGCGCTTTTTTACGGTCGAACTTGTGTTCCCACTTAGCGATTACCAGTACCGCCAGGGCATTACCCACCACGTTCAGCGCGGTACGCGCCATGTCGAGGATACGGTCCACACCGGCAATAAACGCCAGGCCTTCCAGCGGAATACCGACGCTGCCCAGCGTCGCCAGCAGCACCACGAAGGAGACGCCCGGCACGCCTGCGATCCCTTTTGAAGTCACCATCAGCGTCAGAACCAGTACGATTTCCTGCCACAGCGACAAGTCAATGCCGTACAGCTGCGCGATAAAGATCGCTGCAATACTCTGATACAGCGTTGAACCATCCAGATTGAAGGAGTAACCGGTCGGTACAACGAAGCTGGTAATGGACGCCGGCGCACCGTAGGCCTCCATCTTCTCAATGATACGCGGCAGTACGCTCTCGGAGCTTGCCGTGGAGTACGCCAGAATCAGCTCATCCTTCAGGATGCGGATCAGGATCCAGATGCTGAGCCCGCACAGGCGCGCCACAATGCCCAGCACCACCAGCGCGAAGAACAGAATCGCGAAGTGCACCAGAATCACCAGCTTCGCCAGCGGCCACAGGGAGGCAAAGCCGAAGTTCGCTACGGTCACCGCAATCAGCGCGAATACCCCGACTGGCGCATAACGCATCACCATGTGGGTGACTTTGAACATGGTTTCGGAGATAGAGCGGAACACGGTCACCAGCGGTTCACGGTGCGTCGCGGGCAGGGAAGAAAGCCCCAGGCCAAAGAGTACCGAGAAGAAGATGATCGGCAGCATCTCGCCCTTCGCCATGGACGCGATAATGTTGGTCGGTACCAGCGAGAGAATAGTCCCCATCAACCCATGCGAATGGCTCTGCACATCGGCGGTTGTGCTTTGGTATTTCGAAATATCCACCGTCGCCAGCTGCGACATATCGATCCCGGCACCAGGCTGGAACACGTTCGCCAGGGTGATGCCAAGTACGATGGCAACCGTAGTGATCACTTCGAAATAGAGAATGGTTTTAACGCCGATGCGGCCTAACTGTTTCGCATCACCAACACCCGCGATACCGACCACCAGCGTCGAGATCACAATCGGCACAACAATCATCTTGATCAGATGAATAAAGATATCGCCCGCAGGGGAGAGAAGGTTCGCAATCAGCCACTCGCGACTGTCGCTATGATAATGGAGGTAACTGCCCAGCAAGATGCCCAGCACAAGGGCCAGCAGGATCTGCCAGGCCAGGCTGACTTTCAAATTTTTCATAGAAACTGACTTCCTCAATGAAATCTCCGCACCATCAAAACTGCATGAATATGGAGACATACTGAAAGGGTATGAATTGTGTTGCGTTGGTTTATGGGATTTTTTAACGCGCCGTATGAGTATCATTTGCACGGCATGCTGCGCAAGCCTTAAAGAACAAGGCATTTCACTGCAAAAAGTGTCATTGTCGGTAATTTATAGCAATTCGCATAAATAACCGTTTGTTATACAAAATATTTTCACTTCAAAAAAGTGAATAATTCTTCAGATGAATTATTTCCCTTCAAAGTTTCATTCGCTCAATTTTCATACTCTTCAGACATTGCGTGATCTGTCGCCCAAATACTAAACAAAGCTTGTAAAGCCCCTACTATTAACGTTTTTGCGACATATTATTAACATCTTACAAGGAGAAAAAAAGCCATGAGCCAAATACACAAACACGACATTCCCGCAAACATTGCGGACCGTTGCCTGATAAGTCCGGAGCAGTACCAGGAGAAATACCAGCAGTCCGTTTCCAGCCCTGACGCGTTCTGGGGTGAGCAGGGTCACATCCTCGACTGGATCAAACCTTATCAGAAGGTAAAGAACACCTCTTTCGCGCCGGGCAACGTCTCCATTAAATGGTATGAAGACGGCACGCTGAACCTGGCGGCGAACTGCCTGGACCGCCATCTTGCCGAACGCGGCAACGAAACGGCTATCATCTGGGAAGGCGACGATGCCTCTCAGAGTAAACACATCTCGTATAAAGAACTGCATCGCGACGTGTGCCGCTTTGCCAACGTGCTGCTGGCCCAGGGCATTAAAAAAGGCGATGTAGTGGCGATCTATATGCCAATGGTGCCGGAAGCGGCGGTGGCGATGCTGGCCTGCGCGCGCATCGGCGCGATCCACTCCGTTATCTTCGGCGGCTTCTCGCCGGAGGCGGTTGCCGGGCGTATTGTCGACTCGAATTCGAAGCTGGTGATCACCGCTGACGAGGGCGTGCGCGCCGGGCGCGGTATTCCGCTGAAGAAAAACGTTGATGAAGCGCTGAAAAACCCGAACGTGAAATCCATCAGTAACGTCATTGTCTTCAAACGCACGGGCGGCAAAATCGACTGGCACGAGGGGCGTGACCTGTGGTGGAGCGATCTGATTGAAAAAGCGAGCGACCAGCATCAGCCGGAAGAGATGAACGCGGAAGATCCGCTGTTTATTCTTTATACCTCCGGCTCCACCGGCAAGCCGAAAGGCGTGCTGCATACTACCGGCGGCTATCTGGTTTACGCGGCCACCACCTTTAAATACGTTTTCGACTACCATCCGGGCGACATCTACTGGTGTACCGCCGACGTGGGCTGGGTCACCGGCCACAGCTACCTGCTGTACGGCCCGCTGGCCTGCGGCGCAACGACGCTGATGTTTGAAGGCGTACCGAACTGGCCAACGCCGGCGCGTATGTGCCAGGTGGTTGATAAGCATCAGGTCAACATTCTCTACACCGCGCCAACGGCGATCCGCGCATTAATGGCGGAAGGCGATAAAGCCATCGAAGGCACGGACCGCTCTTCCCTGCGCATCCTCGGCTCCGTGGGCGAGCCGATCAACCCGGAAGCCTGGGAGTGGTACTGGAAGAAGATCGGCAACGAGAAGTGCCCGGTGATGGACACCTGGTGGCAGACCGAAACCGGCGGCTTTATGATCACCCCGATGCCGGGCGCCACGCAGCTGAAAGCCGGTTCGGCCACCCGTCCGTTCTTCGGGGTACAGCCTGCACTAGTGGATAACGAAGGCAATCCGCAGGAAGGCGCCACCGAGGGCAATCTGGTGATCGTCGATTCCTGGCCTGGCCAGGCGCGTACCCTGTTCGGCGACCACGAGCGGTTCGAGCAGACCTACTTCTCGACCTTCAAAAACATGTACTTCAGCGGCGACGGCGCGCGCCGGGATGAAGACGGTTATTACTGGATCACCGGACGCGTGGACGACGTGCTGAACGTCTCTGGCCACCGTCTGGGCACGGCGGAGATTGAGTCTGCGCTGGTGTCGCATCCGAAGATTGCCGAAGCGGCGGTTGTCGGCATTCCGCACAACATCAAGGGCCAGGCGATCTACGCCTACGTCACCCTGAACCACGGCGAAGAGCCGTCGCCAGAGCTGTATACCGAGGTGCGCAACTGGGTGCGTAAAGAGATCGGCCCGCTTGCCACGCCGGACGTGCTGCACTGGACCGACTCGCTGCCGAAAACCCGTTCCGGCAAGATTATGCGCCGTATCCTGCGCAAAATCGCGGCAGGCGACACCAGTAACCTCGGTGATACCTCAACGCTCGCGGATCCTGGCGTGGTGGACAAACTGCTCGAAGAGAAGCAGGCCATCGCAATGCCTTCATAATTTTTTTCTCCCTCTCCCCTCACCCTAACCCTCTCCCCATAGGGGAGAGGGGATAAAACAAACCAACCTTACTTCTGGAGATTTCTGTGATGAATAACGATATTTGTCAGCAGATAGAGAATAGTGCGCACTACAGGGAGCTGGTCGAAAAACGGCAACGGTTTGCCTTCTTGCTTTCCATCATCATGCTAATTATCTACGTCGGCTTTATTCTGCTGATCGCCTTTGCGCCGCACTGGCTGGGCACCCCGCTGCATGAGGGTACCAGCGTCACGCGCGGTATTCCGATTGGGATTGGCGTTATCATCATTTCGTTTGTGCTCACGGGTGTGTACGTCTGGCGTGCGAACGGTGAATTCGATCGTCTTAACAGAGAAGTTCTGCGCGAGGTAAAAGCATCATGAAGAGAATTCTGACGGCGCTCGCCGCCACACTTCCCTTTGCTGCCCATGCAGCAGATGCCATTACCGGCGAGGTCCAGCGCCAGCCAACCAACTGGCAGGCGATTATCATGTTCCTGATTTTCGTGGTGCTGACGCTGTATATCACCTACTGGGCGTCGAAACGCGTGCGCTCCCGTAACGATTACTACACCGCGGGCGGCAACATCACCGGCTTCCAGAACGGTCTGGCGATTGCGGGAGACTTTATGTCTGCCGCCTCGTTCCTTGGGATCTCCGCGCTGGTGTATACCTCAGGGTATGACGGCCTGATCTACTCCCTCGGCTTCCTTGTCGGCTGGCCGATCATTCTGTTCCTGATTGCCGAGCGCCTGCGTAACCTGGGGCGCTATACCTTTGCTGATGTCGCCTCCTATCGCCTGAAGCAGGGGCCGATTCGTACCCTCTCCGCCTGCGGTTCGCTGGTGGTGGTGGCGCTGTACCTGATTGCGCAGATGGTGGGTGCGGGTAAGCTGATCGAGCTGCTGTTCGGCCTGAACTACCACATCGCGGTGGTGCTGGTGGGCGTGCTGATGGTGATGTATGTCCTGTTCGGCGGCATGCTGGCCACCACCTGGGTACAGATCATCAAGGCGGTACTGCTGCTGTTCGGCGCCAGCTTTATGGCCTTTATGGTGATGAAGCACGTTGGGTTCAGCTTCAATAATCTGTTTACCGAAGCCATGTCAGTGCATCCGAAAGGGGAAGCGATCATGAGCCCGGGTGGGCTGGTGAAAGATCCGATATCCGCGCTCTCGCTCGGTCTCGGCCTGATGTTCGGTACCGCAGGTCTGCCGCATATCCTGATGCGCTTCTTCACGGTGTCAGATGCGCGTGAAGCGCGTAAAAGCGTGTTCTACGCCACCGGGTTTATGGGCTACTTCTACATTCTGACCTTTATCATCGGCTTTGGCGCGATCATGCTTGTGGGGGCGAACCCGGCGTTTAAAGACGCGGCGGGCGCGCTTATCGGCGGTAACAACATGGCGGCGGTGCATCTGGCCGACGCGGTGGGCGGCAACCTGTTCCTCGGCTTTATCTCTGCCGTGGCCTTCGCCACCATCCTCGCGGTGGTTGCAGGGCTGACGCTGGCCGGCGCGTCTGCGGTCTCGCATGACCTCTACGCCAACGTTTTCCGTAAAGGCGCGAGCGAGCGCGATGAGCTAAAAGTCTCCAAAATCACCGTGCTGGTGCTGGGCGTCGTCGCCATCCTGCTGGGGATTTTGTTCGAGAAGCAGAACATCGCCTTTATGGTCGGGCTGGCCTTCTCGATTGCGGCAAGCTGTAACTTCCCGATCATTCTGCTCTCCATGTACTGGTCAAAACTGACCACCCGTGGGGCGATGATTGGCGGCTGGCTGGGGCTGCTGACGGCGGTGATCCTGATGATTCTGGGCCCAACGATTTGGGTGCAGATCCTCGGTCACGAAAGCGCTATCTTCCCGTATGAATACCCGGCGCTGTTCTCCATTGCCGTGGCGTTTGTCGGTATCTGGGTCTTCTCGGCTACCGACAATTCGCCGGAAGGTAACCTGGAGCGCGAGAAATTCCGCGCCCAGTTTATTCGTTCACAAACCGGTCTTGGCGTTGAGCAGGGCCGCGCGCACTAAGCCTTTTCTCCCCGGCCATTCTGGCCGGGGAGCTTAAAACATCACCCACGCCACCAGCGGTGCGATCAGCACCATCGTGACGCCCGAAAGCATCATCACCAGGCTCGCGACAACGCCCTCCTGCTGTCCCAGCTCATAGGAACGTGCCGTGCCCGCGCCGTGCGACGCCGCGCCAAATCCCGCGCCTTTGGCCATTCCTTCCCGAATAGAAAGCCGCAGAAACAGCATATCGCCCACCGCCATCCCAAAGACGCCCGTCACCACCACAAACAGCGCCACCAGATCCGGCTGGCCACCGAGCGGTTTGGCGGCTGCCAACGCAAACGGCGTGGTCACCGAACGCACCGCCAGGCTGCGCTGGATTTCATCCGACAGGGTAAACAGCCGCGCCAGCCAGACCGAGCTGCACACCGCCACCACCGTCGCGGTGACGACGCCCGCGCTGAGCGACATCCAGTGGCGTCTGATAATAGCGAGGTTGTCATAAACGGGTACGGCGAAGGCGATGGTCGCCGGGCCGAGCAGCCACAGCAGCCAGTGGGATTCGCCAATGTAGTTCTGCCAGGATATATGGCCGAAGACCAGCATCAGCACCAGCAGGATCGGCGTAAAGACCAACGGCATCAGCGGCAGCGCGCGAAAGCGGCGATACAGGCGCTTGTTGGCAAAGTAGATGACGACTGTCGCAATCAGGCACAGCAGGCTTATCTGAAAGTTAGTCATGCTTCTGCCTGCTGATTTCAAAGCGATACACCTTATCCACCACCCAGGCGGTGGCGCCCAGCACCATCAGCGTGCTCAGGGCGATAACCGCAAAGATGCGCCAGCCGTCGACCATCAGCAGTTGTGCATAATTCACCACCGCCACCACGGCCGGCACAAAGAACAATAGCATCTCCGCCAGCAGCCAGCGCGCCCCGGCGCGCACCCAGTTAAGGGGCAACGCGCGAGAGAGGATCAGCGTCAGCATCAGCACCATCCCCACCAGGTTGGCGGGTAAAGGCAGATGCAGCCAGTCGACAAGATATTCCGCGAAAACAAACAGTCCCGCGTAGAGCAGTACCTGAACCGGTACCTGAAGTCGTTGCACAACGGCAGGCGTAACACGGCTTAACGCCACGGCCATGGGGGTTTTCCTCAGAAATGAGACGAGGCGCCAGTATAGTGAGCGTACGGTATCGACTGAAATGAATTAAAATCATCGAAGGTATAGTTTCGAGGAATAATCATGGACATAAGAACGCTGCGCTATTTTGTCGAGGTGGTTCGCCAGCAAAGTTTTACTCGCGCAGCGGAGAAGTTATTCGTAACCCAGCCGACCATCAGCAAGATGCTGAAAAACCTCGAAGATGAGCTGAACTGTACGCTGCTGATCCGCGACGGGCGCAAGCTACTGCTGACCGATACCGGTCGCGTAGTGTTCGAGCGCGGGCTGGCCATTCTGGCAGAGTTCCGCCAGCTGGAGGCCGAGCTTGGGGACATCAACCACCTGACAAAAGGGCTGCTGCGGCTCGGTATTCCGCCGATGGTCGGCATGATGATGGCCGGGCCGATAAGCTTGTTTCGCCAGCGCTACCCCGGCGTTGAGCTAAAAATTTCTGAATTTGGCGGCCTGACCGTGCAGCAGGCGGTGATGAACGGTGAACTGGACGTGGCCATGACGGCCCTTCCCGTAGAGGAGGAAAGCGGCCTGGCGACGCTGCCGCTGTTCAGCCACCCGCTGTGCGTGCTGGTGCCGCGCTCCGGCGACTGGCTGAAGATAGACGCAGTAAAACCCGAGCTGCTCGGCGAACACCCGCTGCTGATTTACAACGAAGATTTTGCCTTAAGCCGCCAGCTGATGGCACTGTTTAACCAGCACAACGTAAAGCCGCGCATTGCGGTGCGCAGCGGCCAGTGGGATTTTCTGGCGGCGATGGTACAGGCGGGCGTGGGGATTGCCATTCTGCCGCAGCCGATCTGCGAGCGGCTGGATAAAAACACGCTGCGCTGGATCCCGCTGGAGAGCGACCTGCACTGGCAGCTGGGGATGATCTGGCGTGAAGGGGTCTATCTGTCGCACAGCGCGCAGGCGTGGTTGCAATGCTGTGAGGGGTTTTGGGTGCCCTGACCCCTCACCCCAACCCCTCTCCCCATAGGGCGAGGGCTAGGGTGAGGGGGCAAAGCGCGCTACTGATTCTCTATCAACAACGCTTCCAGCAGGTCCAGATCGTGCAGCAGCTTTTGCAGCGTCTCGTTACTGATCTGCCGCGTCGCGCGCAGGTGATACAGCTCGGCACGCTCGGAGCGCAGCGCCGCCAGGCGGAAACGGCGTTCGAGGTTCTCTTCCTGCAACGAACTTTCCACGTCGTTACGTCCGTCAGCACGGCGACGCAAATTACCAATCACGCGTGAACTGACTTCCTTCAGCAGCTGGTTATCAATGTTCTCTTCGGCATCGGCGGCCAGACGCTCCTCCATCTTCTCGATGGCGACAATCGCCACTTCCGCCGTCGCCGCACGGGCAATCCGCTCTTCTTTGTGCTGTTGCGAGGAGTCACCCGCGTCAATATGTTGCAGCAGAATCGGCAGCATAATCACGCCGACAAACAGCGAGAAGAGGATCACGCCTGCCGCCAGGAACACCAGCTCGTAGCGCGCCGGGAAGACGTCGCCCGTCGGCAGAAGCAGAGGAATGGAGAGCACACCAGCAAGGGTGATCGCCCCGCGAACGCCCGCGAAAGAGGCAATCAGCAGCTCGCGCGTGGTCCACGAGCCAAACTCCATCGGCTTTTTGGTCAGGAAGCGAACGCTGAATTTCTTCATCGTCCACAGCCAGCCGAAACGCACCAGCATCAGTGCAAGGTAGATGAGCACGATATCGGTAAACAGCATCCAGACTTCAACGTTTGGATCCGCTTCGGCCGCAATCAGCGAGGATTCCATAATGCCCGGCAGTTGCAGACCCAACAGCAGGAACACCATGCCGTTAAACACAAACTCGAGCATAGCCCAGGTACTGTTCGCGCGCAGGCGCATCGCCAGCGGCGCGCGCCGCATAACGCCGGAGCGGGTGATGGTCATCCCCGCGGCTACCGCCGCCAGAATGCCCGACACGCCAATGTGTTCGGCAATCAGGTAAGAGGCAAACGGCAGCAGGAACAGCAGGACGATCTGCGTCGCCGGTTCATCACCACCCCAGCGGCTAAGGAAGCGCAGCGAGCGTCCGTACAGCCAGCTCACTACGAAGCCCGCGAGGATACCGCCAATCGCCACCTTGAAGAATTCCAGGGTCGCGCCGCCTACGGTAAAGACCATGGTGCCCATGGCAACCGCCACGGCAAACTTCAGGGCGACCAGGCCAGAGGCGTCGTTCATCAGCGCCTCGCCCTGCAAAATGCCCATGATTTTCTTTGGAATGCGCCCTTCGCCCACAATGCCGGACAGCGCCACGGCGTCGGTAGGCGACAGCACGGCGGCCAGCGCAAAGGCGGGTATGAGCGGGATCCCCGGTACGGCCCAGTAGATCAGAAAACCAATCCCGACCACGGTGACCACCACCAGCGCCAGCGCCAGGCCGAAGATCTCTCGCCCGTGCTCCAGAAATTCGCGCGTCGGCGTTTTCCAGCCATCGGCAAACAGCAGCGGCGGGATAAACAGCACGAGGAACAGTTCCGGATCGAACTCCACGTGCAGACCGAACGTCGGCCACGCCAGCAGCGCGCCGATAGCTATTTGCATTAAGGGCAGGGGGACCTGGAAGGGCAGTACGCGTGTAACCACCCCGGATAATGAGACCACAAGGGTCATGATGAGTATTGTGAAGAAAATTTCCATGCGTTCCCTGTTTGCTGTGTTTCTTATATGCCAAACCTGAGGCGTCGTGCCTCTTATTCTATCCTCTCCAGAGTAACGTAAAAGGCAACAGGATGAGTCCTGAAAATAAAAACGGGCGGCCTGAGCCACCCGTTTTCGCATAAAAAGTCAATTCAGATGGCCCAGCCGCCCGCGTAGAACGCCACCAGCGCAACGGCGATGACCACGGTACCGATGTTCAGCTTACGCCACTCACCGGAGACCAGACGCCCAATCACCAGCGAGGCGAAGCCGATCATAATGCCGGTCACGATGTTACAGGTCAGCACGATGAATACCGCAGTGATCAGGCCGGACATGGCATCAACAAAATCCGCGAAGTCGATTTTCGCCACGTTGCTCAGCATCAGCAGGCCAACGTACATCAGCGCAGGTGCGGTCGCGTAAGCTGGCACCAGATAAGAGAGCGGAGAGAGGAACAGGATCAGCAGAAACAGTACGCCAACGGTGATGGCCGTCAGGCCGGTTTTACCGCCCGCCGCCGTACCCGCTGCGGACTCGATGTACACCGCCGCAGGCGCCGCACCCACCAGACCAGAGAAAACGCTGCTCAGGGAGTCGGTGGTCAGCGCTTTGCCGCCGTCAATAATCTGTCCGTCTTTATCCAGCAGGTTCGCCTGACCGGCCACCGCGCGGATGGTGCCGGTGGCGTCAAACACCGCGGTCATTACCAGCGCCAGCACGCTTGGCAGGATCACCGGGTTCAGCGCGCCCACAATATCCAGGCTGCCAATCAGGGAGTTGCCTTTATCATCGCTCAGCGACGGCATGGCGAAAATCCCGGAGAAATGAACGGTCGGGTCGAAGATCAGGCCGACGATGGACACGCCGATAATGGTCAGCAGAATGCCGCCCGGCACTTTCAGTTTTTCCAGGCCAATGATCACCGCCAGACCCACCAGCGACATGATCACCGGGAAGCTCGCGAAGTTACCCAGCGCAACCGGCAGGCCGTCCAGCGGGTTCTTGATGACCAGGCCGACGCCGTTGGCAGCGATCAGCAGCAGGAACAGACCAATACCGATGCCGGTGCCGTGCGCCACGCCCTGCGGCAGGTTGCGCAAAATCCAGCTACGAATGCCGGTTGCTGAAATTACGGTGAACAGCACGCCCATCAGGAACACGGCGCCGAGCGCTACCGGGACGCTGATCTGCTGGCCCAGCACCAGGCTGAAGGCGGTAAATGCGGTCAGGGAGATGGCGCACCCGATCGCCAGAGGCAGGTTCGCCCACAGGCCCATCACAATCGAACCCACACCCGCAACCAGGCAGGTGGCAACGAAGACCGCCGCTGGCGGGAAGCCCGCTTTGCCGAGCATGCCCGGCACCACGATGACGGAGTACACCATCGCCAGAAACGTGGTCAGACCGGCAACAACTTCCTGGCGCACGGTGCTGCCGCGAGCAGAAATTTTAAACATGGCGTCAAGTGAACCGCCGGTACGCGCAGATGGCGTAGACATAGAAAACATCCCCTGAGAGTTTTTTAGGAAGTCCGTAAGCGAGGTGGAGACGCCACTGCCAGCTAAACGTCAAATCCTTGTGTTGCGTTTGCGACGAAAGGGCGTCACAGAAAAAGCAAACGTTTAGCTCCGCGCTTACAAACGGGTGGTCAAATTAAGGCAAACGATTATCTAGCCTAATACCCGCCCTTTTCAACTGAACTTTCTCGTTTTTCGCTAAAATTGCCTCATGACGATGAAGAATTAAGCAGAGGATGCGCAAACGTTATCGTCCATGCGCAATTTCGTTAAATTTCATCCCTCGCCGGGGATCGTCAGCGGGCCGCCTTTCGCAAGCGTTGTCTGCCAGCCCGGACGTGCCTCCACTCTCTGTTTCCACGCCGCTATGTGGTCGAGATTGTCGATGCCGCCTCTCGCCAGCAGGGCGAAGAGGGGAAAACTCATCTGGATATCAGCCATGGTCAGCGTGTCGCCGGCAAACCAACTGTTTTCGGCAAGATGATCGTTAATAAAGCGCGCATGCGTTTCCAGCTGGCGGTTGAGATACGCTTTTTGCACCCCCTGCCCCAGCGCCTTACCCAGCGTGCGCAGGCCAAACGGGACGGGTGGTTTGCCGAGGCTGTTAAACACCAGCTTCATTAACAGTAGCGGCATCAAAGACCCTTCGGCGTAATGCAGCCAGAAGCGATACTGCACTTTATGGGCGGGATCTAACGGTTTGAATCGTGACGCCGAATCGTACGTTTCCTGAAGATATTCCAGAATCGCACCTGATTCGGCCAGAACCAGTCCGTTATCTTCGAGTACCGGGGATTTTCCCAGCGGATGCACTTTTTTGAGCGAGTCTGGCGCGAGCATGGTTTTTTCGCGCTGGTAGCGCACGATGTCGTACGTCAGATCCAGCTCTTCCAGCGCCCAGAGGACACGATGTGAACGAGACTGATTAAGGTGGTGGACCGTTAGCATGATGTTCTCCGATGATTCATACTTTTTAACTATAGAAAACTGAACAACTTCACGAAAAAAATTCGGCTAAAATCTCACCGTCTCCGGTGGCAAAAACGGCGGCCGGGCATAAAATTAAAGTGTCAGTACAAACCGGAACCTCCTTCACAAGCTCGACACGAGGGGTACTGATGTCGGGGGAAACCCTCCCGTGAGCCAGCGGGATAGAGAGAAAGACAAAGACCGGAAAAAACTAAAGCGCCCTTAGTGGCGCTTTAGTTCTTTATGTTTGTTGCCGGGTGGCGGCTGCGCCTTACCCGGCCTACAAAACCGAGAGCGTAGGCCGGGTAAGCGAAGCACCCGGCAAACACCTCTCAATCCTCCTCCAGCAACCGTGCCCCTGTTCCCTGCTCGCCCAGCCTGTCACCCGGGTTACGCAGCGGGCAATCGCTACGTGATAAACACCCGCAACCAATGCAGCCATCCAGTTCATCGCGCAGGGCCACCAGCGTGTGAATACGACGATCCAGTTCTTCTCGCCACTGGGACGACAGCTGCTTCCACTCTTTCGCGCTCAGTGAGTGCCCTTCCGGCAATACGCCTAACGCGTCACCAATGGTGGCCAGAGGAATGCCGATACGTTGCGCAATTTTGATAATCGCCACGTAGCGGAGCACATCGCGCGTGTAGCGCCGCTGGTTTCCGGCGTTACGGATACTTTTTATTAACCCTTTGCTTTCATAGAAGTGGAGCGCCGACACCGCCACACCGCTTCGCTTAGCCACTTCACCGGGGGTTAACAGTGCTTTGATACGCGGTAATCTCTTTTCCATAAAACCTCTTTACCTCAAGTTAACTTGAGGAATTATACTCCCCCGCAGAGAAAATGACGAATCAACCAGGACAGATGTCTCCACAGAGGGGTAACCTTATGTCGCATCAGCAAATTATTCAGACGCTTATTGAATGGATTGATGAACATATCGACCAGCCGTTGAACATTGATGTGGTCGCTAAAAAGTCGGGCTATTCGAAATGGTATTTACAGAGAATGTTCCGCACCGTAATGCATCAAACGCTGGGTGATTACATTCGCCAGCGCAGGCTCCTGCTGGCGGCGCAGGCGTTACGCTCAACGCAGCGGCCCATTTTTGATATCGCAATGGATCTGGGCTATGTGTCGCAGCAGACCTTTTCCCGCGTCTTCCGCCGCGAGTTTGACCGTACGCCGAGCGACTACCGCCATCAGCTCAATTAATGCGTGTTAACGCAAGGGTTGCTGCTGCCAGGCCATAAATGCCTGGGGCGGCATCGCTTTCGCGAAGTGCCATCCCTGGCAATACTGTACGCCACGCTTCAGCAGCCAGCTCACCTGCTCCCCCGTCTCGACCCCTTCCGCAATGGTTTTCAGCCGCAGGCTTTGCGCCATCTCAATGATGTGCTCGGCAATCAGGTGGCTGGTGCTGTTGGTGGTTAAGGTATCGATAAAGGATTTGTCGATTTTCAGGATATCGACGTTCAGCGAATAGAGGTTATGCAGGTTAGAGTAGCCGGTTCCGAAATCATCAATCGCCACTTCATACCCCGCCTGACGAAACGCCTGAATGACCGGCGTGGTTTTCGACACGTCAATAAACCCCCGCTCCGTCACCTCAATTTTGATCTGCTGCGCGCGAACCGAGTAAAAGCGGGCTTTGTCGGAGATCAGGGCGATAAGACGTGAAGAGTGGAAATCTGACGCCGACAGGTTAATCGAGACATACAGATCGGGATGAGCGGCAAGAAAATGGCCCAGATCGCTGAACACCTCCTCCACGACGTAATCCGTAATGCGCTCAATCATCCCCTCTTTTTCTGCCAGGGGAATAAATTCCGCCGGGCTCATAACCTGACCGTTGAATCCAGGCCAGCGCAACAACGCCTCTGCCCCCACGCACTGGTTATTTTTAATATCAATGATGGGCTGATAATGGACGCACAGCTGGCGTTTATTCAGCGCCCGGTGCAGAAGTCGGCCAGGCGAATTGAATTCACGGTGTGTACGCGACCACACCAGCAGAATAATAATGCTGCAAATTATCCCTAGCGGTAGCGTCAGGGTAGCCTGATGATAAAGCGTTTTATAAAAACGGGCACTGGAGGTTGAAACGATGGCCGCAATGGGCCGCTGCTCTGATTTTACGATCGTATAAAAACGGTCATCTTTCTGAAAAGTCGTTTCCTGATGTCGAAGCATCGAATGCAATAAAGAAATATTACCTTTCTGGCTCACAGAAAAGAATGCATTGCTGACGGTGTCATACACTCCCCACGACAGGGAACGATCGTCTGACATCACCTCACTGTACGAAAGCGGGTTGACCACTGCGACATAATTTCCGCGCTGCATATATATCATTTTATAACCATTAAAAAATGGTGTATCGCGAAAATAATAGATAGCAACGTCGGGTTTACGTGTGTAATTGGCAGCGGGGATGATGTAAGGGTGTTCCGGCGTAAAAAGGGTCGAGCAGAGAAAGTCCTGGCCATCAGCATAAATTAAATCGGCAACAAAAAGGCGACCGCGGGAAACGTTCAACATATATTGACGATGCTCCGGCGTACACACTTTGCCCTGATATTTTTCCGCGTCTTTCCGGGCCAGGTCAACCTGTTGAATAACCCGTTCAGTTTTATTTAAAGCAAGTTCAGCAAACGTGCGCAGCTGGGCGCTGATTTCCGACACTGCACTAAGCTGGGCAAACCATAGCGCAAGCATCACCGGCAGCATAACTACCATGATAATCCCGACCACTTTGAGCATTTTGCGCCGCGCGCTACGATTCATTTCCCGCTCTGTATCCCTGCATGTTGTACGCCTGTAGCAATGAAGACCGGCTGCTTTGATAAACAGGTGATTACGTTGCATGAATCATAGGAAGTTAGCAACTGACTTTTGGTATTAAAAATCCTAAAATTCGTGATGCCGATAATATTTTCCCGTAAGCCAAACTAAAAGTATTCATTTCGTTTCTGATAAGGAAAATAATTACCCGCGACAGGTGTGGAAAATTCGCTGGCTGAAATAGCCTGCTCTTTGTTCTTATGCTGATTTATAAATAATCAGACGCCAGGACCGTTTTTCCTCTTCCCGTACGCTTGGCGTCATATAATGCCTTATCGGCACGCATCAGTATGGCAGAAGTATCTCGTTGCCCCTGACAGACTTCAACCACCCCGGCGCTGAAGGAGAGTACCAGCGTTTTATCGCCCACACGCAGCGGTTTTGAGATCAGCGCGGCACGCAGGCGAGAAGAGAGCAACGTAGCGGCCATACCATCCGTACGCACCAGCAGAAGAACAAACTCTTCGCCCCCCACCCGTCCCAGCGCTGACCCGGCCGGGCTCACCTCGCGAATACGGTCGCAAAAGTGAATCAATGCCGCATCGCCAACCTGATGTCCCCACCGATCGTTAATCTGCTTGAAATAATCGAGATCGAACATCAGGAGACAGAAGTGGCTACTGACATCCTGCGGCGAACTGGCTGCCAGCGCCATTTTGAGCTGCTGTAAGATTGTCGAGCGATTCAGACAGCCCGTCAGATCGTCCGTGGTGGCTTTGACGGTCAGCTGCTGTTCTGCTTTTTTACGTTCGGTGATATCCAGGCCAATATTGAGAATGGAGTTATCCGGCAAAAGGATGTTTGACCAGAGAATCGTTAACTGCGTCCCGTCTTTACGCACCGGGTGCCATTCGTACATATCCTTAAGTGGTGCGAAACGAACCGACTCCTGCACGCGCTGTCGCTCCTCGGGATCCGGATAAAACAGGGCCAGCGGATCGGGGTGCTCGTCGATTTCAGTCATACTCCAGCCAAAGACTTTTTCGCATTCGGCATTCCACAATACACACCGGTTATGCCTGTCAAAGGCGTTCATTAATACCGGCGCACGCTCAAATAAGGTTTTATATTGCGTGACGACGCGCTGCATTTCTTGCGCCGTTTTTTCCCGCACGATGATGTCATCAAAATAATCTTTTAGCTTCTCAACCAATACCACCACGATATTTTTCAGTATCGGCAACGAGGTAAGTTTTCCATTAAAAGCCAAAAAGAAATAACCACTGCACTGTCTGCCATGCGCTGAGAGTTTACACAGGACGCCGCTTTGCAGCCGCGCATAGCCCGGGTGCTGAGGGGAAAATACCGCCCGGCCAATATGCGCTTTCCAGTAGATAACCCGCCAGGCGCGGTGATGCCGCTGCAACAGGGTGCTGGCAAGAAAATCCGCCACGTTGAAGGCGTGACACGTCACGTCGCCGGCACAAACCACGCGCGGCCCGTCTGCGGATTCGACACTGACCCACGAGAGATTTGCCCCCAGAGCGCTGTTGATGGTTTCCAGCATTTCCACCGGCGAACACTGCGCGTTGAGTTGCGGCATCAGCTTCGCCAGGGCGTGCAGCGCCTGCATGCTGTCGTTAATAATCTCGCGTCTTTGTTCTTTCATTATCTTTTCGCAGGTCATTAATCGAGAGAGCAACCGCAATAACTCATATCTGAATAAAAGAATAAGACCACGAAATCAAAGAGCATGCTGAGTGTAAAACAAAGAATATAAAATCCAAAAAAGGCAATTAATTCAATGCGATGAATTATTTCTGCGGGTACATTTATTGTTCCACACAAGCATAATCCATAGACATACTGCTGTAAACGCTATACAGCCGAAGGTGTTTTGCAAAGGTTTTGCTATCTGAATGAATTAAAAATAAAAATTCCGACCAGACGCGGATACGAGCGACGACGATATATTTTCCCTGGTAATAAACCCACTTTTACCTCACGCGGATACTGGCTAATAAAACAGCAAATGTGATATAGTTCACACATCTTATGTAACGAGAAACATTGTTTCATTCCAGTTCGTCTGTTTTGTCGAGGATGAGTTTTATGGCAACCATTACCACCAGCATGGTGCTCCTGCGCTGGCCGTTGTTGAGCGCGGTTTTGATGTTCCTGGCCAGCACGTTAAACATTCAGTTCCGAAAGTCCGACTACGCAGGTCTTGCTGTGATTAGCACCCTGTTAGGGTTAGGCGCCGCATGCTGGTTCGCAACAGGTTTGCTCGGTATTACGCTGGTGGATATAGCCGCTGTCTGGGAAAACATTAAAGTGGTGATGGTTGAAGCCATGAGCCACACCCCACCAGACTGGCCGATGGTGATTACCTGATAGCCTGTTATAAAAAAACCCAGACATTGTCTGGGTTTTTTGTGTTTCACGCGTCTGGATATCAGAACGGGATATCGTCGTCGAAGTCCATTGGCGGTTCGTTAGACGGTGCCGGAGCAGACTGCTGCTGCGGACGGGACTGCGCGCCGCCGCTAAACTGATTGCCACCCTGCGGCTGCTGAGGCTGGCCCCAACCGCCCTGCTGCTGGCCGCCACCTGCCGGTGCGCCGCCGCCCTGACGGCCACCCAGCATCTGCATGGTGCCGCCAACATTCACCACCACTTCCGTGGTGTATTTTTCCTGACCGGATTGATCGGTCCATTTGCGGGTACGCAGTTGGCCTTCAATGTAAACCTGAGAGCCTTTACGCAGATACTCACCGGCCACTTCAGCCAATTTGCCAAACAGCACAACACGGTGCCATTCGGTCTGCTCTTTCATTTCACCGGTCGCTTTATCACGCCAGGATTCGGAAGTAGCCAGCGTAATGTTGGCAACTGCGCCACCACTCGGCATGTAGCGTACTTCCGGGTCCTGGCCCAGATTACCGACGAGAATCACCTTGTTTACGCCTCTGCTGGCCATGTTCGTGTCTCCTGAATACGTTTCTTAATAGTGTAAACGCGCGAGTGTACCATTTCCATGCGACACTTTGATAGTTGCGTAGCATGTTCCAGAGTTCTCTCGCGGACTCGACATTGTTACACAGTGAATCAGAAAATGCATTCCAATACTGTATATTCAAACAGGTCATTTTGTGTCATAATTAGCCGTTTCTGACAGCCGTTTGTCCTTCAAACAAATCAGGCAATCCGTGTTCCAACCGGGAAAGGTGAATGGATAAGATCGAAGTTCGGGGCGCCCGCACCCACAATCTCAAGAATATCAACCTCATAATCCCTCGCGACAAACTCATCGTCGTGACCGGGCTTTCGGGGTCTGGCAAATCCTCACTGGCTTTCGACACTTTGTATGCCGAAGGACAGCGTCGTTACGTTGAATCGCTCTCGGCGTACGCGCGTCAGTTCCTGTCGCTGATGGAAAAACCGGATGTCGACCACATTGAAGGGTTGTCTCCTGCTATCTCCATTGAGCAGAAATCCACGTCGCATAACCCGCGATCCACGGTCGGTACCATTACCGAAATCCATGACTACCTGCGTCTGCTGTATGCGCGCGTGGGCGAGCCGCGCTGCCCGGATCACGACGTTCCGCTGGCGGCCCAGACCGTCAGCCAGATGGTGGATAACGTGCTGTCGCAGCCGGAAGGCAAACGCCTGATGCTGCTGGCGCCAATCATTAAAGAGCGTAAGGGCGAACACACTAAAACGCTGGAAAATCTGGCAAGCCAGGGCTATATCCGCGCCCGTATCGACGGCGAAGTGTGTGACCTGTCCGATCCGCCAAAGCTGGAGCTGCAAAAGAAACACACCATCGAAGTGGTGATTGACCGGTTTAAGGTACGTGAAGATCTGGCGACGCGTCTGGCGGAATCCTTTGAAACGGCGCTGGAACTGTCGGGCGGCACGGCGGTGGTGTCAGACATGGACGATGCAAAAGCGGAAGAGCTGCTCTTCTCCGCCAACTTTGCCTGCCCGATTTGCGGCTACAGCATGCGCGAGCTGGAACCGCGCCTGTTCTCGTTCAACAACCCGGCGGGCGCGTGCCCGACCTGTGACGGCTTGGGCGTTCAGCAGTATTTCGACCCTGATCGCGTGATCCAGAATCCGGAGCTGTCGCTGGCGGGTGGCGCCATTCGCGGCTGGGACAAGCGTAACTTCTATTACTTCCAGATGCTGAAGTCGCTGGCGGAGCACTACAAGTTCGACGTTGAAGCCCCGTGGGCCAGCCTGAGCGCGAACGTACATAAAGTGATCCTGTTCGGTTCCGGCAAAGAGAACATTGAGTTCAAGTACATGAACGATCGCGGTGACACTTCCGTGCGTCGCCACCCGTTCGAAGGGGTGCTGCACAACATGGAGCGCCGCTACAAAGAGACCGAATCCAGCGCGGTGCGTGAGGAGCTGGCGAAGTTCATCAGCAACCGCTCCTGCGCCACCTGCGAGGGCACGCGCCTGCGTCGCGAAGCGCGTCACGTGTTTGTCGAAAACACGGCGCTGCCGACCATCTCAGACATGAGCATCGGCCACGCGATGGACTTCTTCAACAACCTGAAGCTCTCCGGCCAGCGCGCGAAAATCGCTGAAAAAGTGCTGAAAGAGATCGGCGATCGCCTCAAGTTCCTCGTGAACGTTGGCCTGAACTACCTGACGCTTTCCCGCTCGGCTGAAACGCTCTCCGGCGGTGAAGCCCAGCGTATCCGTCTGGCGAGCCAGATTGGCGCAGGCTTAGTCGGCGTGATGTACGTGCTGGATGAGCCGTCTATCGGCCTACACCAGCGCGACAACGAACGCCTGCTCGGCACGCTGGTTCACCTGCGTAACCTTGGCAACACTGTGATTGTGGTTGAGCACGACGAAGACGCCATTCGCGCCGCTGACCACGTGATCGACATCGGCCCGGGCGCTGGCGTGCACGGCGGACAGGTGGTGGCAGAAGGGACGCTGAAAGACATTATGGCGGTGCCCGAGTCGCTGACCGGCCAGTACATGAGCGGCAAGCGCAAAATTGAAGTACCAAAACAGCGCGTGGCGGCGAACCCGGAAAAAGTGCTGAAGCTAACCGGGGCGCGCGGCAACAACCTGAAGGACGTGACCCTGACGCTGCCTGTCGGGCTGTTCACCTGCATCACCGGCGTGTCCGGTTCCGGTAAATCGACGCTGATCAACGATACGCTGTTCCCGATTGCGCAGACGGCGCTGAACGGCGCGACGCTGGCTGAACCTGCACCGTACCGCGACATTCAGGGGCTGGAGCATTTCGACAAGGTTATCGATATCGATCAGAGCCCGATTGGCCGCACCCCGCGTTCCAACCCGGCGACCTATACCGGCGTCTTTACGCCCGTTCGTGAACTCTTCGCGGGTGTACCGGAAGCGCGTTCGCGCGGCTACACGCCAGGCCGTTTCAGCTTTAACGTGCGCGGCGGCCGCTGTGAAGCGTGCCAGGGCGACGGCGTAATCAAGGTTGAGATGCACTTCCTGCCGGATATCTACGTGCCGTGCGACCAGTGCAAAGGCAAGCGCTATAACCGCGAAACGCTGGAGATTAAGTACAAAGGCAAGACCATCCACGAAGTGCTGGATATGACCATCGAAGAGGCGCGCGAGTTCTTTGACGCCGTCCCTGCGCTGGCGCGTAAGCTGCAAACCCTGATGGATGTGGGTCTGACCTATATCCGTCTGGGGCAGTCAGCGACAACGCTGTCCGGCGGTGAAGCGCAGCGCGTGAAGCTGGCGCGTGAGCTGTCCAAACGCGGTACCGGTCAGACGCTGTACATTCTGGACGAGCCGACCACCGGCCTGCATTTTGCGGATATCCAGCAGCTGCTGGACGTGCTGCACCAGCTGCGCGATCAGGGCAACACCATCGTGGTGATTGAGCACAACCTGGACGTGATTAAAACCGCGGACTGGATTGTCGATCTCGGCCCGGAAGGCGGCAGCGGCGGCGGTGAAATCCTCGTCTCCGGTACGCCAGAGACCGTTGCAGAGTGCGAAGCCTCGCACACCGCGCGCTTCCTCAAACCGTTGCTGTAATCGTTACACGGAGAGCTGCTGTCGGATCGTTTCCGGCAGCAGTTCTACCGCCTGTTGATACGACGCATCTACCAGGTAGTAAATTTGCGAATCTGGCAGCGAGCCGTCGAGAAACACCGTACTCCAGTGTGCTTTATTCAGATGCTTGCTAGGCCTGACATCATCGTGCTGCTGGCGCAGTAAGTCGGCCAGTTCAGGACTGGTTTTCAGTGATGCCGCTGGCCGCGCATCCACCTCTTTCACCATCGCGAACAACACATCCCCCACTTTGATCTGCGTGGCTTTCCAGTCGCTGTGAACGCTCTGTTCTGCGCCCGGCTTGCTCATGCAGTACTGAAGTATCTCCGAAATTGTCATCTTTATTCCCCTTGTAGCGTTGCGATAATTTTACGCGAACCACCGTGAATGCGATGTTCTCCCAGCCAGATCCCCTGCCACGTTCCCAGCAGTAACCGTCCGTTGTGGACCGGCAGCATCAGCGAGACGCCCAGCAAAGAGGATTTGATGTGTGAGGGCATATCATCCGCCCCCTCGTAATCATGCTCATACGGGGCGTTATCCGGGACGGTTTTCAGAAAATGCCGCTCCATGTCAGACCGGACGGTGGGATCGCAATTTTCATTGAGCGTGAGAGAAGCAGACGTGTGCTGAAGCAGCAGATGCAGCAAACCCGTTTTGACGCGCGACAGGTCGCGGATTTGCCCGATGACTTCGTCCGTCACAAGGTGAAATCCGCGTGGTTTTGCGCTTAAGGTCAGGGTCTGTTGATACCACATGTGCTGCTCCATTATGAAAGGTGAATCTTTCTAAGTGTGCAGCAAGAAAGCGAAAGGTAAAACCCGCGCAGCGAGATTTGCTTAAAAAAGCATTCACCCCGCCGTTAATGCATCAGTATTCAGAATTAACGATCACCTCTTCACCAAATTTTCCGGCCATCGGCAGCGGTCGGTAGGTGGAGTTTGAGGCGCGTAACACCCTGATGCCTCTGGCTCCCACGTCGTGCGCCGCGGTGATGTCGTTATCTGAATCCCCGTAGAACACTTTGATATTTTTCTTTTCCAGCCACTGGGTTTTGGTGTTTTGCCCTTCCTGGTCCCCGGCAAAAATGACCGGATTCATGCTGGCCGCTGGGATCAGAAAATCATCTTGTAGCGTTTTCGAGACGGTTTCGGTTTTGGTCTGGCTACGTCCGGTCACGAAGTAAATGCTGTCGCCGCGCTTTACGTGCATGGCGATCAGCGCGCGGGCAACCTCTTTCGGGATACTGAACTCATCCCAGCCGTTGTTCATCTTTTCCCAGAATTCCGGGTTTTTCAGATAGGCTTCGCTGTCCGGAGAGTACGTTTTTTTGCCGCGCCAGAAACCGGGGCTGGAGAAGAGAACGGTATCGTCAATATCGAAGCCCACGGCCATCGGCGGGCGACCCGTCAGGCTGTTTTCAATTTGTGCCACTGAAACCCAGTGAATGGGGGCCTGTTCGGCAAGAATGGCGGCGGTGGTGCCGGTGTAAAGCGGCGTGGGTGCAGAAGCCCGCGCAACAACGGTACTATTAAGCGAGAACAATAAGCAGGCGGCGCTGAGCGCCAGTGTGATCTTGCGCATATTTTCCCCTGAATATTCAGTTTGTTATCTTTTTATTTTGAGCGGATGGTCAAAAAACTATCCGACCATAACCCCAGCGGGAGGGGAAGGAAAGGAGTTTTTACTTATGAAGCGGAATAAAAAGAAGACGATCACAAAGTGTGGATGAGTGATGTAGGCCCGGTAAGGCGCAGCCGCCACCGGGCAAGATTTTCTGCGGCCTGATGCCCTCACCCCAGCCCTCTCCCACAGGGAGAGGGAGATAATAAGTAGTGAGTACTTACATCACAGCTGCAAACGCCTGCGCCACGCGCTGGACGTTGCTGGCATTCAGACCCGCCACGCACATACGGCCGCTGGCGATCAGGTAGACACCGAACTCTTCACGCAGGCGATCGACCTGCGCTGCGCTCAGTCCGGTGTAGCTGAACATCCCGCGCTGCTTGAGAAGATAATCAAAGTTATGCCCAGGCACGGCCTCTTTCAGGACGTTAACCAGCTCCTGACGCATCGACAGGATGCGCTTACGCATCGCTTCTACTTCGGCAAGCCAGGTGGCTTTCAGCTGGTCGTCGCCCAGAACTGTCGCCACCACCTGCGCACCAAAGTTCGGCGGGCTGGAGTAGATACGGCGGACCGTCGCTTTAAGCTGGCCCAGCACGCGGCCCGCCGCTTCAGCGTCTTCACACACCACGGACAGACCGCCAACGCGCTCGCCGTACAGGGAGAAGATTTTTGAGAAGGAGTTGCTGACCAGAGCGGGAAGCCCCGCGCTGGCAATCGCGCGAATGGCGTAGGCGTCTTCCTCCATGCCCGCGCCAAAGCCCTGATAGGCGATGTCGAGGAACGGGATCAGGTTACGCGCCTTCAGTATCTCGATCACCGCATCCCACTGGGCATTGGTGAGGTCCGCACCCGTCGGGTTATGGCAGCACGGATGCAGCAATACGATACTGCGCTCCGGCAGGGTGTTCAGTTTTTCCAGCAGCGCATCAACGCGCACGCCGTTGGTTTCGCTGTCGAACCACGGATAGGTTTCAACCTTAAAGCCCGCGCCCTCGAAGATCGCAACGTGGTTTTCCCACGTCGGGTCGCTGACCCACACGCCGGAATCCGGGAAGTACTTTTTCAGGAAATCTGCGCCTACCTTCAGCGCACCCGAGCCACCCAGCGTCTGGATAGTCGCCACGCGCTTTTGCGCGAGCACCGCGTGGTCGGCACCAAACAGCAGCGGCGCGATAGTGTTGCGGTAGGTGTTTAATCCTTCCATCGGCAGATAAAGCGAAGCACCGTGCGGGGTTGCGTTAAGACGCGCTTCAGCTTCGGCAA
This sequence comes from Enterobacter cloacae complex sp. CDL013, assembly GCF_049238805.1. Lineage (NCBI taxonomy): Bacteria > Pseudomonadati > Pseudomonadota > Gammaproteobacteria > Enterobacterales > Enterobacteriaceae > Enterobacter > Enterobacter cloacae complex sp. CDL013. The sequence goes on along the minus strand of NZ_JBMKGT010000011.1, from coordinate 46,581 downwards.
CGGCTTTCAACTGAGGAATGATGCCGTCTTCGTTGTAGTAAAGACCAATGCTGAGGTTCACTTTGTCGCTGCGAGGATCTTCTTTGAAACGCTCCATCAAGGAGAGGATAGGGTCGCCGGCGTAGGCGTCTACTTTCTGAAACACGCGATGTTCTCCGGATTATTATGAGGCAGGGAATTCAACAATAAACCGGAAGCGGAAGAAGATCGAGGGGATGTTAACAGAAGCGGGATGCACCGCATCCCGCTCATGCTTAGTCGACATATTTCATCGCGACCCTTGAGGTAAGACGCGTGATAAGTTCGTAAGCACTCACTTTTGTTATTTCAGCAATACGTTCTACCGGCAGGCCTTCGCCCCACATCACCGCATCGTCCCCCGCTTTATCCTGCGCGTCGGGCCCCAGATCAACACAAATCATGTCCATCGCCACGCGGCCGACAATCTTCACTTCACGACCGTTGACCAGCACCGGCGTGCCCGTTGGTGCGGCGCGGGGATAGCCGTCACCGTAGCCCATCGCCACCACGCCAAGACGGGTATCGCGCTCGCTGATCCAGGTGCCGCCGTAACCTACCGGCTCTCCCGCTTTGTGCTCACGCACGGCAATCAGCTTTGAAACCAGCGACATCACCGGCTTAAAGCCAAAGTCCGGCCCCCAGGGTTTGTGCTCCAGTGGCGATACGCCGTAAAGAATGATGCCCGGACGCGCCCAGTCGAAGTGCGACTGCGGCCACAGCAGAATACCGCCGGATGCCGCGATCGAGCGCATCCCCGGTTTGCCTTCGCAGAAGGTATTGAAGATATCAAGCTGCTGTTCCGTTGCGCCGCATTCAGGCTCATCGGCGCGGGCAAAGTGGCTGACGATGTTTACCGGCTGACGCACATTTTTGCACTGACACAGACGCTGATAAAACGCCTCCGCGCTTTCCGGCCGCACGCCCAGACGGTGCATGCCCGTGTCGAGCTTCATCCAGACGGTGACCGGCTCGCTCAGTTCGGCCGTTTCCAGCGCGGCCAGCTGTTCTTCGTTATGCACCGCCGTGTGCAGGTGCTGATCGGCAATGGTCGGCAGGTCCGAGGCTTCAAAAAAGCCTTCGAGGAGCAGAATCGGTTGCGTAATTCCACCTGCGCGCAGGCGGAGAGCTTCTTCGAGACGGGCGACGCCAAAAGCGTCGGCATCGGGGAGCGTTCGCGCGGTCTCAAGAAGACCGTGTCCGTAAGCGTTCGCTTTCACGACTGCAACGAGCTTACTGGCGGGCGCCAGTTCTCGCAGACGTTGCAGGTTGTGTCGCAGAGCGCGGCGGTTAATAACAACAGTTGCCGCTTGCATTTGAATTCCTTAGAAATTACTCATCATCATATTGAGGACCGGCATAGTTGTCGAAACGCGACCACTGGCCGTTAAAGGTCAGACGTACCGTACCGATGGGGCCGTTACGTTGCTTACCAATAATAATTTCGGCGATCCCTTTCAGGTCGCTGTTCTCGTGATAAACCTCATCACGGTAGATGAACATGATTAAGTCGGCATCCTGCTCGATGGAGCCGGATTCACGCAGGTCGGAGTTGACCGGGCGCTTGTCTGCACGTTGTTCCAGAGAGCGGTTAAGCTGCGACAGCGCCACCACCGGCACGTGCAGCTCTTTGGCTAACGCCTTGAGCGAGCGCGAAATCTCGGCAATCTCCAGCGTACGGTTGTCGGAAAGCGACGGAACGCGCATCAGCTGAAGGTAGTCGATCATGATGAGACCGATGCCACCGTGTTCACGGGCGATACGGCGTGCGCGGGAGCGCACTTCCGTCGGCGTCAGGCCGGAGGAGTCATCAATATAGATGTTCCGTTTTTCCAGCAAAATCCCCATGGTGCCGGAGATCCGCGCCCAGTCCTCATCGTCCAGCTGACCGGTACGGATGCGGGTCTGATCCACGCGCGACAGGGACGCCAGAGAACGCATCATGATCTGTTCAGAGGGCATCTCCAGACTGAAGATAAGCACCGGCTTATCCTGCAACATCGCCGCGTTTTCGACGAGGTTCATTGCAAATGTCGTTTTACCCATCGACGGACGTGCGGCCACGATAATCAAATCCGACGGCTGAAGACCTGCCGTTTTCTTGTTGAGATCGTCATAACCGGTGTTCACCCCCGTCACGCCATCGTGCGGCTGCTGGAAAAGCTGCTCAATACGTGCAACGGTGGCGTCGAGCACATCGGCGATGTTTTTCGGGCCTTCGTCTTTATTCGCACGGCTTTCGGCGATTTTAAAGACGCGGGATTCCGCCAGGTCGAGCAGATCTTCGCTGGTGCGCCCCTGGGGATCGAAACCGGCCTCGGCGATCTCATTCGCCACCGAGATCATCTCGCGGACAACGGCACGTTCACGAACGATATCAGCGTAAGCGCTGATGTTCGCGGCACTTGGCGTGTTTTTTGACAGTTCTGCCAGATAGGCAAATCCGCCGACGCTGTCGAGCTGTCCCAGACGCTCCAGCGATTCTGCGAGCGTAATCAGGTCGATCGGGCTGCCCGACTCCTGCAAACGCGCCATTTCCGTAAAGATGTGGCGGTGCGGGCGGGTATAGAAGTCTTCCGCGACAACGCGCTCGGCGACGTCGTCCCAGCGTTCGTTATCCAGCATTAAACCGCCCAACACCGACTGTTCCGCTTCAATCGAGTGCGGCGGGACTTTTAACCCGGCGACCTGATAATCACGCTCACGAGGTTCAGTCTGTTTGTTGAAGGGTTTGTTTCCTGCCATAGTGAATGGAGTTACCGAGATAAAGAGTGGGTCGAAAGATTACCACATTCTGGAGGAAGCATGGCAACACGTATTGAATTTCACAAGCATGGTGGCCCTGACGTACTCAAAGCGGTGGAGTTTACCCCCGCTGCGCCTGGCGAGAACGAAATCCAGGTGGAAAACAAAGCTATCGGCATTAACTACATCGATACCTATATTCGCGGCGGCCTCTATCCGCCTCCGTCGATGCCGAGCGGGCTGGGCACCGAGGCGGCCGGCATCGTCAGCAAAGTGGGCAGCGCGGTTAAGCACATTAAGGAAGGTGATCGCGTGGTGTACGCGCAGTCGGCGCTGGGCGCTTACAGCTCCATCCATAACGTTCCGGCCGAGAAAGCGGCGCTTCTGCCAAATGCGATCGGCTTCGAGCAGGCTGCCGCCTCATTCCTGAAAGGGCTGACGGTCTATTATCTGCTGCGCAAAACCTACGAAATTAAGCCTGACGAGCAATTCCTGTTTCACGCAGCCGCAGGTGGCGTGGGGCTGATTGCCTGCCAGTGGGCGAAAGCCCTGGGCGCGAAGCTGATCGGCACCACAGGCAGCGCGCAAAAAGCGCAGCGTGCGCTGGACGCGGGCGCATGGCAGGTGATCAACTACCGGGAAGAGAGCATCGTTGAGCGGCTAAAAGAGATCACTGGCGGCAAAAAGGTCCGCGTGGTGTATGACTCGGTGGGGAAAGACACCTGGGAATCTTCGCTGGACTGCCTGCAACGTCGCGGGCTGATGGTGAGCTTCGGTAACGCCTCCGGGGCTGTCACCGGGGTGAACCTGGGCATTCTGAATCAGAAAGGATCACTGTACGTCACTCGCCCTTCCCTGCAAGGTTACATCACCAACCGGGAAGAACTCGAGGAAGCCAGCAACGAGCTGTTCTCGCTGATCGCCAGCGGGGTGATTAAAGTGGATGTGGCAGAGGCGCAGAAATATCCGCTGACCGATGCGCAACGTGCGCATGAGGTGCTGGAGAGCCGGGCAACGCAGGGGTCGAGTCTGTTAATTCCCTGAGCCATAAAAAGAAATTGGGCTTCCCGTGGGAAGCCCTTTCTTTTTTTAGTTCGGCTGTATGTAGGGTACAGCTCGATGAATTCTTTAGCGGCAGCCATAGTGACAGATTCGATAAGTAAATCCTATTCTGTTCTAAGGATTGCTGCCGGAAAAGTTGCAGGTATGTGACGTACCCCTCAATACCTTAGTAACGGAAGCGGTTATTACGCTGATAACTGGGCAGTTTTGGCGATTTAATCGCCCGTATCGCCCATACCACCGCAATCGCCAGAAGTAACCACGGCAAGAGTTTAATCGTCAGGGCAAATAAACCGCCGACAAACATCACCACCGTGGCCACAACGAGCGCGGCCAGGATACCGAGCAGCGACACGCCCGTGACCATCAGCATGATAAAGAAACCAATCACAAAAAGTAGTTCAAGCATGGTGCTCTCCCACGAGTTCCCGAATGATGCTGCGATCGTTACAAGAATCATGCCAAAAATAAGTTGTTGTTCTGAAAGCAAAACGCCCCGCAATGTGTTGCAGGGCGTGGCGTATTTGACCATCTTTTAGCGAAATTTAACGTTTATCCGCAACCAGACGCAGCGCGTGTTCCAGTACCTCAATATCCGCACCGGCTTTATGCGCGTTCTCGCTGAGATAACGACGCCACTGGCGCGCACCAGGAATGCCCTGGAACAGGCCAAGCATATGGCGGGTAATGTGGCCCAGATACGTACCATGACTCAGCTCGCGCTCAATGTACGGATACATGGCGCGCACTACGGCCACGGGATCGGTGTCAGCACCCTCAACGCCAAAGATTTCCCGGTCAACCGTCGCCAGAATGCCCGGATTCTGATACGCCTCGCGTCCGACCATCACGCCATCCATATGTTCGAGGTGCGCTTTGGCCTCGTCCAGCGACTTAATACCGCCATTGATCGACATGGTCAGGTGTGGGAAGTCGCGTTTCAGCTGGTACACGCGCGGGTAGTCCAGCGGCGGGATCTCGCGGTTTTCTTTCGGGCTGAGGCCAGAGAGCCAGGCTTTACGGGCGTGGATGATAAACATCTCGCATTCACCCTTCCCTGATACGGTGTTGATGAAATCACACAGAAACTCGTAGCTGTCCTGGTCGTCTATGCCGATACGGGTTTTGACCGTAACCGGGATAGAGACGACGTCGCGCATCGCTTTGATGCAGTCCGCCACCAGGTGTGCATTTCCCATCAGACACGCGCCGAACATACCGTTTTGCACACGGTCGGACGGGCAACCGACGTTGAGGTTAATCTCGTCATAGCCGCGTTCTTCAGCCAGCTTCGCGCACTGCGCCAGCGCAGCCGGATCGCTGCCACCCAGTTGCAGCGCAACCGGATGCTCCTCTTCGCTGTACGCCAGATAATCGCCCTTGCCATGAATAATTGCGCCGGTAGTGACCATTTCGGTGTACAGCAGCGTATGGCGGGAGAGCTGGCGCAGGAAATAGCGGCAGTGTCTGTCCGTCCAGTCGAGCATTGGCGCAATGGAGAAACGGTGTGCAGGGAAAGCGGTCTGGAATTCTGACGACATGGCGAAGTTTTAAGCATCTGGTGGAAAAGGGGCGCTACTATAGCATAAAGAAAAGCCGGAGGCGCAGCGCCTCCGGTGGACTTTAGAACGTCATGCTCAACTGTGCCCCTGCGCCCCAGGTCTCGTCTTCGCCATAAAGCCCCATCAGGTCAACGTGGACGGCGTTGAACGGCGCGAAACCGACACCGCCGGTAAAGACGTTGCTGTCGTTCCCTTTCATATCCGCACGATAACCGGCGCGTACTGCCAGCCAGCTCAGCGGCGTGACTTCGGCACCGACGCCAACGTACTGGGAGGTGTCTTCGCTTTTAAAGCCCTTGGTTTCGGTCAGATCGCCGTCTGCGGTAAGCGTGACCAGATCGTTATGCCAGGCGGCCCCGGCAGTGACGACAGGACTAATTTGATAGGTATCGCGTACCCCATCCACTTCTTTGGTGTCGATATCGCGAGAGAAGAGATTCTGACCGGTCAGGCCGACCGTCCAGTTTTCCCCAAAGTCTGCCGCAAGGCCAGCATCAACGTTAAACCCGGTGTCATCATTGCGGTAACGGCTACTGTTTATATCATCACTGTCAAAGTTGTAGATAGAAACGGTGTAGTTATAAAGCCATGTTTTTTGTAGCTTCGGGGTGATGCCGACGGAAACCGGCACACCGCTAAGATCAAACTGACGTGCGATTGCAACACCATAATCCGAAACGATTGCTGCACGGCCATACCCTTTTGATTTGAGATCATTCGGGTTAACGCCAAATACGGCAACGGGCGTAGCCTCTACTAAACGTAGCTTATCGATATCGCCCTGATCGATATAAGAGCTCACGCGTGCACGCGCATTGGCTTTCGCTACAAAAGCGACTGAAAGTACATCATTAGGAATGCTTACGGCGATCCCCCCTCCTGCTTTACCGCTGGCGGTTTTCCCTTTCAATGAATCCAGTTGATCGGCAAGATCGCCTGCCGCCGAAGAGACCTGCAAAGAGGCAGGGCTTGAAGGGTTAAAAAGATCGACAGGATTAATATTATTCAGTGTGCTGCGATAGTTATTCACATCATCACTGATGTCATCAATCTTATCCCGAAGATTGTCTTTATCTGAAATCTGCGCACCAATGGACGGCAGGATCACAGTGACACTATCGTCCGGTTTAGATTTTGCCAGCAACGCGGGGTTGATTAACGCCCCGCTGCCATAGCTCCCTGCCGCGACACCCGTTCCGCCCATTGCGTCGCTACGCGCTTCCGTCCAGGTATTGGCTGCTCCCGCCTGATTTGCCATAAAAAAGGAGACAGCGATGCTAACCATCGAAAATTTAAAATGTTTTTTCACAGTGTGCTCGTAAATAGTTTGTTATTAGTTAACCCTGTCTGTTATCACCCAAACAGGAACGAACTATTGCTGTGAATAAGTGCAAAAAGACCCGCTATTTCCTTAAGTTAAATTCCATCCCGGCCTGTTGTAATATGTGACGACCATCAATATTTATAGAAGAGGAAATTATTTTCGCCCAGGTTTTCCATCGTGCGGCCCAAAAAACTGAGGCGGATGGTCGACCCAGCGGTCTTCGCGCGTCGCGGCATACACCGGATTGAGCGGATAGTAGATACGGTTATGTTTTTTATTGGCCTCACCCACCACCAGTAAGCGCACCTCTTCATCGGTATTGTTGATAAAGGTGTGACACACGCCCGTCCCGGCTGGAAATCCCACGCTGTCTCCGGGTTCGAGCTTCCATAAATAGCCATTGATCCAGGCCTCAGGGTAACCCTCCAGAACGTAAACAAACTCCTCTTCGTCGCTTTCCGCATGCGGATAAGATGTGCGGCGTCCGGGCGGCAGCCGTTCATGGTGAATACCAATGCGGCCGAGACCCAGTTTGCGGGCCAGCGGCGCGCCAATAGAAAAACGTTCGTTGCTGTCAGGATACGTTGCGTCATCAGCGCCTTCCACGTCCCGCCAGTGCCGAATACAGTCAGGTCATTTCATTTTGCGATCTCTTGATTTGCGATGCGTCAGGTATAGCACAGCCTGGCGGATCTCGGTGTTTTTAGCAGAACATGATAAAGTGAGAGTTTTCACCCCTTACCACATCCGAGGTGCCCGATGGACAAGTCCACAAAAGAGCTGTTAGCGCAAGCTGAAAAGCTGTGCGCGCAACGCAATGTGCGCCTGACCCCGCAGCGCCTTGAAGTACTACGTCTGATGAGCCTGCAACAGGGCGCCATCAGCGCCTACGATCTGCTCGATCTGCTGCGTGAAAGCGAGCCGCAGGCAAAACCGCCGACCGTTTATCGGGCGCTGGATTTTCTGCTGGAGCAAGGGTTTGTGCATAAAGTGGAATCAACAAACAGCTATGTGCTGTGCCATCTTTTTGACCAGCCAACTCACACGTCCGCCATGTTTATCTGCGATCGCTGTGGTGTGGTGAAGGAAGAGTGTGCGGAAGGTGTGGAAGATATTATGCATACGCTGGCAGCCAGAATGGGCTTTGCGCTGCGCCATAACGTGATTGAAGCCCACGGCTTATGTTCTGCCTGCGTGGAGGTGGAGTCATGCCGTCATCAGGATGACTGTCAGCACGATCACTCTATCCTGGTGAAGAAAAAGCCGCGTTAAAGCCAAAGAAAAAGGCGGCTCAGGGCCGCCCTTGGGGATAGTACCGGTTACCAGCGGTAGTCGTTACGGGTTTCCCAGTCTTTGACTTCGTTTTCCGCCTGATCTTTTTCGTAACCGTAGCGCTCCTGGATTTTACCTACCAGCTGATCGCGCTTACCTTCAATGACGGTCATATCGTCATCTGTCAGCTTACCCCACTGTTCTTTCGCTTTACCTTTGAATTGCTTCCAGTTGCCGCCGATTTCGTCTTTATTCATAATCGTGTCCTCGTGTTAAGCGTCTATGAGTATCGCCCGCTACGTTCTTTTCTGCTGGACGTGATTATTATTGTAGTTAAGGATTCGGTAGTTGTTTTTATATTCGGAATCTTTAACCGTTACGATATATCGTGCGGGGCTGGAAACCAGGTATTGTTTCGCCAGTGACGATGCCAGATAACGGCCAGCGAAAGGCCACGCAGTGAGAGAAACACCGCCAGCGCCAGCCACAGACCATGATTGCCGAGATACGGCAGGGTCAGCAGCGTCAGGCCAAACCCCGCCGCCGCGACGGCCATGCTGTTGCGCATCTCCGCCCCTCGCGTCGCACCAATAAACATGCCGTCCAGCAAATAGCACCACACACCCACCACCGGTAATACTACCTGCCAGAGGATGTAGCGATCGGCCAGCTCACGTAGCGCGGGCAACGAGGTGAGTAGTGCGACAATATGCCCACCAAAACAGGCGTATACCAGAGCAAAGGCCAGCGCCACCAGACCCGCCTGACGACAGGCAGCACGCCAGACTTCACGTAACTGGCCGCTTTCACGCGCGCCATAGGCCTGCCCTGAATGCGCCTCGACGGCGTAAGCAAAACCATCCAGCGCGTAAGCGGTAAAGGTCAGTAACGTCATGAGCACTGCGTTGACGGCAACGATCTCAGGCCCAAGACGCGCACCAAAAACGGTTAAGGCGCCAAAGCAGAGTTGCAGCAGGAGAGAACGGAGCATGATGTCGCGATTAAGCGCCAGCAGCTTACGAATGTTGCCGCGCCAGGCCGATTTCAGCAGATCCAGGGTGATACCGCGCATCGCCAGCACGCGCCAGACCATCCCCAAACCGATCAGCAGCGTACCGTACTCGGCAATTGCCGTGGCCAGCGCCGCGCCCCGGACGTTCATGTGCAGCCCCATCACCAGCCACAGATCGAGCACAATGTTAAGCAGGTTGCCCACCACCAGCAGGATCACCGGCGCGCGGGCGTACTGCACGCCCAGCAGCCAGCCCAGCAGGACCAGGTTTGCCAGTGAAGCGGGCGCGCTGAGCCAGCGAATTTCGAGGAACCGCCGGGCCTGTTCCAGTACGGCATCGCTGCCGCCTACAATATGGAGCGCAAGATCAATCAGCGGCGTACGCAACAGAACGATTAACGCGCCAGCACCGAACGCCAGAATGAGCGGCTGAACCAGCGCACGCGCCAGACGCAGGGGATCTTTTGCACCATACGCCTGGGCCGTCAGGCCCGTCGTACTCATGCGCAGAAAAAGCAGCAGCATAAAGAGAAAGCTGGTCGCCGTTGCGCCGATCGCGACGCCGCCGAGATAAATCGGCGAATCGAGATGCCCGATAACCGCCGTATCCACCAGCCCAAGCAGAGGAACGGTAATATTGGAAAAAATCATCGGTAGCGCAAGACGCCACAACGCCTTATCGGCAGAAGTTAGCAATGCCATGGAAATTACCGGAATCAGAAAACAGGCCAGGCTGTAGAGGAACTACAGCCTGTCAGGAAGAGATTACAGCCATTCACCGTTGCGGATAACGCCGACCGCCAGTCCTTCAATAGAGAAGCTCTGCTCGCGGAGATCCACCACAATCGGGGAGAATTCATTGTTTTCAGGCAGAAGCTGCACGGTATTGCCTTGTTTCTTCAGGCGCTTAACCGTCACTTCATCATCAATGCGCGCCACCACGACTTGCCCGTTACGCACGTCCTGCGTTTTGTGTACCGCCAGCAGATCGCCATCCAGAATACCGATATCTTTCATGGACATTCCGCTAACGCGCAGCAGGAAATCGGCGCTCGGCTTGAACATGCCTGGATCAACCTGATAGTGCCCTTCGATGTGCTGCTGCGCCAGCAGAGGTTCACCTGCCGCTACGCGACCCACCAGCGGAATACCGCTCTCTTCTTCCACCAGCAGACGAATACCGCGTGAGGCGCCGGAAACAATCTCAATCACGCCCTTACGCGCCAGCGCTTTAAGGTGCTCTTCGGCAGCATTAGGAGAACGGAAGCCCAGACGCTGCGCAATTTCTGCACGCGTGGGTGGCATACCCGTCTGGCCGATATGATCCCGAATGAGATCAAACACCTCTTGCTGCCTGGTCGTTAACGCTTTCATACCGCCCCCTGGGTGTATATACAGTTATGCTGTGAGTATATACAGTCAAAGGCGATTTTGGAACCAAAAACTGCACAAAAAACCAGGGACTTAATTATTCCTCGAGGCTCATCGGAAATGCGACCAAAGCAGCGTGACCCAGGTGATCGCCGCAGTGATAATCGCCAGCAGTACGGCAGCGGAACCCATGTCTTTCGCCCGGCCAGACAATTCATGGAATTCCGACCCGATTCGGTCAACAACGGCCTCAATAGCGCTATTAAGAATTTCCACTATCATCACCAGAAAGACAGATCCGATGAGCAGTACGCGGGTGATAGCATCAACATCAAGGAAGCAGGCGATGACAACGGCAACGATTGCAGCAACCGCCTCCTGGCGGAAAGCGGCTTCATTAACCCATGCAGCGCGGAAACCTTTCCATGAATAACCGGCAGCTTTAATGATTCGAGTTAACCCAGTGGTATTATTGGCCATTAAAAGAACCTTTTATGATAAATAGCGTCTGTAACTAAAGCCGCAGCGCGTTTTGCTGCAACCTGAAGTATGACGGGTAACAACAGAAATTTTGCGCGCTTTCTGTTATCCTTGCGCCGCAATTGCATTATTAACCAGAGGCTTTACATCGTTTATGTCCGGCTGGCCACGAATTTACTACAAATTACTTAATTTACCATTAAGCGTCCTGGTAAAAAGTAAGTCTATCCCAGCAGAACCTGCGCTGGAATTAGGGCTCGATACGTCGCGCCCTATTATGTACGTTTTGCCTTATAACTCGAAGGCAGACCTGCTGACGCTTCGCGCTCAATGTCTGGCGCACGATTTACCTGACCCACTTGAACCGCTGGAAGTCGACGGTACGCTGCTGCCACGCTACGTGTTCATCCATGGCGGGCCGCGCGTGTTCACCTATTACACGCCGAAAGAAGAGTCCATTAAGCTGTTCCATGATTACCTCGATCTGCACCGCAGCAACCCCGATCTGGACGTGCAGATGGTGCCGGTGTCGGTGATGTTTGGCCGTCGTCCGGGGCGCGAAAAAGGGGAAGAGAACCCGCCGCTGCGTATGCTCAACGGCATTCAGAAGTTTTTCGCCGTCTCCTGGCTGGGACGCGACAGTTTTGTCCGCTTCTCACCTTCCGTTTCACTGCGCCGCATGGCGGATGAACACGGCACTGACAAAATCATTGCGCAAAAGCTGGCGCGCGTTGCGCGTATGCACTTTGCACGTCAGCGTCTGGCGGCCGTTGGACCACGTCTCCCGGCACGTCAGGATCTGTTCAACAAGCTGCTGGCTTCCAAAGCGATTGCCCGTGCCGTAGAAGACGAAGCGCGCAGCAAGAAAATTTCGCACGAGAAAGCGCAGCAGAACGCAATCGCGCTGATGGAAGAGATCGCCGCGAACTTCTCCTACGAGATGATTCGCCTCTCTGACCGTATCCTCGGCTTCACGTGGAACCGCCTCTATCAGGGGATTAACGTCCACAACGCCGAACGCGTGCGTCAGTTAGCGCACGACGGCCACGAGATTGTCTATGTGCCCTGCCACCGCAGCCACATGGACTACTTGTTGCTCTCTTACGTGCTCTATCACCAGGGGTTGGTGCCACCGCATATTGCTGCCGGTATCAACCTGAACTTCTGGCCAGCAGGCCCGATTTTCCGCCGTCTGGGTGCGTTCTTCATTCGTCGTACCTTTAAAGGTAACAAGCTTTACTCCACCGTCTTCAGGGAGTATCTGGGCGAGCTGTTCAGCCGCGGTTATTCTGTGGAGTACTTTGTTGAAGGCGGTCGCTCGCGTACCGGTCGTCTGCTCGATCCAAAGACCGGCACGCTGTCGATGACCATTCAGGCCATGCTGCGTGGCGGTACCCGTCCTATCACGCTGGTGCCGATTTACATCGGTTATGAACACGTGATGGAAGTGGGCACCTACGCGAAAGAGCTGCGCGGTGCGACTAAAGAGAAAGAGAGTCTGCCGCAGATGCTGCGTGGGCTGAGTAAATTGCGCAACCTCGGCCAGGGATACGTGAACTTTGGCGAGCCCCTGCCGCTAATGACATATCTGAACCATCATGTTCCGGAGTGGCGCGAGTCTATCGATCCTATCGAAGCGGTACGTCCGGCCTGGCTGACGCCAACGGTCAACGGCATTGCATCCGAGCTGATGGTACGCATCAACAATGCTGGTGCGGCAAACGCCATGAACCTGTGTTGTACTGCGCTTCTGGCCTCTCGCCAGCGTTCACTGACCCGCGAACAGCTGACCGAGCAGATTGACTGCTACCTGGATATCATGCGCAACGTGCCGTATTCCGTGGATTCGACCGTGCCGTCTGCCACCGCCAGCGAGCTGATCGATCACGCGTTGCAGATGAACAAGTTCGAAGTCGAGAAAGATACGATTGGTGACATCATCATTCTGCCGCGCGAGCAGGCCGTGCTGATGACCTACTACCGTAATAACATCACGCACATGCTGATGCTGCCGTCGCTGATGGCGGCCATTATTACCCAGCACCGCCGTATTTCGCGTCAGGAGCTGCTGCGCCATATTCAGGCCATCTACCCGATGCTGAAAGCGGAGCTGTTCCTGCGCTGGAGTAAGGATGAACTGGCGGCAGAGCTCGATAAAATGACGGCAGAGATGCATCGTCAGGGGCTGATTACCATCAGTGATGATGAACTACATATCAATCCGTCACGTTCACGTACCTTGCAGCTCCTGGCTTCCGGTGCGCGTGAGACGTTGCAGCGCTACGCCATTACCTTCTGGTTGCTGAGTGCAAATCCGTCCATCAACCGCGGTACGCTGGAAAAAGAGAGCCGGACGCTGGCCCAGCGCCTCTCCGTTCTGCATGGCATTAACGCCCCGGAATTCTTCGACAAAGCGGTATTCAGCTCCCTGGTGCTGACGCTGCGCGACGAAGGGTACATTAGCGATACGGGCGATGCCGAGCCGGAAGAGACGATGAAGGTTTACCAGATGCTGGCAGAGCTGATTACCGCGGATGTGCGTTTAACGATTGAGAGTTCGACGCAGGGCGAATGATGCTAAAGCCGGGTGACGCTAACGCTTACCCGACCTACATGTTCCGCTAAATCGTAGGCCGGGTAAGGCGAAGCCGCCACCCGGCTTTTTTATGACCAGTAACTCATCGCCAGGCCCAGAAACAGCACCAGCCCGACGTAGTTATTATTCAGAAACGCTTTAAAGCAGGCTTCACGCTCGCGCTTCGCGATCAGCTTCTGCTGATACGCAAACAGCAGCCCCGCCACCAGTACGGACCAGTAAAACTCCCAGTTCAGCCCGTTCAGGCGACCAATCGCCACCATCAGCGCCAGCACCGCCACCTGTAATATGCCGATGATCAGCTTGTCGTGACGACCAAACAGGATCGCCGTCGATTTGATGCCAATCTTGAGATCGTCATCGCGATCGACCATCGCGTATTGGGTATCGTACGCAACGGCCCAGAGAATATTCGCCAGGAACATCAGCCAGCAGCTGAGCGGAACGGACTCGCTGACCGCGGCAAACGCCATGGGAATCGACCAGCCAAATGCCGCACCCAATACCACCTGCGGCAGATGGGTGTATCGCTTCATGAACGGGTAAACCCAGGCCAGCGCCAGAGCCGCAACGGACAGTAGAATGGTCATGGTGTTAAGGGTTAACACCAGCATGAAAGAGAGAAGCACCAGCACCACAAACAGAATGCGCGCCTCTTTCCCGGTCACCTGACCGCTCGGCAGAGGACGATTCGCGGTGCGCTTAACATGTCCATCAAATTTCCGGTCAGCATAGTCGTTGACCACACAGCCCGCAGCGCGCATCAGCCAGACGCCCGCCACAAATACCGCCAGGATCCACAGCGGCGGCACGCCCGGCGTGGCAACCCACAGCGCCCATAAGGTCGGCCACAGCAGCAGCAGCGCGCCAATGGGTTTATCAGTACGCATCAGGCGGTGATAGGCCAGCAGCTTATTCTGCGTCAGACTCCACTCCATTTTCTCTCCCTCTTAGTACAACGGCGATGCAGGCAAAAAGAGTTCCGTCAGTATTAACGGCTTGCCACTCAAACGAAGGCGGGAACGGCGCCCCCACAAATCGGCATCGCAACCAATTTCAATAAAATCACGGGTCAGTTCAGACGAGGTGAACAGATAGCGCCCCAGGGGCGTTTTGCCGAGGCGTTGCAATGCCAGCTCCGGCCCGGAAAGTGTAGACTCAGGAACCACCGTCCGCCCGGCAAGCCACGGCTCGCCATCCGCACAGAGTAAAATTTCACGCAGCCAGTAGCGTTCTTCCTGCGGCAGCAGCGGCAGCTCGCTGGCAATCTCCGCAGGCGAGACAAACCCTTCCTGAATCATCGTCACCGTGACCGTTTTACCCTGTTGCTCAAAACGTTTTGTCATGGAATCTTCCAGCAGCAGCCAGTCCAGCTGTTCCGGGTCAAGCGCAGGGATGTGGTCGAAATAGCGTAGCGCACGCAGCTGCGTGAGCGCGGGGTGTGACATGCCAGACTCTCCGATACATAACGTAAAAGCATTGTATCGCAGATTGGCAAAATGAGGACGGACAAACAGAATTTAACGATCACTATCGCAACAATGGTGCAACTTAGCCAAAAAAAGTGCGCCCGTGAAGGCGCACCAAACGACTAACAAAATCAGCACTGTGGGGAGACGGTTACCCCTTGCCTTTTACACTGCTGATAAAGGTGGAACGGGCAGTGGTTGAACCTAAACGCTCGGCTTCATCAAGCAGTTTCAGCGCTTTATCGACATCGCCGTTTTTAACTGCCTGCTTGATGGCGTTGTTAAAGTACGTTTCAGTATCGTTAAGCACCGGCTCGGCTTTTTTCGCCGGGGCCGGAGCCGCGGCCGGTGTTGCGGCTGGCGCGGCATACACAGGCGCGGCAGTATTACCCACCGTTACCGGCCCCGGGCCAGATGAGCCAAACAGCGGGCCTACGAGTACGCTGGAGGCGCTGTTGGTAGAGACTTTCAGCTTGATCAGGCCGTCGGTAGTATGGCGAGCATGCGGATCCGGGATATCCGGGACAGCGTTACCGGTGCCTTTTGCGTAGGCTTTCGCCGGATCAACCAGCTTCGTTGTCTGTTGCAGATCTTTTTCAGTCGTGAACACCAGGACATAAATCTTCTGCTGACCCAGGGCTGGCGTCAGGCGCATAACGCCTTCCAGCCGATCGGCACTCATGACGCCAGGCTCCTGATAGCTGAAATAGTCGCTTGGGAAGAATGCGGATGGCGTCATGCTCTGATCGAGGATCAGCACGTTAGGCGCGAAGACGCTGGTCTGTTTATTGACTTCACTGGTTAACGTCAGGGTCAGCTCGCCGATATTCGCCGGCACGCTGAAAGCCGCAACCGGACCGCTGATACCCGGCACGTTCAGCGACTGACCGCCAGCGGCAAGCTGCGTGGTTTGCGTTTTCGACTGATCAACTGGCGTCCACACCAGTTGCTGAAGTGCCGCAGCCGGAATAGCTGGCGCAGCACTGGTATTTTGAGGAACAAAATTCACATCTGCATAGGTGAGCGCAGGCGCACAGGCCAACAGCCCCGCAGAGAGGCACAGCGCGACGAGACTTTTCTTCATTTTCATTGTTATTACCTCTGATAGCGTGAGCACTGCGGTGGCCAGGCAATAGCGCGCAGCACCCTAAGGAGAGAGGGGCTTACGCCCCTCTTTTCAGGTCATTACGTCAGGCTCGACGAATTACCACCAGATTTCCATCTGGGCGCCGAAGGTCCACTCATCGTTGTCGCCACGGCTGAAGGTTTTCGCGGAGGTGTCGCTATACGCTACGCCAGAGGTGTAACCTGCACCTGAGTCGTTGTTTGCATAGCCCCATTTCTCATCCCACTTCGCGTAGGTTGCGAAGACACGGATAGCCGGACGGGACCAGATGCTGTCGCCTGCCTGCCATTGCTGTGCCAGGGTGATTTTGTACTGGCTGTTTTTGTCGTCAGTTTTCTGAGACTTAACGTTGTCGTAGCCCACTTCCAGCAAGGTGCTCATGATCGGCGTCCATTTGAACATTGGACGAACACCCACGGTCCACCACTCGGTACCGTTGTTGTTGTCACGATCGATGTTCTGGTACATACCGACGTACATCAGGTCCCAACGGTCTGCCAGGGTGATTGCACCGTGGTCCAGCACGCGCCACATAGAGCCGTCGTTATCGATGCTGCCGCCCTGTGGAATACCTTTACCGTTAGAGGTCATGGAATCCGTACCGTATTGCAGTACGAACTTGTTGAATCCTTTCATCATGCTCTGGGTGTGTTCAGCGGTGAACAGCCAGCCATCTTTAGAGACGCCAGGTTGCAGATAGTAGTCGTCAGGAATGTTGGTATGACCGTAGTCAACGCCCAGCTCCAGCGTACCGCCCGGGTTGGTTTCCAGACCGGCTAAACGGACGTCGAAGACATCGTTTGGTACCACGTTGTCATAAATACGGTCGCCGTTCGCATCACGATCGGCGAAGGTTGCAGAACCGCCGGACTCAGAAGAACGGGTCGCTGCCAGAGAGAGTTTACCAAAGCCCAGATCGATGTTTTCAATACCGGCACCAGGACCAGAGATATCCCAGTAGTAGAAGTCGATCATGTGTACGTCATGACGCTGATAGAAGCGCTTACCGGCCCAGATGGTAGAGCCTGGCAGCCATTCAATCAGGTTTTTACCCTGCACGTTAGCTTCACGGAAGGCCGGGCTGGTGGATTCCCAGTCATTCTGTTGAGAAACGGAGTACGCTACGTTGGTGTCGAAATAGAAGCTCTTGTCGCCTTCTTTCCACACTTCCTGGCCCAGTTTCAGTTCGGCGTAGGTTTCACATTCGTTACCGAGACGGTATTTACTTTGTGCGCCTGTTGCCTGGAAACATTGTTGTTCACCGCCACTTCCGGTCCAGCCAATGCCGGAACGAGCATAACCTTTAAAGTCTACGGCGCCCGCCTGGGCAGACAGGATGCCTGCCGCAATGGCGACAGCCAGAGGGACTTTGCGCAGAGTAATCATTATTCTATCTCCTGAGATCATTGCTTTTCTTTGTAATTGGAATGCTTAAACGCCTGGCTCTTTGTGCAACCGACGACATGCAGTGCCATCCTCACGGAACAGATGGCAACGCTCTGGCGGCAAACCGATAGCGAATGTGGCACCCTCTTCTACCAACACCACGTCATTCTGGCGGTAGACCAGGTTCTGACGGATGGCGGGGATCTGGATATGAATCTGTGTTTCGTGACCAAGCTGTTCGACGACCTGAACTTCACCTTCCAGCGTCACATCCGCAATGTGGCTTGGCAGTAGATGCTCAGGACGGATACCGAGGGACATATTGGCCCCCACCTGTACGTTGGCGCTGTCGACCGGCAGCCAGACTTGCTGACGGTTTGGCAGCTCCACCTGTACCTGTTCGATTGCCGTCGCGGTCACTTTTACGGGCAGGAAGTTCATCTTTGGCGAGCCAATAAAGCCCGCAACAAAGCGGTCTGCCGGGTAGTGATACAGCTCCAGCGGTTTGCCCACCTGCGCCACGCGACCGGCATCCAGCACCACGATTTTGTCGGCCAGCGTCATCGCTTCGACCTGATCGTGGGTGACGTAAATCATCGTGCGTCCAAGGCGTTTGTGCAGACGGGAGATTTCGATACGCATCTGGACGCGCAGGGCGGCATCCAGGTTAGAGAGAGGTTCATCGAGCAGGAACACGCGCGGCTCGGCCACCAGCGTACGGCCGATCGCCACACGCTGACGCTGACCGCCGGAGAGCGCCTTCGGTTTACGCTCCAGCAGATGTGCCAGCTGAAGCACTTCCGCCACCTGGGTGACGCGCTGGTTAATGGTCTCTTTTTTCGCGCCGGCCAGCTTCAGGCCAAAGGACATGTTCTCGGCAACGGAAAGATGCGGATAAAGCGCATAAGACTGGAACACCATGCCCACGCCGCGTTCAGCTGGCGGGATGTCGTTCATTCGGGTATCACCAATAAATAAATCGCCACTGGTGATGGTTTCAAGACCGGCAATCATACGCAGCAGAGTCGATTTACCACAGCCTGATGGACCCACGAACACCACAAATTCACCTTCGTGGATGTCCAGATTGATGTCTTTTGACACCACTACGTCGCCCCAGGCTTTCGTTACATTACGCAGCTGTACGCTCGCCATGCCCTTCTCCCTTCGTTACAACCTGTCACCGACAGAAACATTCAAGATAAGTTCACTATGCGTGTTCCATTACTTTCGTGAATCCTCCACCCCCCGGCTTTTTTATGGGGGAGGAGGCGGGAGGATGAGAGAGCAGGCTCTGCGACCGCAGCTGAGGGGCCGAGGCGAAAATCGTGAAGCGG
The DNA here is from genome assembly GCF_049238805.1 of Enterobacter cloacae complex sp. CDL013. Lineage (NCBI taxonomy): Bacteria > Pseudomonadati > Pseudomonadota > Gammaproteobacteria > Enterobacterales > Enterobacteriaceae > Enterobacter > Enterobacter cloacae complex sp. CDL013. Next base: position 27,821 of record NZ_JBMKGT010000011.1, on the reverse strand, counting down.
CCTGCAAAATTCAGTGGGTTTTTATGTGCGCCAGCACTCATAACTTAAATTTATGTTACAGGGATCACACAAACAGGGGGTGGGGCGTAGGGACTGGGAGGATGGAAAGAGGATGTCAAATAAGGAGACTGAGTCACGTTGAACCACCTTATGTATCCACGAGCACATCACCAATAAAGGATGGCAGATATGAAGATCAAGACTGGCGCACGCGTTTTCGCATTGTCCGCCCTCGCAGCAATGATGATTTCCGCACCGGCTCTCGCCAAAATTGAAGAAGGTAAGCTGGTTATCTGGATTAACGGCGACAAGGGCTATAACGGTCTGGCCGAAGTGGGCAAAAAATTCGAGAAAGACACCGGTATCAAAGTCACCGTAGAGCACCCGGACAAACTGGAAGAGAAGTTCCCGCAGGTTGCGGCAACGGGCGATGGTCCGGACATTATCTTCTGGGCGCATGACCGTTTCGGGGGCTACGCGCAGTCTGGCCTGCTGGCAGAAGTTACGCCAGACAAAGCCTTCCAGGACAAACTGTTCCCGTTCACCTGGGACGCCGTTCGCTATAACGGCAAGCTGATCGCTTACCCAATAGCGGTTGAAGCCCTGTCACTGATTTACAACAAAGACCTGGTGCCAAACCCACCGAAAACCTGGGAAGAGATCCCTGCTCTGGATAAAGAGCTGAAGGCGAAGGGTAAATCCGCTCTGATGTTCAACCTGCAAGAACCGTACTTCACCTGGCCGCTGATTGCTGCCGACGGCGGCTACGCGTTCAAGTTTGAAAACGGCAAATATGACGTGAAAGACGTGGGCGTGGACAGTGCGGGCGCGAAAAAAGGTCTGACCTTCCTGGTTGACCTGATTAAGAACAAACACATGAACGCGGATACTGACTACTCCATCGCGGAAGCGGCGTTCAACAAAGGCGAAACCGCGATGACCATCAACGGTCCGTGGGCCTGGACCAACATCGACAAGAGCAAAATCAACTACGGCGTGACCCTGCTGCCAACCTTCAACGGCAAACCGTCTAAACCGTTCGTGGGCGTGCTGAGCGCAGGCATCAACGCCGCCAGCCCGAACAAAGAGCTGGCGAAAGAGTTCCTCGAAAACTACCTGCTGACCGATCAGGGTCTGGATGAAGTGAACAAGGACAAACCGCTGGGCGCCGTTGCGCTGAAATCCTTCCAGGATCAGCTGGCGAAAGATCCACGTATTGCGGCCACCATGGATAACGCCCAGAAAGGCGAAATCATGCCGAACATCCCTCAGATGGCTGCATTCTGGTACGCCACCCGTACCGCCGTCATCAACGCTGCAAGCGGTCGCCAGACTGTCGATGCCGCGCTGAAAGATGCTCAGGGTCGTATTACTAAGTAAGTCTGAAAAACGGCGGGTGGCGCATGCGCTTACCCGCCCTACGACTACGGCACGATCCGTAGGTCAGGTAAGCGCAGCGCCACCTGACGATAAGTTTCCACCGTTGTAGAGGAAGAACCCCATGGATGTCATTAAAAAGAAACACTGGTGGCAAAGCGACGCACTGAAGTGGTCAGTGATAGGTCTGCTGTGTCTGCTGGTGGGTTACCTTGTTGTTTTAATGTACGTGCAAGGGGAATACCTATTCGCCATCATGACGCTGATTTTAAGCTCGGTTGGCCTGTATATTTTCGCCAACCGTAAAGCGTATGCCTGGCGCTATGTTTACCCGGGCGTTGCCGGGATGGGGCTGTTTGTCCTCTTTCCGCTGATCTGCACCATCGCGATTGCCTTTACCAACTACAGCAGCACCAACCAGCTCGCGCAGGAGCGTGCCACCCAGGTGCTTCTGGACCGTTCTTATCAGGCGGGTAAAACCTTTAACTTCGGCCTGTATCCTGCGGGTGATGAGTGGAAGTTAGCGCTCACTGACGGTGAGAGCGGCAAAACCTATCTTTCCGACGCGTTCAAATTTGGCGGTGAGCAGAAGCTGACCTTAAAAGAGGCTGCGGCCCTGCCGGAAGGTGAACGTGCCAACCTGCGTATCATCACCCAGAATCGCCAGGCACTGACCCAGCTCACCGCCGTACTGCCAGACGAAAGCAAAGTGATCATGAGCTCGCTGCGCCAGTTCTCCGGCACCCAACCGCTCTATACCCTGGCGGATGACGGCACGCTGACCAACAACCAGAGCGGCGTGAAGTACCGCCCGAACAACGATATTGGTTTCTATCAGTCGGTGAATGCCGACGGCAGCTGGGGGGATGACAAACTCAGCCCGGGCTATACCGTCACCATCGGCTGGGACAACTTTACCCGCGTGTTTACCGACGAAGGCATCCAGAAACCGTTCTTCGCCATCTTCGTCTGGACGGTGGTCTTCTCCGTACTGACCGTGATCCTGACCGTGGCCGTGGGCATGGTGCTGGCCTGCCTCGTGCAGTGGGAGTCCCTGAAGGGCAAAGCGATTTACCGCGTGCTGCTGATTCTGCCGTACGCCGTGCCGTCGTTCATCTCGATTCTGATTTTCAAAGGGCTGTTTAACCAGAGCTTCGGTGAAATCAACATGATGCTGAGCGCGCTGTTCGGTATCAAACCGGCCTGGTTCAGCGACCCGACCACCGCCCGCTCGATGATTATCATCGTGAACACCTGGCTGGGCTATCCGTACATGATGATCCTGTGCATGGGGCTGCTGAAGGCCATCCCGGACGACCTTTACGAAGCCTCGGCGATGGACGGCGCGGGTCCGTTCCAGAACTTCTTCAAAATTACCCTGCCGCTGCTCATTAAGCCGCTGACGCCGCTGATGATCGCCAGCTTCGCCTTTAACTTTAACAACTTCGTGCTGATTCAGCTGTTGACTAACGGTGGCCCGGACCGTCTCGGCACCACCACGCCGGCAGGCTATACCGACCTGCTCGTGAGCTACACCTACCGCATCGCCTTCGAGGGCGGCGGCGGTCAGGACTTCGGCCTGGCGGCGGCGATTGCCACCCTGATCTTCCTGCTGGTGGGCGCCCTGGCGATTGTGAACCTGAAAGCCACACGTATGAAATTTGACTAAGGAGGGCACTGAACATGGCAATGGTACAACCCAAATCTCAGAAACTGCGCCTCCTCGCGACGCACTTAGGCCTGCTGATTTTCATCGCGGCGATCATGTTCCCGCTGCTGATGGTTATCGCCATATCCCTGCGTTCGGGGAACTTCGCCACCGGGAGCCTGATCCCGGACGAAATCTCCTGGGAGCACTGGAAGCTCGCGCTGGGCTTCAGCGTGGAACACGCGGATGGCCGCGTCACGCCGCCGCCGTTCCCGGTGCTGCTGTGGCTGTGGAACTCGGTGAAGGTGGCAACCATCACAGCCATCGGCATCGTGACGCTCTCCACCACCTGTGCTTACGCCTTCGCCCGTATGCGTTTTCCGGGCAAAGCGACCCTGCTGAAAGGGATGCTGATTTTCCAGATGTTCCCGGCCGTACTGTCGCTGGTGGCGTTATATGCCTTGTTTGACCGTCTGGGCCAGTACGTGCCGTTCATCGGCCTGAACACTCACGGCGGCGTGATCTTCGCCTATCTCGGCGGTATCGCCCTGCACGTGTGGACCATTAAAGGCTATTTCGAAACCATCGACGGCTCGCTGGAAGAAGCGGCGGCACTGGATGGCGCGACACCGTGGCAGGCGTTCCGCCTGGTGCTGCTGCCGTTGTCGGTGCCGATTCTGGCGGTGGTGTTTATTCTGTCGTTTATCGCGGCGATCACCGAAGTACCGGTCGCCTCTCTGTTACTGCGCGATGTAAACAGCTACACCCTGGCCGTCGGTATGCAGCAGTATCTCAACCCGCAAAACTACCTGTGGGGCGACTTTGCCGCGGCGGCCGTCCTCTCTGCCATCCCGATTACCGTGGTGTTCCTGCTGGCCCAGCGCTGGCTGGTCAACGGCCTGACGGCGGGCGGTGTGAAAGGTTAAGTTTCATTTGTTATGCCACTGCAACCCTCAACTTTAGACGTATTGTATTGAACCAACTTGTGACTGTTGTTAGGCGCTCTTCGGAGCGCCCTTTTTTTATTCGCGTTTTAGCCGCTTTGAGTTGCACAGCCAGAGGGTGATCACCAGCAGCAGGATCGCCGCCGAGTAGATCAGCACGTCGAGCGGGGATTTATGATCGACGATGATCAGCCGCACAATGGCGGTGATGCCAATGTAGACAAAATAGCGCAGCGGGAAGTGAAAGCCGGACTGAAAGTACTTCACAATCAGGGCGATAAATTCAAAGTAGAGAAAGTAGACCACCAGGCCTTCCACCAGTGCGTATTTGCTGGTTTGCTCAGGAGCAAAGAGCACATCCGCCAGATGCACCGTCTCTTTACCCAGAAAAACGACCAGGATCAGGCCAAGGCTCAGCAGACCGAGGTTCAGTACGGTCTGGAGTATCGTTGAGATAAACTCAACGCGCGGACGAGTCAGGGATGTCATACAGCACCTCATTCTCCAGGGCGAGGTTCCTGTATAACGCAAAAATGTGACGGGGATCTATATTTTTTGTTTATGTTTGGCGCATTCGCCCGGTGGCGCTGCGCTTACCGGGCCTACAAAAACCGTAGGCCGGGCAAACGCAGTGCCGCCCGGCGTGAAGCATCAGCGGAAGTTAATGTTCTTATCGCTGGTCATATCATACAGCTGGAATTTACGTCCAAGCTGCTGACCGCCGTCGCGCGTCAGCGGCGTCCAGCCCACTGCCGCACGGCTGCGGGTTGGGCCTGATGAGAACAGATCCAGCGGAATCGACACGTACACCCCTTTGGTGAAGTCCCCTTCCCCGTACTCGTCTGGCGAAACGTTGGTGATGGTGGCATAGCCGCCCACCACAACGCCGCTGTCAAAGTGTTTGGAGATATCCAGCGTGCCGCCCTTATCGCCCGCCAGATACTGGCCGACGCTGGCTTTTACCAGCACGTCCTGCGCGAACGACGGCGTCCAGTAGGCGGTCAGGTGGCCGGTTTTGACGCTGTAGTCGGTGAACTTCATCATGTCCTGCGCGCTGCGCCAGTCACGCTGTTTCACGTAGTTGGCATCAACCCCAAACGCCCAGTTGCTGTCGACAGGACGATAAAGCACTTCTGCCCCGGCGCCGCCGAACATGGTTTCCAGATAGCCACCGTAAACCTGGCCGTAGAAACCGTTGCCGAAGTACTGGAAGTAGTTGGCCTGGAGGTTATTCACGTAGATATCGTTCTGCACGTATTCACGCACGCGGGTACGCACGCGCGGCAGTTTTGAATCGTTCGGCGGGTTGGTGTAGTTAAATTTGTCGTAGTTGTTGGCAAGGTTGCCGAACAGGCTACCGGTGGTCAACAGGTGGTCGGTCACCCACAGATCCGCCGTCGCCATCGCGCCCAGCTGATACATGTAGAAGTTTTCCGGCCCACCCACGGACTGGTTCAGCACCGGATCGATATGGAAATCGAAGCGCGATTTATCGATATACCAGCCCTGCTCGGTGGTTTCCGGCACCACCGGCTCAACGCGTTTTTGCACCAGCTCGGTTTCATGCCCGAGCGGTTCGCCTTCAAGATGACGCTTAAGGCTGGCAACATCGGTTTCGGTGGTGACCTGCGGCAGATTCAGGCGGTTCTCCGTCACGCGGATCGTGCGGATCCCCTCCGGCAGATCGTTCATGACGATCCGGTTGGCGCGCTCGATCCCTTCGCGGGAGTCGCGGTATTTCACCTGCTCGCCGGTAACATACAGCGTATCGCCTTTGGTCTGGATCTTCGGATCCGCCAGGCCCGCGTTATATTTCAGCAGCGTCAGCTGGTTCGCTACCACGGAGTGCTGAATGATCGCATCCTGCGGCTCCGGCTGATATTTTGGCCGCGGGTTGTCATTATAGTGCGGCCGCATGTCGTTAAAGTTAGTGCGCAGGGTAAAGCCAAACATCAGGGTATTACCGCGCTCATAGCTGAGGTTAACGTCGGCCCAGTCGGTGATGCGGTAAATGGCGCCGACGTTAAACTTGCTCTTCTGCTCAATTTTGCCGGCAAAATCTTCGCTGTAGTTATTACCTTCGTACTCCAGCTTCAGGCGCAGCGGCTGCCATGGCGTTTGATACTCTACACCACCAAACAGCGAGGCCGGGCCGTGGAACATCTGGTCGCCGTTGATGGAGCCCGCTTTCTGGTAGCTGTTATCACGGTAGCAGTATTTATCACTGTAGGAGCAGAACGGATTTTTGACGTTGCCGCTGGTACCCAGATAGCCCCATCCCAGACCGAGTGAGAAATCAAACGGTCCCCAGGCTTTGCTGGCCACGATGTATTCCGCGTCAAACAGGCCGGTCCCGCCAATGTCTTTCGCACCAACGGAGACCTGCGGCATCCAGTAACTCTCTTCCCACAGACGCAGCTTCACGTCGAAGGCTTTGTCTTTGTAGGTCTGATCGCCGGAGAAAGCGTCTACGCTGCTGTACTGTTTTGTACGCACGTCGGTGTAGCGCAGCGTGGTCTCCAGCCAGGGGAACAGCTGCACGGACGCAGAGTAGTAACGGTACTGATCGTTATCGCGATAGTTAAGGCTGATTTCCCCCTCGCGGGCCATACGCGCGGTTGGGGTTTGCAGTAAGCCCACGCCGCCAAAATCGGACTGCGACGGGCCGATGGGTGCCGGATACGTTTCTGCATGACAGGCGGCACTCACGCACAGTGCAAGCATGCTGTAGAGATAGGTTTTTTTCATTATTCCGGTATCCGCTGTATCAGGGAGCGAAGGATATCGGCATTAAGCCCGTCATACGCTTTCGTCCAGAAATGGTCGGCAAAACCGACAAAAATGATGCTGCCCGGCATAGGTTCGATATGGCGTTTATTCCAGTAAGCCACCGGCGCTTTCTGCGTATGCCCGTCCGGATAGACCACCCAGGCATAGCTTTTATCCGCTCCGCTGAGCAGACTTTGCTCGTCGAGATAGCTCGCCACGTCCCGGCCCGGCGTAAACGGCTTTTTGCCAGGGCTGCTGAGAAGCCCCATCACGGTGACGGTGGAAGGCTGAGCCGGAAGCCACAGGGTATAGTCCCCTTCCAGCGACGGATTGCCGTTTTCCGCGACACGCACTTCGTCGGGATCGAGATTCACCTTCTGGCGCCCCGTCACCTTAACCGCCTGAAGCTGCTGACGCAGGCTAGTAATAGCCGCGGCATCGTCGGCATCTTCCTGTTGTGCCAGCCCGCTCAGTCGGGCGAGCAGCGCCTGATGTTTTTGTTCCGCTACAATCGTCGCCTGACGCTCGCTGATAACCGCCCCGGTCCACCAGCTTTTCGCCAGCCTCGGCTGCCCCACCAGATCGAGCAGATGCCCGGCATTGGTTAAGGTTTTAGGTTTTTCGCTGTCCGGGGTGTAGACCTGTACCGTTCCCGCAGACCACGCCAGCGGCGAGGCCAGGCTGGCGAGAAGCGCAATGTGGATGAACATTTTCATGATTTCGCCGCCTTGATCAGGGTGGTCTTCACCGGGAAGAAACCGGCACCGAGATACTGTAAGGACTGGCGGATTTGCCCCTCTTCGTCCACCCAGAAGCGGTTATGCCAGGTGGCCTGATCGGTTGTCACCTCTTCATCCAGCACGCGCACCTGCGTTTCGTCGCTGCCCACTTTGACACTATCCGTACCGTCCCAGCGGAAGGTGGAGCGGGCCGTGGCGTAGCGCACCTGTTTGTGCTCGGTCCAGCCCATCGTGCGCGTCCAGCTTGCGCCATCGACAATCTGATTCGGCTTGATGAGCGGATCTTCAGCCAGGTTGTTCACCTCAAGCAGGTTGTCGCCGCCGAGCAACGTTTTCACGATGCGGGAATGCTGCGTCACGATGGTGGCCTGATCCTGCGTCACCCATTTCTGCTGCCCGTTTTCATCGAAAGCGAGCACCACAAACAGTTGCGGACCATCGTTTAGCTGCATGTACTGGCTGGCATACGGCATGTTCTGAAGTTCGTCATCGGTCAGATGCACGCCCGGCGTGCCGAACATGCTGTCCCACAGTGAGTGGCCCAGCCCTTTGGTGGTAGCTGAGCACGCCTGCAACAGCAGGCAAATCAGGATGATTGCAGGTCGCTTCACGACTCTTCTCCGAAGGGGCGAAATAACCACACCGAAGTGTGGTTATGATTAAAACACCCGGTATTACTGGGTGCTGGTCGTCGTAGTGGTCGTGGTTCCGGTATTGGAGCCATCACCGCCACCGGTTGCCGCCAGCGCGACACCCACGGCTGAACTTACGGCGCTGGTGCTGGCTGCGGTAGAACTCCCCGCAGACGCAGACGTCGCTGCCGACCCTGCTGCTTCCCCGACCTGGACCGGAGCTGCATAGACAGACGTCGCCGCAAGCGCAGATATGGCAAAAATGCCATGCAGCACTTTCTTCATAACAATTTCCCTTCAATGAATGAATGGAGATTTGCCCGAAAAGAAATTCAGGCGGATTCGAGTATACACAACTAAAGCAGTGGGTTTACCGTGGGGGTAAATAGGGATGAGGTTTTCAGACTAATGGTTAAAAATGGAAGGAAAAAAGAATCAAGTAAATATATAATCAATATAAATCAAGAATTTATAATATAAGAACATTAAAGCATCACTCCGTATTTTCTTAAAATAAACCTCAGCAATTAACGGGGTTACTGTCTTTTTCGGATTAAACTCAGATTCAGAATTTGAGATAACTAACAGACATCAGGAATTATCCGATAAAAAAATGCCGGCATATCGCCGGCATTGTTCATGACATATTTATTACGCACGCCAGGCTTTATAACGGTTAATCAGACCATTGGTGGAGCTGTCGTGGCTGTCGATCGCTTTATCGTCACCCAGCTCTGGCAGAATGCGGTTTGCCAGCTGTTTGCCCAGCTCAACGCCCCACTGGTCAAAGGTGAAGATGTTCAGAATAGCGCCCTGAGTGAAGATTTTGTGCTCGTAGAGGGCAATCAGCGCCCCCAGGCTGAACGGCGTGATTTCGCGCAGCAGGATGGAGTTAGTTGGACGGTTGCCTTCGAACACTTTAAACGGCACCACGTGCTCCAGCGTTGCCGGATCTTTACCCTGATCACGGTACTCCTGCTCAACCACCTCGCGGGATTTACCGAACGCCAGCGCTTCGGTCTGGGCGAAGAAGTTAGACAGCAGCTTCGGATGGTGGTCGGACAGTGGGTTGTGCGTAATCGCCGGGGCGATGAAATCGCACGGTACCATTTTGGTGCCCTGGTGGATCAGCTGGTAGAACGCGTGCTGACCGTTGGTGCCCGGCTCGCCCCAGATGATTGGGCCAGTCTGGTAATCCACCGCGTTGCCGTTACGGTCAACGTACTTGCCGTTGGATTCCATGTTGCCCTGCTGGAAGTAGGCCGCAAAGCGGTGCATGTACTGGTCGTACGGCAGAATCGCTTCGGTTTCAGCGCCGAAGAAGTTGTTGTACCAGATCCCGATCAGCGCCAGCAGCACCGGCAGGTTTTTCTCAGGCGCGGTGGTGGAGAAGTGTTTGTCCATCGCGTGCGCGCCGGAGAGCAGCTCAACGAAGTTGTCGAAGCCGACGGACAGAATGATGGACAGGCCGATTGCAGACCACAGAGAGTAGCGGCCACCAACCCAGTCCCAGAACTCAAACATGTTCGCCGTATCAATACCGAACTCACCCACCGCTTTACCGTTGGTGGACAGCGCCGCAAAGTGTTTCGCCACGTGCTTTTCGTCGCCCGCGGTTTTCAGGAACCAGTCGCGCGCGCTGTGGGCGTTGGTCATGGTTTCCTGAGTGGTGAAGGTTTTAGACGCCACCAGGAACAGCGTGGTTTCCGGGTTCACCTTTTTCAGCACTTCAGCGATGTGGGTCCCATCGACGTTGGACACGAAGTGCATGTTGAGGTGGTTTTTGTACGGGCGCAGCGCCTCGGTCACCATGAACGGGCCGAGGTCAGAGCCGCCGATACCGATGTTTACGACGTCGGTGATCGCTTTGCCGGTGTAGCCTTTCCAGCTACCTGAGATGATCGCTTCGGAGAAGGTTTTCATCTTTTCCAGCACCGCGTTCACTTCCGGCATCACATCTTTGCCGTCAACGATAATTGGAGTATTGCTACGGTTGCGCAGCGCCACGTGCAGCACGGCACGGTCTTCGGTGCGGTTGATCTTCTCACCGGAGAACATGGATTTGATGGCATCTGCCAGTTCAGTCTCTTTCGCCAGATCTTGCAGCTTCGCCAGCGTCTCTTCGGTGATACGGTTCTTGGAGAAATCCACCAGCATCAGGTCATCGAAGGTGGCGGAAAACTTGCTGAAACGATCGGCATCTTTCGCGAACAGATCCGCGATGGTGACGTCTTTCATTTCATCAAAATGTTTCTGTAGTGCCTGCCATGCAGCGGTCTGCGTTGGGTTGATGTTTTTCATAGCAATACTCTTCTGATTTGAGAATTGTGACTGCGGTCGATTGTAGCGCCTGCAAATAAAAATTGTGATGGTTTTTATGCCATTGCCCTGGTCTGCATCAAACGCAGGTGAAAAGACCCGAAAAGTATAGCTGCTGTCGCGCCCTTCCGGCGTGGCGAAATGTTGGTCAAAAAGGGGTAAAAAGGAGCATAAAATATGGGCCTGTTATAAGTCCTGTTTCTGAGGGGTACCCCCCCATGAAAAATCCGCATAATCCCAGCATTGACAGGACCTCCCCCGCATTTTATTTATAGGGCCGTATTTTGCGCCTGCACCTGTTCTCGCTTCATTCTTGTGCCAAGGTCGCTCTATTCATTCCCTGACACGAGGTTGTTATGACGAGTTTTGTGGTCGCCAAGTTTGGCGGCACCAGTGTGGCAGACTACGATGCCATGAACCGCAGCGCCGATGTGGTGCTGGCCGATCCGAATACCCGCCTGGTGGTACTTTCCGCCTCAGCCGGCGTGACGAACCTGCTGGTTTCTCTGTCTGAAGGACTGGAAGCGACCGAGCGTTTCGTGAAGCTGGATGCACTGCGCAAAATTCAGTTCGACATTCTCGAGCGTCTGCAAAACCCGAACGTCATTCGTGAGGAAGTGGAACGCCTGCTGGAAAATATCACCACTCTGGCCGAAGCCGCGTCGCTGGCAACCTCCAGCGCACTGACCGACGAGCTGGTCAGCCACGGCGAACTGATGTCCACCCTGCTGTTCGTTGAGATCATGCGCGAGCGCAATATTCAGGCGCAGTGGTTCGACGTGCGAAAAGTGATGCGCACCAGCGACCGCTTTGGCCGCGCCGAGCCGGACGTGGAAGCGTTGGCTGAGCTGACTAACCAGCAGCTTGCCCCGCGCCTGAATGAAAGCATAGTGATCACCCAGGGCTTTATCGGCAGCGAAGCCAAAGGGCGCACAACCACGCTGGGCCGTGGCGGTAGCGACTACACCGCCGCCCTGCTGGGTGAAGCCCTGCACGCCACCCGCGTGGATATCTGGACGGACGTGCCGGGAATCTACACCACCGACCCGCGCGTGGTCTCTGCGGCAAAACGTATTGACGTGATCGCCTTTGAAGAAGCGGCTGAAATGGCGACTTTCGGCGCGAAAGTGCTGCACCCGGCCACGCTGCTGCCCGCCGTGCGCAGCGACATTCCGGTCTTCGTTGGCTCAAGTAAAGATCCAAAGGCGGGCGGGACGCTGGTCTGCAAGAAAACCGAGAACCCGCCGCTGTTCCGCGCGCTGGCCCTGCGTCGTAAGCAGACGCTGGTTACCCTGCACAGCCATAATATGCTGCATTCCCGCGGCTTCCTGGCAGAAGTGTTTGGCATCCTGGCGCGCCACAATATCTCTGTAGATTTGATTACCACTTCCGAAGTGAGTATTGCGCTGACGCTGGACACCACCGGTTCAACCTCAACGGGTGATACCCTGCTGACGCAGTCGCTGCTGATTGAGCTTTCCGAGTTGTGCCGTGTGGAAGTAGAAGAAGACCTGGCGCTGGTGGCCATCATCGGCAACAAGCTGTCGCGCGCCTGTGGCGTGGGTAAAGAGGTGTTCGGCGTGCTCGACCCGTTCAATATCCGCATGATCTGCTACGGTGCATCCAGCTACAACCTCTGCTTCCTGGTCCCTGCCGATCAGGCCGAGCAGGTCGTGCAGAAACTTCATCAGAATTTGTTTGAATAAAATTCGTTAGCACGTTAAACAATATCGATAAGCCGGGCACAGACCCGGCTTTTTTATAACAAAACAACACGACAATACTGCAAGGAATTCACTATGCTCTCCGCTATCACCCGGCTGTTCCCGTTATGGGCGCTGCTGCTCTCTGTACTCGCGTATTACACTCCTGCCACGTTCACGGGCATTGGTCCGTGGGTCACCACGCTGCTGATGCTGATTATGTTCGGCATGGGCGTGCATCTGAAAATTGACGATTTCAAACGCGTGCTGTCTCGCCCGGCGCCGGTTGCCGCAGGGATTTTCCTGCACTACCTGGTGATGCCGCTCGCGGCCTGGCTGCTGGCGATGGCCTTTAAGATGCCGCCCGACCTTTCCGCCGGGATGGTGCTGGTGGGGAGCGTTGCCAGCGGCACGGCATCTAACGTCATGATCTATCTGGCGAAAGGCGACGTGGCGCTTTCCGTCACCATCTCGTCCGTTTCCACGCTGGTGGGCGTGATTGCCACGCCTCTGTTAACCCGCCTGTATGTCGACGCGCATATCCAGGTGGACGTGATGGGCATGCTGCTCAGCATCCTGCAAATCGTGGTGATCCCGATTGCGCTGGGTCTGGTCATTCACCATCTTTTCCCACGCGTGGTGAAAGCGGTTGAGCCGTATCTGCCCGCGTTTTCGATGGTCTGCATACTTGCCATTATCAGCGCCGTGGTAGCCGGCTCCGCATCGCATATTGCTTCGGTGGGCTTTGTGGTGATCGTCGCGGTTGTGCTGCATAACACTATTGGTCTGCTGGGCGGTTACTGGGGCGGAAAGCTGTTTGGCTTTGACGAATCCACCTGCCGCACGCTGGCGATCGAAGTGGGGATGCAGAACTCCGGCCTGGCGGCGGCGCTGGGTAAAATTTACTTCTCACCGCTGGCAGCGCTACCGGGGGCGCTGTTCTCCGTCTGGCATAATCTGTCCGGTTCGCTGTTAGCAGGGTACTGGTCCGGTAAGCCGATTGATGACCAACCGAAAAAAGATGCGGTGAAACAGGGTTAATTGTCCCGGCTTGCTTTACACTGAAGCCTCCCCATCAGGAGGCTTCAGCAATGGCTACACCACGTTTGACCCAGAAAGACATGACCGAAGCCGAGCAGCGCGAACTTAAAACGCTTCTCGACCGCGCCCGCATCGCGCATGGCCGCACGCTGACGAACGCCGAAACCAATCAGGTTAAAAAAGAGTACATCGACAAGCTGATGGCGCAACGTGAAGCTGCGGCGAAAAAAGCCCGCAAGCTGAAAAAAGAGCAGGCTTATAAGCCGGATGCAGAGGCGACCTTTTCCTGGTCCGCCAATACATCAACCCGTGGAAGGCGCTAATTAGCGCCCTTTCTTTTTGCGCCCCGGCTGGGTAAAGCGTTTTCCGTTACCCGGCTTGCCCCGCCCTTTCTCTTCTGCCTGCGGTGCCTTCACCACCGGACGTTTAATCGCCTGCGTTTTCGGTTTGGCTTTGGCTTTCGGCTTCGCTTCGGACGAGGAGTTTTCGATAAGTTTGAACAGCTCGATCAGCTCGTCGTCCGTTAAGTCACGCCACTCGCCCAACGGGATCCCGGACAGGCTGACGTTCATGATGCGCGTGCGTTCCAGCTTCGTCACTTCGTAACCGAAGTACTCGCACATGCGGCGGATCTGGCGGTTCAGGCCCTGCACCAGCGTGATACGAAACGCAAACGGCGCCTCTTTTCTGACTTTACACTTCTTCGTCACGGTACCCAGAATCGGCACGCCTGCGCCCATCCCGCGAATGAACTCGTCCGTCACCGGCTTGTTCACCGTCACGATGTACTCTTTCTCGTGGTCGTTACCGGCACGCAGAATTTTGTTGACCAGATCGCCGTGGTTGGTGAGGAAAATCAGCCCCTGAGAGTCTTTATCCAGACGGCCAATCGGGAAAATGCGGCTGCTGTGGTTCACGAAATCAACAATGTTGTCCCGCTCGCCATCTTCCGTGGTGCTGACAATCCCAACCGGTTTGTTCAACGCGATAAACACCAGGTCTTCGGCATCACGCGGTTCGATGACCTGACCATTCACTTTCACCACATCGCCAGGTACCACCTGATCACCAATGGTGGCGCGTTTGCCGTTAAGAAACACGTTACCCTGTTCAATGTAACGGTCAGCCTCGCGACGTGAGCAGATCCCGCTCTCGCTAATGTATTTGTTTAATCGGGTTGATTGAGTTGGCAGCATAGTTTCTCCTGTGAAGGGCGAAATATACCTTAGGTTTGGGCTGGAAAAAAAGATTAGCCGACGGTTACTGAGACGGGTTTTTTAGTTTGCGAGACGCTTTCAGGATTTAGCGTCAGGCTATTTATCCTTGAGCTAACTCCTTTTAGCTTTACTCTCCAGAGACAATTGCTTGTAGTTTATAAATCACAGGGAGTAATATGAAGGAGATCGTTCAGACAGAATCCTTCCGACGCTGGGAGCAAAATTTAAAGGACAGGCGGGCAAAGACGATTATCGCTTCCCGCCTCTTTAGGCTGGCAAATGGCTTAGCGGGCGACATTAGACCCGTGGGGGAAGGTATCAGTGAACTGAGGATCCACTTTGGCCCGGGCTACAGAGTCTATTTTAAGGACCAGGGCAATTGCATCATCGTGCTGTTATGTGGTGGTGACAAAAGCAGCCAGGCCAGAGACATACTTATGGCAAAAATGCTGAGCAATGTATCCCAATGGCAGGAGTGAATGAGCATGCATAAATTAACACCCTACGATCCAGCCAACGCACTGGTGGATGACGAGGAAATCGCTGTGTTTATGGCTGATGCATTAGAGACGGGTGACTCAGCGTACATTGCTAAAGCGCTGGGCGTCATCGCCCGAGCGAAAGGGATGTCGACCATTTCCCAGCAAACGGGCCTGTCACGAGAACAACTGTATCGATCATTCAGTGATAAGGGGAACCCAACGCTCAAAACCACGCTGGCGGTCATGAAAGCATTGGGCCTTGGGTTAACAATCAAACCCTCTGGGGATTAATACTCATCCCGCTCGTCGTCTTCATCCGGTTGCTCCATCACGCTGTACGCCACCGCGCAGAACAACGAGTTGAGACGTTTCATATCGCCCAGCAGCCCCAGGTGGAGCGAGCTGGTTTCGATACTCTGCACGTTCTGCTGATGCAGACGCTCAACGTGGGCGTGCGAGTAGCGGCGATTAAGGATGCGGAAACGGTGCTTGTTGCGGCGCAGGCGGCGCGCGCTCGGCACGTCGCTGGAGAAGAAGACCGACATCGCCAGCTTCAGGTTGCTGACCAGCTGTTCGTGCAGCGCTTCCAGCTCCTTCAGCCCTTCCACAGAAAACGCCCGACGTGCTGCCAGGGATTTGTCCGCGATTTCACTGCCCATACGCTCGACAATATCCGAAGCCTGCTCCAGGTTAAGCGACATCTCAATGATTTCCGCCCAGCGGCGGGATTCCTCTTCCGCCAGCTCGTCCTGGGGGATCCGCGCCAGATAGAGCTTGATGGCGGTATACAGCACGTTGATATCGTCCGCCAGCCTGCGCAGCTCTTTTTCTTCGCGCGGCTCGCCGTGCATCACCTTTTGCAACCCTTCCAGCATGGTTTCCATCGCGTCACCCATGCGCAGCGTTTCGCGGGCGGCATTGGCGATGGCCAGCGCGGGCGTGTCCAGCACAGAGGTGTCCAGATGCTTCGGTTTAAGGCGCGCGTCCAGCTCCGGTTCATCACGAATTAGCCGCTCGCAGAAGCGGGCCATCGGCGCGGCAAACGGCACCATCGCCAGGCAGCGCACCAGGTTGTAGAAGACGTGGAAGTAGATCACCAGCTCCGCTTTCGGCAGAGAGAGATTGTCCATCAGGTTCGCCAGCGGGTGCACAAACGGAAGAATGATCAGGCTACCCACCAGCTTGAAGAGCAAACTCCCCAGCGCCACGCGGCGGGCGGCAGCGTTGGCGGCGCTGTTGTTGAGCATCGCCAGCAGGCCAGAGCCGAGGTTGGCACCGATCACCAGGCACAGCGCCACCGGGAAGGAAATGACCCCTGCGGCGGTTAAGGTCGCCGTCAGCAGGACCGCTGCCAGGCTGGAGTAGCTGACGATGGCAAACACCGCGCCAATCAGCGCGTCGAGCATGATGTCACCGGTCAGGGAGGCGAAGATGACCTGCACACCGTTGGCCTGGGTGATCGGCGTGACAGCCTGCACAATCAGCTCCAGCGCCAGCAGGATCAGCCCGAGGCCAATACCGACGCGGCCAAGCTGCCCGGCACGGCTTTGCTTACGGCCGAGGAAGAAAATGACGCCGATAAAAATCAGCAGCGGCGACAGCCAGGAGAGATCGAACGTCAGGATACGCGCCATCAGCGCGGTACCGACGTCGGCGCCAAGGACAATCACCAGCGCCGGGGCGAGCGCCACCAAATCCTGCGCCACGAACGAGGTGACGAGCATGGTGGTGGCGTTGCTGCTTTGCACCAGCGCCGTGACGCCAATACCCGCGCAGAAGGCGAGCGGCTTCTTCTCAACGCTGC
The DNA here is from genome assembly GCF_049238805.1 of Enterobacter cloacae complex sp. CDL013. Classification (NCBI taxonomy): domain Bacteria; kingdom Pseudomonadati; phylum Pseudomonadota; class Gammaproteobacteria; order Enterobacterales; family Enterobacteriaceae; genus Enterobacter; species Enterobacter cloacae complex sp. CDL013. The sequence goes on along the minus strand of NZ_JBMKGT010000011.1, from coordinate 11,145 downwards.
CGCTGAGAACGGTACGTAAACGTGCGCCAAACACACGCATCACGCCGGTACGAACGATATGGGTGCCCCATACCAGCAGTGCGACTGCGGAGAGCAGGTGTAACAACGTCAACACGGTAGGCATTCCTCCTTATCGTTATTCGTTTTCCTGAGGTTCAGTATAAGGGTTTAAACGTAAGAAAGAGACAAGGCACCATAGCGGTGCCCTGTTTGTTGTAAGGAAAAGTGACGTTAGTCTGCGTCGTAGCCTAAATTCGGCGCCAGCCAGCGTTCCACCTCTGACACGCTCATGCCTTTACGCAGAGCGTAATCCTCAATCTGATCGCGCTGAAGCTGTGCCACGGCGAAGTACTTGCTGTCCGGATGGCTGAAGTACCAGCCGGAAACGGACGCGCCCGGCCACATGGCGAACGACTCGGTAAGTTTCATGCCCGTATGCGCTTCCACGTCGAGCAGTTTCCAGATAGTGCCCTTCTCGGTGTGTTCCGGGCAGGCCGGATACCCCGGCGCCGGTCGAATGCCCTGGTAATTTTCGCGGATCAACTCCTCGTTGCTGAGATTCTCATTGGCCGCGTAGCCCCAGTGCACCTTACGTACGCGCTCGTGCAGATACTCGGCAAAGGCTTCCGCCAGGCGATCGGCAATCGCTTTCACCATGATTTTGTTGTAATCATCGTGCTGCGCGTCGTACGCATCCGCCAGCGCGTCTTCTTCCAGACCGCCGGTTACGGCAAAGGCGCCGATATAGTCGGCTTTACCGGAGAGTTTCGGTGCGACGAAATCCGCCAGGCAGTAGTTGGCAAAGCCCACTTTCTCGGTTTGCTGGCGCAGATGGTGGCTCACGGCCAGCACATGGGTGCGGGTTTCATCGCGGTAGATTTCCACGTCGTCGCCCACGCGGTTCGCCGGGAACAGCCCCACCACGCCGCGCGGGTTGAGGGCTTTCTCTGCGCTCAGCCTGTCGAGCATATCGTTAGCATCTTTAAACAGGCGCTTCGCCTCTTCGCCCACCACCTCATCTTCAAGAATACGCGGGTATTTGCCGGCCAGCGACCAGGTCATGAAGAACGGCGTCCAGTCGATGTAGTTACGCAGCGTTTCGATGCTGGCCGTCACGTCCTGCACGCCCAGACGGTGTGCGACCGGCGGCGTATAGCTGGACCAGTCGAACGCCAGATCGTTTTCGCGCGCCGCCTGAAGCGAAACCGGCGGCGTGCGCGGTTTCTTACGTCCATGCTGAATGCGGACGGTTTCATACTCTTTGCGGGTGCGGGCGACAAAGTCATCGCGCTGGGTGTCGGACAGCAGCGCGGAGACCACGCCCACGGTGCGCGAGGCGTTTTGGACATACACCGTCGGCCCGCTGTAGTTCTGCTCGATTTTCACCGCCGTGTGGGCTTTCGAGGTGGTTGCCCCGCCAATCAGCAGTGGAATGGTGAAGCCCTGGCGCTCCATCTCTTTTGCCACGTTGACCATTTCGTCCAGCGACGGCGTAATCAGCCCGGAAAGACCAATCAGATCCGCATTCACCTCACGCGCGGTCCTGAGGATTTTATCCGCCGGGACCATCACGCCAAGATCGATAATTTCGTAGTTATTACACTGCAACACCACGCCAACGATGTTTTTGCCGATGTCGTGTACGTCGCCCTTCACGGTGGCGATGACCATTTTACCGTTACTGGAGCCCTTCTCTTTGCTGGCTTCGATAAAGGGTTCCAGATACGCCACCGCCTGTTTCATGACGCGGGCGGATTTCACCACCTGCGGCAGGAACATTTTGCCCTCGCCGAACAGATCGCCGACCACGTTCATGCCGTCCATCAGCGGCCCTTCGATCACTTCAATCGGACGGGCGGCCTGCTGACGCGCTTCCTCAGTATCCTCCTCGATAAACTCGGTAATGCCTTTTACAAGCGAGTATTCCAGACGCTTATTCACATCCCAGGAGCGCCATTCGGCCTGTTGAACGTTGGCTGATTCGTCAGATTTACTGCCGCGGTATTTTTCCGCCAGATCCAGCATGCGTTCGGTGGCGTCGTCACGACGATTGAGGATCACGTCTTCTACGGCGTCGCGCAGCTCGGCTGGCAGATCGTCGTAAATTGCCAGCTGGCCGGCGTTGACGATCCCCATGTCCATCCCGTTGCGGATGGCATAATAGAGGAACACGGCGTGGATCGCCTCACGCACCGGGTCGTTGCCGCGGAACGAGAACGAGACGTTTGACACGCCGCCGGAGATCAGCGCATGCGGCAGTTCGCGTTTAATGTCTTCACACGCGCCGATGAAGTCCTGGGCGTAGTTGTTGTGCTCTTCGATGCCGGTCGCGACGGCGAAGATGTTCGGGTCGAAGATGATGTCTTCCGGCGGGAAGCCCACCTCTTCGGTCAAAATTTTGTACGCGCGGCGGCAAATCTCAATCTTGCGCTCGCGGGTATCGGCCTGGCCCACTTCATCGAAGGCCATCACCACCACGGCGGCCCCGTAGCGACGCACCAGCTTCGCGTGGTGGATAAAGGTATCGACCCCCTCTTTCATCGAGATGGAGTTAACGATGCCTTTGCCCTGAATGCATTTCAGCCCTTTTTCGATGACGTCCCATTTAGAAGAGTCAATCATGATCGGCACGCGGGCGATATCCGGCTCACCGGCAATCAGGTTGAGGAAACGCACCATCGCCGCTTCGGCGTCGAGCATCCCCTCGTCCATGTTGATATCGATAATTTGCGCGCCGCTTTCCACCTGCTGGCGGGCAACGTCCAGCGCTTCGCTGTACTTCTCTTCTTTGATCAGGCGCTTGAACTTCGCAGAACCGGTAACGTTAGTACGTTCACCCACGTTCACAAACAGGCTGTCGTCGCCGATGGTCAACGGCTCCAGGCCGGACAGGCGACAGGCAACCGGCAGTTCGGGCAGCTTGCGCGGCGGCAGTCCGGCCACGGCGTTGCTCATGGCGGCGATATGCTCAGGCGTGGTGCCGCAGCAGCCGCCGACGATGTTGAGGAAACCAGATTCAGCCCATTCGCGGATTTGCGCCGCCATGGTGTCGGCATCCAGATCGTACTCACCAAACGCGTTCGGCAGACCGGCGTTCGGGTGGGCGGTGACGTAGCATTCCGCGATACGGGAAAGCTCCTGCACGTACTGGCGCAGCTCGTCCGGCCCCAGCGCGCAGTTCAGGCCGAAGGAGAGCGCTTCGGCATGGCGCAGAGAGTTATAAAACGCTTCGGTTGTCTGGCCGGAAAGCGTGCGCCCCGAGGCATCGGTGATGGTACCGGAAATCATGATCGGCAGGTCGACGCCCAGCGACTCGAACTCCTCTTTTACCGCGTAAATTGCCGCTTTGGCGTTGAGGGTGTCGAATACGGTTTCAATCAGGATCAGGTCGGAGCCGCCTTCCACCAGCGCTTTAGTGGACTCCCGATACGCGGCCACCAGCTGGTCAAACGTGATGTTCCGAAACGCCGGGTCGTTCACGTCCGGAGAAATCGACGCGGTGCGGTTGGTCGGGCCCAGCACCCCGGCTACGTAGCGCGGCTTGTCCGGCGTACGGGCCGTCCATTCGTCGGCGCAGGCGCGCGCCAGCTTCGCCGCTTCAAAGTTGATCTCCGCCGACAGGGACTCCATCTGGTAATCCGCCATGGCGATGGTTGTCGAGTTAAAGGTGTTGGTTTCAACGATATCCGCACCCGCTTCGAAGTAGGCGTTGTGGATATCCTTGATCACGGACGGCTTGCTGAGCACCAGCAGGTCGTTGTTCCCTTTCAGGTCACAAGGCCAGTCGGCAAAGCGCTCGCCGCGGAAATCGTCTTCGCTCAGGCGATAACCCTGGATCATGGTGCCCATGCCGCCGTCCAGCACCAGAATTCGTTCATTTAACTGCGCACGCAGTTGCTCTACTTTGCTGCTCACACTTGCTCCCGACAACGCTCAACAAGGCCAAAAGGCTGCGTTCCATACTGGCACAATCTCGCAGGGTGGAAAAGTCGCTCAGCGGTAACATGAGACATGTTCACTATTACTCCTCCGATCAGTCAGGATAACGGTTGCAAATTCACCAAATAAAACGAAAATGATTTCCACGATACAGAAAAAGGAGATCGTCATGGTCGCGACCGTTCCCGCTAAACGCGGCAGAAAACCTGCTGCCACCACCGCTGCCGCACAACAGGGTGGACAGGTTCAATCGCTCACGCGCGGTCTGAAGCTGCTGGAGTGGATAGCCGAGTCGCACAGCAGCGTGGCCCTGACGGAGCTGGCCCAGCAGGCTGGCCTGCCGAACTCCACGACGCACCGCCTGCTGACCACCATGCAGCAGCTGGGCTTTGTCCGCCAGGTAGGCGAGCTGGGGCACTGGGCGGTGGGCGCGCATGCGTTTATCGTGGGCAGCAGCTTCCTGCAAAGCCGCAACCTGCTGGCGATTGTCCACCCGATTCTGCGCAAGCTGATGGAGGAGTCCGGCGAGACGGTAAACCTGGCCGTACTGGATCAGAGCGATCACCAGGCGATTATTATCGACCAGGTGCAGTGTACGCAGCTGATGCGCATGTCCGCGCCGATTGGCGGCAAGCTGCCGATGCATGCCTCAGGGGCGGGTAAAGCGTTCCTCTCGCAGCTGACCGAGGAGCAGGTGACGGGGCTGCTGCACCGTAAAGGACTGCATGCCTATACCCACGCCACGCTGGTTTCGCCGGTGCATCTGAAAGAAGATTTGGCCCTGACCCGCAAGCGCGGCTATTCGTTTGACGACGAGGAGCACGCCCTCGGCCTGCGCTGTATCGCAGCCTGCATTTTTGACGAGCACCGCGAGCCGTTTGCCGCCATCTCTATCTCCGGGCCGATTTCACGTATGACCGACGATCGGGTCACCGAGCTGGGCGCGATGGTGATTAAGGCGGCGAAAGAGGTGACGCTGGCGTACGGTGGGATTCGTTAAGCATGCATTGCCGGGTGGCGGCTTCGCCTTACCCGGCCTACATGATGCCCTCTGAAAACCGGATGCAAAACCGCTGCTTACGGCGGTAAGCGTACACATCTTCCACGTGCCCGTTTTTGATCCGCGTTTGCAGTCCCCGCCAGTAGCTGGCGCGGAACAGATCAGCATGCATCTCTTCGAATAGCGGCCCGATGCGCGGATCGGCGCACAGCCAGTGTCGAAACTCTTCGGGAAACACATCGCCCGGCGAAACGCTGTACCACGGCTCGCTGGAAAGCTCATCTTCCGGGTAGCGGGGCGGTGGGATATCGCGGAAGTTCACCTCGGTCATGTAGCAAATTTCGTCGTAATCGTAGAACACCACCCGCCCGTGACGGGTGACGCCGAAGTTTTTAAACAGCATATCGCCCGGGAAGATATTGGCGGCGGCAAGCTGGCGAATCGCATTGCCGTACTCTTCAATGGCGTCTCGTAAAGCCTGGCCTTCGGACTGCTCCAGCCAGATATTTAGCGGCACCATCCGGCGTTCGATATAGAGATGGCTAATCGCAATCTTATCGCCAAGATCGGTAATTTTCGTCGGCGCTTCCTGCATTAGCAGCGACATCAGCGACGGATCGATCTGCTGCTTATCCAGCACAAAGTTTTCAAACTCCTGGGTATCGGCCATTCGCCCGACACGATCGTGCTCTTTAACCAGCTGATAGCAGGCGCGAACGTGCGCGGCGCTCATCTCCTTCTGCGGGGCGAATTTATCCTTAATCACCTTAAACACGCGGTCGAAGCCCGGCAGTGTGAAAACCAGCATCACCATGCCGCGGATCCCCGGCGCTTCGATAAACTGCTCATCAGCCGTGGTGACATAACGCAGGTATTCCCGATAACTTTCCGTTTTGGCATGCTTCTGACAGCCAATCGCCATGTACAGCTCGGCGGTGGTTTTGCCCGGCAGGATCTCGCGCAGCCACTCCACCAGGGCGGCAGGCAGTGGGGCATAGACCATGAAATAGGAACGGGCGAAGCCAAATACGATACTGGCCTCAGCGCTGGTAGTCAGGCAGGTATCGACAAACAGTTGGCCGTCGTCGGTACGGTGAATGGGCAGCAGAAACGGCACGATGGCTGTCGGCGTAACCAGTTTGCCCACCAGCCAGGCGGCCTTATTCCGGTAGAAAAGCTCGTTGGCAACCTGCAAATGGCTGCGGCTGAGCACCTCCTCGCCGAAGGTTTCATTGAGATACGCATGGATATAGCCGATATCCCGGAGTTTATTCTCCCACGGCAGGCGCAGCGGCAAATCCGTTAAGACGCGGTGCAGGAGCTTTTCCCAGCCGCGATCGGGAAAGAAATCTTTCGCCAGCGGACGCGGAATGGTACGGAAGCGGCGCTCCGGCTGGGAGCTGAAGATAAATAACCGCTCAGGAGATAATGAGCGGTGGTCAAATAACCGGCAATAGACGGAGTTGAAAAAGCTCTCCGCAATCTCGAAGCGCGGGTAGTCGGGTAACAGATGGGTGTAATGCTCTTTCACGCGCAGTAAAAAATCCGCATCCGGGCTTTTACCGTCGGTGATACAGCGCAGTTGCTCCACCACCAGACCTACATGGTGATCATAAAGATGGATACGCTGCTTCATGGCCTGCTGAACCGCATGCCAGTCGGCGTGCTCAAAACGCTGTTGCGCGCCGGAGGTGACTTCCAGAAAGCGGCCATACTGGGCATCGAAGCCCTGCAAAATAGTTTGGGCAATCAGTAATTCCAGACCACGCGACATATATTCCCCCTCACCCCAACCCTCTCCCCGAGGGGGGAGAGGGGGAAAAGATTAGAACTGTGCTTCTTCCGTTGAGCCCGTTAATGCCGTGACGGAGGAGGCCCCGCCCTGAATAATCGTGGTCACATTATCGAAGTAGCCGGTTCCCACTTCCTGCTGGTGCGAAACGAAGGTATATCCCTCTTTGCCTGCCGCAAATTCTGGCTGCTGCACCTTCTCAACATAGTGCTTCATGCCTTCGCCCTGCGCGTAGGCGTGCGCCAGGTCGAACATGTTGAACCACATGCTGTGGATACCCGCCAGGGTGATGAACTGGTACTTGTAGCCCATATCCGACAGCTGCTGCTGGAAGCTGGCGATGGTGGTATCGTCCAGATTCTTTTGCCAGTTGAAGGACGGCGAACAGTTATAGGCCAGCAGCTTGCCCGGATACTTCGCATGAATCGCATCGGCAAAACGCTTCGCCAGCGCCAGATCCGGCGTGGAGGTTTCACACCAGACCAGGTCAGCGTAAGGGGCATAGGCCAGACCGCGGCTGATGGCCTGTTCGATACCGGCATGCGTGCGATAGAACCCCTCGCTGGTGCGCTCGCCGGTAATAAATTCGCTGTCGTACGGATCGCAGTCAGAGGTGATCAGGTCCGCCGCATCAGCATCGGTACGGGCAATCACCAGCGTCGGCACGCCGAGCACGTCAGCAGCCAGACGCGCGGCAACCAGCTTTTGGATCGCTTCCTGGGTTGGTACCAGCACTTTCCCGCCCATATGCCCGCACTTCTTGACCGACGCCAGTTGATCTTCAAAGTGAACGGCCGCTGCACCGGCCTCAATCATGGATTTCATCAGCTCAAAGGCGTTCAGCACGCCGCCGAAACCGGCTTCCGCATCGGCGACGATCGGCAGGAAATAGTCTATAAAACGCGGATCGTGGGGTTCGATACCCGCGGCCCACTGGATCTGATCCGCACGGCGGAAGGTATTGTTGATCCGATCCACCACTGACGGCACCGAGTTCGCCGGATAAAGAGATTGATCCGGATACATGCTGGAGGCAAGGTTAGCATCCGCCGCGACCTGCCAGCCGGAAAGATAGATAGCTTCAATGCCGGCCTTCGCCTGCTGCAATGCCTGACCGCCAGTCAGTGCGCCGAGGCTGTTGATATAGCCTTTTTTAGCTCCCCCGTGCAGCAGATCCCACATTTTTGCCGCGCCGTTCTGCGCCAGCGTACATTCCGGGTTAACCGAGCCACGTAACTTCACCACTTCCTCTGCGCTGTACGGGCGGCGAATGCCTTCCCAGCGCGGTTGGGTCCACTCTTTTTGTAACTCTTCGATCTGTTGGGTACGGGTTTTCATGTGCAGATGCTCCATATTGTTATGTGGTGAATTACGCCAGGAAGCGGTAGCCCGGTAGGGTCAGGAAGTCGATTAAGTCATCAGAGGTGGTGATTTGCTCCATCAGACGTGCAGCATCGTCAAAACGCCCACTGCTGAAGCGGTGCTCGCCCAGTTCGTCCTGGATGACCCGCATCTCTTCGGCCAGCATCTGACGGAACAGGGCTTTGGTTACCGGTTTGCCGTTGCTGAGCGTTTTTTGATGGTGGATCCACTGCCAGATGGAGGTACGTGAAATTTCCGCCGTGGCGGCATCTTCCATCAGGCCGTAAATCGGCACGCAGCCGTTGCCGGAGATCCATGCCTCGATGTACTGCACGGCGACGCGAATATTGGCGCGCATGCCCTCTTCCGTACGCTCGCCCGCACACGGCGCGAGCAACTGTTCTTCTGCGATGGGCGCATCATCTTCACGGGTGACAAACAGCTGGTTTTTGTTGTCGCCGAGTACGCGGTTAAAGACTTCCATCGCCGTATCGGCCAGACCGGGATGGGCAATCCACGTCCCGTCGTGGCCATTACGGGCTTCCAGCTCTTTATCGGCTTTCACCTTGTTGAGCACATTGTTGTTACGCTCAGCATCTTTGCTCGGGATAAAGGCCGCCATGCCGCCCATCGCAAAGGCGCCGCGTTTGTGACAGGTCTTAATCAGCAGGCGCGAGTAGGCGCTGAGGAACGGTTTATCCATAGTCACAACCTGACGATCCGGCAATACCCGGTCGGCATGGTTTTTCAGCGTTTTGATGTAGCTGAAGATGTAATCCCAGCGGCCGCAGTTCAGGCCCACAATATGGTCACGCAGCGCATGGAGGATCTCATGCATCTGGAATACGGCAGGCAGGGTTTCAATCAGCAGCGTGGCTTTAATGGTGCCGCGCGGCAGGCTGAAGCGGTCTTCTGCGTAGCTGAAAACTTCACTCCACCACGCCGCTTCCTGCCAGGACTGGGTTTTCGGCAGATAGAAATAGGGGCCGCTGCCTTTCGCCAGCAGGTTTTTATGGTTGTGGAAGAAGTACAGCGCAAAGTCGAACAGGCTGCCCGGAATCGCTTCTCCGCGCCAGGTGACGTGCTTTTCTGGCAAATGCAGACCGCGTACGCGACAGATCAGCACCGCCGGATTCGGTTTGAGCTGGTAAATTTTACCGGCTTCGTTGGTATAGCTGATGGTGCCATTGACGGCGTCGCGCAGGTTGATCTGCCCGTCGATAACTTTCTGCCAGTCCGGTGCCAGCGAGTCTTCAAAATCGGCCATAAAGACTTTGACGTTGGCATTCATGGCGTTGATCACCATTTTGCGCTCTACCGGGCCGGTGATCTCCACACGACGATCCTGTAAATCTTCAGGGATTCCGCGGATTTTCCAATCACCATGACGAATGGAAGCAGTTTCCGAAATAAATCCTGGCAACTTGCCGTTATCGATCCCCTGCTGTTGGTGAATGCGCGCCGCCAGCAGTTTATTACGCTGTGGCGTAAAGCGAGTCACCAGTTCAGTCAGAAACTCTACCGCTTCTGCCGTCAAAACTTGCTGTTCTTGCTCACCATTCGGCTGGGTAAAGGTCAGTTCATCGACCGTTGTTGCCTGTTGAGTCATCGTTCTGCTCCTCATCAAAGATCCAAATCACGCCCCCGACGCGGGCGAAAGATCGTTGTGTAGTTTTCGCTCAGCAGAATTAAGACTATCTATAATTTTTCCAAAATCAAAAACAATTTCCATTTTAATTTTAATTGCAACGCAACTTCATGATTACTATAGAGTTAAAGTTTCCTGGTATGTTGAACAGGATTTCGGAAATAAAAAAGGCACCCGAAGGTGCCTGATCTGAATAGCTGAAACGCTTTAGGATCGTTTAATGCAGACGATTACTCCAGCGTCGGATTCATGTGGCGAAGATCGTACGGCGTAATCTGGTAGACGTAATAGTTGAGCCAGTTGGTAAACAGCAAATTTCCATGACTACGCCAGGTTGCCCGAGGCGTGTTTTGTGGATCGTTTTTCGGGAAATAGTTGTACGGGACATCCGGATTCAGACCCGCTTCAACGTCACGAAAATACTCTGCCGCGAGGGTATGCGGATCGTACTCAGGATGGCCGGTAACGAACGCGATGCGTTTGTCTTTACTGGCGAACAGGTAGGCATCGCCGTCTTCCGTTTCGGCCAGGATTTCCAGGTCGGTGTAATCTCGGATCAGCTGTGCCGGAAAATCGGCGTAGCGAGAATGCGGGGCCAGGAAAGTGTCATCGAAACCACGCGTCAGCAGCGCATGCGGGTGAAGGATGTGGTGTTCGTATACGCCAGAAAGTTTGTCGCTGCGGGTTTGCTTGGGAATACCATACAGGATATTCAATGCGGCCTGTACCGCCCAACAGACAAACAAGGTGGACGTGACGTGATCTTTTGCCCACTCCAGCACCTGCCTGATCTGTGGCCAGTAGGCAACGTCATTAAATTCCACCAGACCCAGCGGTGCGCCGGTGACGATCAATCCATCGAAGTTCTCATCGCGAATATCTTCAAAATTACAGTAGAAGTTATTCAGATGCTCAGCAGGCGTGTTGCGTGACTCACGCGCGTCAATGCGCAGCAACTGGATATCAACCTGAAGCGGAGAGTTGGAGAGCAAACGCAAGAACTGGTTCTCTGTTTCGATCTTCTTTGGCATCAAATTAAGGATCAGCACCTTCAGCGGGCGAATTTCCTGACCAGAAGCACGCGAAGTTGTCATTACGAAGACATTCTCTTCACGCAAGAAATTGACGGCTGGTAGCTCGTCCTGCACCCGAATCGGCATAACCTTAAATCCTCACAGCATACGTATAAACGTTTAGACATCCAGACAGCTAACGATACCCAGAAACGGGGTTAATGTCGAGCCTGCAAGCGTAAGGTGAGAAAGTTTCAAGGAGGGGATGGTGCGGTTTGGTGCCCTCACCCCGGCCCTCTCCCACAGGGAGAGGGAGAAAAACAAAAGCAAAAAACCCCGCACCTTACGGTACGGGGTTCTTCTTGTTTGATGCCTGGCAGTTCCCTACTCT
>NZ_JBMKGT010000010.1:0-119322 GCF_049238805.1 Enterobacter cloacae complex sp. CDL013 | reverse complement strand
TGTGAGAGTAGGGAACTGCCAGGCATCAAACAAGTGAAGAGGCCATCCGCAAGGATGGCCTTTTTGCGTTGGTTTGCTGAAAAACGGCAGGCCGTAAGGCGAAGCCGTCACCCGGCAGATCTCAGACTGCACACCACGCCGAAATAAACGCTGCAATCCCCTCCACATCATTCAAATCCAGAACCGGTACTTTCAGCGTCAACGCAACGTCACTGGCCACGGCAATCACATGTTCATCCAGCGTTAACTCACTTACGTCATGTCCGGCATCGCTTCTGAATAGCAGGATCTTCGCAACAGCCTCATGCTTAAACCCCTCAACCAGCACCAAATCCAGCGTGGAGTGATCCATCCGGCTGACAAGATAAGCGAGATCCAGCGGTGCTTCATCCGGTGTTTCTGTCATTAACGCCCAGCGCTGGTTACTCGCCACCATCGTTTGTGCAGCGCCAGCCTTACGCAGCTCATAGCTATCTTTCCCCGGTTTATCGACATCCATGTTATGGTGCGTATGCTTAATCAATCCGGGACGAATGCCTTTGGCGCAAAGTGCAGGTATCAGTTTTTTTAGCAGCGAAGTTTTCCCGGTGCCACTCCAGGCTGAGATCGCTAATACGGGTATCATTTTCTCTCCTGCATCATCTGCAAATCTTCCGTCGTGTTTACATTCACAAACGCCGATTTCATGTCGCTGAAATCAACGGAATGCCCTCCGGACTGGCGCATAAATACCATGACGCGTCGCTCTCCTGCGGCCAGGTAATCTTCCAGCGCGGATATTAACGAGCGATTAATCAATGCGATCGTTGGATGGTCGCGTTCACCGTCGTGTACCCAGACGACGGGAGCACCACCGCGCCGCTGCACCAGACGTTCAACCAGACAGGACGGGATGAAGGGCGTATCACATGGACAAAAGAGAAACCACTCTCCGTACGACTGCTGCATAACAGAAAGCATTCCCGCCAGCGGACCGGGGTAGTCCACCAGGTTATCCTGATAAACCGGATACCCGCTGCGCTGATAGATATCAACATGTCGGTTAGCGCTGATCGCCATCGATGACACCTGATCTGCAAGCGTATCAGCAACATGCTGCCATAATGGTGTGTTGTTCAGGAGCTGAAGTCCCTTATCCTTTCCACCCATTCGCGTTGCCCTGCCCCCGGCCAGAACAACCCCGATGATTTCCTGGCATTGATTCACGAATATCGCCTCTTTTATTGTGGGATTGACCCTGCTAACGTGTCTCTCTAAATGAAAGGAGCACTACCATGAAATGTAAACGTCTTAATGAAGTCATTGAACTTCTCCAGCCGGCCTGGCAAAAAGAGCCAGAGCTGAATCTGATGCAATTTTTACAGAAACTGGCGAAAGAGTCAGGTTTTGATGGTGAACTGGCGGACCTTTCTGACGACATCCTGATCTACCACCTGAAAATGCGTGACTCGGCTAAAGATGCTGTTATTCCTGGCATTCAGAAAGATTATGAAGAGGATTTTAAAACCGCATTACTGCGCGCCCGAGGCGTAATTAAAGAGTAAAAGCTTGTAAGCGGAGCCACCGAAATCGCCACAAGATGATATCCTGAATCATTCGTATAATTTCTGGATGATCGGATGAACGACCAGGCTTTTACTTTCCAGACACTACACCCGGATACCATTATGGATGCGCTGTTCGAGCAGGGTATTCGGGTGGATTCCGGGTTAACCGCTTTAAACAGCTACGAAAACCGTGTCTACCAATTTCAGGACGAAGAGCGCCAGCGCTTTGTCGTAAAGTTTTACCGTCCACAGCGCTGGTCCGCAGAACAAATTCAGGAAGAACATCAGTTTGCCCACGATCTACTGGATGACGATGTTCCCGTTGCGGCACCGATTAAATTCAATAACCAAACGCTGCTGACCCATCAGGGCTTTTACTACGCGGTATTTCCGAGCCTGGGCGGAAGACAGTTTGAGGCAGATAATATCGATCAGATGGAATGGGTTGCCTGCTATCTGGGGCGCATTCATCAGACGGGACGTAAAAAACCGTTTGTTGCCCGTCCGACGATTGGTGTTAAGGAATATCTTATTGAGCCGCGACAGGTATTCGAAACATCGGCGCTGATCCCGAATGCACTAAAGGATAATTTCCTCACGGCGACCGATAAGCTTATTGATGCTGTAAAAGCCTGCTGGCGGGATGATATTACTACTCTGCGCCTGCACGGTGACTGCCACGCCGGGAATATTCTCTGGCGCGATGGTCCGCTATTTGTCGATCTTGATGACGCACGTATGGGACCCGCGGTGCAGGATCTGTGGATGCTACTCAACGGTGATAAAGCCGAGCAGCGCATGCAGCTTGAGACCATAATTGAAGCTTATGAAGAATTTATCCCCTTTAATTCAGACGAAATTGCCTTGATAGAGCCTTTACGTGCGATGCGATTTGTTTATTATCTCGCGTGGTTAATCAGGCGTTGGGAAGACCCGGCTTTTCCCCGAAATTTCCCCTGGCTTACCGGGGAGGATTACTGGCGCAACCAGATATCCACATTTACCGAGCAGGTTAAGGTTCTACAGGAACCCCCTTTGCAATTAACGCCGATGTATTAATTGGACACACCCAGGAGAGAGTTGATCATGAAAAAAATTTGGCTGGCGCTGGCTGGTATGATTCTGGCATTTAGCGCAACTGCTGCGCAGTTTACCGACGGCAAGCAGTACATTACGCTGGACAAGCCTGTTGCTGGCGAGCCTCAGGTGCTGGAGTTCTTCTCCTTCTACTGCCCGCACTGCTACGAGTTTGAGCAGGTACTTCATGTTTCTGACAACGTGAAGAAAAAGCTGCCGGAAGGCACCAAAATGACGAAATACCACGTTGAGTTCCTTGGCCCACTGGGCAAAGATCTGACTCAGGCATGGGCGGTCGCGATTGCGCTGGGTGTGGAAGATAAGATCACCGCGCCTATGTTTGAAGCCGTACAGAAAACCCAGACCGTACAAACTACGGCAGATATCCGTAAAGTGTTCGTAGATGCCGGTGTGAAAGGTGAAGACTACGACGCTGCCTGGAACAGTTTTGTGGTGAAATCTCTCGTGGCACAGCAGGAAAAAGCTGCCGCTGACTTCCAGTTGCAGGGCGTGCCGGCGATGTATGTTAACGGCAAATACCAGGTGAATATGCGTGGTATGGACACGACCAGCATGGATATCTTCGTACAACAGTACGCTGATACCGTGAAATACCTGGTTGAGAAAAAGTAACAACCATAAAGAAAAACGCCGGTCACTGACCGGCGTTTTTGTATGAAGATTTAATCTTCGCTATCTGCTCGTCTTTCTCTTTCCAGAGTGTATTAAGCCAAAGCTGGAAACGACGTTTGAAGTTTTTATCGTTGACGTAATCCCCGTGCAGTTCAGTATTGACGGGCACCAGATCAACGCGGACAACGATACGCGTCAGCCTGCCGCTGAGCATGTCGTAGAATGGCGTCCTGTCGTTTTCCGGATAGCAGAGCGTTACGTTCAACAATTTATCGAACTGCTCCCCCAGCACGTTGAGCGCCATTGCGATGCCCGCAGCCTTTGGCGGCAACAGGTTCTGATAAGGAGAGCGAGTTTGTTGGCGCTTCTCTTCGGTAAAGCGCGATCCTTCGACGAAGTTAACAATGGTGGTGGGATGCGCGCGAAACTTCTCGCAAGAACGGCGCGTGGTTTCCACGTCCTTACCGCGGCGTTCCGGATGACGAATCAAATAGCTGCGTGAATAGCGTTTCATAAACGGCATATCCAGCGCCCAGCAGGCCAGACCAATGAAAGGCACCCAGGCCAGCTGCTGTTTCAGAAAGTATTTATTCATCGGAATGTGTTTGCGAAACAGTACGCACAATACAACAATGTCGGCCCAGCTGTGGTGATTGCAGATCAGCAGATACCAGTGCTTTTTGTTCAGCTTCTCCAGACCCTGAACGTCCCACTTCAGCCAGGGGTTCAGATGCAGCAGGATCGCCAGGCCTTCACACCAGCAGTACATCATAAAATTACAAAAAGCAGACACCGCGCGCCATACCGGAGGGACAGGCAGCAGGAGCTTAATTATTCCGGCAACGATGATTGGCACAGAACAGGCGATAGTAACCAGAATAGTTAAAATGACGCTTAACAATAATGTTATCGCAGCGAGTATTCTCGACATGATGAATTTTTTCAGATAGTTAGCTGTAATTGAGCAGCCGGCTATCCGGTGCTGGGCACCGATCTTATCAGAAATTCGCTCAGACCAGGGCGCTTTCACACCAGGAGGCCGCGGCTTTTCCTGGCAGGCCGCGAATTCTTCCCTATAGACAAGGTGCTTAAGCCTTATATCCACATAGACTAAATAACCATCAGTGAGGTGTGATCTTAATTGATCTTGTATTAATTATTTGATTTAAATAGATAAATAAGTTTTCAATATCACTTTTATCAAGCTGTTATTCACCTGTATTAAAAATATGCACAAACTTATCCACAGTTTTGTTTTGCGAGCGATCTTCCCGATCGCAAAATCTTTTTCTGTATAAAGCGCTAAAACCTGATGTTTTCATCCTTCTGTGGCATCCTTTACCCATAAATTCATAACAGGCACGGACATTATGGTTCAGATCCCAGAAAACCCACTTATACTCGTCGATGGCTCTTCTTACCTGTATCGGGCGTATCATGCGTTTCCTCCTCTGACCAACAGCGCAGGGGAACCTACCGGCGCAATGTACGGCGTGCTGAATATGCTGCGCAGCCTGATTCTGCAATACCATCCAACCCATGCGGCCGTGGTGTTTGATGCGAAGGGTAAAACCTTCCGCGATGAATTATTTGAGCACTACAAATCACACCGTCCCCCTATGCCTGACGATCTGCGTGCGCAGATTGAACCGCTGCACGCTATGGTGAAAGCGATGGGGCTGCCACTGCTGGCGGTCTCTGGCGTTGAAGCTGACGACGTAATTGGTACCCTGGCGCGCGAAGCGGAAAAAGCAGGCCGCCCGGTTCTGATCAGTACCGGTGATAAAGACATGGCGCAGCTGGTAACGCCAGGGATTACGCTGATCAACACCATGACAAACACCATTCTTGGCCCGGAAGAAGTGGTCGCCAAATATGGTGTGCCGCCAGAGCTCATTATTGATTTCCTCGCCCTGATGGGCGATTCCTCGGATAACATTCCTGGCGTGCCGGGCGTGGGTGAAAAAACAGCTCAGGCGCTGCTGCAAGGGCTGGGCGGGCTGGATACGCTGTATGCAGAGTCCGACAAAATTGCCGGTCTTACCTTCCGTGGCGCAAAAACCATGGCCGGAAAGCTCGCCGATAACAAAGAGGTGGCTTATCTCTCCTATCAGTTGGCCACCATCAAAACTGACGTAGAGCTGGAGCTTACCTGCGAGCAGCTGGAAGTGCAGGAACCCGCCGCCGACGAACTGCTTGGTCTGTTCAGAAAATACGAATTTAAACGCTGGACCGCGGATGTTGAAGCCGGTAAATGGCTTCAGGCGAAAGGGGCTAAACCTGCGGCGAAGCCGAAAGAGACCATCGTTGTCGATGCCGAAGAGCAGTCAGAAGAAGAGGCGGTAGCGCTCTCCTTCGACAACTATGAAACCATCCTGGAAGAGTCACGGCTCGTCGCCTGGATTGAAAAGCTAAAAAAAGCGCCAGTATTTGCTTTCGATACCGAAACGGACAGCCTTGATAACATTACGGCTAATATGGTGGGTCTGTCATTCGCGACGGAGCCGGGGGTTGCCGCCTATGTTCCGGTTGCTCACGACTATCTGGATGCGCCGGAGCAAATCTCCCGCGAGCGCGCCTTAGAACTACTGAAGCCGATTCTGGAAGACGAGAAAGCGCTGAAGGTCGGGCAAAACCTGAAGTATGACCGCGGTATTCTGCAAAACTACGGCATTGAGCTGCGTGGTATCGCTTTTGACACCATGCTTGAATCTTACATTCTGGACAGCGTGGCGGGCCGCCATGATATGGATTCCTTATCCGATCGTTGGCTGAAACACAAAACCATCACCTTTGAAGAAATTGCCGGTAAGGGTAAAAATCAGCTGACCTTTAACCAGATCGCGCTGGAAGAGGCAGGCCGCTACGCCGCGGAAGACGCTGACGTCACGCTACAGCTGCATCTCAAAATGTGGCCGAAATTGCAGAAGCACGAAGGGCCGCTGAATGTGTTCGAGAACATTGAGATGCCGCTGGTGCCTGTGCTGTCCCGCATTGAGCGCAATGGCGTTAAAATCGACCCAACGGTGCTGCATAACCACTCTGGTGAGCTGGCGCAGCGCCTGACCGAGCTTGAACAGAAAGCGCATGAGCTTGCTGGCGAGGCATTTAACCTGTCTTCACCGAAACAGCTGCAAACCATCCTGTTTGAAAAACAGGGTATCAAGCCGCTGAAGAAAACCCCGGGCGGCGCTCCTTCAACGTCTGAAGAGGTGCTGGAAGAGCTGGCTCTGGACTATCCGCTGCCAAAAGTTATTCTGCAATACCGCGGTCTGGCTAAGCTGAAATCGACCTATACCGACAAACTGCCGTTGATGATCAACCCGAAAACGGGCCGCGTGCACACCTCCTATCACCAGGCTGTGGCGGCGACCGGGCGACTTTCGTCAACCGATCCTAACCTTCAGAACATTCCGGTGCGTAATGAAGAGGGCCGCCGTATTCGCCAGGCTTTCATTGCGCCAGAGGATTATCTGATTGTCTCCGCGGACTACTCGCAAATCGAACTGCGTATTATGGCGCACCTGTCACGCGACAAAGGCCTGCTGACGGCCTTTGCCGAAGGGAAGGACATTCACCGGGCAACCGCTGCCGAAGTGTTTGGGCTGCCGCTGGAGAGCGTGACAAATGAGCAGCGTCGTAGCGCAAAAGCGATCAACTTCGGTCTGATTTACGGCATGAGTGCCTTTGGTCTTTCACGCCAGCTCAATATTCCGCGTAAAGAGTCGCAGAAGTATATGGATCTCTACTTCGAGCGGTATCCGGGCGTGCTGGAATATATGGAACGTACCCGCGCGCAGGCGAAAGAGAAAGGCTACGTTGAAACGCTGGATGGCCGTCGTCTCTACCTTCCGGACATCAAATCCAGCAACGCCGCGCGCCGCGCGGGTGCTGAACGTGCTGCGATTAACGCCCCTATGCAGGGCACTGCGGCGGACATCATTAAACGCGCAATGATCGCCGTCGATGCCTGGTTGGAAAAAGAGAAGCCGCGCGTGAAAATGATCATGCAGGTACACGATGAACTGGTCTTTGAAGTTCATAAAGACGATCTGGAGACGGTCTCTCAGAAGATCCATGAACTGATGGAAAACAGCATGAAGCTGGACGTTCCGTTGCTGGTGGAAGTGGGTAGCGGCGAAAACTGGGATCAGGCTCACTAAGGGCTAACGGAATAACGCGCGTTTTATGTAAGTAAGCAACATAAGTACGCGCGTTTTGTGACGATCATTAGAATTCCCTATGTAAAAAATGAAAAAAAACTACAAAAAGTGCTTTGTCCAGCGATAAAAAAAGAGTAGAGTTAACGACGTAGGGTACAGAGGTAAGATGTTCTATCTTTCAGACCTTTTACTTCACGTAATCGGATTTGGCTGAATATTTTAGCCGCCCCAGTCAGTAATGACTGGGGCGTTTTTTATTGCGGCAAAGAAAGTTTCAGGCGAAAAAAGCGCGGTCATCGCCGCGCCTGTTATTACTCTGCTTCCGCTTCTGTCGCCGGTTCCAGATCGTTAAACCAGCTGTCGAGCTTCTGACGCAGTTTATCCACGCCCTGCTTTTTCAGCGAGGAGAACGGTTCAACCTGTACATCACCGTTGAATGCCAGCACCGCTTCACGAACCTTATTCACCTGTGCCTTGCGCGCGCCGCTCGCCAGCTTATCCGCTTTTGTCAGCAGTACCAGCACCGCAATATCGCTTGCCACCGCCCAGTCAATCATCTGCTGGTCGAGATCTTTCAGCGGATGACGAATATCCATCAGCACCACCAGGCCTTTCAGACACATGCGTTTTTCCAGGTATTCACCCAGCGCACGCTGCCATTTGATCTTCATCTCTTCCGGTACCTGCGCGTAACCGTAGCCCGGTAAATCGACCAGGCGTTTGCCTTCAGCCACTTCAAACAGGTTAATCAGTTGTGTACGGCCAGGTGTTTTTGAGGTACGCGCCAGGTTTTTCTGATTGGTCAGCGTATTCAGGGCACTGGATTTTCCCGCATTGGAGCGGCCAGCAAATGCCACTTCAATCCCTGTGTCTGAGGGCAGGTGGCGAATATCGGGCGCACTGGTGACAAAATGCGTCTGTTGGTAGTTCCAGGTAGTCACGTGGTCGTCTCCAAAAATCGTAATCTGCGGGGATTATACCTGAATGCGGGCAAAAGGCTTTTCCCTTCGTCATTGACATGTAAGTGAAAGCCCTGCGAAATGTAAGAGATTTGCCCTTAAGCGTATGAGAAATTTAAGAGAAATCGCAGGGGCTAAAAAACTCAAGATATTAAAATTCAAAGAGTTATTAATGAGTAATTATCTGAAAATCCGGTTTTGTACCTTTTCGTTGCTTGTTAGTTTAAAGGAACAAGGTAAAGTGTGTGCTACGGCGAGGATGCCAACAGGATAACGACTTAAGGATAAGGGTCAGGAGCGCCAGGAGGCGAAGACTCAGGATTGTCAGGACGACCGGCGCCTGGAGGCGTTTTTAACAGGAAACGGAACCGTATCACGGACGGTAGTAGCCAAGGGATAAACAGGGTTTGTTGCAGGCAAACAGGGAATGTCTGACCCGTTAAGGGTTGTGAGTCAGGAAAAAAGGCGACAGATTGCTCTGTCGCCTTTTTTCTTTGCTTGCTTTCTGCTAGATTTCGCCGCAATTCTATACTGAAGAAAACGACTTAAAGATAAAACATCATGAAAAAACCGACCTCCGCTGCGGGCGCGAAACGCCCTGCAAAAGCACGCCGCAAAACGCGCGAAGAACTGAATCAGGAAGCGCGCGATCGCAAACGCGATAAAAAACATCGTGGCCATGCTGCGGGTAGCCGTGCTAACGGTGGCGGTGCCGCAGGCGCTTCTGCAAAAAGCAAGCAGCAGAAAGATCCTCGTATCGGCAGTAAAACTCCCATTCCACTGGGCGTGACAGACACCCCGGTCACTAAGCAGCATAAACCAAAGAGCGAGAAACCTATGCTTTCACCGCAGGCTGAGCTGGATTTGCTGGAGAACGATGAGCGCCTGGACGCGCTGCTGGAACGTCTTGAAGAGGGTGAAACCTTGACCGCCGAAGAGCAGTCATGGGTGGATGCCAAACTGGATCGCATCGACGAGCTGATGCAGAAGCTGGGTCTGTCCTACGATGATGAAGAAGACGAAGAGGAAGACGACAAGCAGGAAGATATGATGCGTCTTCTGAAGGGTGGAAACTAACATTTGCACCCGGCAGGTACACTCGTCCTGCTTATAACCCTTCCGGTTATATGTTATCTGGTGTGGTTATTCGTTAAACTACGGCGGTTGTCGCGGCGACAGAAGTGGCTGCGCACCCGAATGATGGCCCGCAACGGGACCAGAACGGGCCGCCGTATAAGAACGCGACACCAACGGAAGGAGTGAGCATGTCTGTACCATCTATCGACTGGGATTTGGCCCTGATCCAGAAATATAACTATTCCGGGCCGCGTTATACCTCATACCCCACCGCGCTGGAGTTTTCTGACGCTTTCGGCGAGGCGGATTTTCAGCATGCTGTGGCGCGCTATCCCGAGCGCCCGCTGTCGCTCTACGTCCATATTCCATTCTGCCATAAGCTCTGCTACTTCTGCGGCTGCAATAAAATCGTTACCCGCCAGCAGCACAAAGCCGATCAATACCTCGATGCGCTCGAACAGGAAATTCTGCACCGCGCACCGCTGTTTAAAGGGCGTCACGTTAGCCAGCTTCACTGGGGCGGTGGTACGCCAACCTATCTGAATAAAGCGCAGATCAGCCGCCTGATGGCGCTGCTGCGCGACAATTTCAGTTTTAACGACGACGCCGAAATTTCGATCGAGGTCGATCCACGTGAAATCGAGCTGGATGTGCTGGATCATTTACGCGCTGAAGGCTTCAACCGCCTGAGTATGGGCGTACAGGACTTCAATAAAGAAGTACAGCGCCTGGTAAACCGCGAGCAGGACGAAGCGTTTATCTTTGCCTTACTCAACCATGCGCGTGAAATCGGCTTTACCTCAACGAATATAGACCTGATTTACGGCCTGCCGAAGCAGACGCCGGAGAGCTTCGCCTACACGCTTAAACGCGTGGCTGAGCTTAACCCGGACCGTCTGAGCGTCTTTAATTACGCGCACCTGCCGACGCTGTTCGCCGCTCAGCGCAAAATCAAAGATGCGGATCTGCCTTCCGCCCAGCAGAAGCTAGACATTTTGCAGGAGACCATCGCCTCGCTGACCGAAACCGGCTATCAGTTTATCGGGATGGATCACTTTGCCCGCCCTGACGACGAACTGGCAATTGCCCAGCGCGAAGGTGTTCTCCACCGTAACTTCCAGGGTTACACCACCCAGGGCGATACCGATCTGCTCGGAATGGGCGTCTCCGCCATTAGCATGATTGGCGACTGCTACGCTCAGAACCAGAAAGAGCTGAAGCTGTACTACCAGCAGGTTGATGAAACGGGTAACGCATTGTGGCGCGGCATTGCGTTAACGCGTGACGACTGCATCCGTCGTGATGTGATTAAGGCGCTTATCTGCAACTTCCGTCTCGAATTCCGCGAGGTGGAGTCGCAATGGGATCTGCAATTCAGCGATTACTTTGCCGAAGACCTGAAACTCCTTGCGCCGCTGGCGAAGGACGGGCTGGTGGATGTGTCGGAAAGCGCGGTGGTCGTCACGCCGAAAGGACGTCTGTTGATTCGTAATATCTGCATGTGCTTCGATGCCTATCTACGTCAGAAGGCGCGTTTACAGCAGTTCTCGCGGGTGATTTAAGTTGAAAAGCCGGGTAAGCGAAGCGCCACCCGGCTTTTCATCAACAGCTCGTTAGCTAAACAGCCCAACCAGCGCCGCACACAGCACCGCCGCAACGGCAGTTTGTGGCGTGTGGCTTTCTGCTGCTCCGCTCGAAAGCAAAGTCACTAATGATTCCAGCATGATGCTCCCCCCTGTTTCCGGGCACGATCATACAAAACTCATCGGAACAGTAAAGCGCAAAATAACGGCACTTTGCGCTCAATTAGTAACCTTTACACAGCGGAGTAAGATCACTCCATTCCCAGCTCTTTCAGCTTGCGCGTCAGGGTGTTTCGACCCCATCCCAACAGGCGAGCCGCTTCCTGTTTGTGGCCCTGGGTATGACGAAGCGCGGTAGTTAACAGCGTGCGCTCCATCTCAGGCTGCGCTTCGGAGAGCAGATTTTGATGACCGGAACGCAGCGCGCGATCTGCCCACTGCGCCAGCAGCGTCGCCCAGCTGTCCGGCAGCGCATGTCCGGCGGTGCTTTCGGGCACGGTGGCTTCAAACAGCTCGGCGGGGAGATCCTGAATCAACACTTCCTGTCCGGCGGCCATCACGGTCAGCCAGCGACAGGTGTTTTCCAGCTGACGCACGTTGCCAGGCCACGCCAGACGGGTGAGGGCGGCATCCGTTTCCGGATGAAGCTGCTTGGCTTCCACGCCCAGCTCGCGGGCCGCCACTTGCAGGAAATGGCGCGCCAGACGCGGGATATCTTCCCGACGCTCGCGCAGCGGCGGCAGGTGGACACGGATCACGTTCAGACGATGGAATAAATCTTCACGGAATTTCCCCTCCTGCACGCGCAGCTCCAGGTTCTGGTGCGTCGCGGCAATAATACGCACGTCCACCTTCACCGGCGCATACCCGCCCACGCGGTAAAACTGGCCATCTGCCAGCACGCGCAGCAATCGGGTCTGAACATCCAGCGGCATATCGCCGATTTCATCCAGGAATAGCGTTCCGCCGTCAGCCTGTTCAAAGCGTCCCTGACGAATGGTATTTGCCCCGGTAAACGCCCCTTTTTCGTGGCCGAATAGCTCAGATTCAATCAAATCTTTGGGGATCGCCGCCATGTTCAGGGCGATGAAAGGCGCTTTCGCCCGCGGGCTGTGGCGATGCAGGGCGTGCGCAACCAGCTCTTTACCGGTCCCTGATTCACCGTTAATCAAGACGCTGATAGACGAGCGCGACAGACGCCCGATGATGCGAAACACGTCCTGCATGGCCGGCGCTTCACCGATGATGTCCGTCGTAGGCCCGAAATCCGGCGCGTGGCGGGGCTGCTGTTGCTCCTGATAGTGGCTGATGGCGCGTTCGACCAGGGCAACGGCTTCGTCGATATCAAACGGTTTTGGCAGATAATCAAACGCCCCCTGCTGGTAGGCGCTAACGGCGGCATCCAGGTCGGAGTGGGCGGTCATTATGATGACCGGAAGCATGGGGTGGCGCTGTTTGATCTGCTTTAAGAGCGCCAGTCCGTCCATGCCCGGCATGCGAATATCCGAGAGCAGAACGTCCGGCGTTTTGGTGGTGAGTGCGTCGAGCACCTCGCTGCCGCTCTCAAACGTCGTGCAGCTTAATCCCGCTCCCGTGAGTGCGCGTTCAAGCACCCAACGGATGGAGCTATCGTCATCGACTACCCAGACTATCCCTCGTTGCATAAACGTCACCTTTATTTTTTAATCGGCAGGAAAACCGAAAACTCGGTATGTCCCGGCCAACTGGTAAATTCAATTTTGCCGGAGTGTTGGTCAATCAAATTACGGGCTATGGATAACCCCAGCCCGGTGCCGCCTTCGCGACCGCTGACCATCGGGTAGAACAGAGTGTCCTGGAGATGCGGCGGGATCCCCGGCCCGTTATCTTCCACATCAATACGTGCCGCCAGACGATAACGCACGCCGTGCAGCGTCAGCTGGAACGCGGTGCGGGTACGCAGAATAATTTCGCCACCCTCCGGGCCCAGCGCCTGCAACGCGTTACGCACAATGTTCAACAGCACCTGTTCAATCTGGTCCGGATCGTGCGCCAGCTCCGGCAGGCTTGGGTCGTAATCACGCACCAGCGTGACGTTATCCGGCAGCTCCATAGAGACGAGTTTCACCACCCGCTCCGCGACCTTGTGAATGCTTTCTGAAACATGCATCCCCGGCTGCTGTGGCCCGAGCAGGCGATCGACCAGATTACGCAGACGGTCCGCCTGCTCAATAATGACGTTGGTATACTCCGCCAGGGCAGGGTCAGGCAGCGCTTTGGTCAAAAGCTGTGCCGCACCGCGTAAGCCGCCCAGCGGGTTTTTGATCTCATGGGCCAGCCCGCGCACCAGGTCGCGCGCCGCAATCTGCTGCGCATGCTGAAGCTGCTCCTGGCTGAGACGACGTTGGTTATCCATCGGCGCCATTTCCAGCAGAATCATGCCATCTGGCAGGCGCTGTGCGGTGAGGGACAAAATATGCGAGCGTCCGTCAATCACCAGCGTCACTTCGTTATCGGTGAAGCCCTGACCCGCCTGCAAACTCTCCTGCATCAGACCAATATTCAGCGAGAAATAGCTCAGCAGTTCCGGCAGCGGCGTGCCAAACAGTTTTCGGGCGCTTTGGGCGAGCAGCTGTTGCGCCGCCGGGTTGGCGTAATGCACCGCCAGCTCGTCGTCGACCAGCAAAATACTGTTAATCAAAGAATTGAGGATCTGCCCAGCATCGGGCAGCGTGCCAGTTGCCATTCAGCAGTCTCCTGGAGTCGTTGCACTATTTTAGTGCAGTATAGCGTTTTAGAGGTAAAAAGCGCGTGAGATCAGGTTGTTGGTGGAGAAAAAAGCCCATCCGAAGATGGGCTAAAGTTTCCACGGCAACTACTCCCGACGCGTATGCGCCGGGTAAAACAAAACAATTAAACGCTGTAGTACAGTTCAAACTCAACCGGGTGCGGCGTCATGCGAACGCGGTCGTTTTCTTCGGTACGCAGCGCGATGTAAGCGTCGATAGCTTCATCGGTGAACACGCCGCCAGCGGTCAGGAACTCGCGGTCTGCGTCCAGCGCTTGCAGGGCTTCTTCCAGAGAGCCGGCAACCTGTGGGATCTCTTTCGCTTCTTCTGGCGGCAGGTCGTACAGGTTTTTGTCCATGGCTTCGCCCGGGTGGATCTTGTTCTTGATACCGTCCAGACCGGCCATCAGCAGTGCTGCGAAGCACAGGTATGGGTTAGCCGCCGGGTCCGGGAAGCGCACTTCGATACGACGCGCTTTCGGAGACGCAACCACCGGGATACGGATAGAAGCAGAACGGTTACGGGCAGAGTACGCCAGCATCACGGGTGCTTCGTAGCCTGGAACCAGACGCTTGTAGGAGTTCGTGGTCGGGTTCGCCAGGGCGTTGATCGCTTTAGCGTGTTTGATAACACCGCCGATGTAGTGCAGCGCCTGCTCAGACAGACCCGCATACTTGTCGCCAGAGAACAGGTTGGTGCCGTTCTTGGACAGGGACATGTGGCAGTGCATGCCGGAACCGTTGTCGCCAAACATTGGTTTTGGCATGAAGGTCGCGGTTTTACCGAAACGGTGCGCAACGTTGTGTACAACGTATTTGTAGATCTGAATCTCATCCGCTTTTTTGGTCATGGTGTTGAAGCGGGTAGCGATCTCGTTCTGGCCAGCCGTTGCCACTTCGTGGTGGTGCGCTTCAACAACCAGGCCCATCTCTTCCATGATCAGACACATGGTAGAACGGATGTCCTGTGAAGAATCGACCGGAGGAACCGGGAAGTAACCGCCTTTCACGCCCGGACGGTGACCTTTGTTACCACCTTCGTACTTGGTGGAAGAGTTCCATGCGCCTTCGATGTCATCGATAGCGACGTGGGAGCCAGAAATGGAAGCACCAAAACGGATGTCGTCGAACAGGAAGAACTCTGGCTCTGGCCCGAACAGAACGGTGTCTGCGATGCCGGTAGAGCGCAGGTACTCTTCAGCGCGTTTTGCGATGGAGCGTGGGTCACGGTCATAGCCTTGCAGCGTGCCAGGTTCCAGAATATCGCAGCGGATGATCAGCGTAGGTTCTTCGTAGAACGGGTCAATGAGCGCAGTGGTTGCATCTGGCATCAGAACCATGTCAGATTCGTTAATGCCTTTCCAGCCGCCAATGGAGGAGCCGTCAAACATTTTGCCTTCTTCAAAGAATTCGGCGTTCACCTGATGAGCAGGGATCGTGACGTGCTGTTCTTTACCTTTGGTATCGGTGAAGCGCAGATCAACAAACTTCACTTCATGTTCGTTCAGCATCGTCAAAACGTGTTCAGCGGACATACTTAACTCTCCAGATTGGTCATTGTCGTCGTGGTAACGAGGTCTTCAAATCGGCTGGGCTGCCATATTTTTACTGTATTTCTGTAAAGCGAAATCTGTGCCAACTTTTAAAACACCCCAAAAAGGCGTTATCATGCGCACCATAGTGCAGAAGGGCTGCACCACATTGGATTTGTTGCACCATTATAGTGCTTCTGTGTGAACATCGAGCACCATATTGGTGCAATTTACGTTAAAGTGCCCTTTTACCGCTCCGTGAAAGCGATCACAAAGCATCTCTGCAATACTTGTTTGCGGGGGATGTTTGTGATCCTGTTTTGTAGTGCGATTAATCCGTGTACAATAACGCGCTATTTCTAAATGCCTGAGGCAAAGTTGTGATCGAAAAATTGCGTAATATCGCCATCATCGCGCACGTCGACCATGGTAAAACTACCCTGGTTGATAAGCTGCTACAGCAGTCCGGTACGTTTGATGCTCGTGCCGAAACTCAAGAGCGTGTGATGGACTCCAACGATTTGGAGAAAGAGCGTGGGATTACCATCCTCGCCAAAAACACCGCTATCAAATGGAATGACTACCGTATCAACATCGTTGATACCCCAGGGCACGCCGACTTCGGTGGTGAAGTTGAGCGCGTGATGTCCATGGTGGATTCCGTGCTGCTGGTGGTTGACGCATTTGATGGCCCTATGCCGCAAACGCGCTTCGTGACCAAAAAAGCATTTGCCCACGGCCTGAAACCTATCGTTGTGATCAACAAGGTTGACCGTCCTGGCGCGCGTCCTGACTGGGTTGTTGACCAGGTCTTCGACCTGTTCGTTAACCTCGACGCGACCGACGAACAGCTGGACTTCCCTATCGTTTATGCGTCTGCGCTGAACGGTATCGCCGGTCTGGATCACGAAGACATGGCGGAAGACATGACTCCGCTGTACCAGACGATTGTTGACCGCGTTCCTGCGCCAAACGTTGACCTGGAAGGCACCCTGCAAATGCAGATCTCTCAGCTCGACTACAACAACTATGTTGGCGTAATCGGCATTGGTCGTATCAAGCGCGGTAAAGTGAAGCCTAACCAGCAGGTCACTATCATCGATAGCGAAGGCAAAACCCGTAACGGTAAAGTCGGTAAAGTGCTGACTCACCTGGGTCTTGAGCGTATCGAGAGCGACATCGCTGAAGCGGGCGACATCATCGCCATCACCGGTCTGGGTGAACTGAACATCTCCGACACCATCTGCGATCCGCAGAACGTCGAAG
Source organism: Enterobacter cloacae complex sp. CDL013 (assembly GCF_049238805.1). Classification (NCBI taxonomy): domain Bacteria; kingdom Pseudomonadati; phylum Pseudomonadota; class Gammaproteobacteria; order Enterobacterales; family Enterobacteriaceae; genus Enterobacter; species Enterobacter cloacae complex sp. CDL013. The sequence goes on along the minus strand of NZ_JBMKGT010000010.1, from coordinate 102,718 downwards.
CGCTGCCAGCCCTGTCCGTTGATGAACCAACCGTATCCATGTTCTTCAACGTCAACACCTCTCCGTTCTGTGGTAAAGAAGGTAAGTTCGTTACCTCTCGTCAGATCCTTGACCGCCTGAACAAAGAGCTGGTGCACAACGTTGCGCTGCGCGTTGAAGAAACCGAAGACGCTGATGCATTCCGCGTTTCGGGTCGTGGTGAGCTGCACCTGTCTGTTCTGATTGAGAACATGCGTCGTGAAGGTTTCGAGATGGCGGTTTCCCGTCCGAAAGTTATCTTCCGCGAAATCGATGGCCGTAAACAAGAGCCGTTCGAAAACGTAACGCTGGACGTTGAAGAGCAGCACCAGGGTTCTGTGATGCAGGCACTGGGTGAGCGTAAAGGCGACCTGAAAAACATGAATCCAGATGGCAAAGGCCGCGTACGTCTCGACTACGTGATCCCAAGCCGTGGCCTGATCGGCTTCCGTTCTGAGTTCATGACCATGACTTCCGGTACCGGTCTGCTGTACTCCACCTTCAGCCACTACGACGACGTTCGTCCGGGCGAAGTGGGCCAGCGTAACAACGGCGTGCTGATCTCCAACGGTCAGGGTAAAGCGGTTGCGTTTGCGCTGTTCGGTTTGCAGGATCGCGGTAAGCTGTTCCTGGGTCACGGTGCTGAAGTTTACGAAGGCCAGATCATCGGTATTCACAGCCGTTCTAACGACCTGACGGTAAACTGTCTGACCGGTAAGAAACTGACCAACATGCGTGCGTCCGGTACTGACGAAGCAACGGTTCTGGTTCCACCGATCAAGATGACTCTGGAGCAGGCGCTGGAATTCATCGATGATGACGAACTGGTCGAAGTGACGCCTCAGTCAATTCGTATCCGTAAACGTCACCTGACTGAGAACGATCGTAAACGTGCAATGCGCGGTGCGAAAGAAGACTAATTCGATTATGCCGTAGGCCGGGTAAGCGCATGCGCCGCCCGGCAACGAAAAAGCCGCTGAGCGATCAGCGGCTTTTTTATTAGAACGAATACCGTAACCCTAAACGGATCCGGTACTGCTCCCGGTTGTAATCATTCCATCGGTCCAGCCACTGTAGCTCAAGATACGGCAGCCAGTTTCTGTCGATTTTATAGCTGAACTTGTTAGTAATTTCCCAGTGATGATCTTTGCCATTTTTGCTGTGGTAATCATTCACCCGCTGGAAAAAGTGCGGCTCAAAGGTGTAGAAAAACGCATCCGTCACTTTGAAATTCCAGTAGTTGGCGAATTCATGCGTGTCGTTCTTATCCATCTGCCCGTTATAGTCCGGCGTATCGTAATTGTTATGGTTATAGCGATAGCGGAACGTCAGATTAAACCAGTCCGTAAATTTGTAATTGGTATCTAAATAAACCGCGCCACCTGATCCTGCGCTGCTGTCATTAATTAAGCCGCCGGGCTGGAAGGTCAGTTTGTCGGTCGGTTTGAAGAGCGGATACCACCCCTCGATTTCATTATAGCTGTGTTTCAGTTCGTCCCATTTCCCCACGTTATAAGCGTTGGTGAACATCAGTCCCGCGCCCATATCGAAGTTATAGCCCGCACGCAGGATCACTTCGTGCAGCTCAGAGGCCGTATTGTAGGCTTCACGCGTTTCGACATAGGCCCCGGCAAATACCGGGCAGGACACAGACGACACGATCAGTACGGTGATGATTCTTTTCATAATTTGTCCATGTATCAGGTACAGAAAGGCCTCCCTCCTGATAAACAGGAAGGACATAGTGGCCGGATTTATAGTTATAAAGTGACTGCTGACGCTTTATTGTTGGTGGTTATCTCAGGGGTATTTGCTGTCTGTTTCTTCCGTTTTCCAATCTCCTCGATAATAAAGGCGAAGCGCGCTTCGTTGAGTTTATAAAACAGCCCCATGGTCACGGCGGCGACGATTGCCAGGCCGCACGGCCAGAGGAAAATAAGCTGACGCAAACCCAGCAGCGTGCCCGCGCTCTGCACGGCGTGAGGAACGTAGCCAATCTGGGTCAGCATGATGCCGGGCAGGAAACCGGCGAGCGCGGCGGAGATTTTGCGCGAGAAGGTATAGCCGGTATACACCGACCCTTCGGCGCGAATGCCGGTTTTCCACTCGCCGTAATCGACGGTATCCGGCACCAGCGCCCAGTTCAGGCTATTAACAAACGCCGTGCCGAAGAAGGCCATGCAGGAAAACAGCACGAACAGCAGGGAGCTGGTCCCCCAGAAGAAATTCAGCACGTCGCCCACCGCCCACAGCGCCAGCCCGCCCAGATAGACCGGCTTCTTGCCAAAGCGCTTCACCGCGCCGGGCACCAGAAACACGCCAATCAGAATGCAGCCCATGCTGAAAAAGCCCATCCACGACAGGAGGTGCAGATCGTTCAGCACGTACTGGGTGTAATAGACCTGAATCGCCAGCTTGATGTTAAACGCGGCGAGGGTACAGAGGTTGGCGATGCACAGCACCAGCAGCGGCGGATTGCGGAAAATCGCGCAGAATGATTTCAGAATGCCGGGCTTATGGTGATCGGGTGTGAGCTCCACGTAGCGCTCTTTCACCCCGCTGTAGCACCACCACATGCAGAACAGGCCGCCGGTAACGAACACCAGCGCGGCCACCAGATAGCCGAGTGAGGGCTGGCTGATGAACAGCGCCTGAATCGGCATAAAGCCGACGGTGCAGAGCAACAGTCCTACCGTTGCGCCGCCCTGACGCCACGCCGCAAGCTGCGCGCGCTCGTTCGGGTTTTTGGTGATGGCAGGGACCATTGCACCGTAGGCGCAGTTCATCAGGCTGTAGCAGAGGCCAAACATCATGAAGAGCACGGTGGCGAGGGCCGTTTTCACCGTCAGGCTAAAGTCGTTGGCCATAAACTGCGCCGTCGCGACCAGCGCCACCGGGACGGAGGCGTAAAGTATGAATGGCCTGAACTTCCCCCTCGGGCCAATGTTACGCCGGGAATCCAGCAGCACCCCGGTCAGCATGTCGGTGAACGCGGTAAAGAACTTGGCGACCAGAAAAATGATGCCGCCGTAGAACGCGGGCATGCCCAGCTCGTCCGTGTAAAACTTCAGCAGATACAGCGTGCCAATACACAGCATCAGGTTCGAGCCAAAATCACCCATCCCGTAGGCGCACTTCTCTCGCAGGCTCAATTTCAGGGTTAACGGATCAGTATTATGTGTCATGGTCGATCCTCAAAGCGCCCCGCAGGGCGCTCAATCACGTCATTTATGCCGTACGTTTGCGCAGTTCGATCTCTTCGACGATGCGCACATACATCTTCTCGTTGAGGTTGTAGAAGCAGCCCATCGCCACGATGGTGATGACCGCCAGCAGGCTCGGGTAGATAAATATCAGCTGCCGCAGCCCTTCAACCGTCCCGGCGGACTGCACCACGTTCGGCACATAGCCGATCTGGGTGAGCATGATCCCCGGGAAGAAGCCCGCCAGCGCCTGCGAGACCTTCCTGAAGAAGGTAAAGCCGGTGTAGACCGTTCCCTCGGAGCGCACGCCGGTGCGCCACTCGCCGTATTCCACGGTATCGGACACCAGCGCCCAGTTCAGGCTGTTCACGAACGCGGAACCGAAGAACGCCAGGCAGGAGAACGCCACAAAGCTCACCGAGCCGCCGCCGAAGAAGTAGTTAAGCAGATCGCCCGCCACCCAAATCATCAGCCCGCTGATGTAGACCTTTTTCTTGCCGAAGCGCCGCACCGCGCCGGGCATCATAAAGACGCCGATAAAAATACAGCCCATGCTGAAGAAGCCCATATACGACAGCAGGATCGGGTCGTTCAGCACGTACTGCGTGTAGTAGACCTGAATGGCGAGTTTGACGTTAAAGGCGCCCAGCGTGCACAGGTTAGCGATGCACAGGATGAACAGCGGACGGTTCCCGGCGATGGCGCGAAACGACTGCAACAGCCCCGGTTTCTGCGCCGGGTTAGCAGGCTGCGTCTCGACGTAACGCTCGGTAACGCCCTTATAGCACCACCACATAAAGAACAGCCCGAACAGCGAGAAGAGGGTGGCGGCAAAGATGTAGCCAAGCTGGTCGTTACCCTCAATCAGGTTCATCACCGGGACAAAGCCCACCGTACAGAGCAGCAGGCCGAGCGTGGCGCCGCCCTGACGCCAGGCCGCCAGCGAGGCGCGCTCGTCCGGGTTTTTGGTGATGGCGGGCACCATCGCGCCGTAAGAGCAGTTCATCATGCTGAAGAACAGGCCGTACAGCATGAACAGCACCGTCGCCATCACCGTTTTACCGGTGATTTCAAACGGTGTGCCGACGAAGTTGGCAATCGCCAGCAACGTTACCGGGAAGGCTGCATACAGCACGAACGGGCGGAATTTCCCTTTCGGGCCGATCTTGCGCCGGGAATCGAGCATGATCCCGGTGCCCATATCGGTGAAGGCGGTAAAAAACTTCGCAATCAGGAAGATAATCCCGCCGTAGGTGCCCGGCAGCCCCAGCACGTCGGTGTAGAACTTCAGCAGATACAGCGTGCCGATATCAAGCAGGATGTTAGAGCCGAGATCGCCCATCCCGTAGGCGAGTTTTTCTTTAAACGGCAGGCGCAGGGTTGCCGGATCAGAAGTATGTTGACTCATTATTGTTCTCCGTCTGCCCGCAGGTTTTCCCGCGGGCGAGCCTTATCAGATATGACGTAAGGTGCTAAACAGATCGGCCCATTCGCTTTGCTGGCGATAGAAGACCGGCGGTTTGCCGAGCGGGGCATCAACGGTGATGTCACCGCCCTGGCAGGTTTCTCCGGTCCACGCATTGACCCAGGTGTCCTGCGGCAGATAGATCGACCAGTCGCGGCGTCCCTCTTCATGGACCGGCGCCACCAGTAGATCGCGGCCAAACAGATACTGGTATTTCAGCGTGTAGGCGCGCGCGTCGTCCTCGTAGTGCAGGAAAAGCGGACGCATCACCGGCAGGCCGCTTTTCGCGTTCTGCGCAACCGCAGCTTTGATATACGGCTTCAGGGTGGTGAAGACGGTGGTCATGCGCGCGAAGTGCGCGATGGTTTCCGCGTCGCCGTCGAACTGCCAGTTATCGCCAGGGCGGTTGCCCTCGTGGGTACGCATCATCGGCGTAAAGGCGCTGAAATCACACCAGCGCAGCAGCAGCTCTTTGCTGCGCTTCATCTCGAAGAGCGTCGTATAGCCGCCAATGTCGCTGTGGTGCAGGCCGTGCCCGGTCATCGCCAGCGACAGCGCCGCCGGTACGACGGAAGCCAGACCGTCGTCCAGGCTCCAGTCGACGTTCTGATCCCCCGCCCACATCATCACCGAGTGCTTCTGGCTACCGGTGTAGCCTGCGCGCATGAAGAACAGGATCTCCCCGAGCTTGCCGGTCTCCTCCAGCGCTTCGTAGTTACATTTCGCCCACAGGGCAGGCCAGGCGTTATGCATGATCTCCGCGCTCACGCCGTTGTGCAGGAAGGTATCGGTCGGCAGGTACTCCCCGAAATCGGCCATCCAGCCGCCGCAGCCCAGTTCGATCAGGTTCTTTTTAATGACCTCTTTGTACCAGTCGTAGGCTGCCGGGTTGGTCAGGTCGATAACGCCCGCGTAGAACTCGCCGAACTCGACGTGGTAGTCCTTGCCGTCGGCGTTTTTGGTCAGATAGCCGCGTTTCGCGGCCTCTTCGCAGAGATCTTTATCGCTGGCGACGTACGGGTTGATATAGGAGAGGAACTGCACGCCTTCTTCTTTCCACTGCGCAATCCGCGTATCAAGCTGCGGATAGAGCGCGCTGTTCCACTTCCAGTTCCACATTACGCGTTTGCCGAAGGAGGTCATGCGGATGCCGGACCAGTCCTGCGCCCAGATGCCGTTCACCTTTACGCCGCCGTTACGCATGGTGTCGAGCTTCTGCTGGCACACCTCGGTGCCGCCCTGGATGCCCAGCGTCACGCCGTCGTACACCCAGTCCGGCAGCTCCGGCTGGCGTCCCAGCAGGCCGGTCAGTTTTTCCAGCAGATCGACGTACGTTTCCGCACATTCGAAGCGCAGCGTGGCGTTATCTTCCCAGAACGCCAGCTCGTGGAAGTCAGGGGCGCTGAAGTCGAAGTTCATATAGCAGCTGTTATCCACGTGGCAGTAGTACTTCTGGGTGCTCACGAAGGTGGGCTGCGGGAAGAAGGTCCAGTAGTAGTCACCGCCTGCGTTCTCTTTGCAGTCGGCCTGCCAGGTGACGTAGGTCTGCTTATTGCGGCCCACGCCCTGCTCGCTGGTCCACAGCGGGAACGGCTTGCCGCGCAAATCGAAATACGAGAACTGCTCGCCGCAGCCGTAAATATGATCGTCAGGCTGAGCTGCCAGCCGCAACCAGATGCGGTTATGGCTGGCGGCATCATTTTTCAGCTTCAGCTCCAGACGGCCTTCCGCATCCACGCCCACCAGCAGCGTGGCGCTCACCGCGTCGCCGCGGGTAAAGCGGATTGCCCAGCCCGCGCTTTGCTGCGTAACGGTCGCGTTCGTCAGGGCAATCTTTTCGTTGAGCTTGTCTTTGATGCTGAAGTTGCCGCGAAACATCTCGATATCCGCCTCGCCTGCGCCAATCCACAGGCAAGGGGCATCCGCGGTGTGGGATAAAATCAGACGGTCCTGCCAGCGCAGGGTGAAGCCACTTTCGTTATTTTTCAGGTCAATATTGTGTAGGGTACGCATAAACACTCCGTCTTAATTATTTGGCCTGGCTATCCAGTAATCCGGCGGCGACGGCAGGGGCTAAGCCCGGGGCCAGCGGCAGGCGGGGGATCACCAGGCAGTGCAGCAGGTGGTAAATATCCTGCTTGCCGTCCCAGACTTTGGTGGTCACTTCGTTGTTGGTGTCCAGCTCCTGCCACCACGAACCGTTTTCGTAGTCCATCAGGTATTTGATGCAGTAATCCCACCACTTCTGATACCAGGCTTCGTACTGCGCCTCGCCGGTCACGGTATAAAGGGCATAGGCCGTGCCCATCGCCTCGACGATCGGCCAGCGCACGCGTTCGCGGACGATTGGCTTGCCGTCCCAGCCCACGGAATAGACAAACCCGTCGGCGCCGTCGGGTGCCCAGGCGTCGCGGATGGTGGCGTGGAACAGGCCTTTTGCATCTTCCAGCAGCCACTCCGGCGGGGTTTCAAAGCGCGCTTCCAGGGCGGCGCGCAGGTGCAGCATCAGGCGGCCCCACTCAATCCAGTGTCCCGGCGTGCCGCCGTAGGCGCGGAAGCGGTGAGCAGGGTTATCGATGTTGTAATCGCGGATCGGGTTCCAGCTGGTGTCGAAATGCTCGTTAACGCGGTACTCCCCTTTGCGCGCCACGTCGTGAATAATCACCGAGGCGATGCGCAGGGCGCGGTCGAGCCATTTACGGTCGTGGGTCACGTCATAGACGATGAGGAAGGCTTCCACGGCGTGCATGTTGGCGTTACCGCCGCGATAGTCTTCCGTTTTGCTGAAGGCTTCATCCCAGGACTCCAGGCACATCTGCTCCTGTTCGCTCCAGAAGTAGCGCTCAATCACCTCGATGGCATCGTCCAGCAACTTACGTGCCTGCGGGTGACCCGTGGTCACGGCGCTCGCCGCGCCCAGCAGGACGAAGAAGTGCTGATAGCCCTGCTTGGAGGCGTCAATGACGCCTTCATCGTTTACGCAGGCGTACCAGCCGCCGTGCTGCTTGTCGCGCAGCGGACCGTTGAGGGCATTAATGCCGTGCTCAACCATGGCATACGCGCCGGGGCGTCCCATGTTCGCCGCCACCGCGTAAACGTGCAGCATTCGCGCGGTGATCCACAGGTGGGTGCCCATATCGCTGCGCACCTGGCCGTTATTGCCCAGCCAGCCAAAGCCGGTCGGTACGGCGGCGTTTTTACCGAAATCGAGAATGCGGTCGGTCTCTTGCTCGAGCCAGCGGTTATGGCTCAGGGTGTTAAACCATTTCATGTTCGGGTCCTTTCTTAACGGCGAGCCATCATTTCGTCGACGATCTCACCCAGACGCTGAAGTTTGGGGACGGAGATATCACGCAGCATCAGCTCGGTGTCCGGCAGGCCAATCACAGAGGACCAGACGGCGCGACCGGCTAAAAAGCCCGATGCCCCCGCCTGCATGGCGACGCTGACGGCGCGCGGGAAGAGCTTATCGTCCACGCCGGACGAGAGGATCACCCACGGCATGGCGATGTTCTCGTTCAGCTTTTGCGAGGCCGCCAGCAGCGCCTGCTGCGTGCCCTTGCCAAACAGCGGCATCTCCACTTTGTAGAGGTCGGCACCGCTGTCGCCCAGCTCTTTGGCCGCGTCGATAATCGCCTGTTCGCGGTTAAACGCGGCACCGCGACGTGGCGGACGCACCACCGGCTCGATAATGCTCAGCAGACCGTTATCGTGGCAGAGCGTATTGAACGCTTTCACCATCTCCAGGCGCTGCTGCGGATCTTCATCGCTGCGCCACAGCACCAGCAGCTTGAGCGCCTTGCCGCCGTCGCGTTTGACCGCCTGCGCGTCGACGTTCTTGTCGATCGCCACGCTGTCGACCGGAATACCGTTTCCCGGAATAAACTCGTCGGCGGCCACAATCATCGCGCAGCTGTTGGCCACGGCCTGCTGCTCGACAATCTGGCGATAGCAGAACTGCTGGTCGACGAGAATGGCCGAGGCGTACGGCGACAGAATTTTTGCCGCGTTGACCTTAAAATCGGTCAGGTTCTGGTCGGTTACCGGCACCGGCGCGCCTGCGGCAGCAAACATCATGCGCATCGCTTCGCGCTGATCCACGGCCAGCATCGCAAAACCGCCGGAAGGTCGGGTGATATCTTTCAGGGTGTACATCGTCATTCCTCAGTCCTTTCGTATCAGTGTGATTTTTTCAGCCCGGCAGACGCGCGAACCTGTTCAAGAATGGCCGTCCAGTCTTCGCGCCCGCGCCCGGCGGCGCGTGCCTGGTTGTAAACTTCGCGGGAGGCCGCGCCCAGCGGCATCGGAACGTGGAGCTGGTTGGCCACGTCGAGGGCGATCCCCAGATCTTTATGCGCAAGGTCGATCATGAAGGCGGGAGAAAGATCCCCTTTCAGCACCTTGTTCGGCCAGGATGTCGTGAAGTGGCCTTTACCCGCAGGCGTACCGCTCATGACCTTGAGCGCCACGTCAAAGGAGAGGCCAAGCGCTTCGCATAGCACGGCGGCCTCGGCGGAAAGGGCGTTCAGGGCAATGCTCATGTAGTTATTGATAAGCTTCACGCGGATGCCCATGCCTGGCCCGCCGGCGTTAATCAGCTCATTGCCCATCGCCATTAAGACCGGGGTGGCGCGCTCAACCTGCTGGGCCGTGCCGCCTGCCAGCAGGAGCAGCGTGCCGGCGATGGCATGGTCAGAGGTGCGTCCCACAGGCACGTCCATCAGGCTGAAGCCTTGCTCAGCCATGTCGCGTATCAGCGCGTCGGTTTGCAGCGGGTGAATGGTGGACATATCAATGACCAGCGCGTCGCGGGATAACCCTTCGCACACGCCGTGCTCGCCGAACAGGACGCTGCGTACCAGGTCGCCGTTTGGCAGCATGGTGATCACGAATTCGGCGTCCGTTGCTGCCTGCGCTGGCGTTGCCGCCGCCCGAGCGCCGCTCTCTGCCAGCGCCTGAACCGCCTGCGGGTTCACGTCAAAGACGTTAAGCTGGTGGCCTTGCTTCAACAGATTCATCGCCATTGGCGCGCCCATCTGCCCTAAACCGATAAATGCGATTGCTGACATGCCTTTCTCCTGTCACATCGTGTCAATTTTTGCGCGTTTATGTTGTCTGTTTTTGATCGTATTTGTAATTTATGGTCAAAAAATTGACACGGGTCACTTTTTAAACATTTGGTGAAATTAAAATGAAGGCATCAGAAATCGCAGAAGGAATCACCATGACTCGCATCGTTTGTGTCGGCATTACCGTGCTGGATCGCATCTGGTATCTCGATGATTTACCGAAAGAAGGTGGGAAATATGTCGCAAAAGACTATACGGAAGTGGGCGGTGGCCCGGCGGCAACGGCGGCAGTGGCAGCCGCGAAACTAGGCGCGGAAGTGGATTTTATTGGCCGGGTGGGGGACGACGATACCGGCAGACGACTGCTTGCGGAGCTGGAATCCCTGGGGGTGAACACCCGCTATACGCGCATAGTTAAGGGAGCCCGATCGTCGCAATCGGCGGTGCTGGTGGACGCAGGTGGGGAAAGAGTGATTGCCAACTACCCCAGCCCCGATCTCCCTGCGGCGGCAGACTGGCTGCATGAAATCGACTTCTCGCAGTGGGACATTGTCTTAGCCGACGTGCGCTGGCATGACGGGGCAAAACAGGCATTTACCCTGGCCCGCCAGCAGGGCGTACCGACGTTGCTTGATGCGGATGTCACCCCGCAGGACATCGCGGAGCTGATCGCCCTAAGCGACCACGCGGCCTTCTCCGCACCAGGACTGCGGCGGTTGACGCAGCTGGATGAAACCGAAAACGCGCTGAAGAAAGCACAAACGCTCACAAATGGACATGTGTATGTTACGCAGGGGCGAGACGGCTGCTTCTGGCTGGAAAACGGCGCATTGTGTCATCAGCCCGGCTTTGAGGTGAACGTCATTGATACCACCGGGGCGGGCGACGTGTTCCACGGTGCGCTGGCGGTCAGCCTGGGGCAGAAATTACCCGCCGCAGACGCCGTGCGTTTTGCCAGCGCCGTCGCAGCACTGAAATGCACAAAGCCCGGCGGGCGCGCGGGTATACCCGACTGTGATCAAACCCGCTCTTTTTTGTCACTTTTTGTATAAAATGCGGGGCGTGATGGTTTTCAGAGGACAGCCCATGAGCCTTACCGAACTGACCGGCAACCCGCGTCACGATCAGCTGCTGACGCTGATTGCCGATCGCGGCTATATGAACATTGATGAACTGGCGCAGCTGCTGGATGTGTCGACGCAAACCGTGCGCCGGGATATCCGTAAGCTCAGCGAGCAGGGGCTGATCACGCGTCATCATGGCGGGGCGGGCAGGGCATCCAGCGTGGTGAACACGGCGTTCGAGCAGCGTGAAGTCTCGCTTACCGAAGAGAAGCGGGCGATTGCCGAGGCCATTGCGGACTATATTCCCGACGGTTCGACCATCTTTATCACTATCGGGACGACCGTGGAGCACGTTGCCCGGGCGCTGCTCAACCATAATCATCTGCGCATCATCACTAACAGCCTGCGGGTGGCGCACATTCTTTATAAGAACCCGCGCTTTGAGGTGATGGTGACCGGCGGTACGCTGCGCCCGCATAACGGCGGCATTATCGGTCCTGCGGCAACGGCGTTCGTGTCAGGATTTCGCGCAGATTACCTGGTCACCAGCGTCGGGGCGATAGAGCACGACGGCGCGATGATGGAATTTGACGTTAACGAAGCCAGCGTGGTGAAAACCATGATCGCTCACTCCCGTCACATTTTACTGGCGGCCGATCATACGAAATACCACGCCTCCGCGGCGGTTGAAATCGGCAACGTGGCGCAGGCGACGGCGCTGTTCACCGATGAGCTGCCCGGCCCGGCGCTGCAAAATCACCTCAAATCCAGCAAGGTTGAGATTGTCGAAGTCAATTCCGGAGAAGAGCAGCAGGCTGGCTGATCATCCTATGGCCCGATATTGCGATTCGGGCCTTTCCTTTCTCTAAGCTGAATCTGGCGCATAGCTAAAGTTTCTCTTTCCCGCTACAGTTACTTCTCCACGGCGAAAGGAGATAAACATGCTTTATATCTTTGACTTAGGAAATGCAATCGTCGATATCGATTTTAACCGGGTGTTGGGCGCATGGAGCGATTTTAGCCGTGTTCCGCTGGCGACGTTAAAGCAGAATTTCGCGATGGGTGAGACTTTCCATCTGCACGAGCGAGGTGAGATCAGCGACGAAGCGTTCGCAGAGCGTTTCTGCCAGGAAATGGGTCTTTCGTTAAGCTACGAGCAGTTTTCCCACGGCTGGCAGGCCATATTTGTCGCGATCCGCCCGGAAGTGATCGACATCATGCACAAGCTGCGCGAGCAGGGGCATCGTGTTGTCGTGCTGTCTAATACTAACCGCCTGCATACCACCTTCTGGCCGGATGAATACCCGGAAATTCACGCGGCGGCAGATAAAGTGTATCTCTCCCAGGAGATGGGGATGCGTAAACCTGAGGCGCGCATCTATCAGGCAGTATTGCAGGAAGAAGGATTCACGGCAGCGGATGCGGTCTTTTTTGACGACAACGCCGATAATATAGAAGGGGCTAATCAGTTAGGTATCACCTCCATTCTGGTGACCGGAAAAGAGACGATACCGAACTACTTTGCGAAGCAGTTATGCTAAAAACCGTTCATCAAAAAGCCAATCACCACACGCGCCCGCTGAGGGCGTGGCTGAAACTCCTCTGGCATCGCATTGATGAGGACAACATGACCACGCTGGCGGGCAATCTCGCTTACGTGTCGTTGCTCTCGCTGGTGCCGCTGGTGGCGGTGATTTTTGCGCTTTTTTCGGCATTTCCAATGTTTGCCGATGTGAGCATGCAGCTTCGCCATTTTGTTTTCGCAAACTTTATTCCTGCCACCGGCGATGTGATCCAGAACTACATTGAGCAGTTTGTCGCAAACTCCAGCAAGATGACGGCGGTGGGGGCGTGTGGGCTTATTGTTACCGCGCTGCTGCTGATGTACTCCATCGACAGTGCGCTCAACACCATCTGGCGGAGCAAAAAAGTCCGCCCGAAGGTTTACTCCTTTGCCGTCTACTGGATGATTTTAACCCTTGGCCCATTGCTGGCGGGGGCAAGCCTGGCGATCAGCTCCTACCTTCTTTCGCTGCGCTGGGCGACCGACTTAAACAGCGTGATCGATAACGTGCTGCGTATCTTCCCGCTGATTTTATCGTGGCTTTCGTTCTGGCTGCTCTACAGCGTGGTACCAACCACGCGCGTACCCAACCGGGATGCCGTGGTGGGTGCGCTGGTCGCGGCGTTGCTCTTTGAGCTGGGCAAGAAAGGATTCGCGCTTTATATCACCATGTTCCCCTCTTATCAGCTGATTTACGGTGTGCTAGCGGTGATCCCCATTTTGTTTGTCTGGGTCTACTGGACGTGGTGTATCGTCTTGCTTGGCGCCGAAATAACTGTCACTCTCGGAGTCTACCGCGAACTCAAAAAAGCAGCAGAAGCTGAAAAACAACAAGAAGCAGACCAACCATGATTGCATTGATTCAGCGCGTAACCCGTGCCAGCGTCACCGTGGCGGATGAGGTGACGGGTGAAATTGGCCCAGGACTTTTGGTGCTCCTGGGTGTCGAAAAAGATGACGACGAACAAAAAGCTAACCGCTTATGTGAGCGCGTGCTGGGCTACCGCATTTTCAGCGATGCGGAAGGCAAGATGAACCTGAACGTTCAGCAGGCGGGCGGCAGCGTGCTGGTGGTTTCCCAGTTTACGTTGGCTGCGGATACCGAACGCGGCATGCGGCCGAGTTTTTCGAAGGGCGCGGCACCGGATCGCGCAGAAGCTCTATACGAGTACTTTGTTGAGCGCTGTCGCCAACAGGACATGAATACACAAACCGGACGATTCGCTGCGGATATGCAGGTTTCGCTGGTGAACGATGGCCCCGTCACATTCTGGCTCCAGGTATGAGCCAACTGGCGGTATGGCCGCGGGTAACAAGAGAGAGTACAGCTATGTATCACCTTCGAGTACCGCAAACGGAAGAAGAATTAGACGCTTATTACCATTTCCGCTGGGAAATGCTGCGCAAGCCACTGCATCAACCGAAAGGCTCTGAACGCGACGCCTGGGACGCGATGGCGCACCACCAGATGGTGGTTGATGAAGAGGGCAACCTCGTTGCCGTGGGACGTCTGTACATCAATGCCGACAACGAAGCTTCAATCCGCTTTATGGCCGTTCATCCCTCCGTGCAGGACAAAGGCCTTGGAACGCTGATGGCAATGACGCTGGAATCCGTTGCCCGTCAGGAAGGGGTCAAGCGCGTCACCTGTAGCGCCCGCGAAGATGCCGTTGAGTTCTTTGCCAAGCTTGGTTTCGTGAATCAGGGGGAAATCACCGCCCCGCAAACTACGCCGATTCGTCACTTTTTGATGATCAAACCCATCGCCACACTGGACGATATTCTCCATCGCGCCGACTGGTGCGGGCAGCTCCAGCAGGCGTGGTATCAGCACATACCGCTCAGTGAAAAAATGGGCGTGCGTATTCAGCAGTATACCGGACAAAAATTTATCACCACCATGCCGGAAACCGGCAACCAGAACCCGCACCATACCCTGTTTGCCGGCAGCCTGTTTTCACTCGCCACGCTCACCGGATGGGGACTGATCTGGCTGATGCTGCGCGAACGTCATCTCGGCGGCACCATTATTCTGGCCGATGCCCATATCCGCTACAGCGCGCCGATCAGCGGCAAGCCGAGCGCGGTAGCTGACCTGGGCGCACTGGGCGGCGATCTCGACCGTCTGGCGCGTGGACGTAAAGCACGCGTACAGATGCAGGTTGAGCTGTTCGGCGATGAAACGCCAGGCGCGGTGTTTGAAGGCACCTATATCGTTCTGCCTGCGAAGCCGTATGGCGCGTATGAAGAGGGTGGGAACGAGGAGGAGTAGTCTCCTTCTCACTCTCGCCCGGCATGGTTAATGCGCCAGGCAATATCTCGCATAATGTCTCGCGCTGACTGGCTAATTCCACCCAACTGGAAGAAGCCGTGAATTACACCCCGCCATTGTTGAGCGGTACACTTCACGCCTTGCGCCGTGAGGCGCTGATAAAGCGCCTCGCCTTCGTCGCGTAACGGATCATACTCAGCGGTAACAATATGGACCTTTGGCAGACCGCTAAAGTCGTTGCGCCACAGTGGACTGACTTCAGGATGCTGACGGTCGGCTCCAGCCAGATACATTTCATAGCCGCTCAAAAGGGTATCGCGAGTAATCACGTAATCCATGCCATTGAGGGTATAGCTTTCAAAACTGGCCGTGGCGTCGAGCATGGGATAGATAAGAATAAGCTGCGCAGGTTGCCACAGCCCTTTAACCTTAAGCCGCAGCGCCGTTACCAGCGCCAAATGCCCTCCTGCGCTGTCTCCACAGAGGGTGAGTCGGTTCTTATCCACGCCTAATTCGTCTGCATACTGCCAGACCAGATTCGCACCTCTTTCAGCATCGTCATGTGCGGCGGGGAAGGTATGCTCCGGCGCCAGTCTGTACTGAATCGCAATCACCCGGCAATTGCCGTAGTAGGCTAACTGACGGAGCTGGTTGTCATGGGTATCAAAGCCGCCGCTGATAAAACATCCGCCGTGGTAGTAGATGGCAGCAGGCAATATTTCAGGCGCATTGAGAGGTGAAAATACCCGAATGGTAAGACCCTCAAGAACAAGCGTCTCCAGCTGAACGCGCGTTTCGGTCTTCCCGGCAAGCTCCGTGCTGGCAATATAGCCTGCTCGTCGTACCTCAATTGTCTGGCGACGCGATGAGGGGCGACCTGCAGCGATAAATCCTTGAACCAGCCGTTCAATACCCTTTTCCAGTGCCATGAAAACACCTTTTAACTGTATGAATGTACAGCTTTATAGCCTGGTTTGATTCAAAAGAAAACAAGAATATTATTGAGGGGAAAAGTCTTGAAAGCTGCTCGCAAAGGCGAGAGCTTTTTTATTATCTGCTTTCGTCACAGACATAAAGTGCGGATGTTGCCTGAGATTTGCCGTGGAAGCGATGCTAAAGCGATAACGCGTCTTTAGACGGATCCTGGACTACGGGCTGAAGAGCATCTGGCATATAAGACGGCAGGTATTGCTGTCGAGGTGTAGGCCGGGCAAGCTCGCGCCGCCCGGCACTGTCACAGGAGATTACTCCCCTTCACCCGGGAACAGGAACGGGTTGATCGAGCTGCGGGCAAAGCCCTCCTGCTCCATTTTGGCGTCCAGAATCAGCGAGGCGAGATCGTCGGCCACCGCTTCGACTTTCGGGTCTTTTTCCTGATACAGAATCTTCAGGTAAGTCCCGCAGTCGCCGCAGCTTTCGGCTTTCACCGCCGCGTCTTCGTTTTCCAGCGACCAGTAGTTCAGATCGCGGGTCTGCTCGCAGTTGCTGCACTTCACGCGCACCACGTGCCATTCGGTTTCACACAGGTTGCAGTGCAGGTAGCGCAGCCCCTGTGTCGTACCAATCTGTACCATGCTGGAGACCGGCATTGAACCACACACCGGACAGAACTGGCGCGCTTCGCCGTATTCGGCGCGGGCTTTGCCTGGGATCAGGCTCGCCATTTGCGCCCAGTAGAGCGACAGCGCAGCCCAGATGAACGGCGCTTTATCGCTGCTCACCAGCGAGAAGTCGGAGGCAAACAGCGCGCTCGCCATCTCTTCCAGCTCTTGCTCTGAGGCTTTTTCCAGGTTCTCAATGACCGCCAGCGCCGTGCCGCTCATCTCGGGCTTCAGCTCGGCAATCAGCGAATGCAGCAGCTTATGCCAGTGCTTGTCGCGCGGCAGAACGTGAATGTCCAGCGGCGGCTTGCCCTGTTCGTTGGCTTCTTTGATGCGTGCGGTCAGGTCCATTTGCAGCGGATGGTCGTACAGCACCACTTCCTGCGCATGGGCGACCAGCGCGGCAAAACGCAGAAAATCGCCCAGCGGGTTGTTCTCTGCCAGCTCGCGCAGACGCTCTGCGCGGCGGTTGTAGAGGTTCTTGAGTCTGGGGAATAACAACGGCGGAATATACTCCGCCGTACGTTTCTCGCTCGACCCCAGCTCATCTTGCGGGATTATGCGAATACTCATTCAGATGACTTTTCCTGTTTCTGGCGGACTTCACGGTACCAGCGCGGGTGATGTTTCTTCGCCCACGTTTTGGTGACCCAGCCTTCCACCATCGCGGTAATGGTGCCTTTCACCCAAAGGGCGGCGTAAATATGCACCATGATAACCACAATTAACGCTACTGCGGCAAATGAATGCAGCATTAGCGCAAATCGGATCACCGGGATTGAGAAAGCAGGCGCAAAGTACGGACGCCAGATGATCACGCCGCTCACCAGCAACAGGACCAGGAAGATAATCGCCGCCCAGAATACGCATTTCTGGCCGAAGTTATAACGCCCGGTATCACCTACTTCCTCGTTGACGACGATCTTACGAATATTCTTCGCCCAAAAGATATCATCCCGATTGATTAGGTTATGGTGCCAGTAACGGAAAAACATGATGATGAACGACGCGAACATGATGACGCCCACAAACGGGTGCAGTATACGCGCCAGCTGTGGTGTCCCCATGATCTGCATCAGCCAGTTGAAGGACGGGAAGAAGAACCCCAGCCCGCTTATCGCCGCCAGCATGAAGCAGAAGGCGGTGACCCAGTGGTTGATACGTTCCGGCGCGGTGTAGCGCACGATGGTGTCACGTTTTCTCATTTGCGCACCTCGTCTTTCTCTTCATGCAGGTTGTCGTCTTCCTCTTCCGCGCGGTTCGGACCAACGCCGACGTAGTGGAAGATGCTCGCTGCGAAGGTGGCCGCAAAACCGACCGCGGCCAGCGGTTTCCAGATACCTTTCCAGAACTTCACGGTGGCGCTGATTTCCGGGTTCTCCGGCAGGCCGTGATACAGGTTCGGCTTGTCGGCGTGGTGCAGCACGTACATGACGTGCGTACCGCCAACCCCGGCCGGATCGTAGAGGCCCGCGTTATCGTAACCACGAGTTTTCAGCTCGCCCACGCGCTCTGCCGCCAGCGTTTTCATATCCTCTTTAGAGCCAAAGTGGATAGCGCCGGTTGGACAGGTCTTCACGCACGCTGGCTCCTGGCCGACATTTACGCGGTCAACGCACAGCGTACATTTGTAGACGCGGTTGTCTTCCGGGTTCATGCGCGGCACGTCGAACGGACAGCCCGCGATGCAGTAGCCGCAGCCAATGCACTGCTCGGACTGGAAGTCGACGATGCCGTTGGCATACTGAATGATAGCCCCTTCTGACGGACACGCCTTCAGGCAGCCCGGATCCGCACAGTGCATACAGCCGTCTTTGCGAATAAGCCATTCCAGCTTGTCGTTCTGCTCCACTTCCGAGAAACGCATTACCGTCCAGGACTTGGCGGTCAGGTCCGCCGGGTTGTCGTACACCCCGACGTTGTGACCCACTTCGTCACGGATGTCGTTCCACTCAGAGCAGGCCACCTGACAGGCTTTACAGCCGATACAGGTGGTCACGTCGATAAGCTTCGCCACTTCCTGCTGGTGGTCCCGCGCCTGAGGCGCGGGCGTGAAACCGTTAGTCGCGGAACGACGGATAATGTCTTGAGATTGATAAGCCATAAGTCGTCTCCGTTACACCTTTTCCACGTTCACGAGGAAGGCCTTAAACTCCGGCGTCTGCGTGTTCGCATCACCGACGAACGGCGTCAGGGTGTTCGCAATGAACCCTTTCTTCGCCACGCCCTCATAACCCCAGTGAATCGGGATGCCGATGGTATCCACCTGCTGACCGTGAACGTTCAGCGTGCGAATACGCTTGGTCACCACCGCCTTGGCTTTGATGTAGCCGCGGTTAGAGGAGACCTTCACGGTATCGCCATGGGCAATGCCGAGTTTGTTCGCCAGCTTCTCGCCGATCTCCACAAACTGTTCCGGCTGCGCGATGGCATTCAGCAGCGCGTGCTTGGTCCAGTAGTGGAAGTGTTCGGTCAGACGGTAAGTGGTGCCGACATACGGGAACTTGTCCTTTTTACCCAGCGCTTCAAAATCGCTCTTGAAGATACGGGCTGCCGGGTTAGAGACCACGTTCGGGTGCAGCGGGTTAGTACCCAGCGGCGTCTCAAACGGCTCGTAGTGTTCCGGGAATGGCCCTTCCGCCATCTTATCGATAGCAAACAGACGGCCCATCCCTTCAGGCTGCATGATAAACGGCCCGACATCGCTGCCTGGTGCGGCAGTGCTGTAGTCCGGAATATCCACGCCGCCCCATTTCGCGCCGTCCCACTTCAGAAGCTGACGCTTCGGATCCCACGGGTTGCCCTGCGGATCAGCGGAGGCACGGTTATAGAGGATGCGGCGGTTAAGCGGCCACGCCCATGCCCAGCCCAGCGTATTACCGAGGCCCGACGGGTCGGCGTTATCGCGGTTGGCCATCTGGTTGCCTTTCGGCGTCCAGCTCCCGGCAAAGATCCAGCAGCCGCTTGACGTCGTACCGTCATCGCGCAGGTGCGCGAAGGTGCTGAGCTGATCGCCTTTCTTCGCCAGCACCGCACCGGTCGCCGGGTCGATAACGTCCGCCAGCGCTTTACCGTTGCTCTCCATGGCCACTTCTTCCGGCGCTGGGTTTTCCGGCGTCGAGTAGTTCCAGGTCATGTTCAGTACCGGCTCAGGCGTTGCGCCGCCCTCAGAGGCGTACATCTTACGCAGGCGTAAGAAGATGCCGGCCAGGATCTCGCCGTCGTTCAGGGCGATGCCCGGGGCGTCTGCGCCTTTCCAGTGCCACTGCAACCAGCGGCCGGAGTTGACGATAGACCCGTTCTCTTCCGCGAAGCAGGTGGACGGCAGACGGAACACTTCGGTCTGAATCTTCGACGGATCGACGTCGTTCGACTCACCGTGGTTCTGCCAGAACGTAGACGTTTCGGTATTGAGCGGGTCAATTGTCACCAGGAACTTCAGCTTCGACAGAGACTCGACAACCTTGTTCTTGTTCGGGAACGATGCCACCGGGTTAAAGCCCTGGCAGATATAGCCGTTGACCTGGCCCTGGTGCATCATTTCGAAGTACTGAAGTACGTCGTAACCTTTGTCCCACTTCGGCAGCCAGTCAAAGCCCCAGCTGTTTTCCGCCG
The DNA here is from genome assembly GCF_049238805.1 of Enterobacter cloacae complex sp. CDL013. Classification (NCBI taxonomy): domain Bacteria; kingdom Pseudomonadati; phylum Pseudomonadota; class Gammaproteobacteria; order Enterobacterales; family Enterobacteriaceae; genus Enterobacter; species Enterobacter cloacae complex sp. CDL013. The sequence goes on along the minus strand of NZ_JBMKGT010000010.1, from coordinate 82,847 downwards.
TCGCCTTGTCGCCGTAGAAGGCTTTCATCAGCGAGACGAAGAACTTCGGATAGTTGCCCCAGTAGTTCACCTGGCCTTCGAGCAGCGGTTTTGGCGTGCTGGCCGTCAGGTAGGTTTGCAGGTCAGTCTGTTTCTCGCTCGGCAGGTTCATGTAACCCGTCAGGCTCTGAGACAGCAGGCCGAGGTCGGTCAGACCCTGAATGTTGGAGTGACCGCGCAGGGCGTTCACGCCGCCGCCTGCCATCCCCATGTTGCCGAGGAGCAGCTGAACCATCGCCATGGTGCGGATGTTCTGCGCGCCGATGGAGTGCTGCGTCCAGCCGAGCGCATACAGGAACGACGCGGTTTTATCTTTCGCGCTGGTTTCCGCAATCAACTCGCACACCTTCAGGAAATCCGCTTTCGGCGTCCCACAGATGTTTTCGACAACCTCCGGCGTGTAGCGGGAAACGTGCTCTTTCAGCAGGTTCCACACGCAGCGCGGGTGTTGCAGGGTGGTGTCGCGCTTCGCAAAGCCGTTTTCGTCCAGCTCGTAGTTCCAGCTGGTTTTGTCGTACTTGCGTTTTTCGGCGTCGTAACCGCTGAACAGGCCATCGTCGAAGCTGTAATCCTCACGCACGATCAGGCTGGCGTTGGTATAGGCTTCGGTGTACTCGCGGTTATATTTTTCGTTGGTCATCAGGTACAGCAGTACGCCTGACAGGAAAGTGATGTCAGTACCTGAACGAATAGGGGTGTAGAAATCCGCCACTGACGCTGTACGCGTAAAGCGGGGATCGATCACAATCAGCTTCGCGCCGTTGTGGATTTTGGCTTCCATCGCCCAGCGGAACCCGACAGGGTGCGCTTCAGCGGCGTTACCGCCCATCACCACAATAAGGTTGGCGTTCTTGATGTCGACCCAGTGGTTGGTCATCGCACCGCGACCAAATGTTGGAGCAAGACTTGCTACCGTTGGTCCGTGTCAGACACGCGCCTGGTTGTCGACCGCGAGCATACCGAGTGCGCGCGTAAATTTCTGGGTTAAATAGCCGGTTTCGTTACTGGACGCTGAAGCACACAGCATGCCGGTGGAGAGCCAACGGTTAACGGTGGTGCCTTCGGCATTCTTCGCGATAAAGTTGGCATCGCGGTCTTCTTTCATCAGCTTAGCGATGCGATCGAACGCTTCTTCCCAGCTGATTTGCTGCCATTTGTCAGAGCCGGGAGCGCGATACTCAGGAAACTTCAGGCGGCTTTCGGAGTGGATAAAATCTACCAGACCGGCCCCTTTCGGACAGAGTGCACCACGGTTTACCGGGTGATCCGGATCGCCTTCGATGTGGAAAATAGATGCTTTGGCGTTTTTCGCACCGTCGCCGAGGCTATACATTAACAGCCCACAGCCGACGGAGCAGTACGTACAGGTGTTACGGGTTTCGCGGGTGCGCAGCAGTTTATACTGCCGTGTTTCCGCCAGCGCTACACCGGGCGCAAAGCCCAGTGCCGCCGCCGTGGTGCCTGCCATACCGCCAGCGCAGATCTTAAAGAACTGCCTTCTGCTGACCTGCATGGGTCACTCCTTGGTTCATTACGACATTGCTATGTAGTTTTACTCTGCGGTTGAGAATTAACCGCAAAGGAGAAAAATTTGCGTTAATCCCTCATTTCTCCGAGGGATAAGCCCAGAATACCACAATGTCGGTACGCCTGTTCCAACGGGGTTAAAACAAAGTGAACGTATTATCACGGCATTGATTATAAAATGTGATATCAATCACATTTTACCCTGTGCATGTTAAAGAGGTGTAGCAGGTGATCGGTTGCACCCCTCCGTATTGAGTAGGAGAATGGTTGCTGAAAAGTTGATCCATACTATGCGTAAGGCCTGCCGTTTGTGTTGCAATAGCAGGCTCACTTCCGTGGTTGTTCAGGAATACCGTTGTGTCTAAACAAAACCGTGTTGCCCACGCGTCGCCACTGCCTGCGGGTATTGTGGAACTGTCGGTACACAGACCGCCTCACATTTCACATGCCACGCCGGATTTTCTGGCGGAAGAGGTCCCCGTTGCCCTGGTTTACAACGGTATTTCGCATGTGGTGATGATGGCCTCGCCGAAAGATCTGGAGCTGTTCGCCATAGGTTTTTCCCTCTCGGAAGGCATCATTGCGCATCCGCAGGAGATCTACGGCATGGATGTGGTTCATGCCTGTAATGGTCTTGAAGTGCAAATCGAACTCTCCAGCCGCCGCTTTATGGGGCTGAAAGAGCGCCGCCGGGCGCTGGCCGGACGTACCGGCTGCGGCGTGTGCGGCGTTGAACAGCTTAACGATATCGGCAAACCCATTATCCCGCTGCCGTTCACCCAGACGTTCAATCTGGCGCACCTTGATCGGGCGCTTGAGCACCTGAACGACGTGCAACCCATCGGTCAGCTCAGCGGCTGTACCCACGCGGCGGCATGGATATTGCCGTCAGGCAACATTGCCGGCGGTCATGAAGATGTGGGCCGCCACGTCGCGCTGGATAAGCTGTTAGGTCGCCGCGCTCGGGAAAGCAACGTCTGGCAGCAGGGCGCGGCGTTAGTCTCCAGCCGCGCCAGCTATGAGATGGTGCAAAAGTCCGCCATGTGCGGCGTGGAAATTCTGTTTGCGGTGTCAGCGGCAACCACGCTGGCGGTGGAAGTGGCGGAGCGCTGCAACCTGACGCTGGTGGGGTTCTGCAAGCCGGGTAGAGCAACTATTTACACTCATCCGCAGCGATTGATAGTTGATCAGTAATTTTGAATGAGTATAGCAAATCCTTCCGCTTTTAGTTGTTCATGATGAGGTCTAATATTTATCTCATCAAGGCACAGCGCCTTATCTAAACAACTTAACGAAAGGGTTTATCTCATGAAAAGCATCAAAACTTTTGTCGCAGTAATCGCTCTGGCTACCTCTTTTGGTTCTTTCGCTGCGCAGACAGTGACCGCATCCGCCTCTACCCTGGATGGTGCAGAAGCTAAAATCGCTGCACAGGCTCAGGAAGCGGGCGCGTCATCCTACAAAATTACCCAGGCATTCACCGGTAACCGCGTACACATGACCGCTGAACTGAACAAATAATTCCGCTATACCGTCGAAAGAGCGCCCCTGGGGCGCTTTTTAGTTTATGCCTGCCAGACGCAGCAGTGCGGTCACCACCGCCGCCGCGACGATCACCACAATTAACGGCATTTTGCGCCAGGCCAGAAACACCGCGAACCCCACGCCCAGCACACGTGCCATCCCGGCAAAATGGTCCCCTTCATAAAACGTTGTCGCCAGCGCGACGGAGAACAGCAAAACGGTAGCCGCGTCTGAAAGCAGCGCCTGCGACCGTTCTGAAAGCGCCAGCCGGTTGCCAAGCTTCGCTCCGCCAAGACGCATCAGATAGGTTCCGGCAGAAAGAATGGCGATGCCGAGAATAAAGACCGTCATGTTTTCCATTATTTTTTCCTCGCGGCAAGGCCGAGCAAAGAGAGCAGCACCGGCAGACCCACCGGCACAAACGGTACGGCGGCCAGCGACAACACTGCGCCGCTACAGGCGCGGATCAGCGTGGTACGGTTTTTAAATGCCGGCACCACTAACGCCAGCAGGATCGCCGGGAACACCGCGTCCAGCCCGATGGTTTCCGGGTCTGGCAGCAGCTTGCCGACCATCGCCCCCAGCACCGCCCCCAGCGGCCAGATAATTGCCACGCCCAGGCCGCACAGCCAGTAGGCCGCTTTACGCTGCTCGGCGGTTTTTTGCGAAAGGCCGAACACCACGCTTTCATCGTTCATGATATGACAGCCCAGAAAGCTCAGGCCGCGCTTGCCCACCAGGTCACGCACCGTTACGCCGAACGGCACATGGCGCGCGTTTACCAGTAAACCGGCCGCGGCCGCTGCCAGCGGATTCCCGCCGCTCGCCACGATGCCAATAAACATAAACTCGGATGCGCCTGCCAGCACCGTGAGGGAGAGGACAAACGGCACCCACAGCGGGAAACCGTAGGCCATCGCCAGTGAGCCATAAGACATGCCGACTACGCCCACCGCGAGGCAGACCAGGACGATCGCTTTTATCGTGTCGCCTTTCAGACAGGAGAGGTGTTTCTTCATACCATTTTAGCCATATCGAACGTATTTCCATTATAATGAACGCATCAAAATCGTTTTACAAGGCGAACGATTCGTTCGTTATAGAGGGAAAGAGGCCGTTTTTATGACGCAGCCAATCAGCGTGATCGCCAAAAGCCTGGTACGAGAACGCCTGCGAACCGGGCTCTCACTGGCGGAAATTGCCCGCCGTGCCGGGATCGCCAAATCCACGCTTTCACAACTGGAGTCTGGCAACGGCAATCCTAGCCTGGAAACGCTGTGGTCGCTTTGCGTGGCGCTGGATATTCCGTTTGCCCGGTTACTGGAGCCGCAGCAACCCGTCACGCAGGTCATCCGCCGCGGCGAGGGCACAAAAGTCGTCGCCGGGCAGGCGAACTACGAGGCGATTTTGCTCGCGGCGTGTCCGCCGGGCGCGCGTCGTGATATCTATCTGCTGCTGACTCAGCCGGGGGCAGACCGTATTTCCCAGCCCCATCCGCCTGGTTCGGTTGAGCATATTATCGTGACCCAGGGGCGGGCGATGGTCGGTCTGATCGACGCGGCGGAAGAACTCGGCCCGGGAGATTACATTTGCTACCCCGCTGACCAGCCGCATATCTTTAAGGCGCTGGAGCCCGATACGCACGCGCTGCTGGTGGCGGAACAAAACTAAAGAAGATACGGAAAATCATGTCGCTTAAAGCCATTGCCAAAGAACTGGGGCTGTCTGTTACCACCGTCAGCCGCGCCCTCAACGGATATGACGACGTTTCTGCTGAGACGCGCGCCCGCGTGGAAGCGGAGGCCCAGCGCCGTGGCTACCGACCAAATACCTTTGCCCGTCGCCTGAAGATGGGCAAAATCGACGCCGTCGGGCTGGTATTTCCGGTGCATCCTGTTCCGCTCAATAACAGCGTTTTTATGGACATGGTCGGCGAAATTAGCCACGAACTGGCGCGACATGAAATTGACCTGCTGCTCATCGCTGACGACGATCTGGCGGACAAACACAGCTATATGCGCATGGTGCAAAGCCGACGCGTGGATGCGCTGATAGTGGCGCATACGCTGGATCACGATCCGCGTCTTGAGCAGCTTCAGGCCGCCGGGTTTCCGTTCCTGGCGCTCGGCCGCAGCCAGCTCCCGCAGCCGTACGCGTGGTTCGATTTCGACAACTATGCCGGTACGTATCAGGCCACCCGCTGGCTGATCGAGAAAGGCCATCAGCGCATTGCGCTGCTGGGCGAAAGCAACAACCAGGCATTCATCACCCAGCGCCGCCAGGGCTACCTGGACGCGCTGCGGGAAGCCGGGCTTTCCAGCGAATGGCTGCGCGCCATGCCCCCTTCGCGCCGCGTGGGTTATGCCACCACGCAAGAACTTCTCTCCCTGCCGCAGCCGCCCACGGCCATCATTACCGACTGCAACACCCACGGCGACGGCGCAGCGATGGCCCTGGCGCAGATGGGACGCTTAACCGGTGAAAATGCCGTCTCGCTGGTGGTCTATGACGGCTTACCGCAGGACAGCATTGTCGATATCGACGTCGCGGCGGTGATCCAGTCTACCCGTCAGGGCGTCGGGAAACAGATTGCCGATATGGTGCGCCAGCTGATTAACGGCGACGACATTGACACCCTTCAGGTGCTCTGGCAGCCAGAATTCTCCCCAGGCCAGACGGCCTAATCACACGAAAAATTCCAAACCCGATCACAGATCCGAAACGTTTTGGTTTGTATCCGAAACGTTTCGGATCAAAACTCAGGACATCCCGATGACAGGAGATGTCCGATGCAAGATGCCATTTTTCGACTTGAAAGCAATACGGTTGACGTGGTGCTAAAAACCCACCCGTTCGCCGAAATTCTCTACTGGGGGCCGCACCTTCAGCACTTCTCGCCGCAGGATGTCCTGAGTATTGCGCGCCCGGTTGCTAACGGCAGGCTGGACGTCGACTCCCCCGTCACGCTGATGGCAGAGCTGGGGCATGGGCTGTTTGGCTCGCCGGGCATCGAGGGGCATCGCCAGGGGCTGGACGGATCGCCGGTATTTAAAACCACGCAGGTGCAGCAGGCGTTAAACGCCCTGACAATCACTGCTGAAGACGAGCATGCAGGCTTGCGCCTGACCAGTGAAATAACGCTGGATGCCAGCGGCGTACTGGTGGTGCGCCATGGGTTAACCAACCTGAAAACGCTGGCGTGGCAGGTGGATCGCTTTGCCGTGACGCTGCCGGTGGCCGAACGCGCGCAGGAGGTGATGGCCTTCCACGGACGCTGGATCAGGGAGTTTCAGCCGCACCGCGTTACGCTTGAGCACGACAGCTTCGTGATTGAAAACCGCCGGGGTAAAACCTCCCACGAACATTTCCCGGCACTGATTTCAGGTACGCCGTCATTCAGTGAAATGCACGGCCACGTCTGGGGTGTGCATCTGGGCTGGAGCGGCAACCACCGCCTGCGCGCAGAGGCGAAAACCGATGGCCGCCGTTATATGCAGGCCGAAGCGCTCTACCTGCCGGGTGAAATGGCGATTGAAGAGGGGGAAACGCTCTGGACGCCGCGCCTGTATGCCAGCCACTCCCCGCACGGGCTGAACGGCATGAGCCAGCAGTTCCACCGCTACCTGCGCGATAACGTTATCCGCTTCCCGGAAGATAAACCGCGCCCGGTGCATCTCAACACCTGGGAGGGGATCTACTTCGACCACGATCCGGACTACATCATGCGCATGGCCGACGAGGCCGCAGCGCTGGGCGTGGAGCGCTTTATCATTGACGACGGCTGGTTCAAAGGCCGCAACGACGACCACGCCGCGCTGGGCGACTGGTATCTGGACGAGAAAAAATACCCGAACGGCCTTAAGCCGGTGATCGATCACGTTAAACAGCTCGGCATGGAGTTTGGTATCTGGGTTGAGCCGGAGATGATTAACCCGGATTCCGATCTGTACCGCGCGCACCCTGACTGGGTGCTGGCGCTGCCGGGCTACGCCCAGGCGACCGGGCGACATCAGCTGGTGCTCAATCTTAATATTCCGCAGGCCTTTGATTATCTGGTCGAGCGCATGAGTTGGCTGCTGGGCGAACACGCGGTCGACTACGTGAAATGGGACATGAACCGCGAGCTGGTGCAGCCAGGGCACAAGGGCAAAGCCGCCGCCGATGCCCAGACGCGCCAGTTTTATCGCCTGCTGGACGTGCTGGGCGAGCGTTTCCCGCACATTGAGTTTGAATCCTGCTCCTCCGGCGGCGGGCGAATCGATTATGAAGTGCTGACCCGCTGCCACCGCTTCTGGGCGTCCGACAATAACGACGCGCTGGAGCGCAACACTATCCAGCGCGGCATGAGCTACTTCTTCCCGCCGGAGGTGATGGGCGCGCATATCGGTCATCATAAGTGTCACGCTACCTTCCGCCAGCACAGCATTCAGTTCCGCGGGCTGACGGCGCTGTTTGGCCATATGGGGCTGGAGCTGGATCCGCTCACCGTCGACGCGCAGGAGCGTGAAGGCTATCGACATTACGCCGCGCTGTATAAGCGGTGGCGCGGGGTCATTCATCACGGCACCCAGTGGCGCGTGGATATGCCGGACGCCACCACCCTGGCGCAGGGTATAGTGAGCGAAGACAAGACGCAGGGGCTGTTTTTGGTCAGCCAGCTCGCGATGCCGGATTACACCCTGATGATGCCGCTGCGCATGCCGGGGTTAGACGCCAGCGCGCAGTACCGCATCACGCTGCTCGATCACCCGAACATTCAGATTACGGGCGAGGGCGGGCACACCATGCGCAAGCTGCCGGCGTGGATGGACGCGCCGCAAACGGTAAGCGGTGAATGGCTGATGCAGGCGGGTATTGCGCTGCCGATTCTGGATCCGGAAACCACCATTCTGATTGGTGTGGAACGCGTGTAAGGGTGACGGGCCGGGCAACCGGCCCTCCGTTGAGGATAAAAATAATGAACACAACAACCTGTACCCACAAAGACAACCCTAACTTCTGGATCTTCGGGCTGTTCTTCTTTCTCTACTTCTTCATCATGGCCACCTGTTTTCCGTTCCTGCCGATCTGGCTGTCGGACATCATCGGCCTGAACAAAACCCATACGGGGATTGTTTTCTCCTGCATCTCGCTGTCGGCCATTGCCTTCCAGCCGGTGCTGGGGGTCATTTCGGACAAGCTGGGGCTGAAAAAACATTTGCTTTGGATCATTTCGGTGCTGCTGTTCCTGTTCGCGCCGTTCTTCCTGTACGTCTTCGCCCCGCTGCTGAAAACCAATATCTGGCTGGGGGCGCTGAGCGGTGGGTTGTATATCGGCTTTGTCTTCTCAGCGGGTTCGGGGGCGATTGAGGCCTACATTGAACGCGTGAGCCGCAACAGCTTTTTTGAGTACGGCAAGGCGCGCATGTTCGGCTGTCTCGGCTGGGGGCTGTGCGCCTCAACGGGCGGCATCCTGTTCGGCATCGATCCGTCGTATGTTTTCTGGATGGGATCGGCGGCGGCGCTGTTGCTGATGCTGCTGCTGGTGGTCGCGAAACCGAAGCCCAACCAGACGGCGCAGGTCATGAACGCCCTGGGCGCGAACCAGCGGCAGATCACTGCTAAAACCGTGTTCAACCTGTTCCGCCAGCGCAGAATGTGGATGTTCATCCTGTACGTGATTGGCGTGGCCTGCGTATATGACGTCTTCGACCAGCAGTTTGCTACCTTCTTCAAAACCTTCTTCGCCACGCCGCAGGAGGGGACCCGCGCCTTTGGTTTCGCCACCACAGCGGGGGAAATCTGTAACGCGATCATCATGTTCTGCTCGCCGTGGATCATTAACCGCATCGGTGCGAAAAACACGCTGCTGATTGCCGGGGTGATCATGGCGACGCGCATTATCGGATCGTCGTTTGCCACCACCGCCGTGGAGGTGATTGCCCTGAAGATGCTGCACGCGCTGGAAGTCCCGTTCCTGCTGGTGGGGGCATTCAAGTACATCACCGGGGTGTTTGATACGCGCCTGTCGGCCACCATCTACCTGATTGGCTTCCAGTTTGCCAAACAGTCGGCGGCGATCTTCCTCTCCGCCTTTGCCGGAAATATGTATGACCGGGTCGGCTTCCAGGAGACGTATCTGATACTGGGCTGTTTCGTGCTGGCGATCACGGTGGTGTCGGCGTTTACGCTGAGTGGCAGGCGGGAGATTGCTGCTACCGCTGGGGCAGCAGCGTTAACACATCAGTCCAGGTAAAACACCTCGTTCAGCGCCGCACTCACCGGGCTGTTGTCAGGGTTAGACGGCATAACGTCAGCCATATGTTTCCACCAGCGCTGGCAGACATCGGTGTTTGCCACCGCATTCCAGCGCTCCTCCGATTCAATCTCCACGGTTGCAAACAGCAGGTTGCGGGCTTTGTCGAGGTAAATGGCGTAGTGGTGCGCACCGTGGGCTTTCAGTACCGCTTCCAGCTCGGGCCAGATCGGGTTGTGGCGACGCGCGTACTCCTCGTGCGCGTCCGGGTTTACCTGCATCACAAACGCTTTGCGGATCATAAAGCCTCCAGGTACAGCTCGCGGACCTCATCGCGGCTGGCGGTGCGCGGGTTACACGGCGCGCACGGGTCGGCGAGAGCTTTATCCAGCCAGCCTTCAATATCGGCTTTGGTCACGCCGAGCTGGCTAAATCCGGACGGAATGCCGACCCGGGCGCTCAGGTCGCGAATCGCCTGAATGGCTGACATGCTGGCCGCTTCATCGCTCATGCCGCGCGTGTCAACGCCCATCGCCTGCGCCACGCGGGCAAATCGGGCAACCGCGTTCGGGCGGTTAAAGTTTTCGATGATCGGCAGCAGAATGGCGTTGCACACGCCGTGCGGCAGGTTGTGCGTCGCGCCCGGCTGGTGCGCCAGGGCATGCACCAGCCCCAGACCGGCGCTGTTAAACGCCATGCCCGCCAGATACTGACCAAAAGCCATCTGCTCGCGCGCTTCCAGGTTGTGACCGTCGTCGACCGCTTTCGGCAGCCAGAGGTTGATCAGGCGAATCGCCTCCAGCGCGTTGGCATCGGTCAGCGGGTGCGCGCCGACGGACACGTAAGCTTCAATGGCGTGAGTCAAGGCATCCATGCCGGTTGCGGCGGTCACGGAGGCCGGAATATCAAGCATCACGCTGGCATCGTCCACGGCGATATCCGGGATGATGTTCGGGTCGATAATCACCTCTTTCACCTGTCGTGCGGCGTCAATGATCACCGCGTTGCTGGTCATCTCCGCTGCCGTGCCTGCGGTGGTGTTGATCGCCACCAGCGGCACGCCCGCGTTTTTCACCTTGCCGACGCCAGAGTAATCGGTTGACGGACCGGGGTTGGCGGTGAGGATTTTGATTGCCTTGGCGGTATCAATCGGGCTGCCGCCGCCAAAGGCAATCAGGTAATCACACTCCGCATCCTGATATGCCGCATAGCCTTTTTGCACCAGCGCTTCCGTCGGATTCGGGAATACCTCATCGAACAGGTGATACGACATCTGATGGGCGTCGAGCGCGGAAAACAAACTGTCGAGCAGGCCCAGCTTCACCAGCTGACCGTCGGTGACAATCAGCGCTTTTCCCCACTGTTTGTTTGCCACCAGATTGACCATATCGCCGATCGCGCCCGCGCCGTGCAGGCTGATTTTGGGGAGTGCCAACATAAAGCTCATGATAATTCTCCTTAATTACTGTGAATTTTATGCCCGGCGGCGCTGCGCTTGCGCGGGCCTACGGTTAAGCAGGCCGGGTAAACGCAGTGCCACCCGGCTATGAGATCCGTCTTCGCTGCATAATCCGGCGGGTAATAATCGGCAGCGAAATCACCACGATCAGCATCGCGCCGATAATCACCGACATCACAATGCCGGGCACGTTGAGCAGGCTCAGGCCGAAGGTCACCAGCCCCATCAGGAAGGCGGCGATAATCACGCCCACCATGCTGCCGGACCCGCCGAGAATGTTGACGCCGCCGAGCACCGCCATCGTCACCACCGCCAGCTCCCAGCCCATCGCGATGGTCGGACGGGTGCTGCCCAGACGCGAGGTGAGCAGCACCGACGCCAGGCCGGACATCAGCCCCACCAGCGCGAAGAGGATCAGGTTGTGGCGCTTCACGTTGATGCCGGAGTACCACGCGCCGGTCGGGTTGTTGCCGATGGCGTAGGTGCGGCGGCCAAAGTTGGTACGGTGCAGCACAAAGGCAAACAGAGCGGCCAGGACGATAAACAGCGCGAACTCAAACGACAACGCGCCCCAGACGTAGCCCTGGCCGAACCAGGCAAAGCTCTCCGGGTAGCTGTTCAGCGCCTGGTCCCCGAGCAGGATGTAGGTGATCCCGCGGTACAGGCTCATGGTGCCGATGGTGATGACGATGGACGACAGGTTAAAGCGCGTCACCAGAATGCCGTTGAACAACCCGCACAGTAGCCCGACGCCTAATCCCACGCACACCAGCAGTGGCGTATCGACGCCCGCCGCCGCGCAAAAGCCCATCACCGTGGAGCTGAGCGCGATGGTGGAGGCCACCGACAGGTCAATTTCCCGGGCGATAATCAGCATCGCCATCGGCAACACAATGATCGCTTTTTCCGTGAAGTTGAACGTCGCGTCGGAGAGGTTCCAGATATTGAGGAAGTAGGGCGAGGCGAGCGCGTTCACCACAAACACCGCCAGCGTCACCGCCAGCAGGAAGCCCTCCCAGCACAGCAGACGCTGGAAGATGCCCGGCGCAGAAGTGGGTTTGAACTCTTCAGATGTCATCATTTTGCTCATGGTTTCACCGCCAGTTTCTGACGTGCCAGCGCCGCGTCGCGCAGGATCAGCCTGCCTTTGCGTTTGTTGCCGCGCTCGTTCAGCAGCACAGCGATGACAATGACCGAGCCGGAAATCGCCATCTGCCAGAACGGGGAGACGCCGATCACCGGCAGGGCGTTGTTGATGACGCCAAGGAACAGCGCCCCGAACAGACAGCCGAGCACGCGACCGGTGCCGCCCATGGTGCTGATCCCGCCAATCACGCAGGCTGCCACCACCTGCAATTCAAAACCGTTAGCGACGTCAACATACGCAACGGCAAAGCGCGATATCCACAGGTAGCCGCAGAACCCGGCCAGCAGACCGGAAAGGCAGAAGCTGATGAACTGCATTTTCCCGGCGTTGATCCCGGTGTAGTACGCTGCCGTGGCGTTACCGCCTGCGGTGTAGAGCGCCCGTCCGGTGCGGCTGTAGCGCAGGAAGTAGCCCACCAGCAGCAGTACGGCGATGGCGCACCAGCTCAGCACCGGCAGGCCCAGCACTGACGCACGCGGCAGGCCGAGGAAGTCTGCACCCATCTGGTTGGAGTTCACCCAGCCGCCGCCGGAGAGCAAAAAGATCATTCCGCGGTAGATGCTCATGGTGCCGAGTGTTACCACAATCGCCGGAATGCCCAGCTTCCACACAAGCAGGCCGTTTATCGCGCCCATCAGCAGCCCAAGCGCGCTGGCGAGGATCAGCAGCGCCCAGACGGGCACGTCCGGGTAATGGAAGTTAATCAGGGCGACAATCATCCCGGTCAGGGCCAGATTGGCCGCCATCGACAGGTCGATGCCTTTAGTGAGCAGCACCATCATCTGCCCGAGCGCGAGGACGATCAGAATGGCGGTGTCGTTAAACATCTCCACCAGGTTGCCCGGCGCGATAAACGATGGCACGCGGCTGCCAATGGCGAGGATCATCAGGATAATCACCGCGCCCAGCAGGGCTTCGCGGTGTTTTAAGAGTGAGCTAAGCATTATGCCGCCTCCTGTTTTGCACCGCTGGCGGCACTGACGATGGTTTCCGCCGTCGCGTCTCCCGCCTGGTATTCGGCCACCATCAGCCCCTCGTGCATGACGATAATGCGATCCGCCATGCCCATCACTTCCGGTAGTTCGGACGAGACCATAATCACCGCCAGCCCCTGACTGACCAGCTCGGACATAAACTGATGCACGGCTGCCTTTGAGCCGATATCGATGCCTTTTGTTGGCTCATCGAGGATGATCACGTCAGGGTGCGTCGCCAGCCATTTGCCGATCACCACCTTTTGCTGGTTGCCGCCAGAGAGGGTCGCCACCGCCTGCTTCCAGCTGAAGGCTTTCACTTGCAGGCGTTTGGCGTACTCGTTCGCCAGTTTCCATTCACGGTCGTCATGCAGCACGCCGTTCGGATTGAGCGTGCTAAGCTGAGGCAGGCTGATGTTCTGGGCAATCGGCAGGGCGATAATCGCCCCCTGTTTCTGCCTTTCTTCCGGCACGCAGACAATACCGGCTTTGATCGCATCCGCAGGCTGGCGGAAGCGCCGGGGCTGTCCGTTGAGGATAATTTCCCCGGACGATGGCCGCGTGACGCCGGAAAGCGTCTGCATCAATTCGGTACGCCCGGCACCCACCAGCCCGTAAAAGCCGAGGATTTCCCCTTTACGCAGGGAGAACGAGATATGCGCAAACTCGGTCGGATGGCAGAGGTTTTTCACCTCCAGCACCGTCTCGCCTTTTTCGCAGTCGATTTTCGGGAAGGTTTGGGTAATGGCGCGCCCGACCATCATCGACACCATCCGCTCCTCGGTGATCTCATTTATTGCCCCTGCACCGACGAACACGCCGTCGCGCAAAATGGTGTAGTGATCGGCCAGCTCAAAAATCTCGTCGAACTTGTGGGAGATAAACAGGATGGCTTTTCCCTCCTGCTTTAAGCGCTCCACAATCTGGTAAAACTCGAGGATTTCATGCTGCGACAACGCCGCCGTGGGTTCGTCGAGGATCACCACCTGCGCCTCAAACGACAGCGCGCGGGCAATCGCCACCATGTGACGCTGGGCGATGCTTAGGGTTTTCAGCGTTGCGCGCGGGTCGATTTGCACCTCAAGGCGGGCGAGAATAGCCTGCGCCCGGCGGTGCATTTCCGGCCAGTCGAGCTTTTTCAGGAAGCCTTTGTGAAGGTACTGACCAACAAAGATATTTTCGGTGACCGAGAGTTCATCAAACAGGACGGTTTCCTGGTGTATGGCGGTGATACCCATTTTATGCGCCGACTCCGGCGTTGGAAGGTGAACGGGGATCGCCTTGTAGAGAATTTCGCCCTCGTCGGGCTGGTATATGCCGGTCATCACTTTGACCAGCGTCGACTTGCCCGCGCCGTTTTCGCCGATAAGCGCCGTCACTTTGCCGGGCCACAGCGCAAGCTGCACGTTCTCAAGAGCACGTACGCCGGGGAACACCTTGGTGATGCCAGAAAGCTGTAGCAATGGGGTCATGATAGTTCTCCGTTTGGTTCACCCTCACCCCGACCCTCTCCCTTTGGGAGAGGGCTAGGGTGAGGGGGGAAAGGATCAAAAGATTTTCGAGAACTTATCAATATTGCTGGCATCGTAGACGAACGGCTCGGCCATCGCGCCGTTGCCGTCCGCATCCAGCTTCACTTTGCCCAGTTTGCCCATGCTGGCCTCACCTTTCGTGGCCGTGCCTTTCACCAGATCGTCCGCTAAGTAAGTCGCGGCATAGCCCAGGTCAATCGGGTTCCAGATGGCAAAGCTCTTGCTCGCGCCGGATTTCACCGCGCCCGCCATCTCAGACGGCAGGCCTAAACCGGTGACGTACACTTTGCCAATCTTGCCCTGGTCCTTCACCGCCTGCGCGGCAGCCACAATGCCCACGGACGACGGCGAGACGATGACTTTCAGCTCCGGGTAGGTTTTCAGCAGGCCGACCGCTTCGCGGTAGCTTTTGTCAGAGAGATCGTCTCCGTAGGCCACGGTCACCAGATTGACGGACGGGTACTTCGGCAGCACCTTTTTCATCTCCGCAATCCAGGTGTTCTGGTTGGTGGAGGTTGGCGTGGCGCTCAGCACCGCTACTTCGCCCTTCTCCACGTTCAGCGCTTTCAGGGCATCGGCGGCGAGCTTGACGTTGGTTTCGCCAATCAGGGCGTTATTGGACGGGTTGAGATGGATCTGACGCCCGGCTTTCGCCACCCCGGAATCCCACGACACAACCTTAATGCCGCGCTGCATCGCTTTTTTCAGCACCGGCACGACGGCGTCCGGATCGTTCGCGGAAATTGCGATCGCATCCACGCCCTGGGCGATCAGCCCGTTCAGCACCTCGATCTGCGCTTCCGCCGTGGTGGTGGTCGGGCCGGTATAAATCACTTTTACATCGCCTAACTCTTTGGCCGCCTCCTGCGCGCCGACGTTCGCTGCCTCGAAGAATCCATTCCCTAAGGACTTCGCCACCAGGGCGATTTTCACTTCTGCTAAAGCGGAACCGGACAACGCCAGAGCGGCAACGGTGAGGATCAAGCTTGCTTTTATTTTCATTGCTTTTACTCCACTGACTTGAGTTAGTTGTAGGGATTGCAGGTGGTTTTCGCCCCGTCTCGGTGAGCGGGGCGCGATGTTGTTATTGGTACAGATCTAACGCCGACTGCATCGGGGTGACGCCAAAGCGTTTGCCCAGGGCAATCAGCTCTTCCCGGGTGATGGTCTGCTTCATGCCGCCCATGGAATAGACCTTCACCAGCACCTCCGCGGATTTCTCGGCGGTGTCGATCAGGCCGAAGGTTTCATCCAGTGTCGGGCCGCTGCCGAAGACGCCGTGGAACGGCCACAGCACCAGTGAGTGCTTCTGCATGTCCGTCGCGGTCGCCTGGCCGATTTCGTCGGTACCCGGCACCATCCACGGCAGAATGCCGACGCCGTCCGGGAACACCACCAGACACTCGGTGCTGCCTTCCCACAGTTTGCGGGTGAAGAAATCAGAATTATTTTCCAGCACGTAGGTCAGGGCGATCAGGTTGGTGGCGTGGCAGTGCATGATTACGCGGTCCTTGCCATTGGTCGCCTTAATGCGCTCGCAGTGGGAGAGGAAGTGCGCCGGCAGTTCGGATGTGGGTACCGCGTCGTCCGTCAGTCCCCAGAGAATGTGGTAACCCGCGCCGTCGCTGTCCACCTTCACCACGCCGAGGTTGGCTTCCGGGTCCAGCTGTACGTTGCGGAAAAACTTCCCGGAACCGGTGACGATAAACGGCGTGTTGGCGAGCAGCGGCATCGGCTGGCTCAGGGCGATATAGCGCGGCTTCTGGTGGAAATCGGAGGCAAATGGCTCGATATCCGCGTCGTCCAGGCGTAGCGTCAGGTTGCCGCCGTTGCGCTCATCCCAGCCCTTCAGCCAGGCGTCGGAGGTGGCTTTGATCATGCCCTGGACGAACCAGGAGGTGGTGATGGTCTGCATACTGTAGTTCCTTTGAAAATGCCGGGTGGCGTTACGCTTACCCGGCCTGGTCTTATCTGTAGGCCCGGCAAGCAACGCGCCGCCGGGCGATGTTTTTTACTGACGAGCGGAAAGAACCTCTTTCTCATACGCCCGCACGTTATCCAGCCACTGGCTGCCCGCAGGTGCATCGTGACGCTGGCAGTACATCTCCCACACCGCCTGCCACGGCAGGGATTTCTGCTCTTCCAGCAGCGCCAGGCGCGCGGTGTAGTCGCCGTTTTCTTCCAGCTGTTTCAGGGCGGCGACAGGCTCCAGCAGCGCGCGCAGCAGGGCTTTCTTCATGTTACGGGTGCCGATAACCCACGCCGCGATGCGGTTGATGGAGGCGTCGAAGAAGTCGAGGCCGATATGTACGCGGTCAAAGAGGTTGTGGCGGATGATTTCGCTGGCAATGGCCTGGGTTTCGTCATCCAGCAGCACCACGTGGTCGCTGTCCCAGCGCACCGGGCGGCTGACGTGCAGCAGCAGGCGCGGCACGTAGAGCATGGCGGCGGAGATCTTGTCGGAGATGACTTCCGTTGGGTGGAAGTGGCCAGCATCCAGGCACAGCGCGGTCTGGCGGCTGGTGGCATAACCCATGTAGAACTCGTTTGAGCCCACGGTGTAGCTCTCTGCGCCAATGCCGAACAGCTTGCTCTCGACGGCGTCGATGTGGTGCGCCGGGTCCAGCTTCTCGCTGATGGCTTCATCCAGCGCGGCCAGCAGGCGCTGACGCGGGGCCAGTCGGTCTACGGTGATGTCCTTCATGCCGTCCGGGATCCAGATATTCATTACCGATGGCGTGCCAAGCTGCTCGCCAAAATAAGCCGAGACGCGGCGGCTGGCTTTGACATGGTCGATCCAGAACTGGCGGATTTCATCGTTGGCATGCGCAAGGGTAAACCCGTCCGCGCTCAGCGGGTGCGAGAAGCAGGACGGGTTAAAATCCAGACCCAGCCGGTTGGCTTTCGCCCACGCCACCCAGTTCGTAAAGTGTTCCGGTTTGATTTCGTTACGCGCGACCGGCTCATCGGATTCGAGATAAATGGCGTGCAGGTTCAGGCGCTTTGGCCCGGGGATCAGGCTCAGCGCCAGCTCCAGATCCGCACGCAGTTCGGTGGCGTTGCGCGCTTTGCCAGGATAGTTACCCGTGGCCTGAATACCCCCCGTCAGGGAACCGCCCGGGTTCTCGAAACCGGCGACATCATCACCCTGCCAGCAGTGCATGGAGACGGGCAGGCGATCGAGCTGGCGCAGCGCCTCTTCGACATCCACGCCGACGGCGGCGAAACGCTGTTTAGCCAGGTCCCAGGCTTGTTCAAGTTGAGTGGTCATGCGCAAAGCTCCTTAGTCAGTCGTTTTTGCTGAAACTGCGCCCGGTAGCGGGCAATTTCATGGCAGGGATGGGGGGTGAAGGTGGTCAGGCTGTTATTCGCCGTCACCACCGAACGGAAATCGTCGACGTTGGACAGTTCGTCCAGGGTCATCAGCTGAATGCCGATATTGCCGAGCGTGGAGGCTTCAATCGGACCTGCCACCACGGTAATGCCGCATGCATCCGCGCAGAGCTGGTTCAGCAGTTGGTTCTGGCAGCCGCCGCCCACGATATGCAGTTGTGTGAACGGTTTGCCGCGAAGGTCAGCCAGCTCGCTCAGGATGTCGGCATACAGCAGGGCGAGACTGTCAAAAATGCAGCGTGCCAGCTCGGCGGGGCGGGAAGGTACCGGCTGCCCCGCTTCAAAACAGGCGGCCTGGATTTCGGCGCTCATGTGCGCCGGGTTGATAAAGCGGTCATCGTTCGGGTTAATCAGGAAGGTACAGGCCTTCAGCGTTTCGGTTTCGGCGATAAGCTCGGGCAGGTCGGTGATGTTCTGCTCTTTCAGCACCCGCTGGAGCAGCCACAGGCCCATGATGTTCTTCAGCACCCGGTAGCGCCCTTCGGCACCGCCTTCGTTGGTGATGTTCGCGGCCAGCGCGGCATCGCTGGTGTAGGGCGTTTTGCTCTCAAAGCCCATCAGCGACCAGGTGCCGGATGAGAGGTAGGCCGCATCTTTGCCGGCGAGCGGCGAGGCAATGACCGCGCTCGCGGTGTCGTGGCTGGCGACGGCGACAACGGGGATTTTATTCCCCTGCGGGCAAAGCCAGTGGCCGATCACATTGCCCGGATGGGTTGGCGCGCCAAACCAGGACGGCGAGGCGCCCGTCCAGGCCAGCAGATGTTCATCCCAGTTATCGGTGTTGATGTTGACCAACTGCGTGGTGGTGGCGTTGGTGTATTCCCAGTTCATGTTGCCGGTCAGACGGTAGCTTAAGTAGTCCGGGATCAGCAGCGAATGCGCCACCTTTTCGACCAGCTCTGGCTGTTGCTCAACCAGCGCGCGCAGCTGATACAGCGTGTTAAACGGCAGAAACTGAATGCCGCTGCGACCATAGATGTTCTCCTTGCCAAGCTGGGCGATGGCGTGCGCCATTAGCCCATCGGTGCGGCTGTCGCGGTAGGAGACGGGCAGGCCGACGCGTTCGCCGTGACGGTCCAGCAGTACGTAATCCACACCCCAGGTATCAATGCCGATACTGTCGATGCGAATACCGTCTTCGCAGACGTTGTGAAGTCCGGTGCGGATCTCTGCTTCCAGGGCGTCGATATCCCAGGTAACAAAACCGTCCTGTTTTTGCAGACAATTGGCGAAACGGTGCATTTCGCGAAGCGTAAGGGTGTGCAGGTCGCAGTCCCAGGTGGCGAGCATTACACGGCCGCTGGATGCGCCTAAATCGACAGCCACACAATGGCGAAAAGTCATGGTCGGGTCCTTTCTTAAGTCATTAGCGAGGAGTGTAAGAAAGGGAAGAAATAGCCACCTTCTCGCCACTGACAGCCCAAATCTCGCGCTGGCAAGAAAGCAAAGATGAACGTGAGGGAGTTCACAGTTTCCAGTAATGGCGGGGTTTGCAGGCAGTGTGACGCTGACCGCATTTCCCGATCTTTCCGCCTGTTTCTTGAAAAACCGACAGCTTTTGCGCGGTTTGCTGTCAAAAATTTAAGGTGAGCGTGAAAGGCCTTAATTACTATTTTGAGAACTTTTCTCATTGGTGGGGGCCGTTATGACCGTACTGCACAGCGTCGATTTTTTTCCTACGGGGGCTTCGCCGGTCGCGATTGAGCCACGGCTGCCTCAGGCTGCGTTCCCGGAGCATCATCATGATTTTCATGAAATTGTGATTGTTGAGCACGGAACGGGCATCCACGTGTTTAACGGTCAGCCGTATACCATTAGCGGCGGTACGGTGTGCTTCGTGCGCGATCACGACAGGCACCTGTATGAACATACCGACAACCTGTGCCTGACCAATGTGCTCTATCGTTCTCCGGATGCGTTCCAGTTTCTTTCCGGGCTGAATCAGCTGTTGCCGCAGGAGAAGGACGGCCATTATCCGTCGCACTGGCGGGTGAATCAGTCCACGTTGCAGCAGGTGCGTCAGCTGGTGAGCCAGATGGAGCAGAGCGAGGATGGACAGGAGACGCACGCCATTGCTACCCGCGAGCTGCTGTTTATGCAGCTGCTGGTGCTGCTGCGGCGCAGCAGCCTGGTGGAAGGGCTGGAAAATAACGACGCGCGCCTGAATCAGCTGATGGCATGGCTGGAAGATCATTTCGCCGAAGATGTCTGCTGGGAAACGCTGGCGGATGACTTTTCGCTCTCGCTGCGCACGCTGCATCGTCAGCTCAAGCAGCATACCGGCCTGACGCCGCAGCGTTACCTTAACCGTCTGCGCCTGATCAAAGCGCGTCACCTTTTACGTCATACCGACGAAAGCGTCACCGATATCGCCTATCGCTGCGGTTTCGGCGACAGTAACCACTTTTCGACGCTGTTTCGCCGGGAGTTTAGCTGGTCGCCGCGCGATATTCGTCAGGGGAAAGACGCGTTGCTTCAGTAACGCGAGGGCAGTCACCGTTTTTTTGCTGCAAAAAGGCTAATAATGTCCGGTTATTCGCCGTAGAGGTTGTGGTGTGGCTGCTCAGCTCATTCTTCGCAAAGATGATTTTTTTGCCTCCGCGAGTCAGGCCGTCGCGGTGGCCGACCGCTACCCGCAAAACGTCTTCGCCGAGCACACCCACGAGTTTTGCGAGCTGGTGCTGGTGTGGCGGGGCAATGGCCTGCACGTCCTCAACGACCGTCCCTACCGCATCACGCGCGGAGACCTGTTCTACATCCGCGCTGAAGACAAACACTCCTACGCCTCGGTTAACGATCTGGTGTTGCAGAACGTCATCTATTGCCCCGACAGACTTAAACTGAATGTCGACTGGGCGGGCAATATCCCCGGTTTTCATGATGCCAGAGGCGAACCGCACTGGCGCTTAAGCAGCAACGGCATGGCTCAGGTGCGCCAGACGATTTCCCAGCTGGAGCAGGAGAGCCAGAAGAGCGATCCGGTGGCAAACCAGATGTCGGAGCTGCTTTTCGCCCAGCTGGTGATGACCCTGAAGCGCCATCGTTACGCTACGGATAATCCCTCTGCCACCATGCAGGAAGCGTTGCTGGATAAGCTCATCACCCGGCTTGCGGGCAGTCTGAACAAGAGTTTCGTGCTGGAAAAATTCTGCGAGCAGGAGCAGTGCAGCGAGCGCGCGCTGCGCCAGCAGTTCCGCACCCAGACGGGGATGACGGTAAACCACTATCTGCGCCAGCTGCGCATCTGCCACGCCCAGTACCTGTTACAGCATACGGAGCTGATGGTGAGTGAAGTGGCGATGCGCTGCGGCTTTGAGGACAGTAACTACTTCTCGGTGGTGTTTAACCGTGAGGTGGGGATGACGCCGGTTCAGTGGCGTCATCGCAGTCGAAAGGCAGCGTAATCAGTTCGCCATGCCGAGGCCGACGATATTGGCCGCAATGATAATCACCACGCAGCCCAGGCTCAGCACGCCAACCGGACGACGCCCGGCGTTGTTCCACTCTTTCAGCACCAGCCCAACCAGCCCGCCACACAGCACGTAGAAGCTCATGTGCAGCATCCAGCTCATGTAGTCATACTGCGCCGGAATACTGGCGTGACCCCAGGCGTAGAAGAAGAATTGCAGATACCACATCAGGCCGCCAAGGGCGGAGAGCAGGACGTTGGTGACGATCAGCGGTTTTGCCAGCGAGAAGTCGGCTTTTACCGACAGGTTCTTCACTTTTGCCAGACGAATGAAGCAGAAACCGAGGTTTACCAGCGCGCCGCCGCCCATGATCACCACGTAGCTTGGCAGGGCAACGTACAGCGGATCGACGCCCAGCGCCGCAGCGGCGTCGTGCATCGGTTTGGCGGCGTTCATGGCGAACGACATGCCCGCCGAGAAGACGCCGCACATCACCGCCAGCAGCAGCCCTTTCTTCAGGTTGAACTCTTCGGCTTTGATGCCCATCTTGCGTTCTTTCAGCTGGCCCGCGCGGGTGACGATGCCCACGCCGATCACTGCCACCAGCACGCCCAGCAGGGTCATTCGCCCTCCCTGGGTGTTGATCAGCACATCGAAGTTGCCGTTGAGGATTGGCGTCATCAGGGTGCCAACAATCAACGTTATGCCAATCGCGATGCCAATCCCCATCGACATGCCGAGGTAGCGCATGGTGAGGCCGTAGTTGATATTACCGATGCCCCACATCGCGCCGAACAGGAATACCGGCAGCAGGGTGGAGGCGTTGAAGGAGGAGAAGTAGCCCCAGAAATCGGGCAGCAGCATGGCGCTGATTGTCCACGGCAAAATCAGCCAGGACACGGTACCGCCAACGGACCACATGGTTTCCCATGACCAGCCTTTCACCTTTTTAAACGGGGCATAGAAACAGGCTGCACTGGCCGCGCCTATCAAATGCCAGAAGATACCCATCGTAATCGCATGATTCATTTTTACATCCTCATCGTTTTTATAGCCGGAGGCTTCCCGCCGACTTGATGAGTGTAAAAATGAGGCGGTTTGGGAACCTTCAGAAGGTTGCCGCACTTTTGTTCAGGATGGCAATCAGCACGTTAAACACGTGAGCAGACTCACAATTTTGTCATTTATCAAAAACCGAATAACCTTATAAAAACTACGGCATTGATAATCATTTTCAATATCATTTAATTAACTATAATGAACCAACTGCTTACGCGGCATTAACAGCTGTGCCGCCCGACAATAATGGAGAGGATTATGAGTTATACACTGCCATCCCTGCCGTATGCCTACGACGCACTGGAACCGCATTTCGACAAGCAGACGATGGAAATCCATCACACTAAACACCACCAGACCTACGTGAACAACGCGAATGCTGCGCTGGAAAGCCTGCCAGAGTTCGCTAATCTGCCTGTTGAAGAGCTGATCACCAAACTGGACCAGCTGCCGGCAGACAAGAAAACCGTGCTGCGCAACAACGCGGGCGGTCACGCTAACCACAGCCTGTTCTGGAAAGGCCTGAAAACCGGCACCACCCTTCAGGGCGACCTGAAAGCGGCTATCGAGCGTGACTTCGGTTCCGTTGACAACTTCAAAGCGGAATTCGAAAAAGCCGCTGCAACCCGTTTCGGCTCTGGCTGGGCGTGGCTGGTCCTGAAAGGTGACAAACTGGCGGTCGTTTCTACCGCTAACCAGGACTCCCCGCTGATGGGTGAAGCTATCTCTGGCGCATCCGGCTTCCCAATTCTGGGTCTGGACGTGTGGGAACACGCTTACTACCTAAAGTTCCAGAACCGTCGCCCTGACTACATCAAAGCCTTCTGGGATGTAGTGAACTGGGACGAAGCAGCAGCGCGTTTCGCCGCTAAAAAATAAGGTTGCATTGACGCCTGTGAGAAGCGAGTCTGATGACTCGCTTTTTTTGTATCTGAAGGAGTGGAGATGCATTACCCGGTGAATGTGTTTACAGGCAAGGTAAGGGAGTTCGAAGGCAGCCGCCCGAGTGCCATCGCCAAAGTGCAGGTCGACGGTGAGCTGACGTTGACCGATCTCGGGCTTGCGGGTGACCAGCAGGCTGAAAAGAAAATCCACGGCGGGCCCGATCGCGCGCTGTGCCACTATCCGCGCGAGCACTATCAGCACTGGAAAACCGAATTTCCTGAACAGGCTGACCTCTTCGTCGCCCCCGCGTTTGGCGAAAATCTCTCAACGGAGGGGCTGACGGAGAAGAACGTCTTTATCGGCGATATTTACCGCTGGGGCGATGCTTTGATTCAGGTCACCCAGCCGCGCTCACCGTGCTTTAAGCTTAATTACCATTTCGGCATTCAGGATATGTCGGCCCAGTTGCAAAACGCGGGTAAAACCGGCTGGCTGTATCGCGTTGTGCAGGCGGGACAGGTTTCGGCGGATGCGCCGCTTGAGCTGGCTTCGCGTTTGAGTGAGGTGTCGGTGTACGAGGCCTGCGCAATTGCCTGGCATATGCCGTTTGATGACGATCAGTATCACCGTCTGCTGTCAGCGGCGGGATTATCCACCAGCTGGACCAGAACGATGCAGAAGCGGCGGATAAGCGGCAAGATCGAGAGCAGTTCGCGGAGATTATGGGGGAAATAGTTCCCGCAGAAAGTAGGCCGGGTAAGGCGAAGCCGCCACCCGGCACATACGGTTACGAACGCTTATACAGCGGCAGCCACAGCGTTAACCTGAGCCCGCCCAGCGGGCTGTCATCGGCTTTCACCCAGCCACGGTGCTGTTGCATGGCGGTTTCAACAATCGCCAGACCCAGTCCCGTACCGCCAGATTCACGGTCGCGTGCCTCGTCGGTACGGTAGAACGGACGGAAAATCTGCTCGCGATCTTCCGGGCTGACGCCAGGACCGTCGTCGTCGACAATGACGGTTATCCCGTCTTTATCCACCGAGAACGCCACCTCAATCTTCGTGTGCGAGTAGCGCAGGGCGTTACGCACGATATTCTCCAGCGCGCTTTCCAGCGTGTTGGGGTTACCGTAGAGCGGCCACGGGCCCGGCGGGAAGTTGACGGTGAACGATTTGCCCATCTGCTCCGCTTCGAACGCCGCGTTGTCCAGCACCTCATGCCACAGATGATTGGCTTTCACCGTTTCGCTCACCAGCGCGTTTTTCTGCTGATTGCGCGACATCACCAGCAGATCGTTTATCATGCTGTCCAGGCGATGCGCTTCCGTCTCAATACGCTCCAGCTCTTTGCTCTCACCGCTGCGGCGGCGCAGCAGGGCGGTACCCAGCTGTAAGCGCGTGAGCGGCGTCCGCAGCTCGTGGGAGATATCCGACAGCAGGCGTTGCTGCGCGGTCATCATGCGGTCAAGAGCAGAGACCATCTGGTTAAAACTGGTTCCGGCGGCCAGGAACTCCTGCGGCCCGGATTCCAGCTCCGGATGCTGCCTCAGGTTGCCCTGCGCCACTTCGTCCGCCGCATTTTTCAGCTTACGCGCCGGTTTCGCCAAGCTCCACGCCAGCCATAATAGCAGCGGGGAACTGACCAGCATCGTGACAATCAACAGCAAAAGCGGACGGTCAAACAGCAGGTTGATGAAGTCGGACTGGGAACTGCTCGCAGGGCGAATCAGGTAGAGCTGATAATTGTCTTCCCCGTCCCGAACCGAGAAAGGACCAACCATCTCTACCCGACCATATTTCTTTTTCTGTGGGTGATCGGCGTTATCCGCCTGGCCAATAAAGTTGCGGATAATCTGCATTTCATTGCGATCGGCCCCAATCACGCGACCTTCGCTGGTGACCAGTAAAAGACGTTGTCCGGGGGGCGCCCACTTGTCGATAGCGCGAAACAGCCTGCGCCACCACATTAAATCGTTCGGCGGATCGTTTGCCAGCTCCGCTTCCACGTGCTGCTCGATCATCACGCCCTGACGTTGCTCGCTGTCGAGTAGCTCCGTCATCTGGCGTGAGTCGAGTTTTGGCAACATCAAAACGAGCATTAAAACCAGTGCCAGCGTCAGCCAGAAGATGGCGAAGATGCGGGCGGTTAAGCTGCCTATCATGAAGCGGAAACCATCAGATAACCGCGACCACGCAGGGTTTTGAACCAGGGATGACCGTCTTTACGCTCCGGCAGCTTACGGCGCAGGTTCGAGATATGCATGTCGATGGCGCGGTCAAACGGGGTGAGGCGTTTGCCCAGCACTTCCTGGCTTAAGTGTTCACGCGACACCACCTGGCCGAGATGCTGCGCCAGCAGATACAGCAGGGTGAACTCGGTGCCGGTTAGCTCCAGCGTTTCACCGTCGAAGCTCGCTTCCTGTCGGCCCGGGTTCAGGCTCAGGGAGTCCACTTCCAGCGTAGGTGAGCTGTTGTCGGTATTCTGCTGCTGCTCGCTCCAGTGAGAGCGGCGCAGGATCGCGCGAATACGGGCCACCAGTTCACGGTCGTTGAACGGCTTAGGTAAATAGTCATCCGCACCCAGCTCAAGGCCGAGTACGCGGTCAAGCTCGCTGCCGCGTGCGGTCAGCATAATGACGGGGGTCTGGTGTGTCTGGCGAAGCTCTTTCAACGTATCAATACCGTTTTTCTTCGGCATCATGACGTCGAGCAAAAGTAAATCGATGCTGTCGTCAAGGAGACTCAGCGCCTGCTCGCCATCATGGGCAACCAGGACGTTGAAACCTTCCATGTCGAGCAACTCCTTTAAAAGAGATGTGAGCTCTCGGTCATCATCAACTAACAGGATTTTATTCATTGTTTAAATACCTCCGAGGCAGAAATTACGACATCAAGGCTATCTAATCCATGACTTTACGTTGTTTTACACCCCCTGACGCATGTTTGCAGCCTGAATCGTAGACTGTCTCTCGTTGAATCGCGACACGAAAGATTTTGGGAGCAAGTGATGCGCAAAGTTACCGCTGCCGTCATGGCCTCAACGCTGGCCTTCAGTGCGTTTAGCCAGGCTGCTGTAGCTATCATCAGCGATAACGGTTCCTCAGCAGAGGGCGCAACGCAGCACAGCAGCCAAAGCCATATGTTTGACGGCATAAGTTTAACCGAACATCAGCGTCAACAGATGCGAGATCTGATGCAGAGGGCAAGACACGACCAGCCCCCTGTTAATGTTAGCGAAATGGAGACAATGCATCGCCTTGTCACCGCAGAAAATTTTGACGAAAGCGCTGTACGCGCTCAGGCCGAAAAAATGGCGCAGGAACAGGTTGCCCGCCAGGTAGAGATGGCGAAGGTTCGCAACCAGATGTTCCACCTGCTAACGCCCGAGCAGCAAGCGGTTTTGAATACCAAACATCAGCAACGTATGAACCAGTTGCGTGAGGTTGCACGGATGCAGCGAAGCTCAGATATGACGCTTTTCAGTAGCAATAGCAGTACCCGTAGTAACCAGTAAACCCTGTTTTCCTTGCCATAGACACCATCCCTGTCTTCCCCCACATGATGTGGGGGTTTTTTTTGCCCATCGTTCCGGTTTGTTAACGCTTTATTCATCCTTTCACTCCACCACTATCCGTTATACTAGCGCCATGGCATGACAGGAGTGTTTATGAATCAATCCTATGGACGGCTGGTAAGCCGGGCCGCAATAGCCGCGACGGTGATGGCGTCGTGTTTACTGATCATTAAAATTTTCGCGTGGTGGTACACCGGATCGGTCAGTATTCTGGCGGCGCTGGTGGACTCACTGGTGGATATTGCCGCCTCGCTGACCAACCTGCTGGTGGTGCGCTACTCGCTGCAACCGGCGGATGAAGAGCATACGTTTGGCCACGGCAAAGCGGAATCGCTGGCCGCGCTGGCACAAAGCATGTTTATTTCGGGCTCTGCGCTTTTCCTGTTTTTGACAGGCATTCAGCATCTTGTTTCGCCGTCACCGATGAACGATCCGGGCGTTGGCGTGGTCGTAACGGTAGTTGCACTTATAAGCACACTTGTTCTTGTAACGTTCCAGCGCTGGGTTGTACGCAAAACACAAAGCCAGGCTGTACGGGCCGATATGCTTCATTATCAGTCTGATGTTATGATGAATGGGGCTATTCTTATTGCGCTTGGTCTGGCCTGGTATGGCTGGCATCGGGCCGATGCGTTGTTTGCGTTAGGGATAGGGATCTATATTTTATACAGCGCCTTGCGGATGGGGTATGACGCGGTACAGTCGCTTCTTGACCGTGCGCTTCCGGATGCAGAACGTGATGAAATTTATGCCATCGTGACCAACTGGCCCGGCGTCAGTGGTGCTCACGATCTTCGTACGCGGCAGTCAGGGCCGACCCGCTTTATTCAGATTCATTTGGAAATGGAAGACAACCTGCCACTGGTTCAGGCGCATATGGTCGCTGAACAGGTGGAGCAGGCGATTTTGCAGCGTTTCCCTGGGTCAGACGTCATTATTCACCAGGACCCATGCTCTGTCGTACCCAGGGCGTTTTGAGCTTTCGTAATTCGTTGTAAAAAAGTGAGCCAGAGCAGCATTGTGTGGATAAATTACCACCATATGGCCTGACCTGAATCAATTCAGCTGGAAGGGATTGATATACTATTTGCAGTATTCGACGGTTGAACAGTTTCTTCCGGCAGCAGATTTCAATTTTGCATTCCTAAGTTCAGAGGTAGTCATGATTAAGAAAATCGGTGTGTTGACAAGCGGCGGTGATGCGCCGGGCATGAACGCGGCAATCCGTGGGGTTGTCCGTGCAGCGCTGACGGAAGGTCTGGAAGTTTTTGGTATCTATGACGGTTACCTGGGTCTGTATGAAGACCGCATGGTTCAGCTCGACCGCTACAGCGTGTCTGACATGATCAACCGTGGCGGTACTTTCCTCGGTTCTGCACGCTTCCCGGAATTCCGTGACGAACACATCCGTGAAGTGGCTATCGAAAACATGAAAAAACGGGGTCTGGATGCGCTGGTGGTTATCGGCGGCGACGGCTCCTACATGGGTGCAAAACGTCTGACTGAAATGGGCTTCCCGTGCATCGGCCTGCCTGGCACCATCGACAACGACATTAAAGGCACCGACTACACCATCGGTTACTTCACCGCGCTGGGTACCGTTGTGGAAGCGATTGACCGCCTGCGTGACACCTCTTCCTCTCACCAGCGTATTTCCATTGTTGAAGTGATGGGCCGTTACTGCGGTGACCTGACTCTGGCAGCGGCAATTGCCGGTGGCTGTGAGTTCGTGGTGGTGCCGGAAGTGGAATTTAGCCGTGAAGATCTGGTCGCTGAAATCAAAGCCGGTATCGCGAAAGGTAAGAAACACGCCATCGTTGCTATCACCGAGCACATCTGTGACGTTGACGAGCTGGCGAAGTACATCGAAACCGAAACCAAACGCGAAACCCGCGCGACCGTTCTGGGTCACATTCAGCGTGGTGGTTCCCCAGGCCCGTACGACCGTATCCTGGCGTCCCGCATGGGCGCGTACGCGATCGAGCTACTGCTTCAGGGACACGGCGGCCGCTGCGTCGGTATCCAGAACGAGAAACTGGTTCACCATGACATCATCGATGCCATTGAAAACATGAAGCGTCCGTTCAAAGGTGACTGGCTGGACTGCGCGAAAAAACTGTACTGATTGGCTCTGTTGCCCGGTGGCGGCAAGGTAAATGCAAAACGGTAACCCTTGGGTTACCGTTTTTTATGGTTGCTCCCTCTCCTGTGGGAGAGGGTTGGGGTGAGGGCATCAGTCCGCTCATTCACTTTTTTTATTCCTCCACGTTATAGCCAATCTTTTTTTATTCTTTAATCATCGGTTAGCTTTCTGGCACGCTGCATTCATCAAAACACTACACAAGAGAGCTGGGCGATGAATAAATGGGGCGTGGGGTTAACATTATTGCTGGCATCAACCAGCGTTCTGGCAAAGGACATTCAGTTACTGAATGTGTCGTACGATCCGACGCGTGAACTGTACGACCAGTACAACAAAGCTTTCGCGGCGCACTGGAAACAGGAAACCGGCGATAACGTGGTGGTTCGCCAGTCTCACGGCGGTTCCGGTAAGCAGGCGACATCGGTGATCAACGGTATCGAAGCCGACGTGGTGACCCTGGCGCTGGCTTATGACGTGGATGCGATCGCGGAGCGTGGCCGTATCGACAAAAACTGGATCAAGCGCCTGCCGGACAACTCTGCGCCATACACCTCGACCATCGTCTTCCTGGTGCGCAAAGGCAACCCGAAACAGATTAAAGACTGGAACGACCTGATTAAGCCTGGCGTGTCTGTCATTACCCCGAACCCGAAAAGTTCCGGCGGCGCACGCTGGAACTACCTGGCGGCCTGGGGCTACGCGCTGCACCACAACAACGGCGATCAGGCCAAAGCACAGGACTTCGTCAAAGCACTGTTTAAAAACGTCGAAGTGCTGGACTCCGGCGCGCGCGGCGCAACCAACACCTTCGTCGAGCGCGGCATCGGCGACGTGCTGATCGCCTGGGAAAACGAAGCCCTGCTGGCGACCAACGAGCTGGGTAAAGACAAGTTCGAGATCGTCACCCCGAGCGAATCCATCCTCGCTGAGCCGACCGTCTCCGTCGTCGATAAGGTTGTTGATAAGAAGGGCACCAAAGCGGTGGCGGAAGCCTACCTGAAGTACCTCTACTCACCGGAAGGGCAGGAAATTGCGGCGAAAAACTTCTACCGCCCACGCGATGAGGCCGTCGCGAAGAAATACGAAAACGCCTTCCCGAAACTGAAGCTGTTTACTATCGATGATGTTTTTGGCGGCTGGACCAAAGCGCAGAAAGAGCACTTCTCTAACGGCGGCACCTTCGACCAGATCAGCAAGCGCTAAGCGTTTTACAAAGAACGACACGGTAACCCGGTGTGAGAAATCCGCCGGGTTTTTTATTTGGTCATCATTTTGCGTTACTCTTTTGCCTCTATTGAAAACAGGGAACGCGTTGTGAAAAAAATTATCTTACTGATTCTGATCGTTATCGCCCTTGCCGCAGGCGGCGTGTACTGGATGAAAGCGGGTAATCCGAATGCGTTGCGTCATATCGTTCTCGACCAGTGTGTGCCCAACCAGCTGCATAACCGTAACCCGGCACCGTGCGCGCAGGTGAAGCCAGATGCGGGCTACGTGGTGTTCAAAGACCGCAACGGACCGCTGCAATACCTGCTGATGCCCACGTACCGTATCAACGGCACTGAAAGCCCGCTGCTGACAGAGCCGCAGACACCGAATTTCTTCTGGCTGGCATGGCAGTCTCGTCATTTTATGAGCATGAAACGAGGGGCCGACGTGCCTGACAGCGCCGTTTCGCTAACCATCAACTCCCCGACCGGGCGCACGCAAAACCATTTTCATATCCACATCTCCTGTCTGCGCCCAGACGTGCGCGAGAAGCTGAACGCGTCGCAGGGGCAAATCAGCACCCAGTGGTTACCGCTTCCGGGCGGGCTGGAAGGGCATGAATATCTTGCCCGTCGGGTGACGGAGAACGAACTGGTGCAGCGCAGCCCGTTTATGATGCTGGCGGAAGAGCTGCCAGAAGCGCGCGACCATATGGGACGCTTCGCGCTGGCGATGGCGCAGCAGTCAGACGGCTCGTTTGTATTGCTGGCGACAGAGCGTAATTTGCTTACCTTTAACCGCGCGTCGGCTGAGGAATTGCAGGATCATCAATGCGATATCCTGAAGTGACCCCACCATAAATAGCGTTTACTCGCCCTGCCTGTCGCCGTAGACTTGCTGAAAAATTCTACAGGAGACAGGTATGTCGCTCTGGTTAACGCATCCTCTGCTGCTTCCCTCGCTGATCGTCGGCGTCACCATCGTGCTGTGGGCGACGTCGCTGTTGCCCGAATTTATCACCGCGCTGCTGTTTTTCACGGCGGCGATGGCCGCCAGAATCGCCCCGCCGGAAGTAATCTTCGGCGGCTTCGCCTCGTCTGCCTTCTGGCTGGTGTTCAGCGGCTTTGTGCTGGGTGTGGCGATTCGGAAAACCGGCCTGGCGGACAGGGCCGCCCGGGCGCTGTCGGCAAAGCTTACCGACTCCTGGGTGCTGATGGTGGCAAGCGTTGTGCTACTGAGCTATGCCCTGGCATTCGTGATGCCGTCGAACATGGGACGTATTGCGCTGCTGATGCCGATTGTCGCCGCGATGGCGAAGCGGGCCGGCATTCCTGATGGCTCGCGGGCCTGGTTTGGCCTGGCGCTGGCGGTCGGGTTTGGCACCTTCCAGCTCTCGGCCACTATTTTGCCCGCCAACGTGCCCAACCTGGTGATGAGCGGCGCGGCGGAAGGCTCATACGGTATCCACCTGAACTATGTTCCGTATCTGCTGCTGCACACCCCGGTGCTGGGTATTCTTAAAGGCCTGATTCTGATTGGCCTGATCTGCTGGCTGTTCCCCGGCAACCCGAAACCGGCGAAGGATCTCGCGCCATCGGAACCGATGGGGCGTGACGAAAAACGGCTCGCCTGGCTGCTGGCGGTGGTGTTGACGATGTGGGTGACGGAGAGCTGGCACGGCGTGGGCCCAGCGTGGACAGGGCTGGCGGCCTCGGTCGTCGTTATGCTGCCGCGTATAGGTTTTATCACCGGGGAGGAGTTCTCGGCGGGGGTGAATATGCGTACCTGTATTTACGTCGCGGGTATACTCGGGCTGGCCATTACGGTAACGCAGACCGGTATCGGTTCGACCGTAGGTGAAGGGTTGCTCCATATCATGCCGCTGGATGCAGACCGTCCGTTTACCAGCTTCCTGGCGCTGACGGGGATCACCACGGCGCTCAACTTCATTATGACCGCCAATGGCGTTCCGGCGCTGTACACCACGCTGGCGCAGAGCTTCTCGGACGCGACCGGCTTCCCGCTGTTGTCGGTGATCATGATCCAGGTGCTGGGGTATTCCACACCGCTGCTGCCGTATCAGGCGTCGCCAATTGTGGTGGCGATGGGCTTAGGGAAAGTGCCTGCGAAGGCGGGGATGCTGCTCTGCCTGGCGCTGGCGATTGCGACGTATCTGGTGCTGCTGCCGCTGGATTATTTGTGGTTTAGCGTATTAGGACGTTTGTAGTGGTTTTGTAGGGCGGGTTAGCGAAGCGCCACCCGCCACAAAGGCAATTACGCCTGCTTAGCCGCTTCTGCCGCTTTAACGATCACCGCGAAAGCGTCTGCTTTCAGGGATGCGCCGCCAACCAGCGCGCCATCGATGTCTGGCTGGGTGAACAGCTCAGCTGCGTTTGATGCGTTAACGGAACCGCCGTACTGGATGATGACCTGCTCAGCCACTTTCGCGTCTGCTTTTGCAATGTGGTCACGAATGAACTTGTGCACCGCCTGTGCCTGCGCTGGAGTTGCAGATTTGCCGGTACCGATCGCCCAGACTGGCTCGTAAGCGATAACCGCGCCTTCGAACGCTGCCGCGCCCTGGGTTTTCAGCACAGCGTCGATCTGACGTGCGCACACTTCTTCGGTTTTACCCGCTTCGTTTTCTGCTTCGGTTTCACCGATGCACAGAACCGGGATCAGACCCTGCTCTTTCAGCACAGCGAATTTCTTCGCGATGAACTCGTCAGATTCTTTGTGGTAGGTGCGACGCTCAGAGTGGCCGATGATGATGTATTTCGCGCCGATGTCTTTCAGCATTTCAGCGGAGGTTTCACCGGTAAACGCGCCAGACAGGTTAACGTCAACGTTCTGCGCGCCCAGAATGATGTGGCTGCCGTCAGCGGCACGTTTAGCCAGATCCAGGTACATATCCGGCGGAGCGATAGCAACCGCGCAGCCGGTCACGCCAGCCAGCTCTTTACGCAGGTTAGCAACCAGTTCGTTTACCATGTGGCGGCTGCCGTTCAGTTTCCAGTTACCCATCACTAAAGGATGTCGCATTTCAATTCTCCACGCTCAATAAGCGAATTAAGGAATATGGCCACCCTTAAGGGCAGCATGGTCTGTGAATCAGTATAGAGATTTTCCCTCGAAAGGCTTTGCTTTTTGTCATTAATTCGCCCCCTCGAGTGCGTCTGATAGGGCCAGCTTAATCGGTTCAACCGCGAAGGTCAGCCCCTTTTCGCCGTTATCTGCGACGACATAGCGAACGGCACCTTCCGTATCGGCGTAATAGCGTTTGTTTTTCCCCGCGGTAAGAAGTTTTTGCAGCTTTTGCTGGCTTTGTGCTTTCGTGAAGGTGGGGGTAAAGGCGCGCAGAATAGCGCTCATGTACTCCAGCGCTTTCGCTTTCGCCGCTTTCTGCTCTGGGCCCTGAATCGGCAGCCAGGTGATCTGCATGCTTTTGATTTTTAACGTTCCGCGCTCAAGGGCGGTAGAGGCATACAGATTCTCGTTAATTTTGCTGGCCGCGCGGGTCAGGGTCGGCGTATCGCGGGCGCTGTCAATCGCTCGGAACTCTCCCAACGGAAGTGAGGGATTTTCTTTGTTGAAGGCTTCGCGGAACTGGCTGATAGATTGATCGAAAGAGGGAGCGCCCGCCAGAAGATAGGGGGCGGTGACCGGGGAAGCCGTTTCCGTGGCGTACAGGGAAAAACTGGCGCTCAGCATCGCTAAACACAAATAAAGAGAGTGTGCCGAACTTTTCATCAACATTGCCCCTGGCCGTCATTGCCCATGATTAAAACGATATCTGGTCGGCTTGTCAAAAGGTCACAACTCCAGGGTAAAATGCGGGCTAAACAATAATAAGGAACCTTACATGACCATACAGCAGTGGCTGTTTTCATTCAAAGGGCGTATTGGGCGCCGTGACTTCTGGATCTGGATTGCAACGTGGGTTGTCGCCATGCTGCTTCTGTTTTTTGTTGCCTACAACGCATGGCTGAGCACGCAAACCGCGGCATTTGCGCTGGTCTGTTTACTGTGGCCAACCGCCGCCGTGGTGGTGAAACGTCTGCACGATCGTGGCCGCTCCGGCGCATGGGCTTTCCTGATTATCCTGGCGTGGATGCTGGTGGCGGGGAACTGGTCATTGCTGCCCTCAATCCTCCCATGGGTGGTGGGCAGACTGCTGCCGACGGTTATCTTTGTAATGATGGTTGTCGAACTGGGCGCGTTTATCGGCACCCAGAGCGAGAACAAATATGGAAAAGATACCCTTGAGGTGAAGTACCGCTGATCACCAGTAGTGTTCGGCGGTCATGTGGCCCGGCCGACGGCGAAGGTGCTTCGTCATCTGCCGGGTATCCTTCAGCAACTGCTGCGTATCGCGCACCATCTGCGGGTTGCCGCACAGCATCACGTGGCTGGTTTCGGTATTCATCGGTAAACCCACCGCCTCTTCCAGCGCGCCGCTTTCAATCAACGCCGGAACGCGACCGGTTAACGAGCCAGCTGCGGTTTCGCGGCTGACCACCGTCTGAATTTTTAACTTTCCGCCATATCGCTGTTCCAGCGCCTGCATCTGCGGCAAATAGCTCAGGTCTGCGGCGTAGCGCGCGGCGTGAACCAGCACGATATTTTTAAAGCGCTCCAGATCTTTGCCGTATTGCAGAATGGAAAGATACGGGCCGATGGCCGTGCCGGTCGCCAGCATCCAGAGCGTGTCACAGTCGGGGATTTCATCCAGCACGAAGAACCCCGCCGCGTCGGAGACAATCTGCACTTCATCGCCCGGCTTCAGCGCGGCGAGGCGTGGGCTGAGCTTACCGTCCGGGACGGTGACCAGATAGAACTCAAGGTCCGGGTTATCAGGCGCATTAACGTAAGAGTAGGCGCGCTGTACGCGTTCACCGTCGATATCCAGCCCGAGTTTGGCAAACTGCCCGGCAGTAAACGGATGAACGGGAGCGTGCAGCGTGAGGCTAAATAGCGCATCGGTCCAGAACTGTACCTTTGTGACTTTACCTGTTACCCAGTCCGCCATGATCTTCTCCTGTGCTGTTTCTCTCTTCTATCTTCCGTACTTGTGGGAAACATTTCCAGCCCATTCGGGCCGGAAAGCTCTATCGATCAAACGGTTTTACAGAATGTGCGTCTGTACGTCCGGATCTTTACGATCGAGATAATGAATGGACTTAATGCGGCGAATGGTGCGGGATTTACCGCGGATCAGCAGGGTTTCAGTGGTGGCCATGTTGCCCTTGCGGGTGATGCCGTCCAGCAGATCGCCTTTGGTGATGCCGGTTGCGGAGAAGACCACGTTATCGCTGCGGGCCATCTCGTTCAGCGCGAGCACTTTATTGGCCTCGATGCCCATCGCCGCGCAGCGCGCCAGTTCGTCTGCACCAATGCGAAGGTTCTCGTCGCTGTCGCCTTTGACCTCATGGCGTGGCAGCAGACGCGCCTGCATATCGCCGTCCAGCGCGCGGATCACTGCCGCAGAGACCACACCCTCCGGCGCGCCGCCGATGCCGTAAAGCACGTCGACTTCGCTGTCAGGCATGCAGGTAAGAATAGAGGCGGCAACGTCGCCATCCGGAATAGCAAATACGCGCACGCCAAGCGTTTGCAGGTACGCGATGGTGGCGTCGTGGCGCGGTTTCGCCAGAATGGTCACGGTGAGTTCGCTGAGCGCTTTACCCAGCGCCGCAGCGATATTGCGCAGGTTGGCGTCCAGCGGCAGACTAAGGTCGATAGCGCCTTTAGCGCCAGGACCGACGATCAGCTTTTCCATGTACATATCGGGCGCGTTGAGGAAGCAGCCCTTATCGCCCACCGCCAGTACCGCCAGCGCGTTGGCCTGGCCCATCGCCGTCATGCGCGTGCCTTCGATCGGGTCGACCGCGATATCCACCGCATCGCCTTTGCCGGTCCCGACCTTTTCACCGATGTAGAGCATCGGCGCTTCGTCGATCTCGCCTTCACCGATGACGATAGTGCCGTCGATGTTGACCTGGTTAAGCACAATGCGCATGGCGTGGACGGCTGCGCCGTCTGCGGTATTTTTGTCGCCACGGCCCAGCCACTTGTAGCCTGCGAGGGCGGCAGCTTCGGTGACGCGGGAAAACTCGATAGCAAGTTCACGTTTCATGAGGTACTCGTACAATCAAAAGGAATTGCACGAAGTTTATCACAGAGTGGGGAGGGTCGAGGGGACCGGTGCGGTTGGAGCCCCTCACCCTAACCCTCTCCCTAGGGGAGAGGGAATATAGGCTTACTCGTCGTGCTCTTCCCACGCCAGGGCACGTTTCACCGCTTTCTTCCAGCCGCTGTAGCGGTAGTTGCGCTCGGTGGTTTCGATGCCAGGACGGAATTCGCGTTCGATAACCGCTTTTTCCTGAAGCTCGTCGAGGTTTTGCCAGAAGCCAACCGCCAGACCTGCCAGATACGCCGCGCCCAGCGCCGTCACTTCTCGCACCTCAGGACGTTCAACGCGAGTGCCCAGAATGTCGGACTGGAACTGCATCAGAAAGTTGTTGGCTACTGCACCGCCGTCCACGCGCAGGGCGTGCAGACGAATGCCAGAGTCAGCCTGCATCGCTTCCAGCACGTCGCGCGTCTGGTAGGCGATGGATTCCAGCGTCGCGCGAATGATGTGGTTTGAGTTCACGCCGCGCGTCAGGCCGAAAATCGCGCCGCGGGCGTACGGATCCCAGTACGGTGCGCCCAGACCGGTGAACGCTGGCACCACGTACACGCCGTTGGTGTCTTTCACTTTGGTCGCGAAGTATTCGGAGTCAAACGCGTCGCTAATCAGCTTCATCTCGTCGCGCAGCCACTGAATGGAGGCACCCGCCATGAATACCGCGCCTTCCAGAGCATAGTTCACTTCGCCGCGCGGGCCGCAGGCGATGGTGGTCAGCAGACCGTTTTCTGATTTCACCGCTTTCTCGCCCGTGTTCATCAGCATAAAGCAGCCGGTGCCGTAGGTGTTCTTCGCCATCCCTTCTTTTACGCACAGCTGGCCGAACAGGGCTGCCTGCTGGTCACCGGCGATACCGGCGATAGGAATACGCGTGCCGCCTTTACCGCCAATGTTGGTCTGGCCGTACACTTCTGAAGATTTACGCACGTCTGGCAGCATCGCTCGCGGAATGTCCAGCGCGTCCAGCATCTTGTCATCCCACTCCAGAGTGTTGATGTTGAACAGCATGGTGCGCGAGGCGTTGGTGTAGTCGGTGACGTGAACGCGTCCCTGAGTCATCTTCCAGATAAGCCAGGTATCGACGGTACCGAAGAGCAGCTCGCCACGACGTGCGCGCTCGCGTGAACCTTCCACGTGGTCGAGGATCCACTTCACTTTGGTGCCGGAGAAATAGGGGTCAACCACCAGGCCGGTGGCGCTGCGCACGTACTCTTCCATCCCGTCGCGCTTCAGCTGTTCGCAGATCTCTGACGTACGGCGGCACTGCCAGACGATGGCGTTGTAGATGGGCTTACCGGTTTCGCGCTCCCAGACCACAGTCGTTTCACGCTGGTTGGTGATACCGATAGCGGCAATCTGGTCAGAACTGATGTCGGCTTTCGCCAGCACTTCCACCAGCGTGGAGCTTTGTGACGCCCAGATCTCCATCGGGTCGTGTTCAACCCAGCCTGGACGCGGATAAATTTGCTCAAATTCGCGTTGAGACACGCTGACAATGTTCGCGTCATGATCCATTACGACAGCGCGGGAGCTGGTAGTGCCCTGGTCGAGCGCAACGATATATTTTTTTTCGGTCATGGTATGTGTCCCGTAGTCAGATTACAGCGAAGCTTTTTGTTGTGTGGTGGAAGTTGTCTCTTTTTCCTCTTCCACACAGGTGTCGCACGGTAAGTGGCGACCAATTAATTTGCGATAGCCGAATGCGCCCAGCGCCGCCCCTACAATTGGCCCGAACAGCGGAACCAGGAAGTAAGGAATGTCTTTGCCGCCCGTGAAGGCGACATCGCCCCATCCCGCAAAGAAGGCGAAGGTTTTTGGACCCAGGTCACGCGCCGGATTCATCGCAAAACCGGTCAGCGGACCCATGGATGCGCCAATCACCGCAATCAGAAGGCCAATCAGAAGTGGTGCCAGCGGGCCGCGCGGAATGCCGTTTCCGTCGTCGCCCAGCGCCATAATGACGCCCATCAGAATAGCGGTAATCACCATTTCAACTGCGAACGCCTGCACAAAATTGATATGCGGATTCGGATACGTTGAGAAAATGCCTGCCAGATCCAGACTTTCGACACTGCCACGCACCATATGATGCGTCTGTTCGAAGTCGATGAAAAGATTGTAATAAAGCCCGTAAACTAACGCCGCTGCGCAAAAGGCGCCGGCAAATTGCGAAATGATGAAAGGAACAACTTTGCGTCCGTCAAAGCACGCGAATAGCCACAACGCGATGGTCACCGCCGGGTTAAGATGTGCGCCGGAAACCCCTGCGGTCAGGTAGATGGCCATCGCCACGCCCAGACCCCAGATAATACTGATTTCCCACTGACCAAAACTGGCACCCGCCACTTTCAGTGCAGCGACACAGCCTACTCCGAAGAATATCAACAACCCGGTACCCAGGAACTCGGCAATGCACTGGCCTTTTAAGGTTGATGTCTGACTCATAATCGGAATCCTGCAAAAGAGTAATGTTTATTGTTTGCGTGACCGCCCGTGACAGTCACGATGCCCTGTAGACATAGTGTTAATTTATCGTTAACGAGCACAAACGAGAAATATCGAAATCGAAATGTGTGGTCTGTGTCAATAAAATGAGCGTTTTCGCGCCATAAAGCGCGTTTTTGCATCAGGTAATGATTGTGGGTTGAATCATTTCTTTAACTTATGGGTTAACAACTTAGGGGTATATGCGGCGAACGCACCAGGACGAGGCCGAAAAGTGTTGCAAACCGCGATCTGCGTGGCATGCCGCTGGACAGGGGCGACGGCGCTCCATACAATCGGAACATATGTTGTGCGCGTTTACGTTAAAGCGTCGCCTTGCAATTCAGGAGAGGTAGGATCATGTCTTTAGAAGTGTTTGAGAAACTGGAATCGAAAGTACAGCAGGCG
Source organism: Enterobacter cloacae complex sp. CDL013 (assembly GCF_049238805.1). Classification (NCBI taxonomy): domain Bacteria; kingdom Pseudomonadati; phylum Pseudomonadota; class Gammaproteobacteria; order Enterobacterales; family Enterobacteriaceae; genus Enterobacter; species Enterobacter cloacae complex sp. CDL013. The sequence goes on along the minus strand of NZ_JBMKGT010000010.1, from coordinate 43,656 downwards.
ATTGACACCATCACGCTGCTGCAAATGGAAATTGAAGAGCTGAAAGAGAAGAACAACTCCCTGTCTCAGGAAGTTCAGAATGCTCAGCACAGCCGCGAAGAACTGGAGCGCGAAAACAACCAGCTGCGCGAACAGCAGAACGGCTGGCAGGAACGCTTGCAGGCGCTGCTGGGACGTATGGAAGAAGTCTGATTTCCTTGGGAATGAATTGAACAGGCCGGGTAAGGCGTAGCCGCCACCCGGCTTTTTTATGCATCTCGCTTACCGATTAACTACTCAATATCCAGCGCATCCTCAGAAAGGATAATGCCGGTATTGTCAGCATAAAGGTGGTCACCCGAGAAGAAGGTCACGCCGCCGAAGTTAACGCGCACGTCGCTTTCGCCGATGCCTTCACCCGCTGCGCCAACCGGAATGGCGGCAATGGCCTGAATACCGATATCCAGATCTTCCAGATCGTCCACCTGGCGCACGGAGCCGTAGACCACAATCCCTTCCCACTCGTTTTGCACCGCAAGGCGGGCGAGGTCCGCATCGATCAGTGCACGGCGCACTGAACCGCCACCATCCACCAGCAGAACGCGGCCACGACCGTTCTCTTCGAGCAGATCGTACAGCAACCCGTTGTCCTCGAAACATTTCACCGTGATGATTTGTCCGCCAAACGACGACCGTCCACCAAAGTTGGAGAACAGGGGTTCAACGACGTTGACATCTTCCTGGTAGATGTCACAAAGCTCGGAGGTATCGTATTTCATAGGTTTAACGCTCTGTTGCTGCGAATGTGTTCAGTATATCGTGCGAAATGCGTTGTTGGCAAAATCATCAATTGTTAATTGATATTTGTCAGCTAACTCAGCGTCTGGCTTAAGACAATCCCGATGACGAACAGCAGGTTAGTCAGTAACGCGCCTTTTACCGTACGTTCCAGCATCGGTGGCATGGCGGCCGGGCTGCGTTCACGCATGACATAGCGGGCCTGCTTAATCAGCAGCGGTGCGGCGAGCACAAACAGCCAGCCCCACAGGCTGTGCAGAGAGATCAGATTGAACAGTGCCAGGCAGACCAGCGCGCCGATGAGCAGGAAGGCGTGATAGCGGCGTGCATTCACCGGACCCAGACGCACGGCCAGCGTGTTTTTACCGTTCTCGCGGTCGCTGTCGATGTCGCGCAGGTTATTGATATTCAGCACCGCCGTCGCCAGCAGACCGCAGGCGGTCGCCGGCAGGAACAGGGCAGGTATCACCGTATGCGCCTGCAAGTACCAGCTTCCCATCACGCTCAGCCAGCCGAAGAACACCAGCACGGAGATGTCGCCCAGGCCAATATACCCGTAAGGACGCGTCCCGACGGTATAGGTAATGGCTGCAATAATGGCAAGCAAGCCTAGCACCAGGAAGCCAATGAAATCACTGGTGGTTTTCGACGCGACCGTCACCAGCGCCAGCCCGGACAGGCAAATCAATACCACGGTGATAATCAGCGCCCGTTTCATCTGTGCCTGGGTAATCACCCCTTTTTGCATCCCGCGCAGCGGCCCGATACGGTCAGGCTTGTCGCTGCCCTTTACCGCATCGCCGTAATCATTGGCGAGATTAGAGAGGATTTGCAGCAGCCCGGCGGTGACAAGCGCCAGGCCTGCTACCAGCGGATCGAAATGACCCTGCCACCAGGCAAGCGTGGTACCGACAATAATGGCGGCAAAAGCCAGAGGAAGCGTTTTAGGGCGCAGACTTTCGAGCCACGCCTGTGTACGGCTGATATCAGTCATAGTTATTTAGCCAATAAAAATGGGGGCCATAGCCCCCATCAACAGTGATGAAAATGCATTGAACGCGATTATAGAATAAAACGGCTCAGATCTTCATCTGCCACTAACGCATCCAGGTGTTTGCCCACATAGTCTGCGTCAATGGTAATGCTTTGACCGTTAAGGTCGCTCGCATCATAAGAGATGTCTTCCATCAGGCGTTCCAGCACGGTGTGCAGACGACGCGCACCGATGTTCTCGGTGGTTTCGTTGACCTGCCACGCGGCCTGGGCGATGCGCTTGATACCGTCATCGGTAAATTCAATGTTCACGCCTTCGGTCGCCATCAGCGCTTTGTACTGTACGGTCACAGAAGCGTTTGGCTCAGTCAGGATACGTTCGAAATCTTCGGTGGTCAGCGCCTGCAACTCAACGCGGATTGGCAGACGACCCTGGAGTTCCGGGATCAGGTCAGACGGGCTGGCAATCTGGAACGCACCGGAGGCGATAAACAGAATGTGGTCAGTTTTAACCATGCCGTGCTTGGTGGAGACGGTGCATCCTTCCACCAGCGGCAGCAGGTCGCGCTGAACGCCTTCGCGGGAGACATCCGGGCCGGACGCGTTGCCGCGCTTACAGATTTTGTCGATTTCGTCGATAAACACGATACCGTGCTGCTCAACCGCGTCGATAGCGTCCTGTTTCAGCTCCTCCGGGTTAACCAGCTTCGCGGCTTCTTCTTCAATCAGCAGCTTCATCGCGTCTTTGATTTTCAGCTTACGCGCTTTCTGCTTCTGCCCGCCCAGGTTCTGGAACATGGACTGCAACTGGCTGGTCATCTCTTCCATGCCCGGAGGCGCCATAATTTCCACGCCCATTGGCGCGGCAGCGAGATCGATCTCAATCTCTTTATCGTCCAGCTCGCCTTCGCGCAGTTTTTTGCGGAATGCCTGACGCGCAGCAGAAGGTTCAGACTGCTGTTCAGCCTGTCCCCAGTTGTTTTTTGCCGGTGGGATCAGCACGTCGAGAATACGCTCTTCGGCCATCTCTTCGGCGCGATAGCGGTTTTTCTCAATCGCCTGGACGCGCACCATCTTAATCGCCGAATCGGTCAGATCGCGGATGATGGAGTCCACTTCTTTACCCACATAGCCCACTTCGGTGAACTTAGTGGCTTCAACTTTGATGAACGGCGCGTTAGCCAGTTTGGCCAGACGACGGGCGATTTCGGTTTTACCCACACCGGTCGGGCCGATCATCAGAATATTTTTTGGCGTCACTTCGTGGCGAAGCTCTTCGTCGAGCTGCATGCGACGCCAGCGGTTACGCAGTGCGATAGCCACGGAGCGCTTGGCATTGTCCTGGCCGATAATGTGTTTGTTCAGTTCGCTGACAATTTCGCGTGGGGTCATTTCAGACATGGGCGATCCTTACGCTTTAGACGGTAATTCTTCGATGGTGTGATTGTGGTTGGTATAGATGCAGATATCACCTGCAATATCCAACGCTTTCACCGCGATATCGCGCGCGTTCATGTCGGTATTTTCCAACAGCGCACGGGCTGCGGCCTGGGCGTACGGGCCGCCAGAGCCGATGGCAATCAGGTCGTTTTCAGGCTGAACTACGTCGCCGTTACCGGTGATGATCAGCGAGGCGTTTTCGTCAGCCACGGCCAGCAGCGCTTCGAGCTTGCGTAGCATGCGGTCGGTACGCCAGTCTTTTGCCAGCTCAACGGCGGCTTTCACCAGATGACCCTGATGCATTTCCAGTTTGCGTTCAAACAGTTCAAACAGCGTGAAGGCATCAGCCGTGCCGCCTGCGAAACCGGCGATCACTTTGTCGTTATAAAGACGACGTACTTTCTTCACGTTGCCTTTCATGACGGTATTACCCAGCGTGGCCTGGCCATCACCGGCAATTACCACCTGGCCGTTACGGCGTACACTTACTATTGTTGTCACGAGCAGACCCCCTGGTTACAGATTCGGGAAACAGAAGCCCTGAGCCTGTGCTCAGGGCTGAATTAAATGATAGATGGGGGGGATTTTGGGGGTTTCAACCCCCGGAGGCGAGTCGAATGCAGTTTGTGTGGCCAGCCACTTTCAAACGGGAAATGGTGCCGTCTGCGTTTTCTTTGCCTTTGACCGGTCCAATCACTACGCGATTCCAGCCGTTATTGGTGGTAATGCGTGAGTCAAATCCTTCAAATGCCAGCTGAGCACGCACCGTTTCTGCCTGTTCGGCGCCTTTAAACGAACCGCACTGAACCATCCAGCGGCGTTCATCTTTTTTCTCAGCCGTCTGCTTCGGCACCTCGGTCTCTTTGGTGACCGGCGCAGCCTGCTGCGTTTTTGGCTGTTGCGCAGTGGTATGCGCAGGCGTCTGCAACAGATCCTGATACGGCTGTGCCGTTTGCTTCTGCGGCTGCGCCTTCGGTTGCTGCTGGACAGGCTGAGTTTGTACGGTACGCGTCTGCTGCTGCGGTTGTGAACGCGGCTGCTGTACCGGCTGCGTCTGCGTCCACTGCTGCTGTTGCGTTTGCTGCTGAGCCTGACGCTGGCGCTGCAATGTTTGCTGACGCTGCGCCGGGGTTTGTTCGTTCCACGGCACTTCGTTCAACTGCGTAGGCTGCTGGCGCATGTCCGCCTGCATCTGAGCGAGCAATTGACGCTGTTCGTCCGTCAGCTGATCGGCATTCTTCACTTCACCCCCGGCAGAAGGCTCGGTAGGCGCACGTACGCCAGGCTGGCGGCTTTCCAGCTCTTTAATGTAGCGCCAGCGCTCTTCAGGCTTAGGAGGAAGGCCGTTGCCGACGACCTTGTTACCCTGAAGGGCTTCAGACTCTTCTTTTTTATGATGCGTAATGAAGTAGAGGCCGCCAATAAAGGCCACCAGCACGGCCGCAGCAATGGCGACCATGGCTGGGGAGACAGCAGACAGGCTACGTTGCTTGCTTTTTGAACTACTCTTTTTGCGTCGCGAAGGTGCCGGCTGGCCGCGACGTACATAATCTCGTTGTGCCACTATCGTTTCGCTGTATTTATTCGTTCGTCAGCCCGCCATGTTACTTAAGCGACGGGGCTTTGACCAGATAAGGGTGTCGAAAGGTATTTACTTTAAGTTAATGCCTGGGTAGAGCCGCGCACAATTAGCTCACAATCCAGTAGCCGTGACCCACTGCTAACTGTTTGACCGTGCAGCTGATCCAGCAAAAGCAGCATCGCTTCCCGGCCAATGTCATACCGCGGCTGTGCAACGGTCGAAAGCGGCGGATCGCAAAACTCCGAAAGCGAAATATTATCAAAACCGATTATCGACAGGTCCTGCGGCACACGCAGGCCGTGACGTTTGGCGTAGGATAACGCCCCTAGCGCCATCACGTCGCTGTGGCAGAAGACCGCGGTAGGCGGTTCTGGCAAGGCCAGCAATTTTTCCAGCGCCTGCCCGCCCGCTTCAAAGGTGAAATCACCGCGCGCAATGTAGTGCGGATCGACGATAGCCCCGGTACGGCGCAGCGCCTGAACGTAGCCCTGCAAGCGGTAATGACACAGCGGCATCTCTTCTGGTCCGGCGATACAACCGATGCGCTTATGCCCCAGTTCCTGAAGATAGTTCACGGCGTTGAACGCGGCGGTGAGGTTATCGATATGAACGGTTGGCAGCTCCAGCTCCGGCGCGAATTCGTTCGCCATGACCATCGGCGGTAAATTGCGCTGTTCTTCAATGCTGGCATCAAACGGCAGGCGTGAGCCAAGCAGCAGCATGCCATCAATCTGCTTGGTGATGATCAGGTCGATGAACGTTTTTTCCTGCTGGTTCTGGTGGGCACAATCGCCAATCAGCACCAGATAGCCCTGGGCGGCGGCCGTGACTTCAATGCCGCGGATGATTTCGCTGAAGAAGGGATCGCAGATGTCGGGCACGATCACCAGGATGGTGCGGGATTCGTTGCGTTTTACGTTACGCCCCATGGCTTGCGGAAAATAACCGACCTCAAGCGCCGCCTTTTCAACCCGGTTTCGGGTCGCCTGGGAGACTTTGTCAGGGTTCATCAATGCGCGGGACACGGTTGCTGTTGAGACTTGTGCTTTCTCGGCAACGTCTTTCATGGTCGCCGAGGCAACCTCTTTCCTGGACTTCAACGTCTTCTCCTCGCCTGAACACCGAACTGCGGACCGCACCATTTTTACAGATAGTTAATGGAATCGGTTACAGAATTTTCATAAAAAGTGTGAGGCGCATTAAATTTTTCGATCCGTCTTCAGCCTTCAATCGGATCGACGTCCAGAACCCACTTCACTTTTCGCGCTTCCGGCAGGGTATTGATCAGCGCCAGCGTGCCGCTGACGATCTGCTGTAAACGGATACGCGAGGGGTGCTGAAGTAAGAGTTGCCAGCGGAAACGGCCGCCGCGTTTCGGGGCGAGCGCGGGTACCGGGCCTAAAATCCACAGCTGATTATCCACCAGCGGGCTGGCTTGCAGGAGGTTTCTCAGCTGTTGCAGGAACAGCGGCGCCTGCTGGTTATTATGGTCTTCCGCACGGATGATAACGTGGCTGGTCCACGGGGGAAGCTGCATCGTCTGACGTTCGGCCAGCGCCTGGTCCGCGAAGGCGTCATAGCCTTTGTGCAGCAGGGTTTGCAGCAGCGGATGTTCAGGGTGGTGCGTTTGCAGCACCACCTCGCCCTGCTTACCCGCTCGACCAGCGCGACCGGCAACCTGGGTATAAAGCTGGGCGAAACGCTCGGCGGAGCGAAAATCCGCGGAGAACAGCGCGCCGTCGACGTCCAGCAGGGCGACCAGCGTCACGTCCGGGAAGTGGTGCCCTTTCGCCAGCATCTGAGTACCAATCAGGATACGCGCGCCGCCACGATGTACTTCCGCCAGTTGCTGCTCAAGCGCCCCTTTACGGCTGGTGGTATCCCTGTCGATACGGGAGATGGGCACATCCGGGAAGAAGGGCGCGAGCGCCTGTTCAAGCTGTTCCGTTCCCAGACCGACCGGCACGATGTGCGTTGAGCCGCAGGACGGGCACTGACGGGGGACCGGACGCTGGCTGTCGCAGTGGTGGCAGCGCAAATGGCGCTGAGCCTGGTGGAAGGTGTAGTAGTGATCGCAGCGCGGGCACTCCGCGATCCAGCCGCAGTCGTGGCACAGCAGCGCAGGCGCAAAGCCGCGGCGGTTCAGGAACAGGATCACCTGGTTGCCCGCCTGCAAATGCTGACGCATGCGGCTAATCAGCGCAGGCGCTAACCCGGCCTGCACCTGCTGACCTTTCAGATCCAGCACATGCTGAATGGCCGGGCGGGCATTTCCCGCGCGGCGCGTCAGGCGCAGCATGTGGTATTTACGCTGGCGAACGTTGTGCAGCGTTTCAAGCGCGGGGGTGGCAGACCCGAGAATAATGGGGATTTGCTCGCTGTGGGCGCGGTACACGGCTAAGTCGCGGGCGTGATAGCGCCAGCCTTCCTGCTGTTTATAGGAGCTGTCATGCTCTTCATCGATCACGATAACGCCGAGATTTTTAAACGGCGTAAACAGCGATGAACGGGTGCCGATCACAATCGCCGCTTCGCCGTTTTTCGCTTTCAGCCAGGCGCTGAGGCGCTCGCTGTCGTTCAGGCCGGAGTGCAGAACCTCAACGGGCGCATTAAAACGTTCACGGAAACGCGCGATGGTTTGCGGCGTCAGGCCGATTTCCGGCACCATCACCAGCGCCTGTTTGCCCTGCGCGAGCACGTTTTCCAGCACGCTCAGATACACTTCGGTTTTACCGGAGCCGGTGACGCCCGCCAGCAGCCAGGCGGAAAAACGATCGGCAGCGCTGTGAATCGCGCCTACGGCGGTGGCCTGCTCGGTATTCAGACGCAGACGATCGCCCGAGACGGAAAAGCCGTCGCGCCAGTCGTGAAGGGCAGGTGCTTCACTGGCCAGCTCGCTCAGCCCTTTCTTCCTTAATGCCTGCAACGCGGTTTCGCTTACCTCAAGCTCGTCGACCTGATGGCGCCAGATTTTTCCCTGGCGCAGCGCGGCCAACGCCTGCTGCTGTTTTTGCGAGCGCTTCAGGCTGTTAATGTCCACCGCCTGGCCCTGCTCGGTGGCAAACCAGTACCACATTGGCGCGTGGCTGGCGCTCTTACCCTGGCGCAGCATAATGGGCAGGGCATGGAACAGGACGTCGCCAATCGGATGATGATAATAATCTGCCGCCCACAGCAGCAGTCGCCAGGTGCTGGTGGAGTAAACCGGCTCGCTGTCCAGCACCTCAACAACCGATTTCAGCTCGTTTAGCGGCAGTTCGCTTTTATTACTGACGGACACCACGATCCCCACGCGCTGCTGTTTGCCAAACGGCACGGTCACGCGACAGCCCGCTTTGGCGCTCATGCTGTCGGGCAGCAGGTAGTCAAAGGTGCGGGGAAGCGGAACGGGCAGGGCAACGTGAGCGACGGGCATCGAATCTTCCTGACTTGAAAAGTGGCGCGTTAGTATACACATTAGTGAAAGCGGCGTGCGGATCAGTTTGCATACGTTGGTCAAATTCTGTATGATTCGCCGCCTTTGGTGTATTTTACGCCAAAGAACTTACATTCAACATCGCGTGGTGTCTGGCGTTAGGGCTGGAAGAGCGACGCGGCCTTAACTGAGGTTCTCCCATGAAAAAAGATATTCACCCGAAATACGAAATGATTACTGCAAACTGCTCTTGCGGTAACTCTATCCAGATCCGCTCTACCGTGGGTCACGATCTGAACCTGGACGTGTGCGGCAAATGCCACCCGTTCTACACTGGTAAGCAGCGTGATGTTGCAACCGGTGGCCGTGTTGACCGCTTCAACAAGCGTTTCAGCATCCCGGGCGCTAAATAAGCATCCAGAAGAAACCGCCTCCGGGCGGTTTTTTTGTGCCTGTAATATCTCTCCTGAATTAATTCTGTATTTATATTTTCTCTTCAAATATATATTTTAATTTTTCCGAAAAATAATCACCGTGTCTTAATATATTCCTATTTATACGGATAGTGAGCTTTATCTCTGTATTCTTGGCCTGTTTGCCATTTTATTGCCGGATATGGCAATAAATAAAAGGTTTCCCTCTGGGTGTAAAATTACACTGCGCTCGACATAAATTCTTATTTGCCATTTCAACAGCGATGGCTTTCAGGGTGTATTTACTTTGAGGGAAAAAGGATGAAACTGAAGCAACTTTTATTCGTGCTTCCATTACTATCGTGCGCGGCGCAGGCGGGATATGTTGATTACCGACACGAGTATTACGACGATGGACGTAACTATGACCGTGTGTACATGTCACACCGTTTCGGGACGGGCTTTGGTGTGGCCGTAGAGGCCGTCTCACGCTCAGACGAAAAGCAATCTAATGATGCGCTCAATAATATGGAAAGTAACAGCAACGAATATACTGCCAGCTACCAGTTTACCTGGCAGGGATTTATCTGGCAGCCGGGTATCGCGGTTGAAATGGGTGACGACATGGCTATTTATAAACCCTATTTACGCGTACAGTATAATATTAATGAAAGCTGGTGGACGGCGTTCCGTTATCGTACCGAATATACCCGCCGTAATGCAGACGGTAAAGATGACAGACTGGTATATCGCCCGGAAATGTGGCTGGGATATAATATTGATAACTGGATGTTTGAGCTGAACGGAATTTATAAATTCGCCGACAACGAAGATCTGTATAACAACAAAAAAGAGGATTACGAATATAACTTCCGCGTGGCGTATAACATCGATTCGTGGGTGCCATTCGTGGAGGTGGGTAATGTCTCTTCCGGCTATAACACTGCTACCACTGACGACCGACAAACGCGTCTGCGTGTCGGCTTAGGTTACAACTTCTGAGAAACCATCCCGCTGAGCACCCTCAGCGGGACCGCATCGCTGTTAGTATTCCCAGGTCTCCGGGTCGATACCCAGTTCACGCATGATCACCTTCGCCTCTTCCGGGATTTCGTCACTGCGTTCTTTACGCAGATCGTCATCGTTCGGCAACGGTTGGCCGGTAAACGCATGCAGGAACGCTTCGCACAGCAGTTCGCTGTTAGTGGCGTGACGCAGGTTGTTCACCTGACGACGCGTACGTTCATCGGTGAGGATCTTCAACACCTTCAGAGGAATGGACACCGTGATTTTCTTGACTTGCTCACTCTTCTTACCGTGCTCAGCGTATGGGCTGATATATTCGCCGCTCCATTCAGCCATGAGATACCTTTAATCCTCTCAGTCATTAATCTAAAGGTGCAAAACCCGTAACCATCAGTTTTGAACCGTAATCTTGCGTAGTTTACCGTAGAGACGATACCGAGGCACGGATATTGCCGCTGTAGCGTGTCCTAAAGCATATAATTTTAACGGCTATTTGCGCATTGCTCAATCTATACGCAAAGAAGTTTAGATGTCCAGATGTATTGACGTCCATACTTTCAATGTTTACTCTGGTGCCTGACTTTTCACCTCATTCGCCAGGAAGCCTCACCATGACGCGTAAACAGGCCACCATCGCAGTGCGTAGCGGATTGAATGATGACGAGCAGTACGGCTGCGTTGTCCCGCCAATTCATCTCTCCAGTACCTATAATTTCACCGGATTTAATGAACCTCGCGCGCATGACTACTCGCGTCGCGGCAATCCTACGCGCGACGTCACCCAGCGCGCGCTGGCGGAACTGGAAGGCGGCGCAGGGGCGGTATTAACCAATACCGGCATGTCTGCCATTCACCTGGTAACCACAGTGTTCCTGAAACCTGGCGATCTGCTGGTGGCGCCACACGACTGTTACGGCGGCAGCTATCGTCTGTTTGATAGCCTGGCGAAACGTGGCTGCTACCGTGTGCTGTTTGTCGATCAAAACGACGAACAGGCGCTGAAACAGGCGCTTGCCGAGCAGCCGAAGCTGGTTCTGGTGGAAAGTCCAAGCAATCCATTGTTGCGCGTAGTCGATATTGCGAAAATTTGTCAGCTCGCAAGGGATGCGGGAGCGATAAGTGTAGTGGATAATACGTTCCTCAGTCCGGCCCTTCAGAACCCACTGGCACTGGGTGCCGATCTGGTGTTGCATTCATGCACGAAATATCTGAACGGCCATTCTGACGTGGTGGCGGGCGTGGTGATTGCCAGAGATCCCGACGTTGTCACCGAACTGGCATGGTGGGCCAATAACATTGGCGTCACCGCGGGCGCGTTCGACAGCTATTTGCTGCTGCGCGGTATTCGCACGCTATCACCGCGTATGGACGTGGCGCAGCGTAATGCCCAGGCGATCGTGGATTTCCTGAAAAACCAGCCGCTGGTGAAAAAGCTTTATCACCCGTCGCTGCCGGAAAACCAGGGGCACGAGATTGCCGCGCGCCAACAGAAAGGATTTGGCGCGATGTTAAGTTTTGAACTGGACGGTGACGAGCAAACGCTGCGTCGCTTCCTGAGCGGGTTGTCATTGTTTACGCTGGCGGAATCCTTAGGGGGAGTAGAAAGCTTGATCTCCCACGCCGCAACTATGACGCACGCAGGTATGGCACCCGAAGCACGTGCCGCCGCCGGGATTTCCGAGACGCTGCTGCGTATCTCGACCGGTATTGAAGATTCTGAAGATTTAATTGCCGATCTGGAAAATGGCTTCCGGGTCGCAGCCAAGGGGTAATCATGAGTGTGATAGCGCAGGCAGGGGCGAAGGGTCGTCAGCTGCACAAGTTTGGTGGCAGTAGTCTTGCTGATGTGAAATGTTACCTGCGTGTCGCAGGGATCATGACCGAGTATTCACAGCCGGGGGACATGATGGTTGTCTCTGCGGCAGGCAGCACCACCAACCAGTTGATTAGCTGGCTGAAACTGAGCCAGACCGATCGCCTCTCTGCGCATCAGGTGCAACAGTCCTTACGTCGTTACCAGAGCGAACTGATTGCCGGTTTGCTGCCTGCGGACGTGGCGGACGGGCTGATTAGCGCTTTTACGCACGACCTTGAGCGTCTGGCCGCTCTGCTGGACAGCGGCATTACCGATGCGGTGTATGCCGAAGTGGTTGGCCACGGTGAAGTGTGGTCTGCGCGCCTGATGGCCGCCGTGCTGCAACACCTGGGTGTGGAAGCCGCCTGGCTCGACGCGCGTGATTTCCTGCGTGCCGAACGTGCCGCGCAGCCGCAGGTGGACGAAGGGTTGTCCTACCCGCTGCTGCAACAGCTGCTGGTGCAACATCCCGGTAAACGTATTGTCGTCACCGGCTTTATCAGCCGCAGCAATGCCGGCGAAACCGTTCTGCTGGGCCGTAACGGCTCTGACTACTCGGCAACACAGATTGGTGCCCTGGCGGGCGTGTCCCGCGTCACCATCTGGAGCGACGTGGCCGGTGTGTACAGCGCGGACCCGCGCAAAGTGAAAGATGCCTGCCTGCTGCCGCTGCTGCGTCTCGACGAAGCGAGCGAGCTGGCGCGTCTGGCGGCCCCGGTGCTGCACGCGCGCACGCTACAGCCGGTTTCCGGCAGCGACATCGACCTGCAACTACGCTGTAGCTACACGCCGGATCAGGGTTCCACCCGCATCGAGCGCGTGCTGGCATCCGGTACGGGCGCGCGCATTGTCACCAGCCACGATGACATCTGCCTGATTGAGTTCCAGGTGCCTGCGGGCCAGGATTTCAAACTGGCGCACAAAGATATCGACACCATCCTGAAACGTGCTCAGGTGCGTCCGCTGGCCGTTGGCGTGCATAACGATCGCCAGCTGTTGCAGTTCTGCTATACCGCCGAAGTGGTGGACAGCGCCCTGAAAATTCTGGATGAAGCGGGCCTGCCGGGCGAGCTTCGCCTGCGTCAGGGGCTGGCGCTGGTGGCGATGGTAGGCGCGGGCGTCACCCGTAACCCGCTGCACTGCCACCGCTTCTGGCAGCAGCTGAAAGGCCAGCCGGTGGAGTTCACCTGGCAATCAGAAGAGGGCATCAGCCTGGTTGCCGTTCTGCGTAAAGGGCCAACCGAAAGCCTGATTCAGGGCCTGCATACCTCCCTGTTCCGTGCGGAAAAACGCATCGGCCTGGTGCTGTTTGGTAAAGGCAACATCGGTTCCCGCTGGCTGGAGCTGTTCGCCCGCGAACAGGTCACGCTCTCGGCGCGTACCGGGTTCGAATTCATTCTCGCAGGCGTGGTGGACAGCCGCCGCAGCCTGCTGAACTACGAAGGGCTGGATGCCAGCCGCGCGCTGGCCTTCTTTAATGATGAAGCCGTCGAGCAAGATGAAGAGTCGCTGTTCCTGTGGATGCGTGCGCACCCGTATGACGATCTGGTAGTGCTGGATGTGACCGCCAGCGAGCAGCTGGCCGATCAGTATCTGGATTTCGCCAGCCACGGGTTCCACGTCATCAGCGCCAACAAGCTGGCGGGCGCGAGCAGCACTGATAAATATCGCCAGATCCACGACGCGTTCGAAAAAACGGGTCGTCACTGGCTGTATAACGCCACCGTTGGCGCAGGTCTGCCGGTTAACCATACCGTGCGCGATCTGATTGAAAGCGGCGACAGCATTCTGGCGCTGAGCGGGATCTTCTCCGGCACGCTCTCCTGGCTGTTCCTGCAATTTGACGGCACCGTGCCGTTCACCGACCTGGTGGATCAGGCGTGGCAGCAGGGTTTAACCGAGCCGGATCCGCGCGTTGACCTTGCCGGTAAAGACGTGATGCGCAAGCTGGTGATCCTGGCGCGTGAAGCCGGCTACGACATTGAGCCGGGTCAGGTACGCGTTGAGTCGCTGGTGCCTGCGGGCTGCGAGGAAGGGTCCGTCGATCACTTCTTCGAGAACGGCGACGAGCTGAACGAGCAGATGGTGCAACGTCTGGAAGCAGCTAACGAGATGGGGCTGGTGCTGCGTTACGTGGCGCGCTTCGAGGCGAACGGTAAAGCGCGCGTGGGCGTGGAGGCGGTGCGTCCTGAACATCCGCTGGCGGCGCTCCTGCCATGCGACAACGTCTTCGCCATCGAAAGCCGCTGGTACCGCGATAACCCGCTGGTGATCCGTGGCCCGGGCGCGGGACGCGATGTCACCGCCGGAGCCATTCAGTCCGACATTAATCGTCTGGCTAAGCTGCTGTAACGTCTGCATTTCCCTCTCCCTGTGGGAGAGGGACAGGGTGAGGGTATCAGACCGCACTCACCCCCATCATGAATGCCCTTCATCTTCCCTGAACAAACCTCACCGTTAATGTTGATTATTTCTGTTGACGTCATCCCGCTTTTCCGTCATTTTTACATCTGGACGTCTAAACGTATAGAAGTTCACAACACAACAGACAATGACACGCGATTGATAGGGGTAGGGTATGAGCTTTTTTCACGCAAACCAGCGGGAAGCACTGAACCAGAGCCTGGCCGAAGTAAACGGCCAGATTAACGTCTCTTTTGAATTTTTCCCGCCGCGCACCAGTGAAATGGAGCAAACCCTGTGGAGCTCTATCGATCGCCTGAGCAGCCTCAAGCCGAAGTTCGTCTCCGTGACCTACGGCGCCAACTCCGGTGAGCGTGACCGCACGCACAGCATCATTAAGGGCATTAAAGACCGAACCGGTCTGGAAGCGGCGCCGCACCTGACCTGTATCGACGCCACCCGTGATGAACTGCGCGCCATTGCCCAGGACTACTGGAATAACGGCATTCGCCACATTGTGGCCCTGCGCGGCGACCTCCCGCCAGGCAGCGGTAAGCCAGAGATGTTTGCCGCCGATCTGGTCGGCCTGCTGAAAGACGTTGCCGACTTTGATATCTCCGTGGCCGCCTACCCTGAAGTTCACCCGGAAGCCAAAAGTGCCCAGGCGGATCTGCTCAACCTGAAGCGTAAAGTGGAGGCTGGTGCTAACCGTGCGATTACTCAGTTCTTCTTTGACGTTGAAAGCTACCTGCGCTTTCGTGACCGCTGCGTCTCGGCAGGTATTGATGTCGAAATCATCCCTGGTATTCTGCCGGTCTCGAACTTCAAACAGGCGAAGAAATTCGCGGATATGACCAACGTGCGCATTCCGCTGTGGATGTCCAAAATGTATGAAGGGCTGGACGACGACCCGGAAACCCGCAAGCTGGTGGGAGCCAATATCGCGATGGACATGGTGAAGATTTTAAGCCGCGAAGGGGTGAAAGATTTCCATTTCTATACCCTGAATCGCGCGGAAATGAGCTATGCCATTTGCCATACGCTCGGTGTTCGCCCGGCGCTGTAAAGTAAAAAGCCCTCATAAAACGAGGGCTTTTTAATCGAACAGAGAGTTAAAAGGTATTAGCTATCGAATCTGTGGATTAATTCAACTATCTCTTATCGCTAGTGGTGTATATCGTAACGGTAACACTGTAAAGGGAGCATAGCGATGAGCATGTCAGACGAGACCAATAACGCGGCATCCGCCGGCAAATGTCCGTTCCACCAGGGCGGCGTCGATCACAGCGCGGGTGCAGGTACCGGCAGCAAAGATTGGTGGCCTAAACAACTCCGCATCGATCTTCTAAACCAACATTCCAACCGTTCGAACCCGCTGGGTGAAGACTTCGACTACCGCAAAGAATTCAGCAAGCTCGACTATTCCGCCCTTAAGGGCGATCTCAAAGCCCTTTTAACCGACTCACAACCGTGGTGGCCTGCCGACTGGGGAAGCTATGCGGGCCTGTTTATTCGTATGGCCTGGCACGGTGCGGGTACCTATCGCTCCGTTGACGGTCGCGGCGGCGCGGGGCGCGGCCAGCAACGTTTTGCGCCGCTGAACTCCTGGCCTGATAACGTCAGTCTGGATAAGGCTCGCCGTCTGCTGTGGCCAGTTAAGCAAAAATACGGACAAAAAATCTCCTGGGCCGACCTGTTTATCCTCGCGGGTAACGTGGCGCTGGAGAACTCCGGCTTCCGCACTTTTGGTTTCGGTGCCGGGCGTGAAGACGTCTGGGAACCGGATCTGGACGTGAACTGGGGCGATGAAAAAGCCTGGCTGACCCACCGTGACCCGGAAGCGCTGGCGAAGCGCCCGCTTGCGGCCACTGAAATGGGCCTGATTTACGTTAACCCGGAAGGGCCAAACGCCAGCGGTGAACCGCTGTCTGCGGCGGCGGCGATCCGCGCTACCTTTGGCAATATGGGCATGAACGACGAAGAGACCGTCGCGCTGATTGCAGGCGGCCATACGCTCGGTAAAACGCACGGCGCAGGCGAAGCCACGCATGTGGGCACTGACCCGGAAGCGTCGCCGATTGAAGCGCAGGGTCTGGGCTGGGCCAGCACGCACGGCACCGGTATTGGCGCTGACGCCATCACCTCCGGGCTGGAAGTTATCTGGTCTCAAACCCCGACCCAGTGGAGCAACTACTTCTTCGAGAACCTGTTCAAATACGAATGGGTGCAGACGCGTAGCCCGGCGGGCGCCATTCAGTTTGAAGCCGTGGATGCGCCAGAAATTATGCCTGACCCGTTTGACCCGTCGAAAAAACGCAAGCCAACCATGCTGGTCACCGACCTGACGCTGCGTTTTGATCCGGAATTCGAGAAAATTTCCCGTCGCTTCCTGAACGATCCGCAGGCCTTCAACGAAGCCTTTGCGCGCGCGTGGTTCAAGCTGACCCATCGCGATATGGGGCCAAAAGCGCGGTACATTGGCCCGGAAGTGCCGAAAGAAGATTTGATTTGGCAGGATCCGCTGCCTCAGCCGGTGTTCCATCCGACGCAGGAAGATATTGAAAGCCTGAAAGCGGAAATCGCGGCCTCTGGTCTCTCCGTGAGCGAGCTGGTTTCCGTGGCCTGGGCGTCGGCATCGACCTTCCGCGGCGGCGACAAGCGTGGCGGCGCTAACGGCGCGCGTCTGGCGCTGGCGCCTCAGCGCGACTGGGATGTGAACGCCGCGGCGGTACGGGCGTTACCGGCTCTGGAAGCTATTCAGCGCACCACTAATAAAGCCTCACTGGCCGATATCATCGTGCTGGCAGGTGTTGTGGGCGTTGAGCAGGCGGCGAAAGCGGCAGGCGTTTACGTCAACGTACCGTTTACCCCAGGCCGCGTAGATGCGCGTCAGGACCAGACGGACATCGAGATGTTTAACCTGCTCGAACCGGTTGCCGACGGTTTCCGCAACTACCGTGCGCAGGTGGATGTGTCCACCACCGAGTCGCTGCTGATCGACAAAGCCCAGCAGCTGACCCTGACCGCGCCGGAACTGACGGTGCTAATCGGCGGTCTGCGCGTACTGGGTGCAAACTTCGATGGCAGCAAGAATGGCGTGTTTACCAACCGCGAGGGCGTGCTGAGCAACGACTTCTTCGTTAATCTGCTGGATATGAACACCCAGTGGAAAGCGACCGATGACTCAAACGAGCTGTTTGCCGGTAGCGATCGCGCCAGCGGAGAAGTGAAATACACCGCCACCCGCGCCGATCTGGTCTTCGGTTCAAACGCCGTCCTGCGTGCGCTGGCCGAAGTTTACGCCAGCAGTGATGCACACGAGAAGTTCGTCCGTGATTTTGTTGCCGCGTGGGCGCGAGTGATGGATTTGGACCGGTTTGACGTGAAGTAACCCATGTGCCGGGTGGCGGCTACGCCTTACCCGGCCTACAAATTAAAGTGCCATGTAGGCCGGGTAAGCGCAGCGCCACCCGGCTTTTTTCGTTACTCCCACTCCTGCAAGAATCGCTGTCCATACTGGTCGGCCACCAGCAGCGCCGCATAGACCTGATCCGGCGTGACGCCGCCAGGCATGTTGTGAATGGTTTCACCTTCGGCGCAGGACGCTTCCGCGATCAGCCGCATTTTGGCCGGAATATCCTCTTTGATGTTCAGCTGCGCCAGGGTGATCGGCAGCCCAACGCTGTGGCAAAGCGCGGCGACGGTCTCAATTTCTTCAACCGGCGCGTTCTCCAGTACCAGCTGTGTCAGCGTGCCGAACGCGACCTTTTCGCCATGGTAAAAATGATGCGCATCCGGCACCGCCGTCATGCCGTTGTGAATGGCATGCGCCGCCGCCAGCCCGCCGCTTTCAAAGCCCACCCCGCTGAGATAGGTGTTGGCTTCGATAATGCGTTCCAGCGCCGGTGTGACGACATGCTGCTCTGCCGCCAGCATCGCTTTCTCGCCCTCTTCAACCAGCGTGTTGTAGCACAGCTCTGCCAGCGCTAACGCTGCCTGCGTGCACTTGCCACCCGCCATGGTCGTGGCGCCGCTGCGCGAACAGGCGCGCGCTTCAAACCAGGTTGCCAGTGCATCGCCAATCCCGGCGGCCAGCAGGCGCGCAGGTGCGCCTGCCACCACTTTGGTATCGACAATCACTATGTTCGGGTTGTGCGGCAGCATCAGGTAGCGATCGAACTCACCGCTGTCGGTATAAATCACGGAGAGGGCGCTGCACGGCGCATCGGTGGAGGCAATGGTCGGGGCAATAGCCACCGGCACGTCCATAAAGTGCGCCAGCGCTTTGGCGGTATCCAGCGTTTTTCCGCCGCCGATACCCAGCACCGCCAGGCAGTCGGCGCTGTCGGCCAGCTTTTTCAGGCGATCGATTTCATTTTGCGAACATTCGCCACCAAACGGTGCGATTTCGGCATGGAGTCCGGCTTTTTTAAAACTCTGACGCAGGGTTTCTTCAGCAAAACCCAGCACAAATTTATCGCCCACCACCAGCCAGCGATTCGCCAGCGGCTTCAGGTAGTCGCCGAGGCGAGTAAGAACATCTGCGCCCTGGATGTATTTCCCCGGCGATTGAATAATACGGTCCATAACAGTTCTCCCTTAGAGGTTGAGGTTACCAAACGCGTTTTTCCAGTCCTGATCGAACTTCTCTATGGCTGACTCTACCGCTGGCGTGCCGAGCATTTGTTGCGCTACGTCTAAGGGAAGCGTGATTGCCTCACATCCTGCCAACAGGCAATCCAGCGCCTGGCGCGGCGTTTTAAAGCTGGCAGCCAGCACCATGCTCTTTGGCGTATGTTGTTCCAGCAGAGATTGCAGCTCCTGTACCGTGCGAATGCCGTCACCGCCCTGCGCATCGACGCGGTTTACATACGGTGCGACATACTTCGCTCCTGCCAGCGCGGCCAGTAAACCCTGAGCGGCGCTGTAAACGGCGGTGCCCAGCGTGGTAATACCCTCTCTTTTCAGCTCTTTAATGGCGATAAGCCCCTGCGCGGTGACCGGAATTTTCACCACAATACCCGGGATGGCGTTACTCAGGCGTTTGGCCTCCGCCACCATGCCTTCGGCGTCGCGGCTCATGGTTTGAGCAAACAGCGTGCCCTCCGGCCCGATGGCTTGTTGCAGCCGCGGCAGCACGTCCCAGATGGATTCACGGCTGGCGGCAATGATGCTCGGGTTGGTGGTAACGCCCGCAATGGGAAAAATGCGCGCCAGGCGTTCAACTTCCGCCACGTTGGCGGTATCCAGGTACAGTTCCATCACTCTTCCTCGTTTTACAGTTCTAATTCGTGTTGTAGCAGGGAAGCAATCGCCTCCCCTGAGCTGGCGTTAACCAGCGCATTGCGGAAATCCTCATGCATGATGCGGCGTGCCAGTCGGGAGAAAATACGCATATGCTGATCGCCCGCGGCGTGTTTATTCAGCGTTAGCATGATGATGAATTGTGCTTCTTCATCTCCCCACATGACGGGGGCTTTCAGGCGTGCAACGCTGATGGTGGATTGCTCAATGTGCTCCGATTTGCTGTGCGGGATAGCAAAGCTAAAGCCGAGCCCGGTGGAGAAGACCGCTTCGCGTGCCCACAGATCGGCCTCCAGCTTGCGTGGGTAGCGGCAACGTCCTGCGAGCAGCAGGTTATCGGTCATTCCTTTCATGACCTCTTCTTTGCTGTTCCAGTCATTGTCCAGTGAAATGCAGCGAGGTGTAACCAGAGGTGTGTCCTGCTGATTCATGCGGAACTGCGCCAGCAGGTGCTCCACTTCAAGCGAAGTGCGACACGCCATGGCCTGATTCAGCAACTGGCGGCAGGCGCGGCTATCAAGCTGAGCCAGACGCGCTTTGGTTGCCGGGATAGCGGGCGACCCCATGCTCAGCTCGTCCAAACCCAGACCCACCAGCAATGGCAACACCGAGCCTTTTGCACCCAGTTCGCCGCACAGGCCAATCCATTTCCCCTGGCGATGGACGGCTTGTACCGCGTAATCCAGCGCCCTCAGGAAGGCCGGGTTCAGGCTGTTGTAATGGCGTGTGACTTTGGCGTTATCGCGATCAACAGCCAGCAGATACTGCGTCAGGTCATTGCTACCGATGCTAAAGAAATCAATCTCTTCGCAACACTGGTCGATGATAAACATCACCGAAGGGACTTCCAGCATGATGCCAAGCGGGATTTTCTCATCAAACGGAATATGCTCAGCGCGGAGCTGTTGTTTCGCTTCGGCAAGTTTCTCTTTCACCCACAGGATCTCTTCCATGGAAGAGATCATCGGGATCATGATCTTCAGGCTGCCGTGAGCAGAGGCGCG
Organism: Enterobacter cloacae complex sp. CDL013; assembly: GCF_049238805.1. Lineage (NCBI taxonomy): Bacteria > Pseudomonadati > Pseudomonadota > Gammaproteobacteria > Enterobacterales > Enterobacteriaceae > Enterobacter > Enterobacter cloacae complex sp. CDL013. Next base: position 23,444 of record NZ_JBMKGT010000010.1, on the reverse strand, counting down.
CAGGATCGCCCGAAGCTGGGTGGTGAAAAGCACTGCATACTCTTCGTAAATACGTACGGCGCGGTAACCGAGGAACGGGTTATTTTCGGCCGGGATCTTCAGGTACTCTACCGGCTTATCGCCGCCGATATCCATGGTCCGCACGATGATGCTGCGCCCGTTTGCACTTTCCAGTGCCTGACAGAAAATGTTGTAGAGCTCGTTTTCACCGGGCGCGCTGCTGCGGTCCATATAAAGCATTTCGGTGCGAAACAGGCCAACGCCCTCGGCGCCGTTCTCAAAGGCTGCCTGCGCTTCCACCGCATGGGCGATGTTCGCGGCAATCTCAACCCGCAGGCCGTCGGCGGTTCTGGCTTCCCGGTCCAGCCAGATGCCCTGCTGCTCGCGTAGTGCCTGTTGTACCCGTGCTTCCTGTCGGTAGTAGCGCGCCACCGCATCGCTTGCATCGACCACGACGGCACCAGCATTGCCATCAATAAATACGGATTGATTGCGCCACTGCAACAGGCTTTCACCGTCGACGCCCACCAGCGTCGGAATATTAAAGGAACGTGCAAGAATAACCGTGTGCGAGGTTGTTCCACCGCTTTTTAACAGCAGCCCTTTGAGCAGAGTTTTATCCAGTTCCAGGAACTGGCCGGGCGTGAGGTCGTCAGCAAGGCAGACGCTCGGCTGCGTCAGTTGCCCCGGAGACGGGAAACGCGCTTCACCGTAGATATGCTGTAAAAGCTGATAGCAGACGTCGCGAACGTCCAGCACACGCTCCTGCAAATACGTGCTGCTGGAACGAGAGAACGTTTCGCAGAAATGGTTCGCCGTGGCGATGATGGCCTGGGCGCAGCTTAAGCCCCGGTTGACCCCTGACAGGAGGTGCTGGCGCAGCGAGGTATCCGTAGCCAGCGAACGATGGGCTTCAAGAACGGCGCTGGCGGTGCTGTCGCTGTCCAGCGCGCGCAGCTCAATGTTTTTCACCAGCAGGGTGAGACCATTATCCAGTGCTAACTGCTCATCTCCTTCGTCTTTCGCTTCGGGTAAATCTGACAGTGCGTTGAGATCCAGCGAGGCCAGCAAGGTCAACACGCCCTGGGCGCTACCGCTGCAAACGGGCAGGGCGCGGAAAAGCGTTGGATTAAGGCGCGCGAGGGATTCTGGCAGCGGATCGCGCTCAATATTAATGGCTTCTGCGAGCGGCGCATCACAGTGTGGGAACTCTTCCCGGAGCCATTGTTCCAGTTGCTGATAGGCGTTCTGCTCATCTTCACCTTGGATCACCAGACGACAGGCATCGCCTGCCAGCGTATCGGTGCCAATGACTGCCAGTGCGCTCTTGGCATTCCCTTTACGGTCTGTGCGCAGGTTGTGCCATTCGATTTGCGAGATAAACGTATTGCACAGCGTTTCCACATGACTTGCCGGACGCGCGTGAACACCGTTGGGTAATTCACAGGTAAATTCCACTACGAGAGCCATACACACTCCTGAAATCAATCCTCATTCATTGGGCAACAGCATACGAGTGTGTTGATGACGCGCGCCATGTGACAAATCTGCCAAAAGCTGGACAAATGTAATGTCACGTGGAAAGTGAGATTTGACTCACAGGTTATGGTCCTTTGTCTTATGCGTAACGTCTATCAGAAATGTCGAGGCGGATCGCATTTTTATTTCGACATTACAAAAATCCAGTAAATGGCCTTTTTGTCTCCTGTCCGCCGTCTTCCTGATTGCCTATTGTTTGCCACAACATCTTTATGGTTTTAGGGCAGGAGCGACATATGAAAGAGTTGGTGCATATTCTCAAGAACACGCGGCAGCATCTGATGACCGGGGTGTCGCACATGATCCCTTTTGTGGTCTCGGGCGGCATTCTGCTGGCGGTTTCGGTCATGTTGTATGGCAAAGGCGCGGTGCCCGATGCCGCAACTGATCCCAACCTGAAAAAGCTCTTTGATATCGGCGTGGCGGGGTTAACGCTGATGGTGCCATTCCTCGCCGCCTATATCGGCTATTCCATTGCAGAACGCGCCGCGCTGGCTCCCTGTGCAATTGCCGCCTGGGTGGGCAACAGCTTCGGTGCCGGGTTCTTTGGCGCGATTATCGCCGGGATTTTCGGTGGGATTGTCGTTTGGTACCTGAAAAAACTGCCGGTCCCGAAAGTGCTGCGCTCCGTTATGCCAATTTTCATCATCCCGATTATCGGCACGTTTATCACAGCAGGCATCATGATGTGGGGGCTTGGCGAGCCTGTAGGCGCACTGACCACCGGCCTTACCCAGTGGCTGCAAGGAATGCAGCAGGGCAGCATTGTGGTACTCGCCATTATTATCGGTCTCATGCTGGCGTTCGATATGGGCGGCCCGGTCAACAAAGTGGCGTATGCCTTCATGCTGATTTGCGTTGCGCAGGGCGTCTATACCGTCGTTGCAATTGCCGCCGTGGCTATTTGCATACCACCGCTAGGATTAGGCCTGGCGACGCTGATTAATCGCAAGAATTTTACCGGTGAAGAGCGTGAAGCGGGTAAGGCTGCATTAGTGATGGGCTGCGTGGGGGTCACCGAAGGGGCCATTCCGTTCGCTGCTGCTGATCCTCTGCGCGTTATTCCCTCCATCATGCTGGGATCCGCATGTGGCGCAGTGACGGCCGCCGTGATGGGCGCACAATGCTATGCCGGTTGGGGCGGGCTCATCGTTCTCCCTGTGGTGGAGCGCAAGCTGGGCTACATCGTGGCGGTTGCCGTGGGGGCTGTGGTGACGGCCATTAGCGTTAACGTGCTGAAGAGTTTTGCACGCAAGAATGCAAAACAGGTCGAGGAAAAAGAGGACGACCTGGATCTGGATTTCGAAATTAACTGATTGAGGAAAAGAACATGGCCCGAATTATCGCAGTAACAGCATGTCCGTCAGGCGTTGCCCATACCTACATGGCGGCCGAAGCGCTGGAAAGTGCCGCCAAAGCTAAAGGTTGGGAAGTGAAGGTTGAAACGCAAGGGTCGATTGGCCTGGAGAACGAACTGACGGCAGAAGACGTTGCCGCCGCAGATATGGTGATCCTGACCAAAGATATCGGCATTAAATTCGAAGAGCGCTTTGCCGGGAAAACCATTGTACGCGTCAATATCAGCGACGCGGTAAAACGCGCCGACGCCATCATGAACAAAATTGATGCCCACCTGGCGCAAACCGCCTGACGCTCTCCCGCCCTTCGGGGCGGGCTCGTTTTCCGTTACAGGAGTTCCCTCATGACAAATCGTACCCAGCGTTTGAAAGACGCACTTTTTGCCAGTCCACGTGAAATCTCGCTTGAGCGTGCTTTGCTCTATACCGCCAGCCATCAGCAGACGGAGGGCGAGCCGGTTATCCTCAGGCGAGCAAAAGCCACGGCGTACATTCTTGACCATGTGAACATCGCGATTCGTGATGAGGAACTGATTGCCGGAAACCGGACCGTTAAACCGCGCGCGGGCATTATGTCCCCTGAGATGGATCCGTACTGGCTGCTTAAGGAGCTGGACCAGTTTTCCACACGTCCGCAGGACCGCTTCGAGATCGGCGAAGCGGATAAGCAGATCTACCGCGACGTGCTGTATCCCTACTGGGAAAAACGGTCGATGAAAGATTTCATCAACAGCCAGATGACGGATGAGGTGAAAGCCGCTGTAGGGACGCAAATTTTCAGCGTCAACCAGACGGACAAAGGGCAGGGGCATATCATTATTGATTATCCGCGCCTGCTGAATAACGGGCTGGGTGCGCTGGTGGCGCAAATGCGAGAATATTGTGCCCGCGATGCGCAGAACACGTTCTATGCCGCCGCGCTGATTCTGCTTGAAGCCTCCCAGCGCCATATTCTGCGCTATGCTGCGCTGGCTGAAACGCTTGCAACCGTCTGTGATGACGCTTCACGGCATGAAGAGCTACGAAAGATTGCCGAAATCTCGCGTCACAACGCGCAGCATAAGCCGCAAACGTTCTGGCAGGCGTGTCAGCTGTTCTGGTATATGAACGTCATTTTGCAATACGAATCTAACGCCAGCTCGCTTTCTATCGGGCGCTTCGACCAGTATATGCTGCCCTTTTATCAGGCTTCGCTTTCGCAGGGGGACGATCCCGCATTTCTGAAAGAGCTACTGGAATCGCTGTGGGTGAAATGCAATGACGTGGTGCTTTTACGTTCGACGAGTAGCGCACGTTATTTTGCTGGTTTCCCGACGGGTTATACCGCGTTGTTGGGCGGTTTAACGGAGAGCGGTCGTAGCGCAGTGAATGTGCTTTCCTTCCTGTGCCTGGATGCTTACCAAAGCGTTCAGCTTCCTCAACCGAACCTTGGCGTACGGGTTAATGAACTTATCGACCGACCTTTCCTGCTTAAAACGGCAGAGACGATCCGCCTGGGCACTGGTATTCCGCAGATTTTCAATGATGAAGTGGTGGTACCCGCTTTCCTGAATCGGGGTGTGTCGCTGGAGGATGCGCGCGACTACGCGGTGGTAGGCTGTGTAGAACTGTCAATTCCGGGTAAAACCTACGGTCTGCACGATATCGCGATGTTTAACCTGCTGAAAGTAATGGAAATCGCGATGCTGGAGAACGAAGGCAATTCAACGCTGAGTTATGAAGGCTTGCTGGACCATATTCGGGCCAAAATTAACCACTACATTGCGCTGATGGTTGAGGGGAGCAACATTTGCGATATCGGCCATCGAGACTGGGCACCGGTACCGTTGCTCTCTTCATTTATCAGCGATTGCCTTGAATCAGGGAAAGATATTACCGACGGCGGGGCGCGATATAACTTTTCTGGCGTTCAGGGGATCGGGATAGCCAACCTGAGTGATTCACTGCACGCCCTGAAAGGGCTGGTCTTTGAACAGCATCGCTTAAGTTTTGATGAGCTCTTAGCCGTGTTAAAAGCGAACTTTGCCACCCCTGAGGGAGAAAAGGTGCGTGCAAGGTTGATCAATCGCTTCGAAAAATACGGCAATGATATCGATGATGTCGACAATATCAGCGCTGAACTGTTGCGCCATTACTGTAAAGAGGTCGAAAAATACCGGAACCCGCGCGGCGGACAGTTCACGCCAGGCTCTTATACCGTATCGGCGCACGTGCCGCTGGGGGCGGTGGTGGGAGCTACACCGGATGGCCGCTTTGCCGGAGAGCAACTGGCTGACGGTGGGCTCTCCCCGATGCTTGGGCAAGATATGCAGGGCCCAACGGCGGTACTTAAATCGGTAAGCAAGCTGGATAACTATCTGTTATCTAACGGTACGCTGTTAAACGTTAAATTTACCCCTGCGACGCTGGAAGGCGATGCCGGGCTGCAAAAGCTGGCGGATTTCCTTCGTGCTTTCACCCAGCTTAAGTTGCAGCATATCCAGTTCAACGTGGTGAACGCGGAAACATTGCGTGAAGCGCAACAGCGTCCACAGGATTTTGCCGGGCTGGTGGTGCGCGTTGCTGGCTACAGCGCCTTCTTTGTTGAGTTATCGAAGGAGATCCAGGATGACATTATCCGCCGCACAGCGCATCAGCTGTGACGTGGTTGAAACGCACGCCGAGGTGGCGCGTATTTTCAATATCCAGCGCTACTCATTGAATGACGGTCGCGGCATCCGTACGGTGGTCTTTTTTAAAGGTTGTCCTCATCGCTGTCCGTGGTGTGCGAATCCGGAGTCGATTTCACCGAAAATCGAAACGGTGCGCAGAGAAAGCAAATGTCTTCACTGCGCACCCTGTTTGCGGGACGTCGATGAGTGCCCCTCCGGCGCATTTGAGCCTATTGGGCGGGATGTTACGCTGGAGGAGCTGGTAAGCGAGGTAATGAAAGACGATGTTTTCTTTCGTTCCTCTGGAGGTGGGGTGACGCTCTCGGGTGGCGAAGTGTTGCTGCATGCGCCTTTCGCGACAAAATTTCTACAGGGTTTACGCCGTTTCGGCGTGCATACGGCCATCGAAACGGCAGGCGATGCCCCTTTGTCCCGATTAATGCCGCTGGCTCGCCAGTGTGATGAAGTGTTGTTTGATTTAAAGATCATGGACGCGGATCTGGCCCAATCGATTGTGGCAATGAATCTTCCCAGAGTGCTGGATAATTTCCGCCAGCTGGTGGCTGACGGGATAAACGTGATTCCTCGTGTGCCGCTTATTCCTGGCTATACGCTTAACGAAACGAACATGGCGCGCGTGCTGGCTTTCCTGCTACCTTCAGGAATACGGCAACTGCATTTATTGCCCTTTCATCAGTATGGGGAGCCAAAATACCGTCTGCTGGGACAGGAGTGGGGAATGCGGCAAGCGACCCCTCCGACAGAAGATGAGGTGTCAGCGATGCGTCAACTGGCAGAGCGCGAAGGTTTCAATGTTACCGTGGGAGGCTGAACATGACAGTGATAACGGGACGTCATCTGGTGGCGGTGACCGCGTGTGTCAGTGGCGTCGCACATACCTATATGGCTGCCGAACGTCTGGAAAAGCTCTGCCAGCAGGAGAAGTGGAGCGTTAACATTGAGACGCAGGGAGCGCTGGGTGTTGAGTGCGAGCTTACGGAAGACGACATACGGCGAGCCGATGTCGTATTGCTCATTACCGATATCGAACTGGCGGGCAGCGAACGTTTCGAGCATGCGCGCTACGTGAAGTGCGGTATTAGCGCCTTTTTACGCGACCCACAAAAGGTGATGGGGGCGGTGCGTAAAATGTTAGCCGCTCCGCAGCATACTCAGGTCATTCTGGACTAATGACCTTCCCGGTGAGCTGGCTGTGATACTGGCGACGGTATTCTGACGGCGAACGCTCGGTGTTTTTACGAAACAACCGGCAGAAATAGTTGCTGTCGACAAATCCGCAGGCATGCGCCACCTCTTTCACTTTCAAATCATATCCTTTCAGTAACTGGCGCGCGTGTTCCAGTCGGGTGTGCGTCAGGTACTCATTGAAACCCACTGCGCCCGTTTTCTGGAACAGATGCGACAGGTAGTTTGGGGAGATATAAAACGCCTGCGCGACGGATTCCCGGGTAAGGGGAGTGGCGTAGTGTTCGTCAATATAGACCCGAATTGCTTCAAACAAAGCCTGGCTGCGGGAGGCGGTTTGGATCTGACTACCCAGCAGGTCGACGCAGTGGCTAAGCAGGCTGGCAATAATCAGCCGCGCGGTTTGTTGCTCATGCGGTTGCATCTGCATTTCATGAAGCGTCTGTAAGAGTAGCGATCCAATACGGGGACCGCGGCGGGCAACGTGCTGCTTTGTCAGGTTTCGAACGTCTATACCATTCCAGTGCAAAAGGCTAAACCCAAGCTGCTGTTTGCCAAACAGGATGCTCAGCGTTGTTGCGGGTGCTTGCCATTGTGGATTATTCCAGCCGCCAGCCGGGACGTATAAAACATCACCCTGCTGTAAAACGCAGCCAGCCTGGTCTTTCATCGAACCTTCGATCGCGATCTCCAGACGTGGAAAATCGACCTGCAAGGCAAGTTCGGGGGCGGAGGTAGCGGAGTTTGCAAAATGCACCTGACGCAGCGGCGTTGTGCCGTTGATCAGGTTAGTCAGGATCTGGGTAATGTCGTGGTGCATGGTGTGGATACCAGGGTATTGCCCGGCGGCGCTGGTGCTTGCCGGGCCTACGAAAAGCCTATTTTAGGGCGGGTAAGCGTAAGCGCCACCTGGCAAAACCGATCAACCGGTGTTACGCATACCTGCCGCAACGCCTGCTATCGTTACCATCAGCGCCTGTTCAACGCGTGGATCCGGCTCTTTACCTTCCTCTTCCGCCAGACGCGAACGGTGCAGCAGTTCAGCCTGTAAAACGTTCAGCGGGTCGGTGTAGATGTTACGCAGCTGGATAGACTCGGCGATCCACGGCAGGTCTTCCATCAGGTGGGAGTCATTGGCGATATCCAGCACCACTTTGATGTCGCCTTCCAGCAGTTCGCGCAGCTCTTTGCCCAGCGCCCACAGCTCCGGCTTCACCAGGCGCTGATCGTAGTATTCCGCCAGCCACAGGTCGGCCTTCGAGAAGACCATCTCCAGCATTCCCAGACGGGTAGAGAAGAATGGCCAGTCGCGGCACATGGTTTCCAGTTCGCTCTGCTTACCGTCTTCCACCACTTTTTGCAGCGCCGCACCGGCACCCAGCCAGGCTGGCAGCATTAAGCGGTTTTGCGTCCAGGCGAAGATCCATGGAATGGCGCGCAGGGATTCAACACCGCCGGTCGGACGACGCTTGGCCGGGCGCGAACCCAGCGGCAGTTTACCCAGCTCCTGTTCAGGCGTGGCCGAGCGGAAGTAAGGGACAAAGTCTTTGTTTTCACGCACGTAGCCGCGGTACAGATCGCAGGAGATGTCAGACAGTTCGTCCATAATCCGGCACCAGGATTCTTTTGGCTCCGGCGGCGGCAGCAGGTTGGCTTCGAGGATCGCGCTGGTATAAAGCGACAGGCTGCTGATGGTCACTTCCGGCAGGCCGTACTTGAAGCGGATCATCTCGCCCTGCTCGGTCACGCGCAGGCCGCCTTTCAGGCTTCCTGGTGGTTGAGAGAGCAGCGCCGCGTGTGCAGGCGCACCGCCACGACCAATTGAGCCACCGCGTCCGTGGAACAGGGTCAGCTCGATACCGGCTTTCTCACAGGTTTTGATCAGTGCATCCTGTGCCTGATACTGCGCCCAGGAGGCTGCCATCACCCCCGCATCTTTCGCGGAGTCGGAATAGCCGATCATCACCATCTGTTTGCCCTGAATAAAGCCGCGATACCAGTCGATGTTCAGCAGCTGGGTCATCACGTCGTTAGCGTTGTTCAGGTCGTCGAGAGTCTCAAATAGCGGTGCTACCGGCAGAGCATAGTCAATGCCCGCTTCTTTCAGCAGAAGGTGAACGCCCAGCACGTCGGACGGGGTCTTCGCCATGGAGATCACGTAGGCGGCCACAGATCCTTTCGGCGCATCTACAATCGCTTTACAGGTGTTGAGCACTTCGCGGGTGTCATTGCTTGGCTCCCAGTTGCGCGGCAGCAGCGGGCGCTTGGAGTTCAGCTCGCGGATCAGGAACGCCTGTTTGTCGGCTTCTGACCAGCTTTCGTAGTCGCCAATGCCGAGGTAGCGGGTCAGCTCGCCCAGCGCTTCGGTATGACGGGTACTTTCCTGACGAACGTCGATACGCACCAGCGGCACGCCGAAACACTTCACGCGGCGCAGGGTGTCGAGCAGTTCGCCGTTGGCAATGATGCCCATCCCACAAGCCTGGAGCGATTTATAGCAGGCGTATAGAGGCTCCCAGAGCTGTTCGTTCTGGCTCAGCAGACCTTCCGGCTTCGGCAGGCGCTGGCCTTTCAGGCGCGCTTCCAGCCAGGCCTGAGTGGCCATCAGCTGACCGCGCAGCTTTTTCATCAGGAAGCGGTACGGCTCGCTGGCGCCTTCTTCACCGGCCAGCGCGCGCAGTTCCGGCGTCGCTTCCACCATCGACAGCTCGGAGATCAGCACCTGAATATCTTTCAGGAACAGGTCGGTTGCTTTCCAGCGGCTCAGCAGCAGGACGTGACGGGTGATTTCCGCCGTCACGTTCGGGTTGCCGTCGCGGTCGCCGCCCATCCAGGAGGTGAAGCGAACCGGCACAAAGTCGACCGGCAGGCGATAGCCCAGATTTTCTTCCAGCTGTTCGTTCAGCTCGCGCAGGTAGTTGGGTACCCCTTCCCACAGGCTGTTTTCCACCACCGCAAAGCCCCACTTGGCTTCGTCGACCGGGCTTGGGCGATGCTTACGAATTTCATCGGTGTGCCAGGACTGGGCAATCAGCTGGCGCAGGCGGCGCATAAGCTGGTTACGTTCGTAGTCGGCGATGTCTTTGTTATCCAACTGCTTCAGACAGTTGTTCACTTCCACCATTTTGTGGATCAGCGTACGACGGGTGATTTCGGTTGGGTGTGCGGTCAGCACCAGCTCCAGCGAAAGGGATTCCACCGCTTTTTTGATGGTCGCTTCGTTGAGGTCGGGCTGGTCTTTGAGTTTACGAAGGGTGCGGGCAATGACTTCCGGGTTGCTGGCCGCTTCGCCTTTTGGCGAAATGCTGTGGTATTGCTCAGCGGTGTTTGCCAGGTTCAGGAACTGGCTGAAGGCGCGGGCAACGGGCAGCAGCTCATCGTTGGAGAGGTTCTGCAAGGTGGTGAGCAGCTCCTGGCGACTGGCCTCGTTACCGGCGCGGGAAGATTTGGACAGCTTGCGGATGGTTTCAACGCGGTCGAGGATGTTCTCCCCCAGTGCGTCTTTGATGGTATCTCCAAGCACTTTGCCGAGCATACTGACATTACTACGCAACGCGGAATATTGTTCGTTCATAAAAACCCAGTCACCCCATCATTTTTGTTTATGCCCATGCGAAAATCTTCTGGACATTATTTTGTCATCTCCCTTTATAAAGCCACGTAAAACCCCCGTCGTCAATTGCTGCGAAAACGGTTCAGCAGACGAATAAATGCGGGCAATTTACGAAATTTAATTCGCATTGCGTCAGATAAGAGATGCTTATGGAAATGTGACGGTGATCATGCGATTTGTTGCCCTCACCCTAACCCTCTCCCACAGGGAGAGGGGACTTTTCGGTGCGGTTTTAATGCCAGCAGAAGTGATGCACAACCTGGGTAATGAGTTCGCGGGTGGGCTTGATGAAGCGGGTTTCGAGATATTCGTCCGGCTGGTGTGCCTGGTTGATGGAGCCAGGGCCCAGAACCAGCGTCGGGCACAGCGTCTGAATAAACGGCGCTTCGGTGCAGTAGTTCACCACGTCGGTTTTCTCGCCGAGCAGTTTTTCCACTACCTGAACCAGCTGATGGTCAGGCGGGCATTCGTAGCCTGGAATCGGCGGATGCAGTTCGGAGACCGTCAGACGGCCCGGCCAGCGCTCGCTGACCGGTGCCAGCGCTTCGTTCAGTAAGCCATCCAGATCGCTCAGCGTCATGCCCGGCAGAGGACGGATATCCATATGCAGTTCGCAGCAGGCGCAGATACGGTTGGACGCATCACCGCCGTGCAGGCTGCCGAGGTTAAGCGTTGGGTAAGGCACGGTGAACGCCTCGTAGTGATAGCGCTCTTTCAGATCGTCGCGCAGGGTCATGATGCGGCCAATCGCGTCATGCATCAGCTCAATGGCGTTCACGCCGCGCGCCGGATCGCTGGAGTGGCCAGACTGGCCCAGTACGCGCACCGCGGTAGAAATATGGCCTTTGTGCGCCCGAATCGGTTGCAGAGAGGTCGGTTCGCCGATGATCGCGCAGTCAGGACGAATCGATGTGTTTTCAGAGAAATAACGTGCGCCCGCCATGCTGGTCTCTTCATCGGCGGTCGCCAGAATGTAGAGCGGTTTTTTCAGCTTCGTCACGTCCACGTCACGCAGCGCGTCGAGGATAAAGGCGAAGAAGCCTTTCATGTCGGCGGTGCCCAGACCATAAAGCTTGTTGTCATGCTCGGTCAGCGTGAACGGATCGCGCGTCCAGCGGCCATCATCAAACGGCACGGTGTCAGTGTGCCCAGCCAGCAGCAGGCCGCCCGCGCCATGTCCGGTACTGGCGAGCAGGTTAAATTTGTGGCGTGTTCCGGGGACGGGCTGAACCTCAACGTTAAACCCAAGATCGCTAAACCAACCCGCCAGCAGATTGATTAAAGACTCATTGCTCTGATCCAGGGCTTCTTCCGTCGCGCTGATGGAGGGTGTGGCGATCAGGGCGCGGTAAATCTCGATAAATGGCGGTAAGTTCATTTTCATTGTTGACACACCTTAGGTCGTGATAGTATCAATATTCATGCAATAAATGTGAATAAAAATACATTAACGTTGAGCATAAAGGAACCCGATGTTGAATACGCTGATTGTAGGCGCTAGCGGTTATGCGGGCGCAGAGCTTGTAAGCTACGTAAATCGCCACCCTCATATGACCATAACCGCTTTGACCGTGTCAGCGCAAAGCAATGATGCCGGAAAGTTAATTTCCGATTTGCATCCACAGCTTAAGGGCGTGGTTGATTTGCCTTTGCAGCCCATGTCTGACATCAGCGAGTTTACCGACGGCGTTGACGTGGTGTTTTTAGCCACCGCACACGAGGTCAGTCACGACCTGGCGCCGCAGTTCCTGGCAGCCGGATGCGTGGTGTTCGATCTCTCCGGCGCGTTCCGCGTTAACGACGGCGCGTTCTACGAAAAATATTACGGTTTCACCCACCAGCATCCGGATCTGCTTGAAAAAGCGGTCTACGGCCTGGCGGAGTGGAGCGCAGATAAACTGAAAGAAGCGAACCTGATTGCCGTTCCGGGATGCTACCCGACGGCGGCGCAGCTTTCCCTGAAGCCGCTGATCGACGCGGGCCTGCTGGATCTGAACCAGTGGCCGGTGATCAACGCCACCAGCGGCGTGAGCGGTGCAGGACGCAAGGCGGCGATTTCCAACAGCTTCTGCGAAGTGAGCCTTCAGCCGTATGGCGTGTTTAACCACCGTCATCATCCTGAAATCACGACGCATCTGGGCGCGGACGTCATTTTCACCCCGCATCTGGGCAGCTTCCCGCGCGGGATCCTCGAAACCATTACCTGCCGCCTGAAGCCGGGCGTGACCCAGGCGCAGGTGAGCGAGGCCTTCATGCAGGCATACGCGGATAAACCGCTGGTGCGTCTGTACGACAAAGGCGTGCCGGCGCTGAAAAATGTGGTCGGCCTGCCGTTCTGCGATATCGGCTTTGCCGTGCAGGGTGAGCATCTCATCGTGGTGGCAGCAGAAGATAACCTACTCAAAGGCGCTGCCGCACAGGCAATGCAGTGTGCAAATATTCGTTTCGGCTTCCCTGAAACGCAGGCTCTTATTTAAGGTGTGATGATGAATCCATTAATTATCAAACTCGGTGGTGTACTGCTGGACAGCGAAGAAGCGCTGGAGCGCCTGTTTAACGCACTGGTGAACTATCGTGAATCACACCAACGTCCGCTGGTGATTGTGCACGGCGGCGGCTGTGTGGTGGATGAGCTGATGAAAGGGCTCAACCTGCCGGTGAAAAAGAAAAATGGCCTGCGCGTGACGCCTGCCGACCAGATTGACATCATTACCGGCGCGCTGGCGGGCACGGCGAACAAAACGCTGCTGGCCTGGGCGAAGAAGCACCATATCGCCTCCGTTGGCCTCTGTCTGGGCGATGGCGATAGCGTGAAAGTGACCCAGCTCGACGAAGAGCTTGGCCATGTTGGACTGGCGCAGCCGGGTTCGCCTAAGCTGATTAACACCCTGCTGGAAGGCGGTTTCCTGCCGGTGGTGAGCTCAATCGGCGTGACCGAAGAGGGCGAGCTGATGAACGTTAACGCTGACCAGGCGGCAACCGCGCTGGCGGCCACGCTGGGCGCAGACCTGATCCTGCTCTCCGACGTGAGCGGCATACTGGACGGCAAAGGCCAGCGTATTGCGGAAATGACCGCCGCAAAAGCCGAGCAGCTGATCGATCAAGGCATTATCACCGACGGCATGATTGTTAAAGTGAATGCGGCGCTGGATGCGGCCCGCACGTTGGGTCGCCCGGTGGATATCGCCTCCTGGCGGCACGCGGAGCAACTCCCGGCGCTGTTTAACGGTACGCCGATTGGTACGCGTATTCTGGCTTAAGTTTCTGTGCCGGATGGCGCTTTGCTTATCCGGCCTACGTGAATTTTGTAGGCCCGGTAAGCGCAGCGCCACCGGGCAAAAATATCATCATTAAGGAAATTCGTTATGGCACTTTGGGGTGGGCGTTTTACACAGGCAGCGGATCAGCGGTTCAAACAGTTCAACGACTCTTTGCGCTTCGACTACCGCCTGGCCGAACAGGATATTGTCGGCTCTGTGGCCTGGTCCAAAGCGCTGGTGACCGTTGGCGTGCTGACCGCAGACGAACAGCAGCAGCTGGAAGAGGCGCTGAACAATCTGCTGGAAGAGGTGCGTCTGGATCCGCAGCAAATCCTCCAGAGCGATGCTGAAGATATTCACAGCTGGGTGGAAGGCAAACTGATCGACAAAGTCGGCCAGTTGGGTAAAAAGCTCCATACCGGGCGTAGCCGTAATGACCAGGTGGCGACCGACCTGAAGCTGTGGTGCAAAGAGACCGTCGGCGAACTGCTGGCGGCGAATCGTCAGTTGCAGGGCGCGCTGGTGGACACCGCGCAGAACAATCAGGACGCGGTGATGCCGGGTTATACCCACCTGCAACGCGCGCAGCCGGTGACGTTCGCGCACTGGTGTCTGGCCTATGTTGAGATGCTGGCGCGTGATGAGAGCCGTTTACAGGATACCTTAAAGCGTCTGGACGTGAGCCCGCTGGGCAGCGGCGCGCTTGCCGGCACGGCTTATGAAATTGACCGTGAGCAGCTGGCAGGCTGGCTGGGCTTTGCCTCCGCCACCCGCAATAGTCTGGACAGCGTCTCTGACCGTGACCACGTGCTGGAACTGCTCTCAAATGCGTCTATCGGGATGGTGCACCTGTCGCGCTTTGCCGAAGACCTGATCTTCTTTAACTCTGGCGAAGCCGGGTTTATGGAGCTGTCCGACCGTGTGACGTCCGGCTCCTCCCTGATGCCGCAGAAGAAAAACCCGGACGCGCTGGAGCTGATCCGCGGGAAATGTGGCCGCGTGCAGGGTGCGCTGACCGGTATGATGATGACCCTGAAAGGGCTGCCGCTGGCGTACAACAAAGACATGCAGGAAGACAAAGAGGGGCTGTTCGACGCGCTCGACACCTGGCTGGACTGTCTGCATATGGGCGCGCTGGTGCTGGACGGCATTCAGGTGAAACGTCCGCGCTGCCAGGAAGCGGCGCAGCAGGGGTATGCTAACTCTACCGAACTGGCGGACTACCTGGTGGCGAAAGGCGTACCGTTCCGCGAGGCGCACCATATTGTGGGTGAAGCGGTAGTGGAAGCGATTCGTCAGGGTAAAGCCCTTGAAGAGCTGGCGCTTGCCGACCTGCAAAAATTCAGCGCGGTTATCGGGGATGATGTCTACCCGATTCTGGCCCTGCAATCCTGCCTGGATAAGCGTGCAGCGAAAGGCGGCGTGTCACCGAAGCAGGTAGCGCAGGCGATTGCGGATGCGAAAAACCGGTTGGTTTAAACCGTGCGGGCTGGTGCCCTCACCCCGTCCCTCTCCCACTGGGAGAGGGAGAAAAACGGAGCCTGGCTTAGTGCTGGGCTTTTTTTTACGCAAAAAAAAGCGGACCACGGGGTCCGCAAAAGTTCACGTTGGCTTTAGTTTTTCGAGTTTTGAGAGAAACTCGCTGACGGTGCGGGGACGTCAAGGGTCAAACACGTGCCGCCTCGTCTATGTGATGTATTATTCAACAGAATGCTTGATAGGGATAATCGTTCGTTGCTATGCTATCTATCGCCATGAACTATCGTGGCGACGGAGGATGAATAATGAATATTCGTGATCTTGAATACCTGGTAGCGTTAGCTGAGCATCGCCATTTTCGCCGCGCGGCAGACTCCTGCCATGTCAGCCAGCCAACGCTGAGCGGTCAGATCCGCAAGCTGGAAGATGAGCTGGGCGTGATGCTGCTGGAGCGCACCAGTCGTAAAGTACTGTTCACGCAGGCAGGTCTGCTGCTGGTGGATCAGGCGCGCACCGTACTGCGCGAGGTCAAAGTGCTTAAGGAAATGGCAAGCCAGCAGGGGGAAGCGATGTCCGGCCCGCTGCATATTGGCCTGATCCCAACCGTTGGCCCGTACCTGTTGCCGCAAATCATTCCGATGCTGCACCAGACGTTCCCGAAACTCGAAATGTACCTGCATGAAGCGCAAACCCATCAGCTGCTGGCGCAGTTAGACAGCGGTAAGCTCGACTGTGCGATTCTGGCGCTCGTTAAAGAGAGTGAAGCGTTTATTGAAGTACCGCTGTTCGATGAGCCGATGATGCTGGCGATCTATGAAGATCACCCGTGGGCGAACCGCGATCGCGTACCGATGGCCGATCTGGCCGGTGAAAAACTGCTGATGCTGGAAGACGGCCACTGTCTGCGCGATCAGGCGATGGGCTTCTGCTTCGAAGCGGGTGCCGATGAAGATACCCATTTCCGCGCAACCAGCCTGGAAACGCTGCGTAATATGGTGGCGGCGGGAAGCGGTATTACGCTGTTGCCGGCGCTGGCGGTGCCGCACGAGCGTAAACGTGATGGCGTGGTCTATCTGCCGTGTATTAAGCCGGAGCCGCGACGTACGATTGGCCTGGTTTATCGCCCGGGTTCACCGCTGCGCAGCCGCTATGAGCAGCTGGCAGAGGCCATCCGCGGTGCGATGGATGGCCATTTTGACAGCGCGTTAAAACAGGCGGTTTAAGCCGTTCAGCGCAGCGACCCGATAAGCTTCCGCCATGGTCGGGTAGTTAAAGGTGGTGTTAACGAAGTACTCAATGGTGTTGCCACCACCTTTTTGCTCCATGATCGCCTGGCCGATATGAATGATTTCCGCCGCGCGTTCACCGAAGCAGTGAATACCGAGGATCTCTTTCGTCTCGCGATGGAACAGGATCTTCAGTGTACCCACGCTCATTCCCACGATTTGCGCCCGCGCCAGATGTTTAAACTGGGCACGACCCACCTCGTAAGGCACCTTCATGGCCGTCAGCTGCTGCTCGGTTTTGCCGACAGAACTGATTTCCGGAATGGTGTAGATGCCCGTCGGGATATCTTCAATCAGATGCGCCGTCGCTTCACCTTTCACCAGCGCCTGTGCGGCGATGCGGCCCTGATCGTAAGCGGCGGAGGCCAGGCTTGGGTAACCAATCACGTCGCCCACCGCGTAAACGTGCGGCAGCGCAGTCTGGTACATGCTGTTGACCTTGAGCTGACCGCGGCTGTCGGTTTCAAGCCCGATATTCTCCAGCTGCAATGAATCCGTGTTGCCGGTACGGCCGTTGGCATACAGCAGGCAGTCGGCTTTCAGCTTCTTACCGGATTTCAGGTGCATGATCACACCGTCATCGCAGCCTTCGATTTTCTCGTACTCTTCGTTGTGGCGAATCACCACGCCACTGTTCCAGAAGTGGTAGGAGAGGGAATCTGACATCTCCTGATCGAGGAATGCCAGCAGCCGGTCGCGGGTGTTGATCAAATCAACTTTGACCTCCATTCCGCGGAAGATCGACGCATATTCACAGCCAATCACCCCCGCACCATAAATGATCACATGGCGTGGCTCGTGGTGCAGGCTGAGGATGGAGTCGCTGTCGTAAATGCGCGGGTGCGAGAAATCCACGTCTGCCGGATGGTAAGGACGGGAGCCGCAGGCGATCACAAATTTTTCAGCGGTGAGCGTCTCAACCGAACCGTCGTGGCACTCCAGCGCCAGGATGTGTTCATCCACAAAATGCGCGTTCCCTTGCAGAATTTCACAGTGGTTGCGCTCATAGAAACCCTGACGCATGCGCGTCTGCTGGTTAATGACCGTGTCTGCGTGATTCAGGATATCGGCAAAGGAGGAGCGAAGAAGTCGGGAGTGGTCGCTGTAAAGAGGGTTCTGGTTAAATTCGATAATGCGGCTAACGGCGTGGCGGAGGGCTTTCGAAGGGATGGTGCCCCAGTGGGTGCAACCGCCGCCGACATTATGGTAGCGCTCAATAACCGCTACTCTGGCTCCCTGTTTTACCAGACCCATAGCAGCACCTTCGCCGCCGGGGCCGGAACCAATAACTATTGCGTCGTAATCGTAGGAATGTGGCATGGCAAGGCTTACCTGTTCTTATACATAAAAGCAACAGAATCATAACATCATTGCCAGGGTAACCCAATTATCGTTGTGCTTTTTTCGGGCAGTGGAGCACAAACCGCGCGTAAACAATCATTCACAAAGTCAGGTAAACAGATTAATTTTATTCTCTGGTATAGTGCCAACGGGCCTTTGGAAGGATTCAACTATCGTGATGGGCGTAAGAGCACAACAAAAAGAGAAAACCCGGCGTTCGCTGGTGGAAGCCGCATTCAGTCAACTGAGTGCTGAGCGGAGTTTTGCCAGTTTGAGCCTGCGTGAAGTGGCGCGCGAGGCCGGGATTGCGCCAACGTCCTTCTATCGTCATTTCCGTGATGTGGATGAACTGGGCCTGACCATGGTCGACGAGAGCGGTTTGATGCTGCGCCAGCTTATGCGTCAGGCGCGTCAGCGTATCGCCAAGGGCGGCAGCGTGATCCGCACTTCCGTGTCGACATTTATGGAATTTATCGGCAATAACCCTAACGCGTTTCGCCTGCTGTTGCGTGAGCGTTCCGGAACGTCAGCCGCGTTTCGTGCCGCCGTCGCGCGTGAAATTCAGCATTTCATCGCGGAACTTGCCGACTATCTTGAACTCGAAAACCATATGCCGCGTGCGTTTACTGAAGCACAGGCTGAGGCGATGGTGACGATTGTGTTCAGCGCGGGTGCTGAAGCGCTGGATGTCAGCATTGAACAACGTAAGCAACTCGAAGAGCGACTGGTATTGCAGCTGCGGATGATTTCTAAAGGTGCGTACTACTGGTATCGCCGTGAACAAGAGAAGTTGGCACATCAAAACGATGAGTGAAGGTGAGTAATGAAACAGTCAGGTCAGGATAAAGGAACGCTGTTGCTGGCATTGATCGCTGGCTTATCCATTAATGGTACGTTTGCGGCGGTTTTCAGCTCAATTGTACCGTTCTCGATTTTCCCGATTATCGCGCTGGTGCTGACGGTGTACTGCCTGCATCAACGTTATCTGAACCGCACGATGCCAGTTGGGTTACCGGGACTGGCCGCAGCCTGTTTTATTCTGGGTGTATTGCTTTATAGCACGGTGGTGCGCGCGGAGTATCCGGATATTGGCTCTAACTTCCTGCCTGCGGTACTGTCTGTGGCGCTGGTGTTCTGGATTGGCTCTCGCATGCGTAGCCGCAAGAGCGAGTTGCCGGAGTAGAGAAGGGTTTTGTAGTCGTTGTAGGGCAGGTAAGCGAAGCGCCACCTGCCAAAAAATGCCGGATGGCGCTACGCTTATCCGGCCTAAAGATTATCGTGCAGTAAGCAGTACGCCGCACTCCATATGGTGCGTATACGGGAACTGATCGAACAGCGCCAGACGTTCAACCTTGTGCGTCTGGCTCAATGTTTCCAGATTCTTGCACAGCGTCTCCGGGTTACAGGAGATGTACAAAATACGCGGGTACGCCTGCACCATCTTCTCGGTTTCGCTGTCCAGGCCACTGCGCGGCGGATCGACAAAAATTGTCTCACACTGGTAGCTCTTCAAATCAATCCCTTGCAGGCGGTTAAACTCGCGTACGCCGTTCATCGCCTGGGTAAACTCTTCTGCCGCCATACGAATAATTTGTACGTTATCAATATGGTTAGCGGCGATGTTGTACTGCGCGGCTGCCACCGACGGTTTGGCGATTTCCGTCGCCAGCACGCGTTCGAAGTTACGCGCCAGCGCCAGCGAGAAGTTGCCGTTACCGCAGTAGAGTTCCAGCAGATCGCCCTTAGACCCTTCCGTCGCCTTCAACGCCCACTCCAGCATCTGCACGTTCATGGCGGCATTCGGCTGGGTGAAGCTGTTCTCCACCTGACGGTAAACCATCTCTTTTCCTGCCACCGGCAGACGCTCGTCGATGTAATCCTGGTCCAGCATGATTTTGGTTTTGGTCGCGCGGCCAATCAGGTGCACGTTGATATTCTGCGCGCGCAGCGCATCGCGCAGGGCTTCTGCCTGCTCGCGCCACTCGTCAGTCAGTGCTTTGTGATAGAGCAGAGAAACAATGGCCTGATTGCTTTGGGTGGTCAGGTAGTCAATCTGGAACAGCTTGTTGCGCAGTACCGGATTGTTGCGCACACCGTCGATCATCAGCGTCATCAGCTGGTTGATAAGCTCACTCGCCGCCGGAAAACTGTCTACGCGAATACGGGATTTCGTCTGCTGATCGAAAATGATGTGGTACAGGTCATCGCCATCGTGCCAGATGCGGAACTCAGCGCGCATACGGTAGTGGCTGACCGGAGAACGAAACACCTCGGGAACGGGCGCGTTGAAAGGCGTCATCATACTTTGCAGGCGGACAACTTTTTCTGCCAGCTGTGCGTCGTACTGTTCTGTCGGGAGGTGTTCGGGGGTCATGATGCGTCCTGAGTGATAAAGAATTACGCGGGGATTGTAGGGATTGTGCAGTGGATGTCCAGATTTAATGGCTAATAGCTATCTGGACATCTATACGTGTCTAATTGTAGCATTCTGTTTCCGGTCTCCTGAGAGTGAAAAGGGAATCCAGTGCAAATCTGGAGCTGACGCGCAGCGGTAAAGACTGGCGGGATGAGAGTTGCAGACACTGTGAAAATGGGAAGTCTTCATCCGTATAACGCCACCCAGCCCGAAGACCTGCCGGGATCACGTCGCATTTGGTTTCATCATCGCGTGCTATCGGTGAGGCCTGCGGCATCCTTCTTATATTGTGGATGCTTTAACAATGATTAAAAAAGTATCGCTGTTGACGGTGTTTTCCGTCACGGCATTTTCGGGCTGGGCGCAGGAAAGTGCCGACTCGTTGGTGGTGACAGCAAACCGTTTCGAACAACCAGCAAAAACCGTTCTGGCTCCGACCTCCGTCGTGACGCGTGAGGATATTGAACGCTGGCAGGCAACGAGTGTTGTGGAAATCATGTCACGCCTGCCGGGTGTGGACATCGCACAAAGCGGCGGGATGGGGTCGACCTCTTCAACGTTTATTCGCGGTACGGAATCCCGCCATGTTCTGGTACTGATTGATGGTATCCCTCTGAATAATGCCGGGATCAGCAACGTTCCCGATTTAAGCCAAATTCCGACGTCGCTGATTCAGCGTATTGAGTACATTCGCGGCCCACGTTCGGCGCTGTATGGCTCCGACGCGATTGGCGGTGTGATTAACATCATTACCGGGCGCGACAAGCCGGGTGCGGAAATTTCTGCGGGTGTCGGTTCAAAGGGGTATCAAAACTATAACGGTGCCTTCCAGCAGGTGTTCGATAAAACCAAAATCACCATGGCCGGTGATTATACCTATACCCGTGGTTTTGATATTGCCGCAAAAGATGCCCCGCGCCAGCCAGACCGCGATGGTTTTATGAGTAAATCGCTGTTTGGCTCGGTGGAGCAGCAGTTTACCGACAGCGTCAGCGGATTCGTCCGTGGCTTTGGCTACGATAACCGCTCCGCGTATGACGGTTACGATCACTATGGCGCGACCGGCATTGATGGGCGGCCGGACACGCGTCAGGTTTACAGCCAGAACTGGGACACCGGGTTGCGCTATAACCAGGGTATTTTCCAGTCACAGCTGGTGGCAGGGTATGGCCGTAGCAAAGATCAGAACTATGATCCGAAAAAAGGCCGCTACGCTGACTCCGCAACCATGGATGACGTGAAGCAGTACACCACCCAGTGGCTGAATACGGTTGAAGTGGGGCACGGCAATATCGGCGCGGGTCTGGACTGGCAGAAGCAGAAAACCCAGGCGGGTACGGGCTATCTGGAAAAAGGTTACGAACAACGTAATACCGGCGTGTTCCTTTCGGCGATGCAGCAGTTCAACAGCGTGACGCTGGAAGCGGCGGCGCGTAATGACGATAACTCTAACTTTGGCAATCATGCCACCTGGCAGACCAGCGCCGCATGGGAGTTCATCGACGGGTATCGCATCATCGGTTCTTACGGCACAGCGTATAAAGCGCCGACCATGAGCCAGATCCACAGTAAGGATTACGGCAATCCGGACCTGAAGCCAGAAGAGAGTAAGCAGTGGGAAGGTGGTTTTGAAGGCCTGACGGGGCCGGTAAACTGGCGCGTGACGGGTTATCGTAATGATATTGATAACCTGATTAACAGCGACCCGCGGACCTACCGTTATTACAACGTGGATGAGGCTCGCATCAAAGGGATTGAGGCGACGGCGCAGTTCGATACCGGACCGGTAGGGCACCAAATTTCCTATGACTACGTCGACCCGCGCAATGCGAAAACCAACGAAGTCCTGGCACGTCGCTCAAAGCAGCAGGTTAAGTATCAGCTTGACTGGCAGGTGTGGGATCTCGACTGGAATCTGGCGTACCGTTATCTGGGCACTCGCTATGACGTTGCCGTTGATCCGAATACCTATGCAACAGAACGCGTGAAAATGGGCGGCGTCAGCCTGTGGGACGTCGCGGTTTCATATCCCGTCACCTCTCATCTCACAGTTCGTGGTAAAATAGCCAACCTGTTCGATAAAGATTACGAGACAGTTTATGGCTACCAAACTGCAGGACGGGAATACACCTTGTCTGGCAGCTACACCTTCTGATCCGCGTCCCACCGTGCTGGTGTTTGATTCCGGCGTCGGTGGGCTTTCGGTCTATGATGAGATTCGGCAGCTCCTGCCGGATCTCCATTACATCTACGCCTTCGATAACGTCGCGTTCCCGTATGGGGAAAAGAGTGAAGACTTTATTGTTGAGCGTGTGGTTGAAATCGTCACCGCGGTACAAAAGCGCTACCCCCTGGCGCTGGCGGTCATTGCCTGTAATACGGCAAGCACGGTCTCTCTTCCTGCCCTGCGCGAAAAATTCCCGTTCCCGGTTGTGGGCGTTGTTCCGGCAATCAAACCTGCGGCGCGTCTGACGGCGAACGGCATTGTGGGGTTGCTGGCTACGCGTGGTACGGTAAAACGTCCTTATACGCGTGAGCTTATTGAGCGCTTTGCCAATGAATGCCAGATCGCCATGCTCGGCTCCGCGGAGCTGGTGGAAATGGCGGAAGCGAAACTGCACGGCGAGACGGTATCGCTTGAAGAGCTGCGTCGTATTCTGCGTCCATGGCTGCGGATGCAGGAACCACCGGATACGGTTGTTCTCGGCTGTACCCATTTCCCGCTATTACAGGAAGAGCTGTTAAAGGTTCTGCCTGAAGGGACCCGGCTGGTGGATTCCGGTGCTGCGATTGCGCGTCGGACGGCCTGGTTGCTGGAACACGAGGCGCCGGATGCGAAATCCGCTGATGCGAACATCGCTTTTTGTGTGGCGATAACAAAAGAAACTGAACAACTTTTGCCCGTTTTACGTCGTTATGGCTTTGAAACGCTCGAAAAACTGGCGCTGTAGCACGGTTTTGAGCAAAAAAGAGACGGTTGAACGTTTTTTTTCAAAGAGGGGTTGTCAACGTCTGAGAACTCCCTATAATGCGCCTCCACTGACACGGAACAACGGCTTGCAAGCCGCCGGGGCAGCGGGGTTCAGAGATGAACGCCAACAGAGAAAAGTGAAAATAATTGCTTGACTCTGAATGAGGAAAACGTAATATACGGGACCTCGCAACGATGTGCTGAAAGCCGCGTTGCAACTGCTCTTTAACAATTTATCAGACAATCTGTGTGGGCACTCAAAGTGACATGGATTCTTAACGTCCTCGGACGAAAAATGAATACCAAGTCTCAACGAGTGAACAC
>NZ_JBMKGT010000009.1:0-193877 GCF_049238805.1 Enterobacter cloacae complex sp. CDL013 | reverse complement strand
AACGCCGTAGCGCCGATGGTAGTGTGGGGTCTCCCCATGTGAGAGTAGGGAACTGCCAGGCATCAAACAAGTGAAGAGGCCATCCGCAAGGATGGCCTTTTTGCGTTTCTACACCTGCTTCCTTTCCATAAACAAATCACCTATCCCCCCATATATACGGTAAACTATCCCGGTTTTTGCATCAGGATAGCGTCTATGAATCACTCCCTTAAGCCCTGGAATACCTTTGGTATTCAACGGAATGCTAATCAAATTGTACGTGCCGAAAGTGCTCAGCAGTTGCTGAATGCATGGCAAAACGCAACAGGAAACGGTGAACCCGTACTTATTCTGGGCGAAGGAAGTAATGTCCTGTTTCTCGATGATTTTGCGGGGACGGTAATCGTCAATCGCATCATGGGGATTGAGTGTAAAGAGAGCGCTGAAAGCTGGCATTTACACGTGGGTGCTGGCGAGAACTGGCACCATCTGGTGCAATATACCCTTGAAAAAGGGATGCCCGGACTGGAAAACCTGGCCCTGATCCCGGGCTGTGCAGGATCATCTCCTATTCAAAACATCGGTGCCTACGGCATCGAACTGAAACACGTCTGCGAATATGTCGATTGCATCGAACTCGCGACCGGAACGGCGAAGCGCCTGACCGCAGAGCAGTGCCGCTTTGGTTATCGCGACAGCATTTTCAAGCACGATTATCAGGATCGTTTCGTCATTGTGGCCGTTGGTCTGCGCCTGGCGAAAGCCTGGAAACCCGTTCTGACTTACGGCGATCTGACCCGTCTTGACCCGGCTACCGTCACACCGCGTGAGGTATTTGATTCCGTATGCCACATGCGCATGACCAAGCTCCCGGACCCGAAAGTCAACGGAAATGCGGGCAGTTTCTTCAAAAACCCGGTGATCAGCAGCGAAAATGCAAAAGCATTTCTCGCTGGCTGGCCAACGGCCCCGCATTATCCTCAGGCGGATGGCAGCGTGAAGCTGGCCGCAGGCTGGCTTATCGATCAGTGTGAATTAAAAGGTACTACTCTTGGTGGCGCTGCTGTTCATCGTCAGCAGGCGCTGGTACTGATCAACCAGTCCAACGCGACAAGTGAGGATGTCGTCAACCTGGCGCACCATGTTCGTCAGCGCGTGGGCGAAAAATTCAACGTCTGGCTGGAGCCTGAAGTTCGCTTTATTGGCCGAACGGGCGAAGTGAATGCCGTGGAGACCATTGCGTGAAGGACAATACTATTCCGTTAACTCTCATCGGTATCCTTGCTGATGGCGAGTTTCATTCTGGCGAGCAGCTGGGCGAACAGCTGGGCATGAGCCGCGCTGCCATCAATAAACATATTCAAACGCTCCGCGACTGGGGCGTGGATGTGTTTACGGTGCCGGGAAAAGGCTACAGCCTGCCGGAACCGATCCAGTTACTGAATGAAGAGATCATCCGCAGCCAGATTGGGCACGGTAACGTCGCGGTATTGCCGGTCATTGATTCGACGAACCAGTATCTGCTGGATCGCCTGAGCGAGCTGAAATCCGGTGATGCCTGCGTTGCCGAGTACCAACAGGCAGGACGTGGCCGCCGGGGGCGTAAGTGGTTCTCACCATTTGGCGCCAACCTCTACCTTTCCATGTACTGGAGGCTTGAACAGGGGCCAGCTGCGGCCATCGGGCTGAGCCTGGTCATCGGCATTGTGATGGCAGAGGTGCTGCATGATCTGGGTGCCGATCAGGTGCGGGTAAAATGGCCCAACGATCTGTATCTCAACGATCGGAAGCTGGCGGGGATCCTGGTCGAACTGACGGGAAAAACAGGCGATGCCGCACAGATCGTTATTGGAGCGGGGCTGAACATGGTGATGCGAAACGTGCAGAACGATGTCGTGAACCAGGCCTGGACCAACCTACAGGAAGCGGGGATCACCATCGATCGCAATACGCTTGCCGTCCGCATGATCAATGAGTTGCGTAGTTCGCTGACGCTCTTTGAACAGGAGGGGTTAGCGCCATTCCTGTCCCGCTGGGAAAAGCTGGATAACTTTATTAACCGACCGGTGAAGCTGCTGATTGGGGATAAAGAGATTTACGGCACATCACGCGGCATTGACGCGCAGGGTGCGTTGCTTCTTGAACAGGATGGTGTGATTAAGCCCTGGGTGGGCGGTGAAATTTCGTTACGAAGTGCAGAGTAACCCTCTCCCCACAGGGGAGAGGGTGTAGCAGCTCATCACTGCGGATACGGCACCCAATCCCCGGCATTCAGTCGGACATAAGGCTTATTCTGATACTGGATCACCACCGCATTGGCGTTTTCCGATACCTCCGCCGTCTGCGGCAGCCCGCTGGTGAGCTGATCCCAGTTCACGCTATCTTCCACAAACAGCTTACCGTCTACTGCGCGAGCGACCAGTTCCGAGATAGCCAGATAGCTGCTTGGCTGGGTGATCTCAACTGGCGCTCCCTGATGCGGCGCCTTCATGCCAAAGAACTTAATCCCGGCCGGAACGTTAGTGATGGACGGGCTTGGGATATCGCGCAGACCAGACACCTGCATCCTGTCGCCTTTCAGCGCTCCCCCATGTTCCGGTACTACCACCACCATCACTTTGCGGCCTGATTTTTCCAGCTCGTTGAAGAACGCGTTCAGCTCGTCAAAGAACTTCTGCGCACGGGCCTTATAATCGGCCGTTTTACTCACGCCGGGATAATGGTTCCCGTCGTGCAGCGGCAGCGTGTTATAGAACGTCGCACTACGTGTCCCTTCCTCTTTGCCGACGGTATCTAACCAGCGCTGAAGCACGGCGGTATCGTCATACACCGGCGAGCCATCAAAGCCCAGCAACGTGACCGGCAGCCCTTTCTGGTCCATCAGCGGGGCCTGCATGCCACCCTGTTCACGTACTTCTTTCAGGAAGTTACCGAACTGACCGTTATGACCCATCATCAGGTGCTGGGTAAAGCCCAGTTTTGCCAGGTTATCAAACAGATAACACTGGTTAGCTGCCGGCTGGTAGAGGTTCTTATGCGAAGGCTGTCCGCAGCTGGCGCGCAGCAGGCGGATAGCCGCCGGGCCGCTGTACGACGTGGCCGAGTTGAAGTCCTTGAACTGAATATCGAAATGCGACCACAGCGGGTGCGACATCAAACCAGCCGCGTCAACGTCAGCCCAGGACAGAGAACAGATGTTAATGACCAGCAGCTCAAACGGCTGAGCATCGGCAGGCAGCGCGTCCGGGAATTTCGTCTGACGCTTATCTTCCGCAGCGTAAAAACTGGAGAGCCACGCGTTCAGGTTCGTGGATGTCGGCGGTGCAGTCTGCGCTGGAATATCCCCAACCACAGGCGTATCCCCTGCTGTCGCGACGGTCGCGGCGGCGGAACCGCCCGTGGTGGTCACGGTTGTCGTCGGCTGACCGGCTGGCCACAGCGAGAAGCTCGGGCCCGTCAGCGTCAGGACGTTAAGCCAGATCATAATCGCGACGACAAACACCGTCACCCGGATCCACTGAGACAGGAACAGCCAGGCGACCAGCAGGACAAATACCGCGCCAATCATCTGCCAGTTAATAAAGCGCTCAACCAGATCGAGCATATAGTCCGCACTGAAACCTGCGACCTGGGAGCCCTGGCTCATGATGCTTTCAGGGCCGGGCAGCCAGGTATCATGCCAGAACAGGGCGAAACCGATGGGGATAGCGACCCAGTGACGTATACGGTGCAGCCTGAGGTTCGGGATTGGCATCAGCAGGAATGCCATAAACACCAGGTTAAGCAGAGGGTGGAAATTAAGATAGCCTGCCCACAGCAGACCAAACTTCACCAGAAAGTAGAAATTCCAGCCGGACAGGCCGCGCCAGTATTGCCAGAGTGGCGATGGCGCCGAAGAGGTATAGGTAGAATTAGTCATGTTTTCGGTTTGCCTTGACGTTCGGAGCGCGACTCAGTGTTCCGGCGGGTTTAATATAGCGAGGTTTGACGAACAGTAATCTGACCGTATCGCGAATACGGCGCAGGGAATGGCGTGCATAGTAGCCAAGCGGCAAAAAAATCAGCGCGCACAGAACAACCAGTTGGATGATATCGCTGATATTCATAATGGCGCGCTCTCCTTGTTCTCATCCAGTAAGCGTAGCGGCTCAGGTACCCGACGCCAGACATGCCCGTCATGTTTCGCGTTCAGAACCGGTTTGGCACCGCTTGTCACAGGCAACGGTTTCGCCCACTTTTCAGGAGCCAGGGCACGCATCTGGACAAGCTCAGCGCTGATCAAATTATCTTCAAACCAGACCATGCGGTTCGAGAAGATATCCCCGGTAGGAAGCGGGAAGATATGGTTAAGCGCCGTATCCAGATCGTTCACCCGGCAGAAGGAGAGGAACAGCACCAGGCGGTTATCGCCAATGGTCATGATATCCCCGATACGGTTAGGGCGGCACAGAGTAAGCGCCTGCTCAACGCGAATACCCGGCACGGGGCGCAGGGCAACCATCACCCCTTTTCCGTCTGCCGGTAACAGCGTATTGCTCATCATGTTGCCCACCGCATCGCAGAAGGTGTCCCATTTCTGGTAGCCGCGCAGTTTCATCGGCTGCGTCATTGAAAGCAGGGTGCTGATATCTTCCGGAACATGTCGATTAAACTGCTGGCCCTGGATGCTTTCGATCAGCGTCAGACAGCGCGACAGGGGAGCATTCCACGGGATGACCATGTTCGCGCCGCAGCCCAGTAATAAGCGCTCATCGGTGGCGCGCAGGCTGGTATTATTTTCACGCACCACAATTTTTAACGCGCTGCCGCGCTGGCGACGTAATGTGTGAATGTGCCTTGCCAGCGTTTCTATTTGGTTATTCTGGATCAACGAGAAAATAATGGTCGCCGCCTGCGTGGTGCGCGCCTCATCAAATAAGGCTTCATTGGTATCGAACAGTGACCAGTGCTCAGACAGTGCAGGCGCACCTTCCAGTACCGCAATATGGCTCAGAACGCGTTTTTCATCACTGCGTGGCTGAACTACCGTCTCTTCCTGTTGAGCAAGATGCCACTCATCCCCGATATGTTTGAGGGTAAGTTGTTGTCGGGAGCTTACCCCTTTTTCATTGCACCAGAAAGCCACGTCGTAAAGATGGCTGTCGGTCTGGACACGAATACTGGCCAGGCCATAGAGAGAACGGTATTCACTCATTAAAAGTGAAAAAAGCTTGTCATTATTACTGCCTGGGTTAACAACCAATAAGGTGCAATTTTGATTTTTTGCCCATCTGTTGATTCTTTCCAGCCATTTCAGCAGTTTTTCAGAGGGGATATTTTGCAGGCCGTTATTAGAGCATTTTAGAATCAGTAAATAGTGTTCAGGAACAATAGAACACTGAATATCGCGGGGTAAAAAGTATAGACTGTCAGCCTCCGCAGGCATGGAAAATAATCGTACTGTCTGGGGTCCACGGTCACTGTCGAGCCTGATGATTGACTTTGGCTCATCGCCCATCGTAATTATGGCTACGCGGGAATCCTTCCCCTGCGCCGCTATCGTCTGGTTTACCAGACTGATGGCATCTTCATTACGATCCGTATTAACCCACCAGACTCCTCCGACTGGCATGTGGCGCAATTCGTCCCATAATGACTGGATGCCAATAGAAAATATGGAGTCCACGGTGTCCCTCTTTTCGTCGAATTTCTATGTCTCTCAGTTTACTAGCGAAAGCGTAGAAATAAACCTAACATTGAAATTAAAGAACATCAGATTTAGCATGTAAATGAAATTTAGTGGGCAGGACGCCTCGCTGCATCTGAATCTTATGATTTTACTCAAAGGGATGAAAAAAGAATGCAAAATAACGAACCCGCAACCCCAGTCGACTCAAGTCTGGGTTACACATTCCAGAACGATTTTTTGGCACTCACGCAGGCTTTTTCTTTGCCTGAAATAGATTACACCGATATTTCCCAGCGGGAACAGTTGGCGGCGGCTATTAAACGTTGGCCGTTATTAGCTGAGTTTGCCCAACAACAATAAGGAAGCCATTGATGGCTGTACTAGGATTACAGGGCGTCCGTGGTGGGGTGGGTACAACTTCCGTTACCGCGGCGCTGGCGTGGTCATTGCAGGTATTAGGTGAATCGGTACTGGTCATTGATGCCTGTTCCGATAATTTGCTGCGCATGTCATTCAATGTCGACTTTACGCATGCAAACGGCTGGGGACGTGCGCTTCTGGACGATAAAGACTGGCGGGATGCGGGTTTGCGTTATACCTCCCAGCTCGATTTGCTTCCCTTTGGTCAATTGACCGAAACCGAGCGCGGGAATGAAGCCGCGTACCAGCGCCTGTTCTCTCGCTTCATCACCGCATTGCAGAGCCTGAAAGAGAGCGGGCACTACCAGTGGATCCTGCTGGACCTGCCGCACGGTGCCGCGTCGTTGACCCGCCAGCTGCTGGCGCAGTGCGACCATGTGCTCTCCATCGCGAACGTAGATGCGAATTGTCATATCCGTCTGCATCAGCAGCCGATGCCTGCCAATGCCCATATTCTGATCAACGATCTGCGCATTGGCAGCCAGATCCAGGACGATCTCTACCAGGTCTGGCTCCAGAGTCAGCGCCGCCTGTTGCCGATGGTGATCCATCGTGACGAAGCGATGGCGGAGTGCCTCGCGTCCAAACAACCCCTCGGGGAGTACCGTAGCGATTCACTGGCGGCGGAAGAGATCCTGACGCTGGCCAACTGGTGTCTGCTGCACTTTGCTAAACGGCCGGAGCCTGCCGGGAGTTCAGTATGAGCCGCCTGACTAACTGGCTGCTCATTCCGCCGGTCAGTTCGCGCTTAAGTGAACGCTACCGCCATTACCGTCATCACGGCGCCTCGTCGCTGAGCGCAGCGCTGGGCTGTTTGTGGATGATTCTGGCGTGGATGTTCATCCCCCTCGAGCATCCCCGCTGGCAACGCATTCGCGCGCGCCACGGTGAACTCTATCCGCATATCAACCCTGACAAGCCGCGTCCGCTGGATCCCGCGCGCTACGCTATTCAGTCCATCTGGCTACTGACGACCTCAACGGGCGCGGAGAAAAAAACGTCCCGCTGGCGCAGCTTCGATCGTGTGCAGAACCTGCGTGAACACTACCACCAGTGGCTTGACCGGCTACCCGACCGGGTGGGCGACAAAACGGGTCATTTAGATAACCAAAAAGAGCTCGGGCACCTACACCCGGGCTTGCGGCGTTTTATTCTCGGCGTGGTTGTGGTGTTCTCGCTGATTCTTGCGCTGGTCTGTATTACCCAGCCTTTCAACCCGCTGGCGCAGTTCACCTTCCTGATCCTGCTGTGGGGCGTGGCGCTGCTGGTGCGGCGCATACCAGGGCGTTTTTCTGCCCTGATGCTGATTGTGCTATCGCTGACCGTTTCCTGCCGCTACATCTGGTGGCGATATACCTCAACGCTGAACTGGGACGATCCGGTCAGCCTGGTGTGCGGCTTAGTGCTGCTGTTTGCTGAGACTTACGCCTGGATCGTGCTGGTGCTGGGTTACTTCCAGGTTATCTGGCCGCTGAATCGACAGCCGGTGCCGCTGCCAAAAGACACGACCCAGTGGCCTACGGTGGACCTCTTCGTGCCGACCTACAACGAAGACCTGTCGGTGGTAAAAAACACCATTTACGCCGCGCTGGGTATCGACTGGCCGAAGGATAAAATCAAAATCTGGATCCTCGATGACGGTGGCCGCGCCGAGTTCCGCCAGTTCGCGGACGAAGTGGGGGTAGAGTACATCGCCCGTACCACGCATGAACACGCGAAAGCCGGTAACATCAACAATGCGCTGAAATATGCCAAAGGGGAATTCGTCTCTATTTTCGACTGCGACCACGTGCCAACGCGCTCGTTCCTGCAAATGACCATGGGCTGGTTCCTGAAGGAGAAAGAGCTTGCGATGATGCAGACGCCGCACCACTTCTTCTCACCGGACCCGTTTGAACGTAACCTCGGTCGTTTTCGTAAAACCCCGAACGAGGGCACGCTGTTCTATGGCCTGGTGCAGGACGGGAACGACATGTGGGACGCCACGTTCTTCTGCGGCTCCTGTGCGGTGATCCGCCGGAAACCGCTGGATGAAATTGGCGGGATCGCCGTCGAGACGGTCACGGAAGATGCGCACACCTCGCTGCGTCTGCACCGTCTTGGCTATACCTCGGCCTACATGCGTATTCCTCAGGCGGCGGGGCTGGCCACGGAATCCCTGTCGGCGCACATCGGCCAGCGTATTCGCTGGGCCCGCGGCATGGTGCAAATTTTCAGGCTCGATAACCCGCTGATGGGTAAAGGGCTGAAGCTGGCGCAACGGCTGTGCTACGTCAACGCCATGTTCCACTTCCTGTCGGGTATTCCACGGCTTATCTTTCTCACAGCGCCGCTGGCGTTCCTGCTCCTTCACGCTTACATCATCTATGCGCCTGCGCTGATGATTGCCCTGTTCGTTCTGCCGCACATGATCCACGCCAGCCTGACGAACTCGAAGATTCAGGGGAAATATCGGCACTCCTTCTGGAGTGAAATTTACGAAACGGTGCTGGCCTGGTACATCGCGCCGCCAACCATGGTGGCGCTGATTAACCCGCATAAAGGGAAATTCAACGTCACCGCGAAGGGCGGGCTGGTGGAAGAGGAGTATGTCGACTGGGTGATCTCCCGGCCCTATATCTTCCTGGTGCTGCTGAATATTGTGGGCGTGATTGTTGGGATCTGGCGCTACTTCTACGGCCCGGAAAACGAAATTCTGACGGTCTTCGTGAGTATGGCGTGGGTGTTTTATAACCTGATTATCCTCGGTGGCGCGGTGGCGGTATCGGTGGAGAGCAAGCAGGTTCGCCGCGCGCATCGCGTCGAAATCAGCATGCCAGCGGCCATTGCCCGCGACGATGGACATCTCTTCTCCTGTACCGTACATGACTTTTCGGATGGCGGTCTGGGTATCAAGATCAACGGTCAGGCGAAGGTGCTGGAGGGGCAGAAGGTCAACCTACTGCTTAAGCGCGGCCAGCAGGAGTATGTCTTCCCGACGCAGGTGGTGCGTGTGAGAGGAAATGAAGTGGGTCTGCAACTGATGCCGCTGACCAAAAAACAACACATTGATTTTGTGCAGTGTACGTTTGCCCGCGCGGATACGTGGGCTCTCTGGCAGGACAGCTTCCCTGAGGATAAGCCTCTGGAAAGCCTGCTGGATATTCTTAAGCTGGGGTTCCGTGGCTATCGTCACCTTGCAGAATTTGCCCCGTCGTCGGTGAAATTAATTTTCCGGTCACTTACTTCACTGGTTTCCTGGGTCGTGTCGTTCATTCCGCGTCGACCTGAGCGAGATGAAGCGAAGCAGGCGGACCCGGTTATGGCTCAACAATGATGATAACGCGATGAAAACAAAACTTTCCTGGTTATGTGCAGTGGCAATGGGGATGAGTGCGCTCCCTGCAACAGTGGCTAACGCGGCGCCTGATAACGCAGCGACCACGCCCGCGCCAACGGTGCCTGTCGTCGCGCAAGCGACCGATCCGGCTGTGACGGCCGCGCCGGGGCAGACGGAGAACGTTGTCCCGAATCAGCCGACGACGGGGAATACGCTGCCCGGCGACAACCCGGTGGTTGGGCAGGTCATGCCTGGCGTGCCGGGAGCCAGTGCGCCGGTGGTTGCCGAAAATACGCCGTCGCGTGACGTTAAGCTGACGTTTGCCCAGATCGCGCCTCCTCCGGGCAGTATGGTTCTGCGCGGCATCAACCCAAATGGCGGTATCGAATTCGGTATGCGCAGTGATGAAGTCGTGTCGAAAGCGGTGCTCAACCTGGAATACACCCCATCGCCGTCGCTGCTGCCGGTGCAGTCCCAGCTTAAGGTCTATCTGAATGACGAGCTAATGGACGTCCTGCCCGTCACCAAAGAGCAACTGGGTAAGAAAACCCTGGCTCAGGTGCCGATTAATCCGCTGTTTATCACCGACTTTAACCGCGTGCGTCTGGAGTTTGTCGGCCACTACCGCGATGTCTGTGAAAACCCGGCCAGCAGAACCCTGTGGCTGGATGTCGGGCGTAACTCTTCGCTTCAGATGACCTATCAGCCGCTGGCGTTGAAAAACGATCTCTCCGCCTTCCCGGTGCCGTTCTTCGACCCGCGTGATAACCGTCCGCTGAATCTGCCGATGGTCTTTGCCGGCTCGCCGGATGTGACCGAACAGCTGGCGGCCTCTATCGTGGCATCCTGGTTTGGTTCCCGCTCCGGCTGGCGTGGTCAAAGTTTCCCGGTCATGTACGACAAAATGCCAGACAAAAACGTGATTGTGTTTGCCACCAACGCCAAACGCCCGGCATTCCTGCGTGACCATCCGGAGGTGAAAGCACCCACCATCGAGATGATCAGCCATCCGGACAATCCGTACGTGAAGCTGCTGGTGATCTTCGGCCGTGATGACAAAGATCTGGTGCAGGCGGCGAAGGGCATTGCGCAGGGAAATATCCTGTTCGGCGGTAACAGCGTTGTGGTGGATGAGGTGAAACCGCTGCTGGCGCGTAAGCCTTATGATGCGCCGAACTGGGTACGTACCGACCGGGCAATCACCTTTGGCGAGCTGAAAACCTATGAAGAGCAATTGCAGTCAACCGGGCTTGAACCTTCTCCTGTCAGCCTGTCGCTGAACCTGCCGCCGGATCTCTATCTGCTGCGCACCAACGGCATTGATATCAACCTGAACTACCGTTACACCGCGCCGGCAACCAAAGACAGCTCGCGCATGGATATCAGCCTCAACAACCAGTTCCTGCAATCGTTCAGCCTGACCAGCAGCCAGGAGACAAACCGGTTGATGCTTCGTCTGCCTGTATTGCAGGGGCTGCTGGATGGCAAAACCGATGTGTCGATCCCGGCGCTGAAGCTCGGTGCGGTGAACCAGCTGCGGTTTAACTTCCAGTATATGAACCCCATGCCGGGTGGATCGGTGGAAAACTGTATTACCTTCCAGCCGGTGCAAAACCACGTGGTGATTGGCGATGATTCCACGATCGACTTCTCGAAGTATTACCACTTTATCGCGATGCCGGATCTGCGTGCCTTTGCTAACGCCAGCTTCCCGTTCAGCCGCATGGCTGATCTCTCTGAATCGATTGTCGTGATGCCAAAAGCGGCCAACGAAGGTCAGGTTGCCACGCTGCTGGACACCATGGGCACCGTTGGGGCGCAAACCGGCTTGCCGGCTATCAACGTGACGGTGACGGATGACGGTAGTCAGATCCAGAACAAAGATGCCGATATCATGGTCATCGGCAACATTCCGGACAAGCTGAAAGACGAGAAGCGCGTCGATCTGCTGGTGCAGGCGGCTCAGTCATGGGTCAACACGCCGCTGCGTCAGACCGAGTTCCCGAGCATCATGCCGGACAGCGGCGATCGTCAGGCCAATATCAGGACGACCGTAAGTTCAACGGGTCCGATGGCCGCGATTGTCGGCTTCCAGTCGCCGTATAACGACCAGCGCAGCGTTATCGCCCTGCTGGCGGACAGCCCACGCGGCTATGAGCTGCTCAACACGGCCATGAACGACAGCGGTAAACGGGCAGCAATGTTCGGTTCCGTCTCGGTGATCCGTGAGTCGGGGGTAAACAGCCTGCGCGTGGGGGATGTCTACTACGTCGGTCATCTGCCGTGGTTCGAACGCCTGTGGTACGCCCTGTCTAACCACCCGGTGCTGCTGGCCGTGCTGGCTGCGCTCAGCGTCGTATTGCTGGCATGGGTACTGTGGCGTCTGCTGCGAATCATCAGCCGTCGTCGTCTTAACCCGGACCATGAGTAAGCGGTGATGAAAATCTTTCGCGGGTGTGTAGTCGCAGCGTTGATGCTGACGGCGGCGAATCTTCACGCCGCCTGTCGCTGGCCTGCCTGGGAGACGTTCAAGCAGGATTATATGAGCGAAAGTGGGCGGGTCATTGATCCCAGTGACGCGCGCAAAATCACCACCTCCGAAGGGCAAAGCTACGGGCTGTTCTTTGCCCTCGCGGCAAACGATCGCAAGGCGTTCGATCTGCTGCTGGCATGGACGCGCGATAACCTTGCCGAGGGAGATTTAGCCCAACATCTCCCGGCCTGGCTGTGGGGAAAAAAGGACGACGAAACCTGGGCGGTTATCGACCCTAACTCCGCGTCTGATGCCGATATCTGGATTGCCTGGTCGCTGCTTGAAGCCGGGCGGCTGTGGAAAAATCCCGATTACACGCGCACGGGTAAGGCGCTGTTGACGCGCATTGCCAGTGAGGAAGTGGTGAAGGTGCCGGGGCTGGGTTCTATGCTGCTGCCGGGTAAAGTCGGTTTTGCCGAAGAGAATGTCTGGCGCTTTAACCCCAGCTACCTGCCGCCGCAGCTTGCGAGCTATTTCACTCGTTTTGGCGCGCCGTGGACGACGCTCCGTGAAACTAACCTGCGTCTGCTGCTGGAGACCGCGCCTAAAGGATTTTCCCCGAACTGGGTGAAATACCAAAAAAAGGGCGGCTGGCAGCTGTCGCAGGATGCATCCCTGATCGGCAGCTACGATGCGATTCGCGTCTATCTGTGGGTAGGGATGATGAACGATAACGATCCGCAGAAAGCCCGGCTACTGGCGCGTTTCAAGCCCATGGCGACCACCACAATCAAACAAGGCTTGCCGCCGGAGAAAGTGGATGTAGCAACCGGGAAACGCACCGGAGATGGGCCGGTAGGGTTTTCTGCCTCTCTCCTTCCGTTTTTACAAAACCGGGACGCGCAGGCGGTGCAACGCCAGCACGTCGCCGATCGTTTTCCCGATAACAATGCTTATTACAGCTACGTTCTGACCCTCTTTGGACAAGGGTGGGATCAGCATCGTTTTCGTTTCACCGTGCAAGGTGAATTACTACCGGATTGGGGCCAGGAATGCGCACGTTCACACTGAATCTACTCACCTTATCGCTTGGCCTGGCGCTAATGCCCCTGGCCCAGGCCGCCAACTCCCCGCAGCAGAGACAGCTGCTGGAACAGGTCCGTCTGGGGGAATCCACCCAGCGTGAGGATTTAGTGCGCCAGTCGCTCTATCGCCTTGAGCTGATCGACCCCAACAACCCGGACGTGATTGCCGCGCGCTTCCGCTACCTGTTACGACAGGGCGATACGGCGGGCGCGCAAAAAGAGCTGGATCGCCTGAAAGGAATGGCACCCGATTCCAGTGCCTACCAGTCCTCCCGTACTACCATGCTGCTTTCCACGCCGGATGGTCGCCAGGCCCTCCAGCAGGCTCGCCTGCTTGCCACCACCGGGCACACGCAGGAAGCCATTGCTGCGTATGACAAACTGTTTGACGGTAAGCCGCCCAGCGGCGACATCGCGACGGAG
This sequence comes from Enterobacter cloacae complex sp. CDL013, assembly GCF_049238805.1. NCBI lineage: Bacteria > Pseudomonadati > Pseudomonadota > Gammaproteobacteria > Enterobacterales > Enterobacteriaceae > Enterobacter > Enterobacter cloacae complex sp. CDL013. The sequence goes on along the minus strand of NZ_JBMKGT010000009.1, from coordinate 180,510 downwards.
TACTGGAACGTGGTGGCGAAAGAGCCAGCCCGCCGCAACCTGGCCATTAATCAGCTTAAGAAAATAAACGCCAGCAGTCCGGGCAACGTCCCGCTACAGTCCTCGCTGGCACAGCTTCTGTTCCAGAGCGGACGGCGTGATGAAGGGTTCGCGGTGTTGCAGGAGATGGCCAAATCGAATAATGGCCGCAGTCAGGCGTCGGACATGTGGTACCAGCAGATCAAAGATCAGCCGGTCAGCAGCGCCAGCGTCACCGCGCTGCAACAATACCTGAGCGTATTCAGCGATGGCGATAACGTGACGGCGGCGCGCACCCAGCTTGAAGCACAGCAAAAACAGCTCGCCGATCCGGCGTTCCGCGCCAAAGCCGAAGGGTTAGCCGCAGTGGATGCCGGGCAGGGCAGTAAAGCGGTAACGGAGTTGCAAAAAGCAGTCAGCGCCAACCACGCTGACAGTGAAGCCGTAGGCGCTCTGGGGCAGGCCTATTCTCAGAAAGGCGATCGCGCGCGTGCGGTTGCGCAGTTTGAAAAGGCGATCGCCCTCGATCCGCAGAGCGATAACCGGGGCAAATGGGACAGCCTGCTGAAGGTCAACCGATACTGGCTGCTGATCCAGCAGGGGGATAACGCCCTGAAAGCCAACAATACGGCCCAGGCCGAACGCTATTACCAGCAGGCGCGCAATATCGACAATACTGACAGCTACGCGGTTCTGGGGCTCGGTGATGCGGCGGCGGCGCGCAAAGATAACGACGCGGCCGAGCGCTATTACCGCCAGGCGTTGCGGATGGACAGCGGCAACAGCAACGCGGTGCGCGGTCTCGCTAATATTTATCGCGCGCAGTCTCCGGAGAAGGCGACGCAGTTTATTCAGTCGCTCTCTGCCAGCCAGCGCCGCAGCATTGATGATATTGAACGTAGCCTGACGAACGAGCAGCTGTCAGCCCAGGCTGAACAGCTGGAAAGCGAGGGGAAATATGCGCAGGCCGCAGAAATTCAGCGCCGACGCCTTGCGCTTTCCCCGGGCGACGTGTGGATCACCTACCGACTGTCACGCGATCTGTATAGCGCGGGTCAGCGCAGCCAGGCGGATAACCTGATGCGTCAGCTGGCAAGTCAGAAACCGGGCGATCCGGATCAGGTTTACGCCAGCGGGCTGTACCTGTCCGGTAACGATCAGGACCGGGCGGCGCTGGCGCATCTGAACACGCTGCCGCGCGACAAGTGGAACGGCAACATTCAGGCGCTGGCGGACCGCCTGCAAAGTAACCAGGTGCTGGAAACCGCCAACCGCCTGCGCGACAGTGGAAAAGAGCAGGAGGCGGAAACGTTGCTTCGCCAGCAGCCTCCGTCCACCCGTATCGACCTGACGCTGGCGGACTGGGCTGAACAGCGGGGCGATCATGAGGCCGCGAAAACCGCCTACAACACCATTCTGCAACGCGAACCGCAGAACGAAGACGCGATCCTCGGCCTGACCGAGGTCTATCTTGCTCAGGGCAACAAGGACGCGGCGCGCGCGGCGCTGGCGAAACTGCCCGCGGCACAGAACGGCGAACCGCTCTCCATCAATATGCAGCGCCGGCTTGCCATGGCGCAGGCCGGACTGGGTGATCCTGCCGCGGCAGAAAAGACCTTCAACGCCATTCTTCCGCAGGCCAAATCGCAGCCGCCTTCGATGGAAAGTGCGCTGGTGATGCGCGATGCCGCCCGTTTCCAGGCACAAAATGGTCAGCCTCAGCAGGCGCTGGACACCTGGAAAGATGCGATGGTCTCATCGGGCATCACAACGACCCGTCCCACCGATAACGACAGCTTTACGCGACTCACGCGTAACGATGAGAAAGATGACTGGCTGAAGCGCGGCGTGCGCAGCGATGCAGGCGATCTTTATCGTCAGCAGGATCTGAACGTCACGCTGCAACACGACTACTGGGGCTCCAGCGGCACGGGAGGCTATTCCGACCTGAAAGCGCACACCACCATGCTCCAGGTTGATGCGCCGCTGTCGGATGGACGTATGTTCTTCCGTAGCGATCTGGTCAATATGAACGCCGGTTCCTTTGACACCGATAACGGAACTTACGATCCGACATGGGGTACCTGTGCCGAAACGCCATGTCACGGCAGCACGAACCAGTCGGCCAACGGCGCCAGCGTGGCCGTCGGCTGGCAGAACAAAACCTGGGCGTGGGATATCGGTACAACGCCGATGGGCTTCGACGTGGTCGATGTGGTGGGCAGCCTGAGCTACAGCAACGATTTAGGGCCGATTGGCTACACCCTGAACGCCCATCGCCGTCCGATTTCCAGCTCGGTGCTGGCCTTCGCCGGGCAAAAAGATCCCAATACCGACACCACCTGGGGCGGCGTGCGTGCCACCGGTGGCGGCGTGAGCATGAGCTACGACAAAGGCGAAGCTAACGGTATCTGGTCAAGCCTGAGTGCCGACAGCCTCACCGGGAAGAATGTCGAAGATAACTGGCGCGTCCGCTGGATGACCGGCTATTACTACAAGCTCATCAATCAGAACAACGAACGCCTGACGGTGGGCGTGTCCAACATGCTCTGGCATTACGATAAGGATTTAAGTGGCTATTCGCTGGGCCAGGGCGGTTACTACAGTCCCCAGGAGTATGTGTCGTTCGCCTTACCGGTGAACTGGCGTAAACGCACAGAGAACTGGTCATGGGAGCTGGGCGGCTCCGTCTCCTGGTCTCATTCAAAAACAAAAGATGTGATGCGTTATCCGTTACAGGGGCTGATCCCGGACAATGAGCCAGGCCGTTATACCGATAAAGGTGTGATGGAAACCGGAAGTAGCTCGTCAGGCACGGGTTATACCGCAAGGGCGATTGTTGAACGCCGCGTGACGTCCAACTGGTTTGTCGGTCTGGGCGTCGATATTCAGGAAGCAAAAGACTATACCCCGAGCCATGCGCTGCTCTACGTTCGGTATTCTGCCGCGGGCTGGCAGGGTGATATGGACTTACCACCGGAACCGCTGGTGCCTTATGCAGACTGGTGATCGGATTTTTACTTAATCTAATTGTAAGTCTCTCTTAAAAGTGCAGCTATCGGGTATACTCGGACGCACCAGGTTTACACCCTGGTGCGCCCTGCGCTTCGAGTTTTGTGGAGAGTCATTTTGCGTGTCAGCCGTTCCTTAACGATCAAACAGATGGCGATGGTGTCTGCCGTCACAATGCTGTTTGTCTTCATCTTCTGCGTCATTTTGCTGTTTCACTCCGTACAGCAGAATCGCTACAACACGGCTTCGCAACTGGAAAGTATTGCCCGCTCGGTGCGGGAACCCCTGTCAGCCTCGATCCTGAAAGGGGATATCCCCGAGGCGGAATCCATCCTGAAGCGCATTCAGCCCGCTGGTATCGTGAGCCGCGCGGATGTTGTACTGCCGAACCAGTTCCAGGCGCTGCGGATGAGCTTTATCCCGGAGCGTTCCGTCCCGATGATGGTGATGCGCCTGTTTGAACTGCCGGTGCAAATTTCCCTGCCTCTCTACTCCCTGGAAAGACCGGCTAACCCGCAACCGCTGGCCTACCTGGTGCTACAGGCCGACTCGTACCGCATGTATAAATTCGTCATGAGTTGGGTTGCTACATTAGTGACCACTTACTTACTTTTGACATTAATGCTGAGCGTGGCGCTGACGTGGTGTATCAACCGGTTAATTGTGCATCCGTTGCGCCGCATAGCCCGGGAGCTGAACGACCTCTCTCCACAGGAGCACATGGGGCATCAGCTTCCGTTGCCGCGCCTGCATCACGACGATGAAATTGGCATGCTGGTCCGCAGTTACAATATCAACCAGCAGCGTGTCCTGCGTCAGCAGGAAGAGCTCAGTAGCAACGCCACCCGTTTTCCGGTATCTGATCTGCCAAACAAAGCGTTTTTAATGGCCTTGCTGGAGCAGACCGTCGCCCGCCAGCAGACCACCGCGCTGATGGTGATTGCCTGCGAAACCTTGCAGGACACGGCGGGCGTGCTGAAAGAGAGCCAGCGCGAAATGCTGTTACTGACGCTGGTGGAAAAGGTGAAATCCGTTCTGGCGCCGCGCATGGTGCTCACCCAGGTCAGCGGCTATGACCTGGTGGTGATCGCGAACGGTGTTAAAGAGCCGTGGCACGCCATTACGCTAGGTCAGCAAGTACTCACTGTCATTAATGAGCGGCTGCCCATTCAGGGTATCCAGCTTCGCCCGAGCGCCAGCATCGGTATTGCGATGTACTCCGGGGGGCTGACCGCCGAGCAGCTTTATCGTCGGGCTTTCTCGGCCGCGTTCACCGCGCGGCGGAAAGGGAAAAACCAGATCCAGTTCTTTGATCCGGAGCAGATGGAAAAAGCCCAGCAGCGCCTGACGGAAGAGAGCGACATTCTGACGGCGATGGACAATCGCCAGTTTGCGCTCTGGCTACAGCCGCAGGTCAATTTGCGCACGGGTGAAGTGACCAGCGCCGAAGCGTTGCTGCGTATGCAACAGCCGGACGGCACGTGGGAGCTGCCTGAAGGGATGATCGAACGTATCGAGTCCTGCGGCCTGATGGTCACCGTCGGCTACTGGGTGCTGGAAGAGTCTTGCCGCCAGCTTGCGGCCTGGCAACAACGGGGCATCACGCTGCCGCTGTCGGTGAATCTCTCTGCGCTACAGCTGATGCACCCGACCATGGTGCCGGAGATGCTTGAGTTGATCCATCGCTACCGCATCCAGCCCCACACGTTGATCCTGGAAGTCACCGAGAGCCGTTGTATCGATAATCCTGACGACGCTGTCGCCATCCTGAAACCGCTGCGTAATGCCGGGATCCGCATTGCGCTGGACGATTTCGGTATGGGGTATTCCGGCCTGCGTCAGCTCCAGCACATGAAAACGTTGCCGGTGGACGTCCTGAAAATCGACAAAACCTTTGTGGAAGGGCTGCCGGAGGATTGCAGCCTGGTGCAGGCCATTATTCAGATGGCGCACAGCCTGAATCTGCACGTCATTGCCGAGGGTATTGAAACCGACGCCCAGCGTGAGTGGCTGGCTGCGGCGGGCGTAGAGAGCGGACAGGGCTTCCTGTTTGATCGCGCCGTACCGACGGATATCTTTGAGCAACGCTATCTCGCCGACGCTGGCAATAACGCAAAAGTGTAATTTTGTTGCTGGCTTGTGCGAGCCAGCTCAAAGTTCTTAACATTTGTGTTTCAAATTTGAACCCCGTTTATTTCTGTCCTGTTATGTGGGTGTTATTTTAAAGCCGCAGGTTAACCATAACCTTACAAAGCCTGTAGTTTTTCTTTCCAGGGACACCCTATGAAAACCTCACTCTTCAAAAGTCTTTACTTCCAGGTCCTGACAGCCATCGCCATCGGTATTCTGCTCGGTCACTACTACCCGGAGCTGGGCGCGCAGATGAAACCGCTTGGCGACGCGTTCGTTAAGCTCATCAAAATGATCATCGCGCCGGTCATTTTCTGTACCGTGGTGACCGGTATCGCTGGCATGGAAAGCATGAAGGCGGTCGGGCGTACGGGGGCGGTTGCCCTGCTGTACTTCGAGATTGTCAGTACCATCGCGCTGATTATCGGCCTGATTATTGTCAACGTGGTACAGCCTGGCGCGGGCATGAACGTTGACCCGGCCACGCTGGATGCGAAAGCGGTGGCGGTTTACGCTGAACAGGCGAAAGATCAGGGGATTGTTGCCTTCCTGCTGGACGTGATCCCGAGCAGCGTGATTGGCGCGTTCGCCAGCGGAAACATCCTCCAGGTACTGCTGTTTGCCGTGCTGTTTGGCTTTGCCCTGCACCGTCTTGGCAGCAAAGGCCAGCTGATTTTTAACGTCATTGAAAGCTTCTCGCAGGTTATCTTCGGCATCATCAACATGATTATGCGTCTGGCCCCGATTGGCGCCTTTGGCGCGATGGCCTTCACCATCGGGAAATACGGCGTCGGCACGCTGGTACAGCTGGGCCAGCTGATCGTCTGCTTCTACATCACCTGTATTCTGTTTGTGGTGGTGGTGCTCGGCTCCATCGCCCGTGCGACCGGCTTCAGCATCTTCAAATTTATCCGTTACATTCGTGAAGAGCTGCTGATTGTCCTCGGCACATCCTCTTCGGAGTCCGCGCTGCCGCGTATGCTCGATAAAATGGAAAAGCTGGGCTGCCGTAAGTCAGTGGTGGGGCTGGTTATTCCTACGGGCTACTCTTTTAACCTGGATGGCACCTCGATATACCTGACGATGGCGGCGGTCTTTATTGCCCAGGCCACTAATAGCCACATGGATATCTTCCATCAGATTACGCTGCTGGTGGTGCTTCTGCTCTCTTCAAAAGGGGCGGCGGGCGTAACGGGCAGCGGATTTATCGTGCTGGCGGCCACCATTTCGGCGGTGGGCCATCTGCCGGTGGCGGGCCTGGCCCTGATCCTCGGTATTGACCGCTTTATGTCTGAAGCCCGTGCGTTAACCAACCTGGTCGGCAATGGCGTGGCGACGATTGTGGTGGCGAAGTGGGTGAAAGAGCTGGATCACAAGAAGCTTAACGATACGCTGAATAACCGCACATCTGAGGACAAAACCCCCGGTTTATCCTCTTAATCCCTCATAAATGCCCGTATTCCCTTGTGGGGATGCGGGCACCTGCGCATAATAACCGTTCATGCCTGTCATAATTCGACAAGATTTTTTTTGGGTATATTTCACTTCCGCCCGTGACGTTTAGCTGAACACGCTGTCTAATCGGAAGGTTTTCATCGTCATCTTTGAGTGCTCACGTCGCGAGACACTCTCTTTAACCAGGAATGTTGATCAGGGGTTCACATGCAGGGCACAAAAATTCGACTCTTAACCGGCGGTTTGCTGATGATGGCAGCAGCCAGTTATGTGCAGGCAGATGCGCTCCAGCCAGACCCGGCCTGGCAACAGGGAACACTGGCGAACGGTTTCCAGTGGCAGGTATTATCCACTCCGCAACGTCCGAGCGATCGCATTGAAATCCGTCTTTCTGTGAATACCGGCTCCCTCACTGAAAGCACCCAGCAGACCGGCTTAAGCCACTTTATTCCTCGACTGGCGCTCACCCAGAGCGGCAGTTTGCAGGCGGTTCAGGTGCGTTCTTTATGGCAACAGGCCATCGATCCGAAACGCCCGCTGCCCCCGGCTGTGGTCTCCTATGACTACACCATGTTTAACCTGAGCCTGCCCAACAACCGTAACGATCTGCTTAAAGAAGCGCTTACCTATCTATCCGATGCCACCGGCAAACTGGCGATTACGCCTGAGACCGTAAACTATGCGTTGAGCAACAGCGACATGGTGGCGACCTGGCCGACGGATACCAAAGAAGGCTGGTGGCGCTACCGCCTGAAAGGGTCCACTCTGCTTGGCCACGACCCGGCAGAACCGCTGAAACAGCCGGTGGATGCAGAGCAGGTGAAATCTTTCTACCAGCAGTGGTACACCCCGGATGCCATGACCCTCATTGTAGTGGGCAACGTGGACAGCCGTGCGGTGATAGAGCAGATCAACAAAGCCTTTGGCGATCTGAAAGGGAAGCGTGAAACGCCTGCCCCTGTTCCTACCTTGTCCCCGCTGCGTCCTGAGACGGTCAGCATCATGACGGATACCGTGCGTCAGGATCGTCTTTCAATGATGTGGGATACGGCCTGGCAGCCGATCCGCGAGTCTTCTGCGCTGCTGCGTTACTGGCGTGCGGATCTCGCGCGTGAAGCGCTGTTCTGGCACGTTCAGCAGACGCTCAGCAAGAACAACGTGAAAGATATTGGCCTGGGCTTTGACTGCCGTGTGCTGTTCCAGCGCGCCCAGTGCGCCATTAACGTGGAATCGCCGGGCGATAAGCTCAATGCCAATCTCGGCGTGGTGGCGAAAGAGCTGGCTAAAGTGCGTAAAGAGGGCCTGTCTGAAGAGGAGTTTAACGCGCTGGTGGCGCAGAAATCCCTTGAATTGCAGAAACTGTTCGCCACCTATGCCCGCGCCGATACCGATATCTTAATCAGCCAGCGCATTCGCTCCTTGCAGAATCAGGTGGTGGATATCGCGCCGGAGCAGTATCAGAAACTGCGTCAGGACTTCCTGAACGGTCTGACCGTGGAGATGCTGAATCAGGATCTGCGCCAGCAGTTGTCGCAGGATATGGCGTTGATTCTGTTACAGCCGAAAGGTGAGCCGGAATATGACATGAAAGAGTTGAAGGCCACCTGGAACGCCATCATGGCGACGGCGCCGCAGCCAGCGCAAACGGCAGCCGATGATTTACATCAGGATGCGAGCGATATTCCGCAGGGCCAGTAAGCCCTGCGTCCCCTCTCCCTGTGGGAGAGGGTTAGGGTGAGGGCATCAGCCCGCCCAGTCCTTAAGCAGGCATCGCCTCGCGCGGAATAATCGCTCCGCGATACTGAATCACCGTGCTGGCCGTTAAATGACCGCGCTGCGCCGCCGCTTCCGGCGTACCTCCCGTCAGACGTACCGCCAGATACCCCGCGCTGAAAGAATCTCCCGCCGCAGTGGTATCGATCACTTTCTCTTTCGCCAGCTTCACCGCCGGGACCTCTGTCACGGCTTCACCTGCAACCGCCACCAGGCAAGACTCCGCCCCGCGCTTGATCACCACTTCGCTGACCCCGGCAGCCTGCGTCCGGGCGATGACCTCATCAACCGGTTTTTCGCCCCACAGAGCATCTTCATCATCCAGCGTCAGGAAGGCGATATCGGTGCATTCGAGCATCTGCTGGTAGACCTGCTGCGTCTCTTCGCGGCTGGCCCACAAACGTGGACGGTAGTTGTTATCGAAAATCACCTTACCGCCATTGGCACGGCATTCGCGCAGCAGTGACAGCAGCTTTTCACGGCTCTCCTGGCTCAGGATCGCCAGGCTGATCCCGCTCAGGTAGAGATAATCGAAGGTCGCCAGTTCTTCGCAAATGGCAGCGGCGGCCTCGCTTTCCAGCCAGAATTTGGCGGCCGCTTCATTACGCCAGTAATAGAAGGTGCGCTCGCCGGTGCTGTCGGTTTCGATGTAGTACAAACCCGGCAGGCGGTTTTCCATTCGCTGGATCAGCGAGGTCCCAACGTTTTCACCCTGCCAGGCTTCCAGCATCTGCTGGCTGAAGCTGTCCGTTCCCAGCGCGGTAACGTAGCTCACGCTCAGCGCGTCGGGGGAGACCTGACGGGCAATGTAAACGGAGGTGTTCAATGTATCGCCACCAAAACCGCGGCTGACTTCCGCGCCTTTCTGGGACAGCTCAATCATGCATTCGCCAATCACGGCAATTTTTTTAGACATAGTCGTGAACCTGAACAAAGTAATTAAGGGTAGTGTGCGCTGTGTGTTTTTTATGGTCAACTATATTAAAACGACGTTCCATTATTTTTTTTGAGCCAGCGCGTATTCCGGCATATTTCTGTCATCTTAATTTCATTTTCCCGGTGAATTGAACATAAAGTTCTCACCTGGCGGGCCGATAACTCAGTGACGAGTCCAGAAAGGCTATCCCATACAACAGGACATCCGAAATGAAGTCAGAGCAGGTTATCCAGCGGCTGAGCACTACGCCTGAGGCAAGTATTGAGAACTTGCAGGAGCATCGCTACTGGCTGCAATGTGAGCGAGCGTACACTTATCAGCCCATCTACCGTACCGACGGTCGGTTAATGGCGATTGAGGTGTTAACGGTCGTCACTCATCCATCGAATCCTTCAAAGCGTATTGCACCGGACCGCTATTTTGCGGAGGTTGCCGTGCGTCAGCGTATCGACGTGCTGGAAGAGCAGCTGAGAATGCTGGCGACGAAGCAGGCGTTCTTCGAGCAGCACGGTATTCTGGCGTCGGTGAACGTGGATGGCCCCACCCTGATGGCGTTACGTCAGAATGCGACGTTGCAGGCGCTGATTGCTACCTTGCCGTGGATGCGCTTCGAGCTGGTGGAACATGTTCAGCTGCCGCAGGACTCCTCGTTTGCCTCGATGTGTGAGTTTGGCCCGCTGTGGCTGGATGATTTCGGTACCGGTATGGCCAACTTCTCCGCCCTGAGCGAAGTGCGTTATGACTACATCAAAGTGGCCCGCGATCTGTTTATCATGCTGCGCCAGACGCCGGAGGGACGGAACCTGTTTACGATGCTCCTGCAACTGATGAACCGCTATTGCCAGGGCGTCATTGTGGAAGGCGTAGAAACGCTGGAGGAGTGGCGCGACGTGCAAAATTCTCCGGCAGCGGCGGCACAGGGTTATTTCCTCTCTCGTCCTGTCCCCATGGATACCCTGGAAAAGGTGATAACCAGCCTCTGATCTGCCCGCTTCCCTTTGTCTGAACTATAGTTTTAGAGGCAAGTTCATCAGGAAAGGGGACAACAATGACAAAAACAACCAGGGTGATTTCCTGGACAGCAGGGATTTTCTTGTTGCTGATCGTGGTCTTAATCATCATTATCGCCACGTTTGACTGGAACCGCCTCAAACCGACCATCAACCAGAAAGTCTCAACCGAGCTGAACCGCCCCTTCGCAATACGTGGCGATTTGGGCGTCGTGTGGGAGCGCCAGAAAGAGGAAACTGGCTGGCGGAGCTGGGTGCCCTGGCCGCACGTTCATGCCGACGATATTATTCTCGGTAACCCGCCCGACATCCCCGAAGTAACCATGATCCACCTGCCGCGAGTGGAAGCCACGCTGGCGCCGTTAGCCCTGTTAACCAAAACGGTGTATCTGCCGTGGATCAAACTCCAGCAGCCCGACGCGCGGCTGATTCGCCTGTCAGAGAAAAACAACAACTGGACGTTCGATCTCGCCAGCAGCGGCGATAAAGATCAAAATGCGCAGCCCTCTTCGTGGTCTTTCCGCCTCGACAATATTCTGTTCGATCGGGGGCGGATCGCCATTGACGATAAAGTGAGTAAGGCTGACGTGGAGATCCTCGTCGATCCGCTGGGCAAGCCGCTGCCGTTTAGCGAAGTCACGGGCAGCAAAGCCAAAGGCGATGACAGCAAAGCGGGCGATTACGTCTTTGGCCTGACGGCGAAAGGGCGCTACAACGGCCAGCCGCTCACCGGTAAAGGCAAAATCGGCGGCATGCTGGCGCTCAGGAGCGAGGGCACGCCGTTCCCGGTGCAGGCGGATTTTCGCTCCGGCAATACCCGCGTGGCGTTCGTGGGCACGGTTAACGACCCGATGAACATGGGCGGCGTCGACCTCCAGCTTAAGTTTGCCGGTGATTCGCTGGGGGAACTGTACGATCTCACCGGCGTACTGCTGCCGGATACTCCGCCGTTTGAAACGGACGGGCACCTGGTTGCCAAAATCAACACCGAAAAATCGTCCGTCTTTGACTACCGTGGATTCAACGGCCGCATCGGCGACAGCGATATCCACGGCACGCTGACCTACACCACCGGTAAACCGCGCCCGAAACTGGAGGGGGACGTTGAATCCCGCCAGCTGCGTCTGGCCGATCTTGGTCCGCTGATTGGCGTAGATTCGGGCAAAGGCACGAAGTCTAAAGAGGTTAAAAAGGACGTTCAGCCTGCGGGTAAAGTGCTGCCCTATGACCGCTTCGAAACCGACAAATGGGACGTGATGGATGCGGATGTGCGCTTCAAAGGACGTAAAATCGAGCATGGCAGCACGCTGCCGCTGAGCAACCTCTCGACCCATATCATCCTGAAAAACGCCGACCTGCGCCTGCAACCGCTGAAGTTTGGCATGGCCGGGGGAACCATTTCATCGAATATCCACCTGGAGGGGGATAAAAAGCCGATGCAGGGAAGGGCGGAGATCCAGGCGCGTCGGCTGAAGCTGAAAGAGCTGATGCCGGACGTGGAGCTGATGCAGAAAACCCTCGGTGAGATGAACGGCGACGCGGATATTCGCGGCACGGGTAACTCCGTAGCGGCGCTGCTGGGCAGCGGAAACGGCAACCTGAAACTGCTGATGAACGACGGGCTGGTGAGCCGTAACCTGATGGAGATCCTGGGGCTGAACGTCGGGAACTTTATCATCGGGCAAATCTTCGGTGACGACGAAGTACGCGTTAACTGCGCGGCGGCAAATCTGGATCTGGTCAACGGCGTGGCGCGTCCGCAGATCTTCGCCTTCGACACGGAAAACGCGGTTATCAACGTCACCGGTACCGCCAGCATGGCGTCCGAGCAGCTCGATTTAACCATCGATCCGGAAAGTAAAGGCATTCGTATCATCACCCTGCGCTCGCCGCTGTACGTTCGCGGAACCTTCAAAGATCCGCAGGCGGGCGTGAAGGCTGGGCCGCTGATTGCGCGTGGTGCGGTCGCCGCCGCGCTCGCTACGCTGGTCACCCCTGCGGCGGCGCTGCTGGCGTTGATTTCGCCGTCAGAAGGCGAAGCGAATCAGTGTCGGACGATTTTGTCGCAGATGAAGAAGTAGTCCCGTTTCTCCCTCTCCCTGTGGGGTGAGGGATCCCCACAAAATAATGCCTGCACAGACGGCCCCCTCTCCCTTGAGGGAGAGGGCTGGGGTGAGGGGGAACATACGGCTCTGGTGGTCATTCCGTTCACGTTATGTTCCTTACTACTCTGTCACAACATAACCGGTGAACGTGCCAGGGTGGCTCAGTCGCCACCACCCTGGCGACCCGCCCTCTCGGCGCATCCCCGCGCCTCGCCCCGGCATTCACTTACAGCGCCTGATGCTTCGTCTCATGCGTCAGCAGCAACGCAATCAGCGTCAGCGCTGCCATTGCCGCCAGATAGACACCCACATAGAACAGGCCATAGTTTGCCTGAAGCCAGGTGGCGATATACGGGGCTACCGAGGCGCCCAGAATCGACGAAACGTTATAGGAGAACGAGGCGCCGGTGTAACGCACTTCAGTCGGGAACAGCTCCGGCAGCAGCGCGCCCATTGGGCCAAAGGTCAGCCCCATCAGGCTCAGGCCAATCAGCAGATACGCCATCACCAGCGCAGGGCTACCTGAACCCAGCAGCGGCGGGAAGACAAACAGCGCGAACAGAATAATCAGGGAGGTGATGACGATCATGCTTGAACGACGGCCAAATTTATCCGCCAGCAGGCCCGCGACAGGCACCATCACACCAAATCCGATGACCGCCATCATCAGCATCCACAACACTTCGTTACGTGGCAGGCCCAGGCCGACCGGCGCGGCGGCAGTACTGAAGGTCATGGAGTAAACGGTCATGATGTAGAACAGCGTGTAGGTCGCCAGCATGATGAACGTGCCCAGCACGGTCACGCGGAGGTGTTTGGTCAGCAGCGTCCCCAGCGGAACTTTAACCTGCTTTTTCGCCGCGGCGACTTTAGCAAAGACCGGCGTCTCGTGCAGCGACACGCGCACGTACAGGCCAATCAGCACCAGCACAGCAGAGAAGACGAACGGAATACGCCAGCCCCAGCTCATGAACTGTTCATCGGTCAGCAGCCAGGAGAGGAGCAGGAAGGTGCCGTTAGCAAAGAAGAACCCAATCGGTGCGCCCAGCTGCGGGAAAGAGCCATACAGGGCACGCTTGCGCGCCGGAGCGTTTTCGGTCGCCAGCAGTGCCGCGCCGCCCCATTCCCCGCCCAGCCCCAGACCCTGACCAAAGCGCGCCAGCGCCAGCAGCACAGGCGCCAGAATGCCGATAGTTTCATAGGTCGGCAGCAGGCCGATGGCGACGGTGGAGATCCCCATCGTCAGCAGCGAGGCAACCAGCGTCACTTTACGGCCAACGCGATCGCCAAAATGCCCAAAGACCGCTGAACCAATCGGACGCGCAACGAAGGCGATAGCAAAGGTGGCTAAAGACTGTAGCGTGGCTGCCGTCGGGTCGCCCTGAGGGAAGAAAATATGCGGAAAGACAATGACCGCAGCGGTGGCGTAAATATAAAAGTCGAAGAACTCAATGGCGGTGCCAATCAGCGATGCGACGACGACTTTATTGCGCGAGTTGACCGGAACGTGTTCCGCCCCTTCGTTAAGTGTGGTGGCTGTTGCTTGCATAATATTTTCTTATTTTTGGACGAACGAAGGGCCATATTAGGCATAGCAAAAGCGACATTTCAATCTGTAACAAAGGCATGGTGTGGTCATAAAAGCAACAAAAAGCGGATAATTTTCAGACCAGCGAAAACACTTCTATGAAATGCTTCACGCTTTTTAAATATCAGTCATTAAAACTGGTTTTGCGTTAAATAAAAGTTACGGACTGGATTTATATGCTGAAATGGCGGATCGGGCTGAAATATCAGCCCGACAGGACATCAGCGGTGGGTTTTACCCGGCATGCGCGGGTCATCTTTATACTCAGCCGTGGCGATCCACGCGGCGCAGAACAGCGTCAGGCGAGCGAAGAAATAGAAGAAAGCCATCAGCCCCAGCACCGAACCAAAGGCCGCGCCGGAGGGCGACTTCACCAGCGACGGCAGCGTATAGGTCATCACAATTTTGATCACTTCAAAGCCAATGGCGGCAATCAACGTCCCACGGATCAGCGCCTTCTTGCGCGGCCGATGGCGGGGCAAACGCCAGAAGATCCAGAAGAACAGCAGGTAGTTAGCAAAGATGGAGATGGCAAGCCCTATACCGCGCCAGGCCGGTTTCAGCCATTCAATGTAATCCAGGTACAGCGCGGAGATAATCATCTGCTGCGCGGAACCGGCGACCGAGGTGATAGAGAGCGTGATGACCAGCGCCACCAGCAGCCCAATCAGCGAAATAAAGTCGCGCAGATACTTCACCCATATCTTCTCCTGATCCTGCGGTCTACGCTCCCAGACGTCACGCGACTGGGCGCGAATAGCCTCACGCAGGTTGCCCATCCAGTTCACCCCGGAATAGAGCGCAATCAGTAACCCGACGATACCCACGGTGGTACGCTGCTGCACGGCGGTATTGATGGTGCTTTTGAGCGTTGTGGCGAGCGTCTGGTCGCTGACGTTGGTCAGGATCTTATTGAAGATGTCCTGCAACAGCGTCGGGTGAGACGCCAGCACAAAACCGGCGGCGGCAAATGACACCATCAGAATGGGGATCATCGACAGGAACGAGAAATAGGTAATCGCCGCGCCAAACTGATTTCCCATGCGGTCGTTAAAGCGCTCAGCGGCGCGTATCAGGTGAGCAATCGCGGGTATCTGCTGAATTTTTTCGGCTATGCCGGTCACGGTACCCAGCGCTTTGCTGGCCGTTCCAGGCTCTTTCGGCGCTTCAGGCTCGTTATCCATCTTTTTGATGGGTTCATAATCTAAATGTTGAGTCGGTCGTTGCGGGTTATTTTCCGGCGTCACGCGCATTTTCCTTTTCGTTGAGCTGGATGTTACTGAATTATAGCTTGCGACTAGTCCACGTAACCTTTTGTGAGTTCGGTAAGCCACTCCATAAACACATGCACCCGACGGGAGAGGTTACGGCGGTGGGGATAAATGAGGGAGACGGGCATTGGTTCAGCCCGATATTGCGGCAGGATCTCAACGAGTTTTTTCGTGCGCAGGGCATCACGCACCCCGACGCGCGGGACCTGAATAATCCCAAGCCCGGCGATACAGGCGGCCTGGTAGGTTTCTGTGCTGTTAACCGACAATACGCCTCCCGTTTTTACCCACCGGGTCGCGCTGCCGTTGTAATACTCAAAACCCTGCGGACGGGTGCCCAGCGTGGCGGAGTAGTGAATGAGGGCATGCGAAGCCAAATCGTCCAGCGTCTCAGGGTAGCCAAATCGCGTCAGATAATCCGGGCTGGCGCAATTAATCACCGAGAGCTTCCCAAGCGGGCGGGCGATAAGCCCGGAGTCCTTTAAGTTTCCCACGCGAACCACGCAGTCAAATCCTTCGCGGATGACATCGACCAGACGATCGCTGCTACTCAGCTCCAGTTCAATGCCGGGAAACTGTTGTAAAAATGCAGGCAGTTTCGGAATGACGACATTTCGCGCAATGGCAACGGGCATATCCACACGTAGCCGACCACTGATGGTTGAAGGGTCGTGCAGGAACATGCCGTCCAGTTCGTCCAGATTCATCAGCAGATCTTTGGCGCGCTCGTAATAAACCATGCCGTCCTGCGTCAGGCTGACGCGGCGGGTAGTGCGGTGCAGCAGCTGCGTGCCCAGCGCGTTTTCCAGTGCCTGGATCTGTCGCGATACGCTCCCCTTCGGCAGGCTTAACGTCTCCGCCGCGCGGGAAAAACTCTCCAGTTCCGCGACCCGAAGGAAAAGCTGCATTGCGTGTATTTTATCCATAGATGTTGGTCATTGTTGTTAAGAATGAAACAGTGAAGCGCTCACGGCACTATTTATTGATTTTCTACCATCTAATAAGCTCTTTCTCAATCTTCATCACAGCCGAAACGAGGTGAATTATGAGTGAACGTATTGCTTTAGTGACGGGCGGTAGCCGCGGCCTGGGTAAAAATGCCGTTTTGAAGCTGGCCGCGGAAGGGACAGGCATTATCCTCACCTGGAACAACAGCCAGCAGGAGGCGCAGGAAGTTGTGCGCGAAATCGAGGGAAAAGGCGGAAAAGCGGCAGCATTGCAGCTCAACGTCGGCGATACGGCAAGCTTTTCGCGCTTTGCTCAAAAGGTGAAAGATACCCTTAAACACGTCTGGCAACGTGACAACTTTGACTATTTAGTGAACAACGCAGGTACAGGGTTATATGCACCCTATACCGAGACGACCGAGGCGCAGTTTGATGATGCGCTGAACATTCACTTCAAAGGACCGTTTTTCCTCACGCAACAGCTGCTGCCGCTCATAAAAGACGGAGGGCGGATCCTGAACGTCTCCAGCGGACTGGCCCGTTTTACTCAGCCCGGTTCAGGAACCTACGCGGCAATGAAAGGGGCGATGGAGGTGCTGACCCGCTATCAGGCAAAAGAGCTTGGCGCGCGCGGAATTTCCGTCAATATCATCGCGCCCGGCGCGATTGAAACCGACTTTGGGGGCGGGCGAGTGCGGGATAATGCGGAGCTTAACCAGCTGCTGGCCTCGCAGACAGCGCTGGGACGCGTGGGCCTGCCCGATGATATTGGTGACGCCATTGCGGCGTTGCTCAGTGACAAACTGGGCTGGATGAATGCGCAACGTATTGAAGTTTCAGGCGGTATGTTTCTGTAATGTTCAGTCTTAAGGGGAAGGAACCCTCTTAAGGAAATCCTTAAAACAGGTATGTCTAAATGCTGGAAGATATAAAGAGAGCTGGGTGATTTGTAACCTCTCCATTCATTGAGTTTTTTCTTAAAAAATGCCTCTGTAGAATCCCCCTTCGCTATTCTCAGAGGAGTAAAACGATGCGAGTAATCATGTTTGACAGGCAGTCATTATTTATTCATGGAGCGATGTATAGTTTGCAGAAGTTAATTCCGAAAATAGATATGACAGGAACTCGTCAGACTGATGAATTATGGGCGCAATTATCCGCGTCACCCTCCGCTATCGTCATGATAGATGGGTATTTAATTCGTGATAATGGTGTGGCTTTACTGGAAGAGATTATGGATCGCTTTCCAACGTCGCGCGTGGTGTTGGTGTTAACGAAAAAAGAGCGGCGTTGGGTTGAGCAAATGTTTCAGCGCAACGTGGTGGCGATAATTCCTCGCAATGCGAATCCCGAACGCTTTTCCGCAGTGCTGGATTCTGTATCGCGAGGAATGGTCTGTTTTCCCGGCGAGTGGCTGAAGCAGCACACCTCTCAGGATGAACTGGCAGTGTTAAGCGAGCGCCAGCGTGAGGTATTGAAGTTACTGGCGGCCGGAGAGTCCAATAAAGAGATTGGACGTAATCTCAATATCAGTGCGGCAACGGTAAAAGCCCATCTTGAGACGCTTTTCCGGCGTCTTGATGTCAAAAACCGGACGCAAGCTGCGATGTACTACACCCGGGCGACGGCCTGAAGGATCTTCTCTGGCAGAGGGGACTCTTCCCCAAAACTGAAGAGGGTTAATATCAGTGCGTCATGCTGCTGTTGGGTTAATGGGCGTTTGTTCATTTCCCGCAGCAGCGCCTCACATAATTGAATATCATTACAAAGCAAATTCTCCGCCTCAGTCGGCGTGATGAGACCGTTAAATTTTTCCCACTGGTGAATTACGTGACCATAACCTATAACCCATATTCCCTTTTCGTCACGGTATTTCTCCAGGGAAAGACCCTGTTGTTTTTTAATTAATGCGATTGCAGCAGAAGATATCTGCATTGCATAACCCGTCATAAGCGTTTCCTCTTAATGACGCGACTATAGAGGAAACGCCGCCGGGGAAATATCCGCCAAATGGCTGTTGATCAGGTTTAACTGAACGGGAATTCCTTTTTCAGTAAACCGAATAGCCAGTCGTTATGCCATTGCCCTGAAAGGAAATAACTCTCGCGCAACTCACCTTCCAGCTGAAAACCTGTTTTTTCCAGCAGTCGCCTGGAGGCGATATTTCCCGCCGTCACGGTCGCGGTGAGCCGACGGATATTGCCCTGAGTCAGCGCAAAATTACACACAGCCCGCAGAGATTCAAAGCCGTAACCTTTCCCCTGCGCAGAAGGCGCAAAGAGAAAACCGACTTCTGCACAATCTGCTTCCCGGTGCACATATCCGGTTACGCCCAGCGGCGTATGGCTGGCCGTCTCACGCACCATAAGGCAGAGCCAGTGCGAACTGCCCGGCGTCCACGGCAACAGACGAGACTCAAAGGCTTCCCGAATGTCCGCCTCGCTACGCGCAGGGGCGACAAAACGCATTACCTCAGGATTTTGCTGTAGCGACAGAAAAAAGGGCCAGTCTTGCTCTTGCAGCGGCGAGCAGGTGAGACGCGCGGTGGTTAAGGCGGGCATGACGATCCTCCGGAGACATTGCAAATGATTATAAGGTTGTCACTTTATTTCAACAGAAAGTCAGGTATGTTTAACCTCATATAAATAAAAAGAAAAACGACTTTTAATGCCGCTTTAGCGGTGCTCATTGTCTCTCAAGGAAAACAATGATGATTAGCTCATCGCATCATACCCGCGAACAGTTTGAACACTGTCTGGCGGCGATCCGTCAGGCGTCTGTTGAAATTTTACTTCTGTTGAATGTACATGTTTCTGAAGGAAAAGATCCACGCTGGTTTCTGGAGCAACTTGATAGCGCCCGCCTGGGGCTGGGCGGGTGGGGCGCTGTAGCCAGGAAGCTGAACCTGAATGATGCGGAAATGACAGCCTTTACGCTGCAATTACGCTTGCTTCAGCAGCGCGTTCCCCAGTATGAAAGCGGGCAGGATGTCAGCGAAAACCAGCTGATTGCGGCGATGCGCTTCGTCACCTCCCTTGAATATCTGCGTCTGCAACAGCCCCTCCTGACCTACGAAACCGGGAGGATGCCAGAGAAGGAGAGCCAGCTTCAGGCGCAGAAACAGGTGCGTGCCATTGAGCTGATGATTAGAGGGCTGATACAGCAGGCGTGGCCCGACCCGGTGCGGCTGAATAATCATCTTAAGACGTTGTTTAACGCTGAACGCGTGCGTCGCTGGCTGAAAAACGGTGAAATTAATGATGTTCTGAGCGGCATGTTGTTCAGCGAACTGGCCCAGCTGCTGGTAGATAAAAAAGAATTTAGCCGCTACTACGCGCCGCTGTTTAACGCCCCGGACATGCTGACGCTGCTGGTAGAGCCCCGCAAAACCCTGCAAACCTTCCTCGAAGATATTCGACAAATCCGCAACAGCATCACCGTGCAGCAGCCGTTAAGCGGAGCGCAAATCCAGCTGCTCGACTGCTATTACACGCAGATCACCCGCTCCGTTCAGCGCGCGTTTGAGGAAGGGCGGACACGCGTTAACCCGGCGGCGCTGATGGCGGTGGACGAAAGCGAGCTGCACGCGTTCTGGGAAAAGGCGCAAAAAATGGACCGCACCACAGGCGGCGATCTTTTTGAAGTGCGCGACAGTATAGAAAAACCGACTCAGCGTGCCACGCGTACGCCAGAGCAGCGCGAACAGCTGATTTCCGGCGTGCTGTGGGGAGCGGTTGGCGTGATGGTTATCGCGATTGTCGTGGGGGGATTCTGGCTGGTGAACAGCAGTAAACCGCAGCCGGCTGTGGCCAGTACGGCATCTCCCGCACCGGTGCAGGAGATGCGCGAAACGCCTTCCTCGCGAGAAACGCTGACGCGGATGGGTGTCACCTGGGATGAAAACAACTTCCGTTCAGCGATTAGCCGCAACGATACCCGGGTGGCGCTCCTGTTTTTGCAGGGCGGGATGGACTGGAAAATGTCATGGACGGAGGAGGCGTTGTCGGCAGGCTACGACGATGTGCTGGAAGTAATGTTGCGCTACCGCCTGCAAATGACAGAGCAAAAGCCCTGCCGACGCTTTATTAATACGCTTAGCCATGCGATGGCGAACGGGGAATCGCTGACGCCTATGCGTAAGCAGTACCTGAAAGCATTCTGTACCGTCCCTGCGGTGGTGAAACGCCAGCAGCACGACGCCGATATGGCAACGCGCCGCGCGAAGACGCAGCCCGATGCCAGCACAAAAAAATGGCAGTCCATCCAGACTGCCATTTATGAGGTGATTCGTTAACTTTTCCCTCTCCCCTCAGGGGTGAGGGGCAAGGCTCAAGGTTCACCATATAACCCAATCAACCGCCGCACCACGCCATTCGTCCAGCCGAAGCCATCCTGCAACGGATACTCCCCCCCGCCACCTTCGCGTGGCGTGCTGCTGGCGATGTGGTACTTCTCAATCAGCTTATGATGGGTTTTGTAGTAATGGTTCACCGTGTGCAGCCAGCTCCAGGCGATCTCATCTCCCAGCGAGTCGTTGCCGTACTGCTTGAACCCCTGGATCGCCATCCACTGGAGCGGCGCCCAGCCGTTCGGCTTATCCCACTGCTCCCCGGTTTCATATTCAGTGGCGAGAATACCGCCCGGCGTGAGCAGACGGGCTTTAACGGCATCGGACAGCCGTTCAGCCTGCTCATGCGTCGCCATGCCCACATACAGCGGCACAATGCTGGCCGCAGAGAACAGCGCCAGGGCTTCACGCCGCCAGTCGTAATCACGATAACAGCCGTTCTCTTCGTCCCACAGATAGCGGTTTACCGCCGCGCGCCGGTCGCTGGCTTTCTGGCGGAACAGATCAGCCGTCTCTTTATCCCCTTTCGACGCTGAAATATTGGCGATAGCGCTCTCCAGTTTGAACAGGAATGCGTTCAAATCGATGGGGATAAATTGTGTTGTGCGGATGCTGGCCAGCCGCGCAGGATCGCGCAGCCAGCGGGATGAGTAATCCCATCCTGAGGCTGCCCCGGCACGCAGGTCACGGTACACCTCGTTCGGCGGACGACCAGAATGACGGGCAGTTTCAACGTCCTCAATCCACGATTCATCCCGCGGCGTATCGCGATCGTCCCAGTAACGGTTGAGCAATGAGCCATCCGGCATACGAACCGCACTGCGATAGGCCTGATTGAGCAGCAGCGATTCCGCCCCGTCCATCCAGAAGGCGTACTCCATCTTGAGGTGCTCAAGATAGCGCTTCGCCCCGCGCACGCCGTCCTCTTCAAACAGCTCCACCATCAGGGCAAAAACGGGCGGCTGGGAGCGGCTAAGATAGTAGGTGCGGTTGCCGTTCGGGATATGGCCGTAGCGCTCAATCAGCCAGGCGAAGTTATCGGCCATACATTTCAGCAGATCGTTACGACCGCTTTCTGCCAGCCCCAGCATGGAGAAGTAAGAGTCCCAGTAGTAGGTCTCGCTGAATCGCCCGCCGGGCACAATATAGGCCTGCGGCAGCGCCAGCAGCGACGACCACGGGATGTGATCCTGCGGCTCGCGCGTCAGCACCGGCCACAGATTATCGATATGTTCTTTCAGGGACAGGCCGGGATCAGAGACGTACTCTTTGCTGTAGTCCTCCGGTAGCCAGAAGTGATTCTCCACAAAGCGCGCCAGGTCAAAATCACGGTGGCGACGCACCTTGCGATAGCGGATCAAAATATCCAGCGGATCCATCTTCGGCGCGCAGTCGGGAAAGGTTTTGCTGTCCGCAAACAGCCGCGACGACTGGACGTGTTCAAACAGTTCAAGGTAGCGGTCTGCGGGCGTAAGGGCATCAGACGCCGGCAGCCCTTCAATCATTTCCGGTTCCGGCTCTGCCTCGATCATCTCATCCAGTTTTAACTCACAGGGATCGGTTTCATAGCGCAGCTCTTCTGCAATATCGAACTCGATATCCTCGGCAGTCTGTAGTTTCTGGTTGAACATGGTGTTCAGGACCTCCGGTTTTTGTCGTAACAAATACGGGTTTTTCCCGGCTATCTTTTAAGCGTAGACATTCGCTTCGGTTAATGCGGTGCGAAGTGTGCGGTAGATCACGCTTTCAAAATGGATTTAAACACGCTGAAAATCAGATATCCCTTTGATTATGAAATCATTAAATCAGAATCTTTGGAAACAGAGCAGGAATAAAATTCAGAGCATTCGGTATTCTGCATATACGCAGGGATTAATGTGCCTGACGCGCATTGCCTTGAAGGCTGTTGGCGGTTTGATTGGCTTTCTGGCTGGCGCCTTCGCTTTTATCCATCGCCTTGCTGGCCGCTTTTTCTGCATGGGCGGCGCTGTACGCAGCCAGATGGGAAATCACGATGGCGTAAATGCTCATTAACGACACCCACAGAATGCTGTTTTTCCACCACAGCAGGGTAGGAATAGTCAGTATCGCCCATACCAGCGCGAGAACAAGGTGCATTTTGGCCATCAGTTTTGCGGTGATCTTTACGTGCATTTTCATATCTCTAATCTTTTTCCGTAGTAACAGGCGAACGCGTAGCGCTTTCTAAGATTAGTTAATTCCACCGCGGGTAGCGGGTTATTTTGTTACCGTTTGTACACCCGTTGGGTTTACCTGCTCAGGGCATAAAAAACCGGCCAGTTGGCCGGTTTTGTTGCGGATCAGACCGATCAGCGCATGGTCACAAATTCTTCCGCCGCAGTCGGGTGGATTGCCACGGTGTTATCGAAGTCTTTCTTCGTTGCGCCCATCTTCAGCGCCACCGCGAAGCCTTGCAGAATCTCGTCCATGCCGAAGCCAATGCCGTGGATGCCGACGATCTTCTCTTCCGGGCCCACGCAGACCAGCTTCATGCGGCACGGCTGACGGTGCGAGGTGACCGCGGTATACATCGCGGTAAACGCCGATTTATACACTTTCACCTGATCATCGCCGTACTGCTCACGCGCCTGCGGCTCGGTTAAGCCGACGGTACCGATTGGCGGGTGGCTGAAGACCACGGTCGGAATGTTGCTGTAATCCAGATGTTCGTCCGGCTTGTTGTTAAACAGACGCTCGGAAAGACGACGCCCCGCCGCCACGGCAACCGGCGTCAGCTCTACGGCGCCGGTGTTATCACCGACGGCATAAATGCCCGGTACGCTGGTGTTCTGGAATTTATCAACGACAATGTAGCCTTTTTCATTGGTTTTCACCCCGGTTGCGGCCAGGTTGAAGTTGTCGGTGGCCGGTTCACGGCCAATCGCCCAGATCAGGCAGTCAACGGTCTGGCTGCGGCCATCTTCCAGCTCCAGCGTCAGGCTACCGTCCGCATTTTTCACCACCGCTTTTGGCACGGCGTTGGTGTGCAGGGTTGGGCCTTCGGCGTTCATCACCTCGACCAGCGTGTCGACGATCAGCGGGTCAAAGCTGCGCAGCGGCGCGTGTTTACGCACGAACAGGTGCGCTTCCGCCCCCAGGCCGTTAATCACGCCGGCCAGTTCAACCGCGATGTAACCTGCGCCCACAATGGCAACGCGTTCTGGCAGAGCAGGCAGCTCGAAGAACCCGTCGGAGTCAATACCGTATTCCGCGCCCGGAATGTGCGGGTGGCTCGGACGGCCGCCGGTGGCGATCAGGATGTGATCGGCGGTGATCGTCTCGCCGTTCACTTCGATCGTCTTCGCATCCACGAAACGGGCGAAGCCGCGGATCACGTCGACGTTATTCTTGCCCAGCACGTTATCGTACGAGGTGTGAATACGGTCGATGTAGGCGGTACGGCTGGCGATCAGTTTATCCCAGTCGAAGTGGTTGATGGTGGTGTCAAAGCCGTAGTCCGGGCCATACATATGGATAGCTTCACGGATTTGCGCGGCATGCCACATCACTTTCTTCGGTACACAACCCACGTTCACGCAGGTGCCGCCGAGTTCTTTGGCTTCAATCAGCGCACACTTCTGGCCGTACATGGCTGCACGGTTGATGGAGGCGATGCCGCCGCTGCCGCCGCCGATTGCGATGTAGTCATAATGCTTAGTCATAGCGTTGTCCTTAATCGTGAATTGCCGCGATTGTATACCTGAAATCAATAGTTTCCACCGATGGCTGCGATTACTCCGGCACGATCCAGCTCACGGTGGCGTGACCCGTACCGGCTGGCACCAGCGTTTTGTGCAGCCACGGCAGCACGTTGTTCATCTGTGCTTCGAGCTTCCACGGCGGGTTAATGACGATCATGCCAGACGCGGTCATGCCGCGCTGGTCGCTGTCAGGGCGCACCGCCAGCTCAATTTGCAGGATTTTGCGAATGCCCGTCGCTTCGAGGTCTTTGATCATGCGTTTAATTTGCGCGCGCAGCACTACCGGATACCACAGAGCATAGGTGCCGGTCGCAAAGCGTTTGTAACCTTCGTTAATGCCGGTCACCACCGCCTGATAGTCGGTTTTGATTTCGTACGGTGGGTCGATCAGCACCAGGCCGCGACGGGAAACCGGCGGCAGTTTGGCTTTCAGCTGCTGGTAACCATCGGCTTTGTCTACGCGGGCGCGGTTATCTTTCTGAAACTCAGAACGCAGCAGCGGGAAGTCGCTCGGGTGCAGCTCGGTTAACTGGATGCTGTCCTGCTCGCGCAGCAGCTGGCGGGCAATCAGCGGGGAGCCAGGGTAGTAACGCAACTGGCCGTTGCGGTTAAAGTGATTCACCACGCCAATGTACGGCTCCAGCTCGGCAGGCAGATCGTCCTGCTGCCAGATACGCGCAATCCCTTCCAGATATTCACCGGTACGCTCGGCATGCTCGCCGCTCAGCTGATAACGGCCCGCGCCCGCGTGGGTGTCCAGATAAAGGAACGGTTTATCCTTTTCTTTAAGCGATTCGATGATCAGGCTCTGAACGGTGTGTTTGAGGACGTCGGCGTGGTTGCCTGCGTGGAAGCTGTGGCGATAACTGAGCATGGGTAATGATATTCCGCTGAATTGACGATTTGCCACAGTTTACAGCAGAACGGCACAGATTACCCGCAGGCCCGGTAAGCGCAGCGCCACCGGGCTCTTTTCCGCCACGTCTGGCATTGAAATCCTCTACACTTAACCCCATTACTGAACAATATGCACAGCGCCGGATGCGCGCTTCATTCACCTATTTCAACAGGACAGCGTTTATGACCAATCCATTACTGACGCCTTTTTCGTTGCCACCGTTTTCTAAAATCCTCCCCGAGCATGTGGTTCCAGCGGTTACGCAATCGCTGGACAACTGCCGCGCGGCGGTAGAAAACGTGGTCGCGCAGGGCGGGCCGTACACCTGGGAAAATCTGTGTCAGCCGCTGGCCGAAGTGGACGACGTGCTGGGGCGCATCTTCTCCCCGGTGAGCCACCTGAACTCGGTAAAAAACAGCCCGGAGCTGCGCGAAGCCTACGAGCAAACCCTGCCGCTGCTCTCTGAGTACAGCACCTGGGTCGGCCAGCATGAGGGGCTCTACAAAGCCTACCGCGACCTGCGCGACGGCGACCACTATGCCGAACTGAACACGGCGCAGAAAAAATCGGTCGATAACGCCCTGCGTGATTTCGAACTGTCCGGGATTGGCCTGCCAAAAGAAAAACAGGTTCGCTATGGTGAAATCGCTGCGCGCCTGTCCGAGCTGGGTAATCAGTACAGCAATAACGTCCTCGACGCCACCATGGGCTGGACGAAGCTGATTACCGATGAATCTGAACTGGCGGGCATGCCGGAAAGCGCGCTGGCGGCGGCAAAAGCCCAGGCCGAAGCGAAAGAGCAGGAAGGCTTCCTGTTAACGCTGGATATCCCAAGCTATCTGCCGGTGATGACCTACTGTGACAACCAGGCCCTGCGCGAAGAGATGTACCGCGCCTACAGCACCCGCGCCTCCGATCAGGGCCCGAACGCGGGTAAATGGGACAACAGCCCGGTCATGGCGGAAATCCTCGCCCTGCGCCACGAGCTGGCACAGCTGCTGGGCTTCGACAGCTACGCGGATAAATCCCTCGCCACCAAAATGGCCGAGAACCCACAGCAGGTGCTCGACTTCCTGACCGATCTGGCGAAACGCGCCCGTCCGCAGGGTGAAAAAGAGCTGGCTCAGCTGCGCGCCTTTGCGAAAGCGGAGTTCGGCGTAGACGAGCTTCAGCCGTGGGATATCGCGTACTACAGCGAAAAACAGAAACAGCATCTCTACAGCATCAGCGACGAACAACTGCGTCCGTACTTCCCGGAAAACAAAGCCGTTAACGGCCTGTTCGAGGTGGTGAAACGCATCTACGGCATTACCGCGAAAGAGCGTACCGACATCGACGTCTGGCATCCGGACGTGCGCTTCTTTGAGCTGTATGACGAGAAAAACGAACTGCGCGGCAGCTTCTACCTCGATCTCTACGCGCGTGAGAACAAGCGCGGCGGGGCGTGGATGGACGACTGCGTGGGCCAGATGCGTAAAGCGGATGGTTCCCTGCAAAAACCGGTCGCCTACCTGACCTGTAACTTCAACCGTCCGGTGAGCGGCAAACCTGCGCTGTTTACCCACGATGAAGTGATCACCCTGTTCCACGAGTTCGGTCACGGCCTGCACCACATGCTGACCCGCATCGAAACCGCTGGCGTCGCCGGTATCAGCGGTGTGCCATGGGATGCGGTCGAGCTGCCTAGCCAGTTTATGGAAAACTGGTGCTGGGAGCCGGACGCGCTGGCGTTTATCTCCGGTCATTACGAAACGGGTGAACCGCTGCCGAAAGAACTGCTGGATAAAATGCTGGCAGCGAAAAACTACCAGGCGGCGATGTTTATCCTGCGCCAGCTGGAGTTCGGCCTGTTCGACTTCCGCCTGCACGCCGAGTTCAGCCCGGAGCAGGGGGCGAAAATCCTCGAAACCCTGGCTGAGATTAAAAAGCAGGTTGCCGTTATTCCAGGGCCAACCTGGGGACGTTTCCCGCACGCGTTCAGCCATATCTTCGCAGGCGGGTACGCCGCAGGCTACTACAGCTACCTGTGGGCCGACGTGCTGGCGGCGGATGCCTTCTCGCGCTTCGAAGAAGAGGGGATTTTCAACCGCGAAACCGGTCAGTCGTTCCTCGACAACATCCTGACCCGCGGCGGTTCAGAAGAGCCTATGGAGCTGTTCAAACGCTTCCGTGGCCGCGAGCCGCAGCTGGATGCGATGCTGGAGCATTACGGAATCAAAGGCTGATTGCTACGTGAAGATCTGCTTAGTAAATGAAACAGGCGCCGGGGACGGCGCCTTATCTGTTCTGGCGGCCCGCTGGGGGCTGGAACATGATGAAGACAACCTGATGGCGCTGGTGATGACGCCGGAACATCTGGAGCTGCGCAAGCGCGATGAGCCAAAGCTTGGCGGGATTTTTGTCGATTTTGTCGGCGGCGCGATGGCGCACCGGCGTAAGTTCGGCGGCGGTCGCGGCGAAGCGGTGGCCAAGGCGGTTGGCATTAAAGGGAGCTATCTTCCGGACGTGGTGGACGCCACGGCGGGGCTGGGGCGCGATGCGTTTGTGCTGGCCTCGGTGGGCTGCCGGGTGCGGATGCTGGAGCGTAATCCGGTTGTCGCCGCGCTGCTCGACGACGGGCTGACGCGGGGCTATGAGGACCCGGAAATCGGCCCGTGGTTACAGGAACGTTTACAACTTATTCATGCCTCCAGCCTGACGGCGCTCACCGACATCACCCCGCGCCCGCAGGTGGTTTATCTCGACCCCATGTTCCCGCATAAGCAGAAAAGCGCGCTGGTGAAGAAAGAGATGCGGGTGTTTCAGTCGCTGGTGGGGCCAGATTTAGATGCCGATGGCCTGCTGGAACCGGCTCGTCAGCTGGCGACGAAGCGTGTGGTGGTGAAGCGGCCGGACTATGCGCCGCCGCTGGCGGACGTTGCGACCACTAACGCGGTGACCACGAAAGGGCACCGGTTTGATATTTATTCGGGTACGCCGGAATAGAAAAAGCCGGGTGGCGGCTTCGCCTTACCCGGCCTACATCCTCGATCTATTCCCTCTCCCTTTGGGAGAGGGTTAGGGTGAGGGGAATTTAACGCACTTACTCGTCTTCTTCGTCACGCAGTGGAACAATCAGCATATCCACGTGAACGGTGTTAATCAGCTGGCGCGCGGAAGACATCAGTTTGCTCCAGAAGTCCTGATGGTGACCACATACCACCAGGTCCATATCGTATTTCTTAATCGCATCAACCAGCACCTGGCCCAGATCGCCGCTACCGCTTAAGGTTTCAGTGATCGGATAGCCCGCGTTGGTAGAAAGCTCGCTCAGCGCGTGGTGAGTCTCTTCGGAGATGCGTTTCTGCATATCGCCGAGATTCACGTCGATCAGACCGGTGTAGAGGTCGGAGTAATTCACATCAACGTGAATCAGCGAAACTTTCGCGTTGTAGGGACGTGCCATGGATACTGCTTTATCAACCAGCACTTTACTCTCCGGGGAGAGGTCTACCGCGATAAGAATGTGTTTGTAAGCCATAGTGTTACTCCTTCCTTAAGTTATCGATGACTAAATGGGAAAGCCGTCGTCTGATGCTTTCATTACGGCCCAGTTAAACATATTTTTCAAGCTTTGGTGTTGATAACGATTAACCTTGTGGCAAAAAAATTAACGGATCTCCTACACTATTTAATGAGCCGTTCGGATATTAAAACGCGAACCGGATCGACTTTTGGTCATTCTTTCACTGAACTGTCTGTCAGGGCATTGGGGTGCGGTAGCTCAGGAGCCTTGCTTCGTGGGCGGACGCCGGGGAGGATGTATGATTAGCACCGTCGCATTGTTTTGGGCGTTATGCGTGGTTTGCATAGTGAATATGGCGCGCTACTTCTCATCGTTACGTGCGCTGTTAGTGGTACTTCGTGGTTGCGATCCGTTGCTTTATCAGTATGTGGACGGTGGAGGGTTCTTCACCTCGCACGGACAGCCCAGCAAGCAGATGCGTCTGGTGGGGTATATCTACTACCAACGCTACCGCGATCACCACGATGAAGAGTTTATCCGTCGCTGCGAGCGCCTGCGTCGTCAGTTCATTTTGACCAGCGCCCTCTGTGGTCTGGTTGTGGTGAGTATGATTGCGCTGATGATTTGGCACTGAGCATAAAAAAAGCGGGCCAGTTTCCTGACCCGCTTTTTTGTCGCCTTCAGCCGATTAAATCAGCTTCAGCGAAATCCAGTACAGACCGCCAGACAGCAGGATGGACGCCGGGAGGGTGAACACCCAGGCCATCAGGATGTTGGTCACGGTTTTACGCTGCAAACCGCCGCCGTCAACAATCATTGTACCTGCCACGGACGAAGAGAGTACGTGGGTGGTGGAGACTGGCATACCGGTGTAACTCGCCAGACCGATAGATACCGCTGCCGTCATCTGCGCGGACATACCCTGCGCATAGGTCATGCCTTTCTTACCGATCTTCTCGCCGATGGTGGTCGCCACACGACGCCAGCCAATCATCGTACCGATACCCAGCGCCAGCGCGACCGCCATGATGATCCAGATTGGCGCGTACTCAATGGTATTGAGCATATCGCCTTTCAGTTTCTTCAGCAGACGTTGGTCGTCAGCATTAACCTCTGGCAGCTTCGCGACTTTATCGGTCACGTCGGAGATACAGAGCATGATGCGACGCAGCTGACCACGCTGTTCAACAGCCAGTTTGTCATAGCTTTCGATATCGGCCAGCATGCCTTTCGCACGTTCCAGCGCGTTAATCGCGTTTGCCGGATGGCAATGGAACTCGCCCGGTGCCGTCGTTGCGCCTGACTCCGGAGAAGGAATCAGCTGGTCCACGCCGGTCGCTTTCTTCAGCAAATCAGGATGCTGCTGGAAGTAAGTCTCAACGTTGTTTACCGCATCACGGGTACGGGTGATTTCGTAACCGGAGGCGTTCATGTTAACCACGAAGCCCGCCGGTGCGACGCCAATCAGAACCAGCATCACCAGGCCGATACCTTTCTGACCATCGTTCGCGCCATGAGAGAAGGCGACGCCGATAGCGGAAATGATCAGCGCGATACGCGTCCAGAACGGCGGCTTTTTCTTGCCGTCTTTCTTCTCACGCTCTGCTGGCGTCAGGTGGATACGCGCACGTTTTTTCGTGTTGCTCCAGTAGCGACGCAGGATGAAAATCAAGCCACCCGCCACCACCAGACCGACGATAGGGGAGATGATCAGAGAGCCGAAAATGCCGAGAACTTTCGGGATATTCAGCGCATCAACGACGGAGGTCCCGGTCATCAGGGCATTGGTTAACCCGATACCGATAATCGCGCCGATGAGGGTGTGAGAGCTGGATGCCGGCAGGCCGAAATACCAGGTACCGAGGTTCCAGATAATCGCAGCAAGCAGCATAGAGAACACCATGGCCAGGCCATGACCGGAACTCACGTTAAGCAGCAGATCCGTTGGCAGCATATGCACAATGGCATACGCAACGCTTAGTCCGCCCAGGAGGACACCAAAAAAGTTAAATACCGCCGCCATAACAACCGCAAGCTGCGATCGCATTGCGCGAGTGTAGATAACCGTTGCTACTGCGTTTGCAGTGTCGTGGAAGCCGTTGATCGCTTCGTAAAACAGCACAAAAACCAGAGCAAGCAATAATAAAAGCCCGGTATGTAAATCCAGGCCGGCAAACAAATGTAGCATAGGACGTTACGCCATTTTGAGGACATGAACGCGGCGCATTATCCAGGACAAATGCGCAACGGGCAAAGTGAAATATAGACTTTTTTTGACATACCACCTGATTTGAGAAATGTGCCTGAAAGGATAATCTTTAAATATCAATGAAATGGCTTTGTAATATCTTTTTACGCTGGTGCGACCACTGAGGAAACTTTACAATCCGCGGCAGTTAACGAAGAGGATTTTGACGTGGAAAGGTTTGATGCCGTAGTAATTGGCGCCGGTGCGGCGGGTATGTTTTGTGCGGCGATGGCCGGACAAGCGGGTCGTCGCGTGCTGCTGCTGGATAACGGAAAAAAGCCTGGCCGCAAGATCCTGATGTCTGGCGGCGGGCGCTGCAACTTTACTAATCTTTATGTCGAGCCTGCGGCCTATTTGAGCCAGAACCGCCATTTTTGCAAATCTGCGCTGGCGCGCTATACCCAGTGGGATTTTATCGAACTGGTGGGTAAACACGGTATCGCGTGGCATGAGAAGACGCTGGGACAGCTGTTCTGCGACGACTCCGCGCAGCAAATTGTCGATATGCTGGTGGCCGAGTGCGAGAAAGGCGGCGTAGTAATGCGCCTGCGCACCGAAGTGCTGGACGTCGCCCGCGACGAGCAGGGCTACACGCTGCAACTCAACGGTGAGACCGTCAGCGCCGATAACCTGGTGATCGCCAGCGGCGGCCTCTCGATGCCGGGGCTGGGCGCCTCACCGTTCGGCTATAAAATTGCCGAGCAGTTTGGCCTGAAGGTACTGCCCACCCGCGCCGGGCTGGTACCGTTCACGCTGCATAAGCCGCTGCTGGAGCAGCTTCAGACACTCTCCGGCGTGTCTGTACCGTCGGTCATCACGGCCGAAGACGGCACGGTGTTCCGCGAAAACCTGCTCTTTACCCATCGTGGACTCTCGGGGCCGGCGGTATTGCAGATCTCCAGCTACTGGCAGCCGGGAGAGTTTGTCTCCGTAAACCTGGTGCCGGACTGCGATCTGGACGCCTTCCTCAACGAGCAACGCGCCGCACACCCGAATCAAAGCCTGAAAAATACCCTGGCGATGCAGTTGCCGAAGCGTCTCGTGGAGTGCTTGCAGGTGTTAGGGCAAATTCCGGATGTTGCGCTCAAGCAGCTCAACAGCCGCGAGCAGGAAACGCTGGTGGAGACGCTGACGAACTGGCGCGTACAGCCAAACGGCACCGAAGGCTACCGCACGGCGGAAGTGACGCTGGGCGGCGTGGATACAAACGAACTCTCATCCCGCACGATGGAAGCCCGCAACGTGCCGGGTCTTTATTTCATTGGTGAAGTGATGGACGTGACCGGCTGGCTCGGCGGGTATAACTTCCAGTGGGCGTGGGCCAGTGCCTGGGCATGCGCGCAAGCGCTGGCTGAAAAGAACGGTTAATATTTATTTTTTAGCGTGATGCCTCCTTAACGGGCCCACGCTTTTTATTGTGTGCATGGTGTTTTGTCTTCTTAAAAGGGTTGTCTATGTCTGCTGCTCATCTCGGTTTCCCGACGGAAACCGTTGTTGTCTTCGTGGTGATGGCCGTTGGGGCGATGTTTATCGACCTCTTCATGCACCGTCACGATAAACCGATCTCGTTGAAAAGCGCGGTTATGTGGTCCATCTTCTGGGTCATGATGGCGATGGCCTTCGCCGGATTTTTATACGTGCACCACGGCGCGGAGATGGCCAGTCTGTTCCTGACCGGCTATGCGCTGGAAGAGGTGCTCTCCGTCGACAACCTGTTTGTGATGATGGCGATCTTCGCCTGGTTCGGCGTGCCGGATAGATATCGTCACCGCGTGCTCTACTGGGGCGTGCTCGGGGCGATTGTGTTCCGCGGTATTTTTGTTGCCATCGGCACCAGTCTGTTGAGCCTGGGGCCGTATGTTGAGGTCATTTTTGCGCTGGTCGTCGGCTGGACGGCGGTGATGATGCTGAAACGCAATGAAGAGAGCGATGAAGTAGAAGATTATTCCAACCATCTGGCGTACCGCCTGGTGAAACGCTTCTACCCGGTGTGGCCAAAAATCAGCAGCCATGCGTTTATCCTGACCCAGAAAGAGGTGGATGCCGAACTGGAGAAGCCTGAAAACAAGGATGTAATGGTAGGCCGCGTGAAGAAGGCGAAGCGCTACGCGACGCCGCTGCTGCTCTGTGTTGCGGTGGTGGAGCTGTCCGACGTGATGTTCGCCTTCGATTCCGTACCCGCAATCATTGCCGTCAGCCGTGAGCCGCTGATTATCTACAGCGCAATGATGTTCGCGATCCTCGGCCTGCGTACCCTCTACTTTGTGCTGGAAGCGCTGAAGCAGTATCTGGTGCATCTGGAGAAAGCGGTGGTGTTACTGCTGTTCTTCGTGGCGTTCAAGCTGGGGCTGAATGCGACCGACCACTTCTGGCATCACGGTTATAACATCGGCGCCACGGCAAGCCTGTTTGTGGTGCTGGGGGTACTGGCGCTGGGGATTATTGCGAGCGTGATGTTCCCGGGAAAACGTGAGGCCTGATGTACCGCTTTTCTCCCTCTCCCTGTGGGAGAGGGCCGGGGTGAGGGCACCGGGCCGCACCTAACCCTTAATTGGTGAATTTCGGCGCTTGCTCGGATGATGAAAATGCCGCCAGTGCGGATCCTGCGCCGCCGCCAGCAACTCGTGGTCGCCACGCGTGTCGCCCCAGGCGCGCAGGTGATACGCGTTCAAATCCCCATACACCTTCTCCAGCCTCGCCACCTTCTGGGCACACCGGCAGTTGTGGCCGGTGATCCGCCCGGTCAGCTTGCCGTCTTTCACTTCCAGCTGCGTGCCAATCAGCTTAATGCCGAGCTTATCGGCCCACGGCTGCAATACCAGCGCCGGGGAAGCAGAGCAAATCGTCACTTCCGCACCGGAATTGACCTCGTTGGCGACGGCCAGCACACCTTCCGGGCGCATCAGCTTGTTCCAGTATTTTTCACAGAAGGCTTCCGCCTGCTGACGTAACCAGTGCTCATCCACCCCCGTCAGGAAGGTTTTGATCAACACCTCTTTCAGCTCATCTCGCGTCAGCTTGCGGCGCACACAGTGCAGCGTAGGCAGGGCCATGCGCACCAGTCGGCCAGCAAAGTAGCGCTTGCCAAAGGCAAAGCGCAGGAACGGGATAAAACTGTCGTGGTGCGTCAACGTACCATCAAAGTCAAAGACAGAGAGCACGCTGGACTTCGCCACGGCTTCGTCGGCAATCATATTGGTCATAAATACGTCTTAGCTGAAATACACATTCTGTTCACTAGTTTACCTGCTTTACCTTCATAGTCCTTATATCAGGTCGCATTTTTTCCTGAACCTGTGGCCTGACGGGTCAAACTATGTCATCCACCACGCCACCGTCAACGCGCAGCGCCGCGCCGGAAGTCGCGGAGGCCTGCATGGAACAGACATACACCACCATATTCGCCACTTCTTCTACCGTTGCGGCGCGCTGAATAACCGAGCTGGGACGATTCTCCATCACGAACGCTTTCGCCAGCTGCTCCAGCGATTTACCGGTTCTTTCGATTTCGTCTTTCATCATCGCGGCAAAACCGTCCGACATTGTCGGGCCCGGCAGTACGCTGTTCACCGTCACGCCGCTGCCTGCCACGAACTTCGCCAGACCGCGCGCCAGCGAGAGCTGGGCGGTTTTTGTCACGCCATAGTGGATCATATCCGCAGGAATATTGCAGGCCGATTCTGACGAGATAAACACTACCCGACCCCAGCCCTTTTGTACCATGCCGGGCAACAGGGCACGGGAGAGGCGCACGCCGGACATCACGTTGGTTTGCCAGTAGCGTTCCCAGGTCTCGTCGTCGGTGGAATAAAAATCCTGCTGGCCATAGATCCCGGCGTTATTCACCAGAATATCGACGTGCGTGGCGACCCTGAGCAGTTCGTCAACGCCCTCCTGCGAGCTCAGGTCGGCGATGGCGGCACGGACCTGTACGCCAGGCACCACCTGCTGTAGCGCCTGAATGCCTTTATTCACCGAGTCGACGCTGCGTCCGTTTACGATCACTTCCGCACCGCTCTCCGCCAGCCCGCGGGCGATGGCAAATCCAATACCGCCGGTGGACGCGGTCACCAGCGCTACTTTCCCCGTTAAATCGATTTTCATCGTTCACTCCTTGTCGTTTTATGGTTCAAAACTTAAAGCGTAGCAGTTGACGATGACGGCTCCTGCTTAAAAAGGCGCAACAGCGTCTTAACCTGCTCGTCCAGCGGGCTGAGGGAGCGTTTGACGATGAGGTGCAGCGGCGTGGCGCGACGTACGCCGTGGCTGAGCGGCAGCGTTTTAAGGATGCCCTGCTGGAGCGGGGTCTGAATGCGTTCTTCCGGTAACCAGCCGTATCCAACCTGATACATCACCGCTTCGATCGCGGCATCGATAGTGGAGAATGTCCACGACTCCCCGGTGGGGTGAGTGGTGGGCTGGCTGTCTGCGATCTGAATGCGCGGCCACGGCCGTAGCATCTCGTCATTAAGCGGCGTATCCAGCGAAAACAGCGGGTGCGCGTGATGCGCGACGGCAACAAAATCGATATTCATCAGCCATTCGCCCAGGCCGGTAATGTCCTGGCGGCGGGTTAAGACCATCACGTCGGCTTCATTATTGAGCGCATCTGCGCGGCTGTTTTCCAGAACCTCGGTAAGCCGCACCTGCGTTTGCGGGTACAGCTGCTGAAACTGGCGCAAAATCGCGAACAGCCGGCTACGCGGAAAAATACTGTCTACCATCAGGTCGATACGGGTTCGCATCCCGCTGCGCAGGGTCGCAGCGCGCGTTTCAACATAGGCGAAGGCTTTCAGCAGCGGTTTAACCTGATTCAGCAACAGCTCACCCGCCGGGGTTAGCACGGCACGCCGTCCCTCTGTCATCAGGAGCGCCACGCCCAGCCGCTCCTGCAAAAGCGACAGGTTATAGCTGACCGAGGACTGGCTGCGGTAGGTCTCTTCCGCCGCCTTAGCGAAGCTGCCAGCCTCGATGACTCTCTCCAGCAAGGCCCACTGTTCGAGCGTCGTCTTGTGCATAATTAATCTAAATTTTGGATGAATTTGATTCAAACATAGCGTTATTCATTCATTTTTTGAAGGGGTACGATCGTCTCATCAAAACAAAGGAGACATCGTATGAGCACCTTCGATAAACATGATTTAAGCGGCTTCGTCGGCAAACATCTTGTATATACCTACGATAATGGCTGGAATTACGAAATTTACGTTAAAAACGAAAACACCCTGGACTACCGTATTCACAGTGGTCTGGTTGGCAACCGTTGGGTGAAAGATCAGCAGGCCTACATCGTCCGTGTTGGGGAGAGCATCTATAAAATTTCCTGGACGGAGCCAACCGGTACTGACGTGAGCCTGATCGTGAACCTGGGCGACCGCCTGTTCCACGGCACCATCTTCTTCCCGCGCTGGGTCATGAATAATCCGGAAAAAACCGTCTGCTTCCAGAACGATCACATTCCGCTGATGAATAGCTACCGTGATGCCGGACCAGCGTATCCAACCGAAGTGATTGATGAATTTGCCACCATCACCTTCGTGCGTGACTGCGGTGCGAATGACGATAGCGTGATCAATTGCGCGGCCAGCGAGCTGCCTGCAAACTTCCCGGAAAATTTAAAATAAGATCGAGAACAACGTGAACGGGACATTGGCCATGTTGGTTTTAACCGGCATGGCCGTTTTTTATGCCGCAGGAATACCGGAGTAAGTAACCGCTTCCGCCGTTAAGGTGAAAGGCGTAGGGGTACAGACCGCCAGGCTCAGCGAGCCGAAGCGTAGCTGACTGACCGGGAGCGACTGGGCGGTGCTGTCAATGCTGACTATCTGCCACGCGCTGCCGCCACGCTGTTTGACGATTGCCTCTTTGCGTGTCCAGATGCGCCAGAATGCGGAAAGCTGCTCTTCCGGCGCTTCACGTTCCAGCTCGTCATGTTCGGTGAGGCTGAAAACGGCATTTGCCAGCGCCTGCCAGTTCTCCCGCGGGCGGATCACTTCGATATCGCAGCCCACTTCACCTTCATCGCTCATCAGCAGGGCAATATCGTCCCCGCTGTGGCTCAGGTTAAACCACAGCGGATGGCCGTTAGCGAAGGCCGGTTTTCCCTGCTCGCCGTAAATTATCTCGGGAAGGGGCGAGGGGGATAAGGTTCTGGCGAGCAGCGTCCGGCCTGCAAGCCAGGAAGCGTGTCGTGCACCCTGAGGTGCCATGTCTGCGAGCGTTGACGCCAGCGGGTCCGCGCTAAGGGTGGAGATCTTTCCCAGTACAAACTGGTACATAGTTACGCCCAGCGTTTAATGATTATCGAGGTATTGATGCCGCCAAAGGCAAAGTTATTGCTCTGAATAAATTCGCAATCAATCGGGCGGGTTTCCCCCATAATATAATCTAAAGCGCCGCATTGCTCATCCGGTTGTCTTAAATTGAGCGTCGGCGTGAACCAGCCCTCCCGCATCATGTGCAGACTCAGCAAGGCTTCCAGCGCGCCGCAGGCACCCAGGGTATGACCGAAATAACTCTTTAAGGATGAGATGGGCACGCTGTCGCCGAAAATGGCGGCGGTCGCCTGACTCTCGGCGATATCCCCGCGATCGGTTGCCGTGCCGTGGGCAGAAATGTAGCCAATGTCCTGAGGGCCAAGACCCGCCATCGCCAGCGACTGCTCCATACACACCTGCATGGTTTCACGCTGGGGCTGGGTGATGTGCGCCGCATCGCAGTTGGTGGCAAAGCCCACGATCTCGCCATAAATTGTCGCTCCGCGCGCTCTGGCGTGATCCAGCGCTTCCAGCACCAGCGTACCCGCCCCTTCGCCAATCACCAGGCCATCGCGCTGAACGTCAAACGGCGACGGCGTGGTTTTTGGCGCGTCGTTACGCTGGCTGGTGGCAAACAGGGTATCGAAAACCGCCGCTTCCGACGGGCACAGCTCTTCCGCGCCGCCTGCCACCATCACCGTCTGGTAGCCGTGACGAATCGCTTCCCAGGCGTAGCCAATCGCCTGGCTGCCAGAGGTACAGGCGCTCGAGGTGGGGATCACCCGTCCGCGCAGGCCAAAGAACAGCCCGGTATTCACCGCCGTGGTGTGCGGCATCATCTGCACATAAGTGGTGCCGGTGATGTTGTGGGTGTGCTTTTCGGTGAGCATAGAGGCAAACTCGCTGACCGGCCCGGTGCTGCCGGTCGACGAGCCGTAGGCGATGCCGGTCTGACCGTTGGTCAGCACCGCGTCGTCGATTAGTCCCGCCTGCTCCAGCGCCAGCTCGGTGGCGCGGGTAGAGAGCAGCGACACGCGGCCCATGGCGCGAATGCGCTTACGGGTATAGTGAGCGGGGAGAGTGAAGTCTTCAATCGGCGCGGCGAGCAGGGTTTGCAGGCCGTCATACGCCTGCCACTCCGTCATGGTACGCACCGCATTTTCATACTCGCGCAGACGGCGCGAGATGGTCGGCCAGTCCTCGCCGAACGCGGTGACGCCGCCCATGCCCGTAATCACTACCCGGCGGGTCATAGCATGCCTCCGTTAATCGAAATCACCTGACGCGTCACATAGCCTGCTTTATCCGACATCAGGTAACTCGCCAGCCCCGCGACCTCCTCGGCCTGGCCCATACGCTGCATCGGGATAATCGACATCGCCGCGTGCAGCGCAGCTTCGTCCATCTCGATCATGCCGGTATCGATCAGCCCCGGCGCGATGCAGTTGACGGTGATTTTGCGTTTTGCCAGCTCGGTGGCGAGCGCTTTGGTGGCGCCGATGATCCCGGCTTTCGCCGCGCTGTAGTTCACCTGCCCACGGTTGCCCATAATGCCTGACACCGACGACAGGGTGATGATCCGCCCGCCCTTGCGGATGCCGATCATCGGCATAATGCAGGGATGAATGACGTTATAAAAACTGTCGAGATTGGTGTGGATCACGCTGTCCCAGTCATCGTCGCTGAGCGCAGGAAATGCGCCGTCGCGGGTAATACCGGCGTTACTGACCACGCCATACCACGCGCCGTGGTCAGCGATCTCCTGTTCCAGCACCGTGCGGCACTGCTCGCGGTTGCCCACGTCGAAGGTGAGTAAACGGCCCGCGCCGCCTGCCTGGATAATCGCTTCCAGCGTCTCCTGCGCGCCCGCTTCATCACGATGGTAATGCACGCCGACGGTGAAACCGTCCGCCGCAAGCTGAAGGGCGATAGCGCGGCCAATGCCTTTGCTGGCGCCAGTGACCAGTACGGATCTCATGATGGTGTTCCCTGGTTGAAAAGTGTGGTTAATTCTTCCTCGCTCGGCTGGAAGGTGTTCACGCGTCCCGTGGCGAGGGGGACACTATCCGCATGAATGGTGCACTCGAAGCTGCCAAAGCGTTCATCCTGCATCAGACGTTCGATGGTGATGGTCAGCGTGCTGCCTGCGGCAAAATGCCCTGCGTCGCACACCAGCTCGCGCGCGCCCAGCACCATGCCCAGCGCACAGTGCGGCAGCCCTTTTTGCATCCGGTGCCATTCAGACCAGACGCCCACGGTCTGGGCCATCAGCTCCAGCGCAAACCAGCCAGGCAGGTTGCCGTCCGCGTCCAGGAACGGGGCCAGAACGCCCCGTTCGTTCACCGTCACGCTGCAAACGGCGCGGTCATCGGTGACGCTTTCCACGCTCTCAAGCAGCAGCATCGGCGTGTCGTGAGGAAGATAATCCCCGGGAGGTAAGTAGTGCATCATACTCTCCCCAGCAGAAGGCTGGCGTTGTTGCCGCCAAACGCGAAGGAGTTTGACAGGATCACCGGTTTATTCAGCGGTGCGCTCTGGTGCAGTAGGCCGAAGGCGGGCAGGGTGTCGTCCGGCGCGTAGCGGGAAAAATCCTGCGGCGGCAGCGGCAGGCTTCGGGTCAGGATCAGCCAGCTCAGGGCGGCCTCGGTGATCCCCGCGGCGCCCAGCGTGTGGCCGGTAAGATGTTTCGTGGAGCTGCACGGCACGCGGTCGCCAAAGAGATCGTGGATAACCTGCGCCTCAATGCGATCGTTCAGCGGCGTGGCGGTGCCGTGCAGGTTGATATAGCCGACGTCCGCCGCCGTTATGCCCGCCTCGTTCAGCGCCTGGTTGATGGCGCGGATCGCCCCTTCGCCCTGCGGATGTGGGGCGGAAATATGGTACGCATCGCTGGATTCCCCCGCGCCCAGCAGCGCAACCTCGCCCGGCTCGCGGGTCAGCACCATCAGTGCCGCCGCTTCGCCAATGGTGATCCCCCGACGGTTGCGGCCAAACGGTTCGCACAGGGTCGGGGAGAAGGACTCCAGGCTGTTGAAGCCGTTGACCGGCATGCGGCTCAGGCTGTCGGCCCCGCCGACGATGGCGACGTCCACCAGCCCGGCGTCGATCAGGCGACGACCGCTGATGATCGCCCGCGCGCTGGAGGAGCAGGCGGTCGAAATGGTATACGCCGGGCCGTCCAGCGCAAGCCAGCTGGCGAGAAAGCGCGACGGATCGCCCAGCTCCTGCTGCGGATATTGCCACTGCGGGCTGCGCTCGCCGTTCTGCGCGCGGCGCACGTACTCATCACCCTCGTCCAGTCCGGAGGTGCTGGTGCCCAGCACAACCGCCACGCGGTCTCGCCCCACGCGCGCAATGGCCGCATCGACGGCGGGCCAGATTTGCGCAAGCGCCGCCAGCAGCAGCTGGTTGTTGCGGCTGCGATGGGCGGAAAAAGACTCGGGGACAGGGGGAAGTTCACCCTCCACGCCTCCCAGCACGGCCTCGGGTAAGCCCTGTAGCCAGCCCGCACGTTGGCGCATCCCGGGGGCCACGCCAGCGATCAGGTTCGCCGCTATTTCATCAGCCGAGTTGCCGAGCGCGTTGACCATGCCAACGGCAGAAAGGTAAATCATCTCAGTCACCCAGATATTGAATGGTGATGTGGTAGTGAAAAGCGTGCTGCACAATGCTAATCGGTTCGCGCCTGCCGTTACGGTTCAGGTAGACAATTTCCGTGACCAGTTTGCCATCGGGGTTGCGCAGTTCGCGTCTGGTGTCAGTATCGTTCAGCGTCCAGCCTTTCGGCAACTGCGGCTGCCAGGCGCTGAGCGGCCAGTGGCTCAGCATCACGTCGGCCAGCACCTGGCTGGCGGGCGGCAGCTGCGGCATCACAACCGACTGCTCGGTGTGGATCCCGGTGTCGTCGTAGGTGGCGAGGAACAGGCGGATCCCGACGTAGGAGAGGCCGGCAAGCGTCACTTTATTTCCGTCGGCGTTCAGCATCACCAGCAGCGACTGGGTCTGGCCTTTAAAACTGCCGGTAAGCAACTGCTGCGCGCGGATGGCAGGCGTGATGCCCGGCGGGGGTAGCGTGACGCGGGTGCCGGGCTGGAGCCAGGCCTGAGGGCGCGCGTCATCGCGGTTCGTCGTATGGCTACACCCCGCCAGCAACAGGGCCATCATCACTGCCGCCAGGCGAATGAAACGGGTCATGGTAAGTTCTCTTTGTTAGACGGCATCGCCAGCGGGGCGAGCAGGAACGCGGTGAAGATACCGCTCACCAGCACAATGCCAAAGCTGCTGATGGCCTGAGTGGTGCTGAATACCAGCATCCCCAGCGTCAGCAGGGTGGTCATCATGGCGAGGGTAATCGCCAGCATGGAGGTCAGCGGCGTGCCGCGCGGGTTGCTGAAAAACAGCGTGTAGTTGATGCCAATGCCGAGGACCAGCACCAGCGCCAGCAGGGAAAACAGGTTCACCGGATGGCCCGTCACGGCCAGCGCCGCCAGCCCGCCGCCCAGCGACAGCACGGACGGCACCAGCGCCACCAGCCCTTTTCGCCAGCCGAGGCGTAGCATCGCGCCGCAGGCAATCACCGCCAGCGCCACGCCCAGCAGCCCCGACAGCAGCGAGCGGTAGAGCGCAAACAGGCTGTCGAAGCTGGCCTTACGGTCAACCCAGACGACCCCGGGATGGCGGGTGGCCAGCTCACCGAGCGCGGCGCTGTTTCTGACGCCATCGACCGGGACCAGCACACCGCTTTTGCCGTCCGGCAACGTCAGCCACAGCAAACGCCAGCCCTCGCTGGCCGGGCTGGCGAGCCACGCTTCCACGCTAACAGGCATGGCGTTCAGATTCGGGGCGACGGCATTCAGCCCCGTGCTTTGCAGCATTTTCGTCACCGTCGGCGCGGCGTTACGCAGAAGTTGCAGATCGCTGTTCTGCCGCGCCAGCGAGTTCAGCGGCAGGGTACGCCAGCGGGTTAATTCACCGGCTTTTTGCGCCTGCGCCAGCGCCGGGGTAAACGCCTCCAGCCGCTCCAGCGTTTCCTGAGCCGACGCGCCGTACACCAAGAACCATTTCTGATCGACATTTTGCCCGGTCAGGGCGGTGATGGTTTTTTCCTGCGCCAGAATGTCCTGCGGCAGCGCCTGAAGCCGGGCGATATCGTCATCCACCCGCAGGCTGGCGATCCCGATGGCGGAGAGCAGCGCCAGTGCTACCGGCAGCCCGACGGAGAGGGCTTTACCGTCGCGCCAGGCGTCCAGCCAGCGCTGCATCATCCCTCTCAGGGGGACCGGGCGGACCGGCATGCCACGGCACAACCACGGATGCCAGAACATTACCGTCAGGCACGAGGCGCTCAGTCCTGCGGCGGCGAACACCGCCATCTGACGAATGCCGGGGAAGGGGGCCAGCATCATGAAGAGATACGCCACGACGGTGGTCAGCAGCGCCAGCAGCAGCGCGTTACGCACTTTTGCCAGGCTTTGCCAGGGCGAGTGTTCCGCGCCGTGCACCATCCGCTCCGTGAGGTAGTAAATCGTATAGTCCGCCGAGATGCCGATAATGCTCATGCTCATCACCAGCGTCATCAGGTGCAGCTCACCGAACAGCAGGAGCGTCACGACCGTCCCCGCCAGCGCGCCGATGGCAATGGAGAGCAGGCTCAGCAGCAGCGGACGCACGGAGCGAAACACCGACACAATCAGCAGGATCACCCCGAGCACCGTGGCGACGCCAAGCGTGGAAATATCGTTTTTAGCCTGCTGGCTGGCGTAATCGCTGTAGAACACCGTCCCGCGCGAGAGCAGCTGCGCCTGTGGATACTGGCTTTTCAGCGTCTGCTGCAACGCGTTGAGGGTGGTCACCAGCTGGTGGGTTTGCTGCATGTCAAACGACGAGCCCGCCAGCTCGCCGTGTAGCAGATACCAATAGTTCCCGGCCGCATCTTTTGTCACCAGCCAGCCGTCCATCAGCTGCATCTTCTGGCTGTTCTTCGCCAGCGCGAGCTGCGCGCCGCGCATCAGCATCAGCGGATCGTTTTGCAGCTCCTTGCCGCTCACGCCGGAAAAGGCGGAGTAGAGCTGGGACAGGATCCACTGAGCCTGCGCTTCACCGCCGTTTTGCAGGCGGGCGCGGGTGGCCGGATCGACCAGGCCATTGCGGTGCTGCCAGAAGAAATCTCCCCAGGCCTGTTGCCCGGCGGCATCCAGCGGACCTTTTACGACACTCAGCGCCTGGCTGCGTTGCAGCAGGGTTAACCACTGCTGCGCCACGCGCGGGTCCGGCTGTTTGCCGGGGCTGACCAGCCAGATGAGCTGGCGGTCGAGGCGCTGCATAAATCCGTCGTTGAGAGCGGGAGGGATCGCGCCGAGCGTCTGTTTCGGCAGCATGGCGAGCACGCTGCTGTTCAGCCGCGCGCCAGGCAGCAGCGACAGCAGCACGCCCAGCAGGATCAGGCATACCGCGGCCCACAGCAGCGCCGGGCGCAGGGCGTTACGGTGCGGCAAAGCGCTGGCGTTCTGCATCAGTCAGGCGGGCGGGCGTCAGTTGGTGGCGGGAGAGGGCGATATCCGTCGTGTCGCCCTGCTTATCGTTCAGGCGAATGGATTCCAGATAGATCGCGCCCTTCAAATCAAGGGTGGAGAAAATCTTGTCCAGCGGCGTGGTGACGGGCGTCAGCACCAGCGACCAGCGGCCTTCGCCCAGGTCTTTGAAATCGACGCGGAAGTTCTCTTCCAGTACCTTGCGGTCGGCCTGGAACAGCGCCCGCAGCAGATGGTTGAACTGAAACATCTGCGGGTTAGTGTCGGCGGTAATGGTCTGCGGCGACTGACCGTTGACGATCTGCACCATCCGTTTGTCATCCAGCAGCAGCGTCATCGGGAACGGCGCTTTTTGATCCCACAGCAGGCCATTGTCACGGGCGATTAGCATCTCCCCCTGCGAGCGCAGGGGCTGAGGCATGTCCTTGATCGTGCGTATCTGTTCGAAGTGTGCGCGCACTACCGGTTGCTCCGCAAACCGCTGTTGCAGTTCATCCAGCGTGACCGCGTTCACCAGCGGGCTTACCAGCAGCGCGAGTAGCGTTATCCATTTCATGGCGCGATCCCCATGCGTTCGAACAGAATGGCCGGGCTGACAAAGCACATCTCCCGGCTTGCTTCTTCCACCGCCACCTGAATGGTGTAGCCGGTGGTGGTGCGTTTCCCGGTTTGCGCGTCGAAGATTTGATAGGCGATGCGCAGACGGTTTTCAACCTCTTCAATGTGGGCGCGGACGCGAATGCGCTGCTCGAAGGTCACCGCGTCGCGGTATTTCACCCGGGTATCCACCACCGGCCAGACGTAGCCGGACGCTTTCATCTGGCGATAGCCGTAATCAAACTGGTTGAGCAGCGCTTCGCGGGCAATCTCAAAGTAGCGGAAGTAGTTGCCGTGCCACACCACGCCCATCATATCGACGTCGTGGAACGGAACGGTGATTTCAACTTCAGCCGTAAAGCGGGGATCGGTCAGCACCCTTTACTCCTTCTCGTTGATCTCTGGCAGCTGCCAGAAATCGAAAAAATTAAACCAGTCGAGCGGCGACAAGAGCGCGTAATGCTCCAGCCGCTCCGCATAGCGGTCGACGGTCTGCTGTAGCGCCTGCTGGCGTTCGCCGCGCGGCAGCAGCAGCGGGTCGGCAAACGGCTCGCAGTGCAGGGTCAGCTTTCCCTGCTGACAGAGGGCAAAAATCAGCACCACCGGGCAGCGCAAAATGGACGCCAG
The DNA here is from genome assembly GCF_049238805.1 of Enterobacter cloacae complex sp. CDL013. NCBI lineage: Bacteria > Pseudomonadati > Pseudomonadota > Gammaproteobacteria > Enterobacterales > Enterobacteriaceae > Enterobacter > Enterobacter cloacae complex sp. CDL013. Next base: position 135,532 of record NZ_JBMKGT010000009.1, on the reverse strand, counting down.
GATAAACGGCCCCTGCGGGAACGGCGCGGGCTGGCCCATAAATTCGCTCCATATCACCCGCCAGCTACCGCCGCGCTGCGGGGTGACGGCAATGCGATCGCCCACGATCGCCACCCATTCGCCGCGATCCAGCTTCTCTTTGATGAGGATGGCGGTCTCCGGGCCAATGTCGGTGACCGGCATCAGGTGAATGCCCGCCTGCGGCGCCATCTCCTCCATCACCTGCTTAAAACGTCTGGCGTTGTCGCTAAAGACCAGCGCGTTGATGGTTTTCGCCCCTTCGCGCTGGGCCAGCGCCCGGCAGGCTTCCACATCGCCAAGATGCGACGCGAGCAGCAGTTTGCCCTGAGGATCGTCGAGCCCCAGCGCCTCCTGCGCGCCTGGCGCAAAGACCAGATCGCGATGGAGTTTCATTTCGCCGCGCCAGCTGGCCACTTTGTTCAGCATGGCATGACCGAAGCGCAGGAAGTGGGAAAAACTGTTAAGCCGTGCGGGTCGCGGCATTTGCCGCTGTGCCATCACCGTTTTAACCCGCGTCAGCCACTGCTGCGACGCCTGGCGCGCAGCGCGGGCGGTTAGCCAGTAGACGGCCGTAACCGGCCACAGCAGGGCGGTAAACGCCTTACGCCCCAGCAGCTGCCAGACGCGCAGCATCAGGCGCATGCCCCATAATCCTTTCACCTCCTGCTGCTGCGCCCAGTGCTGCGAACGGCGACGCATCAGCAGGGAAGGAATGCGCGGCAGCATGCTGAGAAACAGACGGGTATGCATCAACGAGATGCGCACGTTGTCTTTCAGGGCATCGAAATGGGATACCCCGTCCGGCGGATAGGTCACGCGGGTGGGCAGAAAATAGCTGGTGTTGCCCTGCCAGTAGAGGCGCACCATCACTTCGGTATCAAAATCCATTCGCCTGCCGAGCGGCGTGGTTGCTGCAAGGCGCAAAACCGGGGCTATAGGGTAAACGCGAAACCCGCACATGCTGTCTTTCAGTTGCAGGGAGAGGGTTTCAATCCAGACCCAGACGTGCGTTATCCAGCGGCCGTACAGGCGCGAACGGGGGATCGAGTCATCGTAAACGGGCTGCCCGGAAATGAGCGCATCGGGATGGCGTTCGGCCAGCGCCAGCAGTTTGGGGATGTCTTCGATAGCGTGCTGGCCGTCAGCGTCCACCTGAACGGCGTGGGTGAAGCCGCGATCGGCGCAGTCTTTCAGCCCCTGCATCACCGCCGCGCCTTTGCCGCTGTTTTCGGCCAGCCGCAGTAGCGTGACCTGCGGACGATCCGCCGCCAGCGCTTCAAGCGTGCGGCGCGTGGTTTCATCGCTGCCGTCGTCCACCACCAGACAGGGCAGATCGAAAGGCGCCAGGCGCGCCAGCACCGAAGCCATCATCACCCCGTGGTTATAGCACGGGATCAGCACGCAGGGACGGAAGGTTACTGACATAAGCGAATCTTCCCGCTGCTGGCGGTGTGGCGCTCGTTACCCGCATGGCGCTGGTAGCTAAAGGTCAGCATCTCGCGTTCGGGCTGCCAGGCAAGGAGCAGCGTGACCGTATTCTCCGGCAACAGCGGGGCGGCGAACTTCACGTTCTGAATACTGTGAAAACGGTAGCCCGGCGCCAGCGCGGCAGCGTAATGCATTACCCAGTCGAGCTGGGCCACGCCCGGCAGCAGCGGCTGTACGGCGAAATGTCCCTTAAACCAGAGCAGGTCAGGATCAAGATAAAAGGTTATCTCCAGATGCTGTGGATCGGGCTGGAGGCGCCCGATTTCAGGGATCTTCATGAAACAACTCCTGTAGCTGCGCAGTCACGCGCTTGTTCATGCTGTTGACCGGGATTTCATCAACGATCCGCCAGTAGCGCGGCACGGCAACCGGTTCAAGCCAGGGGCGAAGGGCGCGTCGCCAGGCGAGCTCCTGCGCTTTTTTGCCCTGTTCGTGTTGCTGACGCACCGCTTCATTCAGCACCAGCAATACGCCAATGCCCTGACGCCCGCCGCGCGTCACCGTCAGCGCGGCGGCCTCGCGGATGCCGTCCAGCGCCAACAGGCGGCGCTCAATGTCATCGAGTGAAATGCGTTTATCCTCAATTTTGACCACCCGACCGCGGCGCCCGACGAGGCTGAACTGCCCGTCAGCCGTGAAGTGCAGGATATCATCCAGCACGACCCCCTCCACCTCGGGGATCAGCGGCGACATCACGCGATCGCCGTGAAACGTCACGCCGGGGAAAGGCTGCCAGCGCGTGCTTTCCTCCTGACGGTAGCGCCAGGCCATTACGCCTGTTTCCGTGCTGCCGTATATTTCATCCGGCCAGACGTTGAGCCAGGCCTGAACCGCGGCGACCTCCTGCCAGGGCAGCGCGCCGCCAGCGGAGAAGAGCAGGTTGACGGGGGGCGGCGTCAGCGACGCGTCCAGCCGCTTGAGAAACGCCGGACTGCTGATGAAAAGATAGCGTTTATCGTCGGGAAGGGCAGAGAGCTGCTCGGCATAGTTGAGCAGGCTGGCGTGCAGCGGCAGGCCGAGCGCCAGGGGTAAGACGACACGAAACGTCAGGCCATACAAGTGGTGCAGCACCACGGAAGCCACGACGTGACAGCCCGCCAGACGCTCGCCAAAATGCGCCGCCAGAAGACGAGCCTCACGGTCCAGGCTGACCACCGGCTTACTCACCCGCTGCGGCGTGCCGGTCGAGCCGGAGGTGTAAAGCTCGATCGTGCGCATCTCACCGATGGCAGGCAGCGGTGAAAAGGAATGGCCTGCCCGCTGCGCAGAAGCCACCCGCAGCTGTCGCCCCTGAAAATCGAGCGTGGTGTCGCTCAGGACGCCGCTGAACAGCACCCGCTGTTCGTTAAGCTGCGCCGCCCGGCTGTGCCCGGGGAGGACCGGCGTTTTACCCGCATGCAGCGTCGCCAGCAGCGCGACAATAAACAGATAGCCGTTTTCGATGCACAGTGCCCAGCGCTCGCCCTCTTCATGTCGCAGCGTGTCGACCAGCCGAGTGACATCGTGGCGCAGATCGCCAAGCGTCCAGAGATGGTCGTCCTGCCAGGCGACAGGGGTGTCGTCAGGGCGGGGCGCACTGAGCCACTGGCTAAGCGGAAGAGGGTTAAGCATCGTTTTTCATCACCCGTTGTCGCACCAGCCACTCGCCAGCCATCAGCGTGCCCATCAGGAGATAGGCAATCATCCCGTTCCACAGCGTCCACAGACGGATATCGGCATGTAATACGGTAAACAGCGCGATCGCCCCGTTGATAATAAAAAAGCCGCACCAGACCTGGGTAACCCGGCGCGTGTAACGTACCCCGACGGGGGAGAGGTCCGGTTCACGCAGGCGCGCCAGCCGTTCGACGACGGGCATTGCCGTCCACAGCGAACCGCCAAACACCACCAGCATCACCAGATTCACCACCACCGGATATAACAGCACCCACTGGTGCGCGTGCAGGACGTAGCTCGCCGCGCAAAGCGCTATGCCGGCCAGCGCCACGCTTACGAACAGATAACGCAGGGGGCCGCCCTGCCGACGGGCCTGGCAGACGCGCATCAGCAGCACCAGCGCCATCACGGGCAGTATCCCGTGCAGGCTATTATTCGCCAGCCCGAAGCCGATCAAAAACGGCCATGCCAGCAGCATCAGCCCCGTCAGGGCGGGAAGAACTGGAATCGAACGCACGTTACGCGTCGCGCTGAAGCTGTTCCACAACGTCCACGACGTCCTGCACCGTGCGCACCGCTTTGAAGGTTTCAGGCTTGATTTTATGGCCCGTTTTCTTTTGCAGGTGCACCACCATATCGACGGCATCAATGCTGTCGAGGTCCAGATCCTCGTAAAGACGTGCCTCAGGGGTAATATCCTCCGGGGCGATTTCAAACAGCGTAATAAGAAGCGCAGAGACTTCCTGATAAATCGTTTGTTGTTCTGTCATAGCGGTCATTCTCAGGCGCGTTGTTGATGGATAAAAGCCGCGAGCGTGGCAACGGAATAAAAGTGCTGACGCATCTCATCACTTTCGGCAGAAAGCACTACGCCGTACTGATTTTTTACCGCCAGCCCCAGCTCAAGGGCGTCGATTGAGTCCAGACCGAGGCCGTCGCCAAAGAGCGCGGCGTCTGTATCAATATCCTCTGGGGTAAGTTCTTCCAGATTCAGCGTAGAGATAATGAGATTCTTAATTTCAAGATAGAGCGCTTGCATCTTTCGTTCCTGACAAAGATTGAAGACCGGTTGTTAACTGATGCTGCATATGCCGGTTTAACTGCCTTGCTGCCAGCGCGGGTTCGTGCTGACTCGCATCATAAAAATCATGAATGTTGATGCGTTCGCGAACATCCACGGTGAAAACAGGTTTGTTGGGGGGCACGTTATACCAGCTGCTCTGTTTATCCAGCATCCGTTCGCTACAGTGGATCACCACCACGCGCACGGCGCTGTTGCAGCGAACGGCGATATTCGCCGCCCCACGTTGCAGGGTCATGACTTCCCCCACCCGGGTGCGGGTGCCTTCAGGGAAGATAAGCAGGGTGTCGCCCTGGGACAGACGCTGCTGGCTTGCGGCAAGCAGCGTGTCGGCTTCGCTGTTAATCAGATAGTCAGCCGCGCGGATCACGCCGCTGACGAACGGATTACGCAGCAACGCGCTTTTCACCAGACAGTCGGTTTCGTTCATCACCGACGCCAGCAGAACGTAGTCCAGCAGCGAGGGATGATTCGCAATCACCAGACAGCCCCGCTCGGCGCGTAGAACGTCCAGGTTGTTGAAACGGTAATCCAGTACCCCTACACCGCGTACCACCGCGAGGAACAGGCGAAAACTGGCAGAAATAGTACGGCGTGCCAGGCGGCGACGTTGGGTGCGGTCGCGCTGGAAAATCAGCAGCAGGTTAAACCACACCAGCGACAGCGTCAGTCCGCCGAGGCCGAACAGGGCGAAGCACAATCCGGTCATCAGCATCCGCCATAACCGATCGAGGCGGGAACGTAACCCTCTCATTGGCGCGTCCATTGCCACAGCAGGCGCTCGCCCGGCAGGGTGAACTGGCGCTCGTCCCGCAGGTAATGGCGCAGGAACTGGAGGCTTTGCGGCAGCGCGGGCTCTTCAGGCGTGCGGTTGACGTGCGTTTCACAGCTGAGCGTATTTCCGGCTTCAATCACCAGCGCCAGCGCGTAGGGCCAGACGGGCATCTGCGGTGGCAACCCGGCGTGATAAAAATCAGGCAGCAGACCGTCGAAATCCACCAGCAATACGCGGGAGTAGCCCGCATGCAGCAGGCTCAGCACGTCGCACAAGCTCTGCTGGAAGGTATCCATACCGGCGGAAACCGACGAAGAGACAACAGGCTGACGCGCGGCGATAGTGAGATTGCCGACCGCCGAGTTGTGTACCGACATGGCAAAATCGGTGGGGGAAACGGGCTGTTCTGCCGCCAGGGCCTGAAGAATACGGAAATTGCGCTCCAGCTCCCCATGACGGCTGCTGTAGACGACGGCATCGATGCGGTGTTTGCGCAGCATCATCAGGCCAAGATCGACGGCCAGCCTGCTGCCTGAATTCAGGCGGCGGGCGGTCATCATCGGCAGATCGGTCAGTTTCGCCAGCGGTGCAGCGGGATCGATGGCGTCAGACCGGCGTGACCATGCCTGCCATTCGTCGGCATCGCTGAGTCCTGGCGCTCTTGCCTGCCAGTCGATAAGGGTAAGTGTAAATTTCATCTACGCGCGTCCGCGATAAACCTGTTTCTGTGACTTTTTCTTCGCCAGCGCGATTTACTGCGCACATCGTACAATGTTGTCGTCGCGCTGGCGAATAAACGTCACTTTTGACCCTTTCCACCCGGTTATCCCGGCAAACGGCTTTTTGGCCGACCCGGACCCAGAAGAATGGCGAGTTTACTGCCTCCTTTCGTGGTTTCCATCCAGATTTTACAGACGCTGGTGAGCGGCACGGAGAGCAGCATGCCCACCGGACCCAGCAGCCATCCCCAGATCAGTAACGATAAAAACACCACCATCGTCGACATGCCCAGACGGTGGCCCATCATGCGCGGCTCAAGAATGTTACCCAGCACCATATGCACGACGAGGAACAGCGCCCCTACCAGCATGCACTCATAAAAACCGTTAAACAGGAACGCCTGGATCATCGGCGGAACGGCGGAAAGCACCGCGCCGATATTGGGTACGTAGTTCAGTAAAAACGCCAGCACGCCCCACATCAGCGCGAACTGCACGTCCAGCAGTACCAGCCCCAGCCAGACGATCACGCCGGTCCACAGGCTTAACAATGTTTTCAGCGCCAGATACTTGGACACGCCCTTCAGCGCGCGGTGCAAGCCGGCAATGTGGATCTGCGGATTGTTCAGGGCAAAACGCAGCTTATACGGCACGTGGCGCACTTCGAACAGCATAAACACCACCGTCATCACCAGCAGCAGAATGCTGGCCATTGCCCCGGAAAGCCCGGTCATCAACGTGGTGGCGTAGGTCATCACCTTCTCGGAATCCATCCGGCGCAGCATCCGTTCCGGTGAGATATGCAGATTCACGAACGGCAACATGCGCTGAAGATCGACCAGCTTGCGCGTCAGCTCTTTATTGTACTGCGGCAGCATGGTGGAAAATTCGCTCAGCGAGGCGGCGAGCACGCCGAACAGCGCCGTCAGGACAACCAGCATCACCATCACCACAATGGTAATCGCGACCGGGCGGCTGATGCCCCGGCGTAAAAACCATGTCACCAGCGGGTTGAGCACAATGGCGAAAAACAGCGCCAGCAGAAGCTGAACAATGATATCCGCCGCCGCGTGGATACCCGCAAGGATAACCACCAGGCAGGCAAGTTTTAATAAAATATGAAGTCCGGCTTTGTCGGGCGGGCTGGCAGTCATAAGAATTCCTTTTTCCGGGGGGCGTGTTAATTGTAGTGCGCCGGATGGGCTTCGTCTGGAGCGTTAGTCTGAAAGTCGTGGCAAAAAAATGGCCCCCGGCGCAAGCGACGGAGGCCACGGCATCCCGGTGAACGATTACTGGATCACGAGGGTGTTAATGATGTTTTCAGCGGCGGTCTGCGCTTTCTGCTGATTATCTGCCGGCAGGGTGATCTGCATGGTCAGCAGTTTATTGTCCACCTTGCCGAGCACCACGGAGGAGTACGCGGTCTGGCCTTTGGCAGAGATGATGCTGTCCAGCTGTTGCAGCGTGTGGCCTTTCAGTTCAACAGACTTGTTGGTGACCACCTGAAGCTGCGGGTCGCGGCTGCGCTGCTGATCTTCCAGGCGTTTGGCCAGCACGCCCAGATCTTCGCTGGTATCGTCACCGACGATCACAATCACCGCTTTTTGGCCGGTGGCATCGGAATAGACGTGCATATTGTTCGCCTGGGTACCCAGCTTACCGCTCTGGTCGGTCATGTCCGCGGGCAGAGAGAAACTGAGTTTGCCATCCATCAGGCTCACCGGCTGACCGGTGGCGTTGCTTTCTGCTGACGCGCCCTGAGCAGGCGTTTTGGTGTCGCTGTTATCACAGGCTGCAAGGCCAACAACTAGCAGGCCAATCCCGACATATTTAACCAGATTGCGCATTGACTTCTTCCTTTCGATAAACGGCCATAACGGCTCATTCGTTCATCTTATCACAACTGATAAAGCGAACCCTTAACCTGCCTGCAATGCGGAGATTTCAGATTTATCTGCCAGCCTTTTCAGCAGCATATTCAACAGTACGCCGTACATCGGCAGGAAGAAGACCAGGCTGATAAGCACCTTAAAGGCGTAGTCCACCAGAGCGATTTCCATCCAGTGTTCTGCCATGAAGGCGTCCGGGCTGCGCCAGAAGGCGATGAAGAAGAAGGCCAGCGTATCGCTCACGTTACCGAACAGCGTGGAGGCCGTTGGCGCCATCCACCAGCGATGGTTTTGACGCAGGCGGTTAAACACGTGGACATCGAGGATCTGCCCCAGGGCGTAGGCCATAAAGCTGGCGGTGGCAATACGCGCGACGAACAGGTTGAAGTGCGTCAGCGCTTCGAAGCCCTGCCAGCTTCCCATGTAAAACAGCGAGGAGATGGCATAGGAGACAAACAGTGCCGGGATCATCACCGCAAAAATAATCCGCCGCGCCAGCGGTGCGCCAAAAATACGCACGGTTAAATCCGTCGCAAGGAAAATAAACGGGAAACTGAACGCGCCCCAGGTGGTATGGAAACCAAAAATGGAGATGGGGAGCTGTACCAGATAGTTACTGGAGATGATCACCAGCAGATGAAATAGCGAAAGCCAGAACAACGCCTTGACGCGCTGCGATTGTGTAAAGGAGTTCATATTGTACCTTTTTGATTAATATTTGGGGTGAGGGAACCCAATAAAGCCGCCGCATGATACTGCTTTGACGACACTTTGCAATGGCTAATTTTCACGCAATCGTTAACCTGGTTTGCATTGGCGATAGCGGGGCGTAAACTACAGCCGTTTTTACCTGAACGAGAAGAAAATGACCGACCTGTTTTCCAGCCCAGACCACACGCTTGATGCTCAGGGTCTCCGTTGCCCGGAGCCGGTAATGATGGTGCGTAAAACCGTCCGTAACATGCAGAGTGGCGAAACGCTGCTGATCGTCGCTGATGACCCGGCTACCACCCGTGATATCCCCGGCTTTTGTACCTTTATGGAACATGAGCTGGTGGCGCAGCAAACCGAGACCTTGCCGTACCGGTATTTGATTCGTAAGGGGTAAGTGCGGCCTGACGCCCGGCGGCGCTTCGCTTGCACGGGCCTACGGGTGTAGTAGGTCGGGTAAGGCGCAGCCGCCACCCGACAAGTACTCATCACAATTTCGAACCATCGTTTCAAAATTTCGCGCTTTTTGTGAGGCGCTTCACCCTCCCTTTTCCAGCCGTAGTCTAATTTTTAAGCGTCAAAAATTAAAACATCGTTTTAACGCTTATCTCACTACCCTGGAGTTGACTTAATGAAAACGACCCTCAAGCCGTTACTGGCCGCGCTGTGTCTGACTGCTTTCGCCTGCACCGTTTCTGCCCAGACCATTAAAGCCGCCGATGTGCATCCCGAAGGCTACCCGAACGTGGTGGCGGTCCAGCACATGGGTGAAAAACTCAAACAACAAACCGATGGCAAGCTGGAGATTAAGGTCTTCCCCGGCGGCGTGCTGGGGGATGAAAAGCAGATGATTGAGCAGGCGCAGATGGGGGCGATCGACATGATCCGCGTCTCCATGGCACCGGTGGCTGCCATCCTGCCGGATATCGAAGTGTTTACCCTGCCCTACGTATTCCGCGATGAAGACCACATGCACAAGGTGATCGACGGGGATATCGGCAAGCAGATCGGCGACAAACTCACCGCCAACCCGAAATCGCGTCTGGTCTTCCTTGGCTGGATGGATTCCGGCACCCGCAACCTGATCACCAAAGAGCCGATCGTCAAACCGGACGATCTGAAAGGGAAGAAAATCCGCGTGCAGGGCAGCCCGGTGGCGCTGGCCACGCTGAAAGCGATGGGGGCGAACTCGGTGGCGATGGGCGTCAGCGAGGTTTACAGCGGCATGCAGACCGGGGTGATCGACGGCGCGGAGAACAACCCGCCAACCTTTATCGCCCACAACTATATGCCGGTCGCCAAAAACTACACGCTGAGCGGCCACTTCATCACCCCGGAAATGCTGCTCTACTCCAAAGTGAAATGGGACAAGCTCAGCGCTGACGAACAGCAAAAGATCCTGACGCTGGCCCGCGAAGCGCAGTTCGAGCAGCGCAAGCTGTGGAATGCGTATAACGACCAGGCGCTGGCGAAAATGAAGGCCGGCGGCGTGCAGTTCCACGACATCGATAAAACGGTGTTTATCAAGGCGACAGAGCCGGTGCGCGCGCAGTATGGCGATAAGCATCAGGATCTGATGAAAGCCATCGCTGACGTTCAGTAAGCCGGAGTACGTATGTCCGAACTCTACCTGAAGTGGATGGACCGTCTGTACCTGCTCGCCATGGTGGTGGCGGGTCTCTCGCTACTGGTGATGACGATTGTGATCCCCATTGGCATCTTCTCTCGCTATGTGCTCAATCGCGGCGAATCCTGGCCGGAGCCGATCGCCATTATCTGCATGGTGACGTTTACCTTTATCGGCGCGGCGGTGAGCTATCGCGCCGGGTCGCATATCGCGGTCAACATGCTCACCGACCGCCTGCCCGCGTCGCTGCAAAGAGTGTGCGCGCGAGTGGTAGATCTGCTGATGCTGCTCATCTCCGGCCTGATGTGCTGGTACAGCTACTGGCTGTGCGTCGAGCTGTGGGAGCAGCCGGTGGCGGAGTTTCCGCTCCTGACCTCCGGCGAAAGCTATCTGCCGCTGCCTGTCGGGTCGGCCATTTTGATCCTGTTTGTGCTTGAACGCCTGCTGTTTGGCTCGCAGGAAAACCGTCCGGTCGTGCTGATCGGCAATCACAGTTAAGGGGTGAACAATGGATGCTTTTGTTTTGTTATTCACCCTCGCCATTTTGCTGGCGCTGGGGATGCCGGTGGCCTTCGCCGTCGGCTTAAGCGCCGTGGCGGGCGCGCTGTGGATTGACCTGCCGCTGGAGGCGCTGATGATCCAGATCACCAGTGGAGTGAATAAATTTACCCTGCTGGCGATCCCGTTCTTCATTCTTGCCGGGGCGATCATGGCGGAAGGGGGTATTGCCCGACGGCTGGTTAACTTCGCGTACGTTTTTGTCGGCTTTATTCGCGGCGGGCTGTCGCTGGTGAACATCGTGGCATCAACGTTCTTCGGCGCGATTTCCGGCTCGTCGGTGGCGGATACGGCGTCTATTGGCAGCGTGATGATCCCGGAGATGGAGAAGAAGGGCTATCCGCGTGAATACGCGGCGGCGGTGACGGCCAGCGGGTCGGTGCAGGCGATCCTGATCCCGCCTAGCCACAACTCGGTGATTTACTCCCTGGCGGCAGGGGGAACGGTTTCCATCGCCACGCTGTTTATCGCGGGCGTGCTGCCGGGCCTGCTGCTGGGCGTGAGCCTGATGGTGCTCTGCCTGTGCTTCGCCCGCAAGCGCGGCTATCCGAAGGGGGACAAAATCCCGTTCAGGCAGGCGCTGAAAATCATGCTCGATGCCCTGTGGGGGCTGATGACGGTGGTGATTATCCTCGGCGGGATCTTGTCCGGGATATTCACGGCGACCGAATCTGCCGCCGTGGCCTGCCTGTGGGCGTTTTTCGTCACTATGTTTATCTACCGCGACTATAAATGGAGCGAACTGCCGAAGCTGATGTGCCGCACGGTGAAAACCGTCACCATCGTGATGATTTTGATTGGCTTTGCCGCGGCGTTTGGCGCGGTAATGACCTACATGCAGCTGCCGATGCGCATCACCGAATTCTTCACGTCGCTCTCCGATAACAAATACGTGATCCTGATGTACCTCAATATCATGCTGCTGCTGATTGGCACGCTGATGGACATGGCGCCGATCATCCTGATCCTGACCCCGGTGCTGCTGCCGGTGACCAACTCGCTGGGGATCGACCCGGTGCATTTTGGGATGATCATGATGGTGAACCTGGGGATTGGGCTGATCACGCCGCCGGTCGGATCGGTGCTGTTCGTGGCGAGCGCGGTGAGTAAGCAGAAGATCGAGCACGTGGTGCGGGCGATGCTGCCGTTTTACGGTATGTTGCTGGTGGTGCTGGGGATGGTGACGTACATCCCGGCGATTTCATTGTGGTTGCCGGGGCTGCTAGGGATGCAGTGATACGTGCGGCCTGATGCCCTCACCCCGGCCCTCTCCCGCGGGGAGAGGGGGCAAACACGAGAAACGGCAACCCGGTTGCCGTTTCACTTTTACCTTTGGCGCAACAGCCGCAACGCGTTCGCCGTAACCAGCACCGTCGCCCCCGTATCCGCCAGTACCGCCAGCCACAGTCCGGTCATGCCGAGCAGCGTGGTGACCAGGAAAATCCCCTTCAGACCCAGCGCAATGCTGATGTTCTGCCGAATATTGGCGCGCGTCGCCCGCGCAAGATCTATCATCTGCGCCAGCCCGGTCAGGCGGTTGTGCGTCAGCGCCGCGTCGGCGGTCTCCAGCGCCACGTCGGTGCCGCTGCCCATCGCAATGCCGATGGTGGAAGCTTTCATTGCCGGGGCATCGTTTATCCCGTCCCCGACCATCGCCAGCGGGGCGTTGCTGTTCAGCTCGGTTACCGCGCTGACTTTATCCGCAGGCAACAATCCGGCCTTAAACTCCATCCCCAGCTCACCGGCAATCGCCGCCGCCGCGCGCGGATTATCGCCGGTCAGGATCACACCCTGTACTCCCAGCCTGTGCAGCGCGTCGACGGCGTCTTTCGCATCGTCGCGCAGGGTGTCGCGCAGCGCCAGCATGCCCATCGGTACACCGTCCTGCATCACGGCAACGACCGTCTGCCCGGCCTGCTCTAATGCCTCAACCTGTGGATTCGGGAACGCGCCTGCCGAGGCGATCAACACTTTTTTGCCTTCGACCACAGCTTCAATCCCTGACCCGACCAGCGCTCGCTGGGCGGTTGCCGGAGGGATGTTCAGCCCGCGCGACTGCGCTTCTCGCACAATCGCCTGCGCCAGCGGGTGAGTGGAGCCCTGCTCCACGGCAGCGGCCAGCGTCAGCAGGGCGTCTTCACTGATGTCCTGCGGATACACGCCGGTCACCTGCGGCTTGCCGACGGTCAGCGTGCCGGTTTTGTCGAAGGCGATGTGCTGAATCTGGCTCAGCTGTTCCAGCGCCGCGCCGCCCTTAATCAGCGCCCCGCGACGTGCCGCCGCCGCCAGCCCTGAGGTAATCGCCGCCGGGGTGGAGATCACCAGCGCACACGGACAGCCGATCAGCAGCAGCGTCAGCCCTTTGTAAATCCAGCCCTCCCACGGCGCGCCGAAGAACAGCGGCGGGACGACGGTGACCAGCAGCGCCACCAGCATGATGGCGGGGGTGTAAATCCGGCTGAAGCGATCGATAAAGCGTTCTACCGGCGCGCGGCGCTCCTCGGCCTCTTCAATCAGCCTGAGGATGCGGTCGATGGCGCTGGCGCCCGGTTCGGAAAGGACCGTCAACTGCACCAGTCGGTCGACGCTGGTGGCGCCCGCAGGCACCTTTTCACCCGCCGCGCGCGCTACCGGGATGGATTCTCCGGTCAGGGCACTTTCGTCAAAACTTGCGGTGGCAGTAACGAGGGCCCCATCGGCTGGCAGGCGTCCGCCTGCGGGCACTTCAATCACGTCGCCCGGGCGCAGGGTGTTGATGGCGACCGTTTCACGCTGACCATGAATAACCCGCGTGGCGGTTTCCGGCTTCAGCGCCATCAGCGCGCTCACCCCTTTACGCGCCCGGCTCGCCGCCCAGCCCTCAAGGCGTTCGCCAATTAAGAACAGCAGCAGCACCATCGCCGCTTCCGCCGTCGCGCCAATAAACAGCGCCCCGATAGCCGCCACGCTCATCAGCGTTTCGATGGCAAACCAGCTGCCGCTTCTCATCAGACGCAGCGCCTGACGCGCAATCGGGAACAGGCCAACCAGCGTGGTGGCGATAAACGCCAGGTTGCCGAATGGGTGGTTGATCTGCTCCAGCCCCCAGCTCAGGGCCATCATGATGATGAGGGTGATAAGGGGCAGATTTTCTTTTAGCGGGGACGTTTTTTCTGCGGGCGCCGTTTCGCTGCGCAGGGTATAACCCGCTTTGCTGACGGCGGCTTCAACCTGTCTGCTGACGTCGTTTTCGGCGCTGACCAGCAGCTTTTCGGTAGCGAACAGCACCTGAACGTGATTCACGCCTGGCACCTGCTTCACCGCATTTTCCACTTTGCGGGCGCAGGCCGCGCAGTCCATGCCGTTGACCACCCAACTGTAGCGGTTGCCGCTTTCAGGCAGCGCTTCGGTCTGGGTTTCGCACGCGCCCTCGCAGCAGCAGTCCTCTTTTGGCGGAACCGGGCTGAGCTTAAGTGCCGAGAATTGGGGAACTTTTTTAGGTGTTTCTGGAGTCGACATGGCAGTCTCCGGTAATGATAATTTTCTCATTAACCGCAGCATACACTCTGGAGTCGACTCCAGAGTCAAGCGTTATTTAGATATACAGCGAACGCACAATCAGGAAGTGTCCGGCAAAGTAACAGGCGGCGGAAATCGCATTATCCGCACGGAAGCGGCGACGATAGTGGCTGCCCAGCCAGACGATATTACCCAACAGCAACAGTGCGGCACCGAAGAACGCAGACATTGCAGGCGCCGTCGGACGGAAGAACCACAGCTCGCCCGCCAGCCACACCATCACCAGCGTCATAGCGATAAACGTACAGACCGGCAGACGCATCTCTTCCAGACGCGACCAGATCACCGCGATCAGCAGGGCGCCAATCACCAGCAGCACCAGCGGCAGTGGCCAGAAGAAGGAGAGCGTCATCTGGCTGGCAAAGTAGATGGTATAGAGCAGATGTGACAGGAAGAACGCCCCCACGGCGTACAGCAGGCGCTGACGCGGCAGCAAGGTTAAGGCATCGCCAATCAGGGAAGCACACAGCCCCGCGAGGACAAGATAGCTAACGGCGTTAAACATCGGGGCCTGCCAGGCAAGCAACAGCAGGAGTAATAGCGTGACGGGTTTAAATAACCAGCGCTGCCAGGCTGGGCCACGGTAGGACGCATCGACGTAAAGCCATGCGGAAAAACAGACAGCGATAAATGACCAAAGCATATTAACTCCCTGTAACTGTTGAGGCTGAATGATCAGTTCCTGATCCAGTGTAGTGACGCGAGCGGGCGTTTGGCAATGCCGGGGCAGGCGAGGTATCCTGAATTCCGCATAATCTGATGGGATTTTTCAATGAGCAAGATGCCGCTGTTTTTCATTATCGTGGTGGCGATTATCGTCATTGCCGCCTCGTTTCGCTTCGTGCAGCAGCGCCGTGAGAAGGCCGACAATGACGCCGCGCCGCTGATGCAAAAGCGCGTGGTGGTGACGAACAAGCGTGAGAAGCCGCTTAACGACCGCCGCTCCCGCCAGCAGCAGGTGACGCCTGCGGGCACAACGATGCGCTATGAAGCGAGCTTTAAGCCGGAAACCGGCGGGCTGGAGATGACCTTCCGCCTGGAGGCGCAGCAGTACCATCAGCTGACGGTGGGAGAGAAAGGCACGCTGAGCTATAAAGGGTCGCGTTTTGTAGGTTTTAGGGCTGAATAATGCGCGATCGGTCCCCTCTCCCAGTGGGAGAGGGTTAGGGTGAGGGCATCACACCGCACCTTACTTCTTCACCTGCGCCTTAAACTTCTTCATCCACACGAGCAGCTCAAATACGCCGAAAATAAACACCCGCAGCTGCTGCCAGCCGGTCATCGGTGGGCTATCTTTCGGCAGTCCGTTTTTCAGCATCACCATCTGTAAGGCATGCATGAACGCGGTAAAAATCAGCGCCACGTTAATGAAGATATTCAGCGGACGCGGGAACGGGTGCACCAGATTCAAAATCAAAAATGCCCAGACGCCCAGCATCAGCACGCGCCCTACGTTAATCAGTACTGGCATCGGATCCTCCTTGTGCCTGACGGTGATACAGACGATAAGCCACCTGGCCGGCGACCTTCTCGCGGTGCAGATCCCAATGAACGGGAACGGACGGCAGACCATTTTCCACTTCGCTTTCAACGTAAATCAGCGCGTCGTCCGCCAGCCAGCCATTTTGCTCCAGCAGGGATAGCGTCTCTTCCAGCAGCCCTTTACGGAACGGCGGGTCAACAAACACCACGTTGTACGGCGTCCCCTGTTGGGCGAGGAAGCTCAGCGTGTTGGTATTCACCACTTTGGCGTTGGTTGCCTTCAGCGTAGCCAAATTTTGCTGCAACGTCTGCGCGACGCCGCGCTCCATCTCCAGCAGCGTGGCGCTGGCAGCATAGCGCGACAGCGCTTCCAGCCCTAATGCACCGCTTCCGGCGAAGCAGTCCAGGCAGTTGGCGTCTACCATAGACGGGGCGAGCCAGTTAAACAGCGTCTCGCGAACGCGGTCCGTGGTGGGGCGTAAACCGGGGCTGTCCGGCACCGGTAATTTCCGGCCTCGCCACTGACCGCCGATAATGCGAATTTGACCGGCCGGGGCGCGGGTGGGTTTCTTCATCTCAGGAAAGCTCTGTTAACCATTGCCCTGCGATTGCGGGCGGTGATGTCAATTAAGTAAAGTGTTAGACTATTTCATCATTTTTTTAGCTTCCCTGTATATAGCGCCGCGAGGAGTGTAGTCGCAGATGGCAAAACAAAAAAAACGTGGCTTCTTTTCCTGGTTGGGTTTCGGTGAAAAAGAGCAAGAAACAGAACAGAAAACCGAAGAACAGCAGGTTGTAGAAGAGCAGTCACAGCCTGAAACGCCTGTCGAAACCGCTGCGGTTGTCGAAGCGGAAGAGCCAGCGCACAGCAAAGAAGAGATTGAATCCTTTGCTGAAGAGGTGGTTGAGGTTACTGAACAGGTTCAGGAGAGCGAGAAGCCAGAGCCGGTTATCGTTGAAACCCTTACCGAAGCGCCGCAGGCCGCTATCGAACACGAAGCGCTGCCGCTGCCGGAAGAGGTGAAAGCTGAAGAGGTTTCTGCCGAAGAGTGGCAGGCCGAAGCGGAAACCGTTGAAATTGTTGAGGCGGTGGAAGAAGAAGCGGTCCTTGAGCCAGAGCTGACCGACGAAGAGCTGGAAGCCCAGGCGCTGGCGGCGGAAGCGGCTGAAGAAGCGGTCATCGTCGTACCGGTGGAAGAGCAGGCCGAAGAAGAGATCGTTCAGGAGCAGGAAAAACCGACAAAAGAAGGTTTCTTCGCGCGCCTGAAGCGCAGCCTGCTCAAAACCAAAGAAAACTTAGGTTCCGGATTTATCAGTCTTTTCCGCGGCAAAAAGATCGACGACGATCTGTTTGAAGAGCTGGAAGAGCAGTTGCTGATTGCGGACGTGGGCGTGGAAACTACCCGTAAGATCATCGCCAACCTGACCGAAGGGGCGAGCCGCAAACAGCTGCGCGACGCCGAGGCGCTGTACGGCCTGCTGAAAGACGAGATGGGTGAAATTCTCGCAAAAGTTGACGAACCGCTTAATATTGAAGGCAAAATGCCGTTTGTTATCCTGATGGTTGGCGTCAACGGCGTGGGTAAAACCACCACCATCGGCAAGCTGGCGCGCCAGTTTGAGCAGCAGGGCAAATCGGTGATGCTGGCGGCGGGCGATACCTTCCGTGCGGCAGCGGTGGAACAGCTCCAGGTGTGGGGCCAGCGCAACAATATTCCGGTCATTGCTCAGCACACCGGCGCGGATTCCGCGTCCGTGATTTTCGATGCCATCCAGGCGGCGAAGTCGCGTAACGTGGACGTGCTGATTGCGGATACCGCGGGGCGTTTGCAGAACAAATCGCACCTGATGGAAGAGCTGAAGAAAATCGTTCGCGTCATGAAGAAGCTGGACGAAGATGCACCGCATGAAATTATGCTGACTATCGACGCCAGCACCGGACAGAACGCCATCAGCCAGGCGAAGCTGTTCCATGAAGCGGTAGGACTGACCGGGATCACGCTGACCAAGCTGGACGGCACCGCGAAAGGCGGGGTGATCTTCTCCGTGGCCGACCAGTTCGGCATTCCTATCCGTTACATCGGTGTGGGCGAGCGTATTGAGGATTTACGTCCGTTTAAAGCGGACGACTTTATTGAGGCACTATTTGCCCGAGAGGACTAACAATGATTCGCTTTGAACACGTCAGCAAGGCCTATCTCGGCGGGAGACAAGCGCTACAGGGGGTGACATTCCACCTCCAGCCAGGCGAGATGGCATTCCTGACCGGCCATTCCGGCGCGGGGAAAAGTACCCTGCTCAAGCTGATCTGTGGGATCGAGCGGCCAAGCGCCGGGAAAATCTGGTTCAGCGGCCATGAAATTAGCCGTCTTAAGAACCGTGAAGTGCCGTTCCTGCGTCGTCAGATTGGCATGATTTTTCAGGATCACCACCTGCTGATGGATCGCACGGTTTTCGATAACGTCGCGATCCCGCTGATTATTGCCGGCGCCAGTTACGATGATATCCGCCGTCGCGTTTCGGCGGCGCTTGATAAGGTCGGGCTGCTGGACAAAGCGAAGAACTTCCCGATCCAGCTCTCCGGCGGTGAGCAGCAGCGCGTGGGTATCGCCCGTGCGGTGGTGAACAAGCCTGCCGTTTTGCTGGCGGATGAACCGACCGGTAACCTGGACGATGCCCTCTCTGAAGGGATCCTGCGTCTGTTTGAGGAATTTAACCGCGTGGGGGTCACGGTACTGATGGCGACGCACGACATGGGGCTGATCTCCCGCCGTTCGTACCGCATGCTGACCCTGAGCGACGGGCATTTGCACGGAGGCCACGGTGAATAAGCGTGATGCAATGAACCAGATTCGGCAGTTCAGCAACCGGTTTGACCGTTTCCGCAAGCCTCAGGGCGGTGGTGACGGCAATCGCAATGCGCCTAAGCGTGCCAAAGCGACACCGAAACCGAACTCCCGCAAAACCAACGTCTTTAACGAGCAGGTGCGGTATGCCTTCCAGGGCGCGTTGCAGGATCTGAAAAGCAAACCGCTGGCGACGTTCCTGACGGTGATGGTGATTGCCATCTCCCTGACGCTGCCCAGCGTCTGCTATATGGTTTACAAAAACGTAAACCAGGCGGCGTCCCAGTACTATCCGTCGCCGCAGATTACCGTTTATCTGGATAAAGCCCTCGACGATAACGCGGCGGCTCAGGTAGTGGGGCAGATTCAGGCCGAGCAGGGCGTGGAAAAGGTGAACTATCTCTCCCGCGATGAAGCGCTGGGCGAATTCCGCAACTGGTCCGGATTTGGCGGCGCGCTGGATATGCTTGAAGAGAACCCGCTGCCCGCGGTGGCGGTGGTGATCCCGAAACTCGATTTCCAGGGCACGGATTCGCTCAACACCCTGCGCGACCGCATTACCCGCATTAACGGGATTGATGAAGTGCGCATGGACGACAGCTGGTTTGCCCGTCTTGCCGCCCTGACCGGGCTGGTAGGACGCGTGTCGGCGATGATCGGCGTGCTGATGGTGGCGGCGGTGTTCCTCGTCATCGGTAATAGCGTGCGCCTGAGCATCTTCGCCCGTCGCGATACCATCAACGTGCAGAAACTGATTGGCGCAACGGATGGTTTCATCCTCCGCCCGTTCCTTTACGGCGGCGCGTTATTAGGTTTTTCTGGTGCATTTCTTTCATTGATATTGTCAGAAATTTTGGTGATGCGGCTGTCGTCAGCCGTCACCGAGGTGGCGCAGGTTTTCGGAACTAAGTTTGATATCAGTGGTTTAGGTTTCGATGAGTGCCTGCTGTTGCTGCTGGTGTGCTCCATGATCGGCTGGGTGGCGGCATGGCTGGCAACGGTTCAACATTTACGCCACTTTACTCCCGACTAATAAAAGCGTGATATAATCTTTCCCTGCACCGAGATGTTCGCTTGCAGGGAAAGCGTCCCTGTTGTCTCTTCCCCTGTAATCATCTTCATGTCACATTTTGTGCGTAATTTATTCACTGTTGCACCTGGAACTTGTGGATAAAATCACTGTCTGATAAAAGAGTGAATGCTAATCTCGTTGCTCAAACGCTTTGGCATGGTTGTTGCCTGACGGGGACAACCTGGACCAGAAGAAACATTGAGAGGAATGAATGACCAAAGAAATGCAAACTTTAGCTTTAGCCCCTGTTGGTAACCTGGAATCTTACATCCGGGCTGCGAACACCTGGCCGATGTTAACGGCTGAGGAAGAAAAGGAGCTTGCTGAAAAGCTGCATTACCAGGGCGATCTGGAAGCAGCTAAAACGCTGATCCTGTCTCACCTGCGCTTTGTTGTTCACGTTGCTCGTAATTATGCGGGCTACGGCCTGCCGCAGGCGGACCTGATTCAGGAAGGTAATATTGGCCTGATGAAGGCGGTACGTCGCTTCAACCCGGAAGTGGGCGTGCGACTGGTCTCCTTCGCCGTGCACTGGATCAAAGCGGAAATTCACGAATACGTCTTGCGTAACTGGCGTATTGTGAAAGTCGCCACGACGAAAGCGCAGCGCAAACTGTTCTTCAACCTGCGTAAAACCAAGCAGCGTCTGGGCTGGTTCAATCAGGATGAAGTGGAAATGGTGGCGCGCGAGCTGGGCGTTTCCAGCAAAGACGTCCGCGAGATGGAATCCCGTATGGCCGCTCAGGACATGACGTTTGATATGTCTGCCGACGATGACGCGTCCGACAGCCAGCCGATGGCCCCGGTTCTGTATCTACAGGATAAAACCTCTAACTTTGCTGACGGCATTGAAGAGGATAACTGGGAAGACCAGGCGGCGAACAAGCTGACCTTCGCGATGGAAGGCCTAGACGAGCGTAGCCAGGATATCATCCGTGCCCGCTGGCTGGACGAAGATAACAAGTCCACGTTGCAGGAACTGGCCGACCGCTACGGCGTCTCCGCTGAACGTGTGCGTCAGCTTGAAAAGAATGCCATGAAAAAACTTCGCGCCGCTATCGAAGCGTAATTTTCGCGAAGTACACCGAGAACCCCTGGATGAGAGTCTGGGGGTTTTGTTTTTTTAGCGCCCGCTCTGGCGAATTCCCTGCCCCTGGCAAACACTTACTGATGCGCTAAGCAGGCGACTTTCAGAGGGTGACAGGGTGAAAAATAACGAACTGAACGACCGGCGTTTACAGGCGACGCCGCGCGGTATCGGCGTCATGTGTAACTTCTATGCCGATAAAGCCGAAAACGCCACGGTGTGGGACGTGGAAGGTAACGAGTATATTGATTTTGCCGCCGGGATCGCCGTGCTGAATACCGGGCATCGCCATCCTAAAGTTATCGCCGCCGTCGAAAAACAGCTTCACGCCTTTACCCATACCGCTTATCAAATCGTCCCTTATGAAGGCTATGTATCGCTTGCCGAGCGCATCAACCAGCGCGTACCCATAGAGGGGCCAGCCAAAACCGCCTTCTTCTCAACGGGGGCGGAAGCGGTCGAAAACGCGGTGAAAATCGCCCGCGCGTACACCAGACGTTCCGGCCTTATCACCTTCGGCGGCGCGTTCCACGGCCGTACCTTTATGACCATGGCGCTGACCGGCAAAGTGGCGCCCTATAAGCTCGGCTTCGGCCCGTTCCCCGGCTCGGTGTACCACGCGCAATTCCCTAACAGCCTGCACGGCGTCAGTACCGCCGAAGCGTTAAAAAGCCTGGAGCGCATCTTCAAAGCCGATATCGCGCCCGATCAGGTGGCGGCAATCATTATTGAACCGGTTCAGGGCGAGGGCGGATTCAACGTCGCGCCCGCTGATTTTATGCAGGCGCTGCGTGCCCTGTGCGATACCCACGGGATTTTACTGATTGCCGACGAAGTGCAAACCGGCTTCGCCCGTACCGGCAAGCTGTTCTCCATGGAAAACCACTGCGTGAAGCCCGATCTGATCACTATGGCGAAAAGCCTGGCGGGCGGGATGCCGCTCTCTGCCGTCTCTGGCCGGGCGGAGGTAATGGATGCGCCGGCCCCGGGCGGACTTGGCGGAACCTACGCAGGTAACCCGCTGGCGATTGCGGCGGCCCATGCGGTGCTGGATGTGATTGACGAGGACGATCTCTGCACCCGCGCGGCGCATCTCGGGCATCATCTGGTCGAGGTGCTGAATAAAGCGAAGGATGGCTGTCCGTATATCGCCGATATCCGTGGGCAGGGGTCGATGGTGGCGGTGGAATTTACCGATCCGCAAACCGGACAGCCGTCGCCGGAATTTACCCGTCAGGTTCAGGAGCGCGCGTTGAACGAAGGGCTGCTGCTTTTGAGCTGCGGCGTTTACGGCAACGTTATTCGCTTCCTCTACCCGCTCACCATCCCCGAAGCGCAGTTTCGTAAAGCGCTGGATATTATTTCCGCCTCGCTGACACGATAAAGCCAAAAGCCCGGCTGAAATGAAGGCCGGGCTTATCATATTTTCATTTCAAATTAGCTATTCCAAAATCATAAAAATGGGGTATGTTTTAGCAGAGTATGCTGAAAAAGCGCGAACAGCACGCCTATAACTGAAATAAAGCGCTACACAACAACATCACAACAATCGTTATAACCATAATAATGGGGAATCTCAGGATGAACATGAAGGGTAAAGCGTTACTGGCAGGATGTATCGCGTTGGCATTCAGCGCCATGGCGCAGGCCGATATTAAAGTGGCCGTGGTGGGCGCGATGTCCGGTCCGGTAGCACAGTACGGCGATCAGGAATTTACGGGCGCGGAACAGGCGGTTGCAGACATTAATGCTAAGGGCGGCATCAAGGGCGAAAAGCTGCAAATCGTAAAATATGACGATGCCTGTGACCCAAAACAGGCGGTCGCGGTGGCGAACAAAGTGGTAAACGACGGGATCAAATACGTTATTGGTCACCTGTGCTCCTCTTCCACCCAGCCCGCGTCTGACATCTACGAAGACGAAGGCATTCTGATGATCACACCGGCCGCGACGGCGCCAGAGCTCACCGCGCGCGGCTATAAGCTGATCCTGCGTACCACCGGTCTGGACTCCGATCAGGGGCCAACCGCCGCGAAATACATCGTGGAAAAAGTGAAGCCGCAGCGCATCGCGATTGTTCATGACAAACAGCAGTACGGCGAAGGCCTGGCCCGTGCGGTGCAGGATAACCTGAAAAAAGCGAACGCCAACGTGGTGTTCTTTGACGGTATCACCGCCGGTGAGAAAGACTTCTCGACCCTGGTCGCGCGTCTGAAGAAGGAAAATATCGATTTCGTTTACTACGGCGGCTACCACCCGGAAATGGGGCAGATCCTGCGTCAGGCGCGTGCGGCGGGTCTGAAGACGCAGTTCATGGGGCCAGAAGGTGTCGCGAACGTTTCCCTGTCTAACATCGCGGGTGAATCCGCTGAAGGTCTGCTGGTGACCAAGCCGAAGAACTACGACCAGGTGCCTGCGAACAAACCTGTTGTCGATGCCATCAAGGCGAAGAAACAGGATCCAAGCGGTGCGTTCGTCTGGACCACTTACGCAGCGTTGCAGTCTCTGCAAGCGGGCCTGAACCAGTCAGCCGATCCGGCGGAGATTGCCACCTGGCTGAAAGCGAACTCGGTGGAAACCGTGATGGGACCGCTGTCCTGGGATGAGAAGGGCGACCTGAAGGGCTTCGAGTTCGGCGTGTTTGACTGGCATGCCAATGGCACTGCTACTGATGCCAAATAATGCTGGTGCGGGTTGATGCCCTCACCCTAACCCTCTCCCACGGGGAGAGGGGATTACCCGGTTTTCTCCCTCTCCCTTAGGGAGAGGGCCGGGGTGAGGGTATCAGGCCGCACAGATCTAGCGCTTCTCCCACCCGTTCGACTGCGCCGTAAACCCTAACGCCTGCATAAACGCTGCCATCACGCCGCGATCCTCCACGCCCACGTCGGCCATCCACCAGGAGGTTACGCTCGGGTTTTCGCGGATCACCTCTTCAATCAAATACTGCCCGACCCCGCGACGACGGGTCACGTCGCGCACGCGCAGGGAGTCCAGCGCCCCTTCCGTGCCGCTCAGCGTTACGCGGACGGCGGCCAGCAGACGTTCATTAAAACGCGCGGCATAGATGCGGTGGTTTTCATCGACGGCCAGCGATGAAGGGGAATATTCCGGCCAGATCTTGCCCAGGTCGATATGATCCTGGTCGCTAAAGGTCACCAGACGCACGATAGTCAGTTTCATTAGCTGCTTGTCCAAATCAAAAAGAGTAGGGCCAGTGTACTCAATTTATTTGCTCAGGCGCTTTCTCTTTTTCTTCCCATTTACCAGGTGATTAGTTTTTTGACAGCGTAATGCGCAGTTTGAAAACACATGGATCGAAAAATAAGCAGAATTTTAACCTGAAGGGCAGTGATTTATTCGGCGCTTTGTACCGTTATTTTATGCTGCCAACTGCGCTTTTATTTGTTTATCTCCGCCTGATTTCAGAATATTATCTTTGCTTAATCGCCTGAAAAATAGAGATTTTAGTTTGGTTTTTGACAAAAAACTGCGCTAAACCATTAAAGGCACTGGTAAAAATAGCGTTGTTCATTAAAAGTACAGAATGCTTTTTAACCATAATAAAACAAAATATAAACACGACATCACGAATGGGGATTCAGAGATGAAAAGGAACGCGAAGACATTAATCGCGGGGATGGTCGCACTGTCGATCTCGCATGCCGCTATGGCAGACGACATTAAAGTTGCGGTAGTGGGGGCGATGTCCGGCCCTGTTGCCCAGTGGGGTGACATGGAGTTCAACGGCGCGCGTCAGGCCATCAAAGATATCAACGCCAAAGGCGGGATCAAAGGCGACAAGCTGGTGGGCGTGGAGTATGACGACGCCTGCGATCCAAAACAGGCCGTCGCGGTCGCCAACAAAATTGTTAACGACGGTATCCAGTACGTCATAGGGCACCTGTGTTCCTCCTCCACGCAGCCTGCGTCTGATATCTACGAAGACGAAGGCATTCTGATGATCACCCCGGGCGCCACCAACCCGGAACTGACCCAGCGCGGCTACCAGCACATCATGCGTACCGCCGGTCTGGACTCCTCTCAGGGGCCAACCGCCGCCAAATACATCCTCGAAACCGTTAAGCCGCAGCGTATCGCCATCATTCATGATAAGCAGCAGTACGGCGAAGGCCTGGCGCGTTCCGTAGAGGACGGCCTGAAAAAAGGCGGGGCAAACATCGTCTTCTTCGACGGCATTACCGCCGGTGAAAAAGACTTCTCCGCGCTGATCGCCCGCCTGCAAAAAGAAAATATCGACTTCGTTTACTACGGCGGCTACTACCCGGAAATGGGGCAGATGCTGCGCCAGGCGCGCGCCACCGGCCTGAAAACCCAGTTCATGGGGCCAGAGGGCGTGGGCAATGCTTCCCTGTCCAACATCGCGGGGGATTCTGCCGAAGGCATGCTGGTGACGATGCCAAAACGCTATGACCAGGATCCGGCGAATAAGGCTATCGTGGATGCGCTCAAGGCGCAGAAGAAAGATCCGAGTGGTCCGTACGTCTGGATCACCTACGCGGCCGTACAGTCTCTGGCCATCGCGCTGGACCGTACCGGCAGCAAAGAACCGCTGGATCTGGTGAAAGATTTAAAAGCGCACGGGGCGAACACCGTGATTGGGCCGCTGAACTGGGATGAGAAAGGCGATCTGAAGGGATTTGAATTTGGTGTCTTTAAGTGGCACGCCGACGGTTCGTCCTCGGTCGCCAGATAATCATCCCACCGCCCGGCATGACGGGCGGGTATAAAAAGGTTTGCATATGTCCGAGCAGTTTCTCTACTTTTTGCAGCAGATGTTTAACGGCGTCACGCTGGGAAGCACCTACGCGCTGATCGCCATCGGCTACACGATGGTTTACGGCATTATCGGCATGATTAACTTCGCCCACGGCGAGGTGTACATGATCGGTAGCTACGTCTCCTTTATGATCATCGCCGCGCTGATGATGATGGGCATCGACAGCAGCTGGCTGCTGGTAGCCGCCGGGTTTGTCGGCGCGATTGTGATCGCCAGCGCCTACGGCTGGAGTATCGAACGGGTAGCCTACCGACCGGTGCGCAGCTCCAAGCGCCTGATCGCGCTGATCTCCGCCATCGGGATGTCCATTTTCCTGCAAAACTACGTCAGCCTGACTGAAGGTTCACGCGACGTGGCGCTGCCAAGCCTGTTTAACGGCCAGTGGATTGTGGGGGCCAGCGAAAACTTCTCCGCCTCTGTCACCACCATGCAGCTGGTAATCTGGGTTGTGACATTTATTGCCATGCTGGCCCTGACCCTGTTCATCCGCTACTCCCGCATGGGACGCGCCTGCCGCGCCTGCGCGGAAGATCTGAAGATGGCGAGCCTGCTCGGGATTAACACCGACCGCGTGATTGCCCTGACCTTCGTGATCGGCGCAGCGATGGCGGCGGTGGCTGGCGTGTTGCTCGGTCAGTTCTACGGCGTAATCAACCCGTACATCGGTTTTATGGCCGGGATGAAAGCCTTCACCGCGGCGGTACTGGGCGGCATCGGCAGCATTCCGGGCGCGATGATCGGCGGCCTGATTTTGGGCGTGGCCGAAGCGCTCTCCTCTGCGTATCTGAGCACCGAATATAAAGATGTGGTGTCGTTTGCCCTGCTGATTCTGGTTCTGCTGGTGATGCCTACCGGTATTCTGGGCCGTCCGGAGGTAGAGAAAGTATGAAACCGATGCATTTTGCGATGGCGCTGCTCTCTGCCGCCATGTTCTTCGTCCTGGCGGGCGTCTTTATGGGCGTCCAGTTAGGGCTGGACGGCACGAAGCTGGTGGTGGATACCGCCCCCGACATCCGCTGGCAGTGGGTGTTTATCGGCACCGCTGTGGTGTTCCTGTTCCAGCTGCTGCGTCCGCTGTTCCAGAAGACGCTGAAAAACGTCTCCGGGCCGAAATTCGTCCTGCCGGCGATCGACGGTACAACCGTGAAACAGAAGCTGTTCCTTGTGGCGCTGCTGGTGGCTGCCGTGGCGTGGCCGTTTATGGTATCGCGCGGGACGGTGGATATTGCCACCCTGACCATGATCTACGTGATTCTGGGGCTGGGTCTGAACGTGGTGGTGGGGCTGTCTGGCCTGCTGGTGCTGGGCTACGGCGGGTTCTACGCCATCGGCGCGTACACCTTCGCGCTGCTGAACCACTATTACGGCCTCGGCTTCTGGACCTGTCTGCCGCTGGCGGGGCTGGTCTCTGCCGCGGCGGGCTTCCTGCTCGGTTTCCCGGTGCTGCGCCTGCGCGGTGACTACCTGGCGATTGTGACCTTAGGCTTCGGCGAAATCGTCCGTATCCTGCTGCTCAACAATACCGAGGTGACCGGCGGTCCGAACGGCATCAGCCAGATCCCGAAACCGACCTTCTTCGGCCTGGAGTTCAGCCGTACCGCCCGCGAAGGCGGCTGGGATACCTTCAGCAACTTCTTTGGCATCAAATACGATCCGTCCGACCGCGTGATCTGGCTCTATCTGGTGGCGCTGCTGCTGGTGGTGATTACGCTGTTTGTGATCAACCGTCTGCTGCGCATGCCGCTGGGTCGCGCGTGGGAAGCGCTGCGCGAAGATGAGATCGCCTGCCGCTCCCTGGGCCTGAACCCGACCCGCATCAAGCTGACCGCATTTACCATCAGCGCCGCGTTTGCCGGTTTCGCCGGAACGCTGTTTGCCGCGCGTCAGGGCTTCGTCAGCCCGGAATCGTTCACCTTTGCCGAATCGGCCTTCGTGCTGGCGATTGTGGTGCTCGGCGGAATGGGCTCGCAGTTCGCCGTGATCCTCGCGGCTATCCTGCTGGTGGTCTCCCGCGAGCTGATGCGCGACTTTAACGAATACAGCATGTTAATGCTGGGTGGTTTGATGGTGCTGATGATGATCTGGCGTCCGCAGGGTCTCCTGCCGATGACCCGTCCACAGCTGAAGCTGAAACGCACACAGGCGAAAGGAGAGCAGGCATGAAGCCTTTATTATCCGTTAACGGCCTGATGATGCGTTTTGGCGGCCTGCTGGCGGTCAACAATGTGAATCTGGATCTGCACAAGAAAGAGATTGTCTCCCTGATTGGCCCGAACGGCGCGGGAAAAACCACGGTCTTCAACTGCCTGACCGGCTTCTACAAGCCGACGGGCGGCACCATCATGCTGCGCGATCAGCATCTTGAAGGGCTGCCGGGCCAGCAGATTGCCCGCATGGGCGTGGTGCGTACCTTCCAGCACGTGCGTCTGTTCCGCGAGATGACGGTGATTGAGAACCTGCTGGTGGCGCAACATCAGCAGCTGAAAACCGGCCTCTTCTCCGGCCTGCTGAAAACCCCGGCCTTCCGCCGCACGCAGGAAGAGGCGCTCGATCGCGCCGCGACCTGGCTCGACCGTATCGGCCTGCTCCAGCACGCCAACCGTCAGGCGAGCAACCTCGCTTACGGGGATCAGCGTCGCCTGGAGATTGTGCGCTGCATGGTGACGCAGCCGGAGATCCTGATGCTCGACGAACCAGCGGCAGGTCTCAATCCGAAAGAGACCAAAGAGCTGGACGAGCTGATTGCCGAGCTGCGCGACCATCACGACACCACCATCCTGCTGATTGAGCATGACATGAAGCTGGTGATGGGCATTTCGGACCGTATCTACGTGGTAAACCAGGGCACGCCGCTGGCAAACGGCACGCCGGAAGAGATCCGCAACAACCCGGACGTGATCCGCGCATACCTTGGTGAGGCATAAGATGGAAAAAGCGATGTTAACGTTCGACAAGGTCAACGCGCACTACGGCAAAATTCAGGCGCTGCACGATGTCAGCCTGCATATTAATCAGGGCGAAATCGTCACCCTGATTGGGGCTAACGGCGCGGGCAAAACCACGCTGCTCGGCACCCTGTGCGGCGACCCGCGTGCCACCAGCGGGCGGATTGTGTTTGACGGCAAAGACATTACCGACTGGCAGACCGCCAGAATCATGCGTGAAGCGGTGGCGATTGTCCCGGAAGGGCGTCGCGTATTCTCCCGCATGACGGTGGAAGAGAATCTGGCGATGGGCGGTTTCTTCGCCCACCGGGATGAATACCAGACCCGCATCAAGTGGGTGTACGAACTCTTCCCGCGCCTGTGGGAGCGTCGTATTCAGCGCGCGGGCACCATGTCCGGCGGCGAGCAACAGATGCTGGCGATTGGCCGCGCGCTGATGAGCCAGCCGCGTCTGCTGTTGCTGGATGAACCGTCGCTCGGTCTTGCGCCCATCATCATCCAGCAGATTTTCGATACCATTGAGCAGCTGCGCAAAGAGGGGATGACCATCTTCCTCGTCGAACAGAACGCCAACCAGGCGCTGAAGCTCGCTGACCGCGGCTATGTGCTGGAGAACGGGCGCGTGGTGCTCTCCGATACCGGCGATGCGCTGCTGGCGAACGAAGCGGTGCGGAGCGCGTACCTGGGCGGATAGGTAAAAGCAAAAAGGCAACGCAAGTTGCCTTTTTTAGTGTTTTCTCCCTCTCCCACAGGGGGAGGGCCGGGGTGAGGGCACCAGACCGCACCCAACATCTAAACCCCTTCACACAACCATCATCCCTCTGACGCCTGGCTGTCACCTGTCTGTAAACAAACAGTTATTTTTCTGTCATTCGAGCATGTCATGTTACCTCGCGAGCATAAAACGCGTGATATCGCGCATCCGGCACAATAAG
This sequence comes from Enterobacter cloacae complex sp. CDL013, assembly GCF_049238805.1. Classification (NCBI taxonomy): domain Bacteria; kingdom Pseudomonadati; phylum Pseudomonadota; class Gammaproteobacteria; order Enterobacterales; family Enterobacteriaceae; genus Enterobacter; species Enterobacter cloacae complex sp. CDL013. The sequence continues at coordinate 106,281 of NZ_JBMKGT010000009.1, read as the reverse complement.
AGAGATGACAATGACATCGTTACGACACACAGCTTTGGGTCTGGCACTGGGTCTGGCTTTTGCGACGAACGCAATGGCTGTGACGACCATTCCGTTCTGGCATTCCATGGAAGGGGAGTTGGGTAAAGAAGTTGACTCCCTGGCGCAGCGTTTCAACGACACCCACCCGGATTACAAAATTGTGCCGGTGTACAAAGGCAACTACGAGCAGAGCCTGAGCGCGGGCATCGCCGCCTTCCGTACCGGTAACGCGCCTGCGCTGTTACAGGTTTATGAAGTGGGCACCGCGACCATGATGGCCTCCAAAGCCATCAAGCCGGTGTACGAGGTGTTCAAAGAGGCGGGCATTAACTTTGACGAGTCCCAGTTCGTGCCAACCGTGGCGGGATACTATACGGATTCCAAAAGCGGGCATCTGCTGTCCCAGCCGTTTAACAGCTCCACGCCGGTGCTGTACTACAACAAAGACGCCTTCAGGAAAGCCGGTTTAGATCCGGAGCAGCCGCCAAAAACCTGGCAGGATCTGGCCGAATACACCGCGAAGCTGAAAGCGGCGGGGATGAAGTGCGGCTACGCCAGCGGCTGGCAGGGCTGGATCCAGATTGAAAACTTCAGCGCCTGGCACGGCCTGCCGGTTGCCACCAAAAACAACGGCTTCGACGGTACCGACGCGGTGCTGGAGTTCAACAAGCCGGAGCAGGTGAAGCACATCGCGCTGCTGGAAGCACTCAATAAGAAGGGCGACTTCAGCTACTTCGGGCGTAAAGACGAATCCACCGAGAAGTTCTACAACGGCGACTGCGCCATTACCACCGCCTCATCTGGCTCGCTGGCAGACATCCGTCACTACGCCAAATTCAATTACGGCGTGGGCATGATGCCGTACGACGCTGACGTCAAAGGCGCGCCGCAGAATGCCATCATCGGCGGGGCGAGCCTGTGGGTGATGCAGGGTAAAGACAACGGCACCTACAAAGGCGTGGCCGAGTTCCTCGACTTCCTGGCGAAGCCGGAAAACGCCGCCGAGTGGCACCAGAAGACCGGCTACCTGCCGATCACCAAAGCCGCGTATGACCTGACCCGCGAGCAGGGCTTCTACAGCAAGAACCCGGGCGCGGATATCGCGACGCGTCAGATGCTGAACAAGCCGCCGTTGCCGTTCACCAAAGGCCTGCGCCTGGGCAACATGCCGCAGATCCGCACCATCGTCGATGAAGAGCTGGAAAGCGTGTGGACCGGGAAGAAAACGCCACAGCAGGCGCTGGATTCCGCGGTAGAGCGCGGGAATCAGCTGCTGCGCCGCTTTGAGCAGTCGACGAAGTCTTAATCTTTTTGCCCTCACTAACCCTCTCCCTTTGGGAGAGGGACGGGGTGAGGGGAAACCAACCTGAGCTAACCTATGTCATCATCCCGTCCGGTGTTCCGTTCCCGCTGGCTGCCGTACCTGTTGGTCGCGCCGCAGCTGGTCATCACCGTCATCTTCTTTATCTGGCCTGCGGGCGAAGCGCTGTGGTACTCGGTACAAAGCGTCGATCCGTTCGGGCTTTCCAGCCAGTTTGTCGGGCTGGACAACTTTACCGCGCTGTTCCACGACAGCTACTACCTGGATTCCTTCTGGACGACGATCAAATTCAGCGCGCTGGTCACCGTCAGCGGTCTTGTCGCGTCGCTGTTTTTCGCCGCGCTGGTGGATTACGTAGTACGGGGCAGCCGTCTGTATCAGACCCTGATGCTGCTGCCCTACGCCGTGGCTCCCGCCGTGGCCGCCGTGCTGTGGATCTTCCTGTTTAACCCGGGCCGCGGGCTGATTACCCACTTCCTGGGTGAGTTTGGCTATGACTGGAACCACGCCCAGAATAGCGGTCAGGCGATGTTCCTGGTGGCGTTCGCCTCGGTGTGGAAGCAGATCAGCTATAACTTCCTGTTTTTCTTTGCCGCGCTACAGTCTATCCCGCGTTCGCTGGTGGAGGCCGCCGCCATCGACGGCGCAGGGCCGGTGCGCCGCTTCTTCCGGCTGTCGCTGCCGCTGATCGCCCCGGTGAGTTTCTTCCTGCTGGTGGTGAACCTGGTGTACGCCTTCTTCGATACCTTCCCGGTGATCGACGCCGCCACCGCGGGCGGCCCGGTGCAGGCAACCACCACGCTGATTTACAAGATCTACCGTGAGGGCTTTGCCGGGCTTGATCTCTCAGCCTCTGCTGCACAGTCGGTTGTGCTGATGTTCCTCGTCATCATCCTCACGGTGGTGCAGTTCCGCTATGTCGAAAGTAAGGTGCGCTACCAATGATTGAGAACCGTCGCGGGCTGACGATTTTCAGCCATACCCTGCTGATTCTGGGCATCCTCGTCATCCTGTTCCCACTGTACGTGGCCTTCGTCGCCGCCACGCTGGACACCAAAGCGGTGTTCGACACGCCAATGACGCTGATCCCAGGCACGCATCTTTTCGAGAACATGAAGACTATCTGGACGCAGGGCGTGGGCGCTAACAGCGCGCCGTTCTGGCTGATGATGCTCAACAGTTTCATCATGGCGTTCGGCATCACCGTCGGCAAAATCACCGTGTCGATGCTTTCGGCCTTCGCCATCGTCTGGTTCCGCTTTCCGTTGCGTAACCTGTTTTTCTGGATGATTTTCATCACCCTGATGCTGCCGGTGGAGGTGCGTATCTTCCCGACGGTGGAGGTGATCGCCAACCTGAAGATGCTCGACAGCTACGCGGGCTTAACCCTGCCGCTGATGGCCTCGGCAACCGCCACCTTCCTGTTTCGCCAGTTCTTTATGACCCTGCCGGATGAGCTGATTGAAGCCGCGCGCATTGACGGGGCCTCGCCGATGCGCTTCTTCCGCGACATCGTGCTGCCGCTGTCGAAAACCAATCTCGCGGCGCTGTTTGTGATCACCTTTATCTACGGCTGGAACCAGTATCTGTGGCCGCTGCTGATTGTTCAGGACGTCAACCTCGGCACCGCCGTGGCAGGCATCAAAGGCATGATCGCCACCGGCGAAGGCACCACCCTCTGGAACCAGGTGATGGCGGCGATGCTGCTCACCCTAATCCCACCCGTAGTCATTGTTTTAGCCATGCAGCGCGCGTTTGTCCGCGGCCTGGTCGATAGCGAGAAATAAGATGGCAGGTTTAAAACTTCAGGCAGTAACCAAAAGCTGGGACGGCAAAACCCAGGTGATTCAGCCGCTGACGCTCGACGTGGCGGACGGGGAGTTTATCGTGATGGTCGGCCCGTCCGGCTGCGGCAAATCTACGCTGCTGCGCATGGTGGCGGGGCTGGAGCGCGTGACGTCCGGGGATATCTGGATTGACCGCCAGCGCGTCACCGAGATGGAGCCGAAAGACAGGGGCATCGCGATGGTGTTCCAGAACTACGCCCTCTACCCGCACATGAGCGTGGAGGAGAACATGGCCTGGGGGCTGAAAATTCGCGGTATGGGCAAAGGCCATATCGAGGAGCGCGTGAAAGAGGCCGCGCGCATTCTGGAGCTGGACGGCCTGCTCAAGCGTCGCCCGCGCGAGCTCTCCGGCGGCCAGCGCCAGCGCGTGGCGATGGGGCGCGCCATCGTGCGCGATCCGGCGGTATTTCTGTTCGACGAACCGCTGTCAAACCTCGACGCCAAACTGCGCGTGCAGATGCGTCTTGAGCTACAGCAGCTGCATCGGCGGCTGGGAACCACGTCCCTCTATGTGACCCACGATCAGGTTGAAGCCATGACCCTCGCCCAGCGCGTGATGGTGATGAACAAAGGCATCGCCGAGCAGATTGGCACCCCAGTGGAAGTCTACGAGAAACCGGCCAGCCGTTTTGTGGCGAGCTTTATCGGCAGCCCGGCGATGAACCTGCTGGACGGGCGGATCAATGCGGCGGGAACACACTTCGAGCTGGAAAGCGGGATGGCGTTGCCGATCAACTGGTACTATCGTGGCTACGCCGGGCGTAAGATGACGCTTGGTATCCGCCCCGAGCATATTGGTTTGACGTCTCAGGCGGACGGCGGCGTGCCGCTGGTGATGGACACGCTGGAGATGCTGGGCGCAGACAACCTGGCGCACGGACGCTGGGGCGAGCAAAAGCTGGTAGTGCGTCTGCCGCATCAGGAGCGCCCGAAAGCAGGCAGCACGCTGTGGCTGCATATGCCGGAAAATCACCTGCACTTATTTGACGGTGAAACAGGACAACGAGTATGAGCAACTGGCCTTACCCCCACATCGTCGCCCACCGTGGCGGCGGTAAACTGGCGCCGGAAAACACCCTGGCGGCAATTGACGTTGGCGCACGCTACGGCCACACGATGATCGAGTTCGACGCCAAGCTGTCGAAGGACGGCGAAATTTTCCTGCTGCACGACGACAACCTCGAACGCACCAGCAACGGCTGGGGCGTGGCGGGTGAACTGCCGTGGCGTGACCTGCTGAAGGTGGACGCCGGAAGCTGGTACAGCGGCGAATTTAAAGGCGAGCCGCTGCCGCTGCTGGCGGAAGTGGCGGACCGCTGTCGTCAACACGGCATGATGGCCAACATCGAAATCAAACCGACCACCGGCACCGGGCCGCTGACGGGTAAAGTGATTGCCCTTGCCGCGCGTGAGCTGTGGGAAGGGATGACCGCGCCGCTGCTGTCGTCGTTTGATATCGACGCGCTGGAAGCCGCACAGGCCGCCGTTCCGGAGTTGCCGCGCGGGCTGCTGCTGGATGCGTGGCGAGAAGACTGGCGCGCGCTGACGACCCGCTTAGGCTGCGTGTCGATCCACCTCAACCATAAGCTGCTGGATGAAGCGCGCGTGACGCTATTGAAAGAGGCCGGTCTGCATATCCTGGTGTATACCGTCAACAAACCCCTGCGTGCAGCCGAGCTGCTGCGCTGGGGCGTGGACAGCATCTGTACCGATGCGATTGACCAGATCGGGCCGAACTTTATTTATTAAGCATACTGCCGTTCTGCTGGGTCGGCAGCATGTGCTGCTGACCGCTGCTTTGCGATACTCCGCCTCCTAACATCCCACCGTTTGTATTAGGCAGCGGCTGTTCAAGCATCTGGCCCTGCTGTACGCGCTGGGTGTTGGTATTCATCTGGTTTTGCAGGTGCTGCTGCTGCACCTGGGTCTGCGTCTTTAACTGCTGATTGAGCATCCCTTTCTGCTGCTGTTGCTGGCTCATCATCTCCGTCTGCATACGCTGCTGGCTCGGAATGACGTAGCCCGGCTGGTTCGGGTTGTTCAGGGTGTTGATTGGCTGTGCGAGCGCGGCGAACGGAAGCAGCGCGGTCAGGATCAGTAATCGTTTCATGGTTATCTCCTCCTTTGAGGCTTCTCTTAAGTTTATCCTCATTCCTGCATAACGATGATTTTTTAAGAGTTGTGAACCAGGCTTAAGCGGGGAATATGGGCCCCTTCACCTGGAGAACAATAATGATGAAACCAACCTTTTTGCGCTGGGTCGCCATCGCTGCGCTGATGGCAGGCGGCACATTTACCGTGGCGGCCAACCCGCCCGCCGCTCCACCGGTCTCTTACGGCGTGGAGGAGGATGTTTTTCACCCCGTGCGGGCGACGCACGGCATGGTGGCCTCGGTTGACGCGCTGGCAACGCAGGTGGGCGTCGATATTCTTAAACAGGGCGGTAACGCGGTGGATGCGGCGGTCGCGGTGGGATATGCGTTGGCGGTGACGCATCCACAGGCGGGGAACCTGGGCGGCGGCGGGTTTATGATGCTGCGCACCAAAGACGGTAAAACCACGGCCATCGACTTCCGTGAGATGGCGCCGAACCAGGCCTCCCGCGATATGTTCCTCGACGATCAGGGCAATCCGGACAGTAAAAAATCCCTGACCTCGCACCTTGCCTCCGGCACGCCGGGCACCGTTGCGGGCTTCTCGCTGGCGCTGGAAAAATACGGCACGCTGCCGCTGAATAAAGTGGTGCAGCCTGCCATCAGGCTGGCGCGCGACGGCTTCGTCGTCAACGACGCGCTGGCGGACGACCTCAAAACCTACGGCAGCGAAGTTATTCCCAATCATGAGAACAGCAAGGCTATCTTCTGGAAAGACGGCGAGCCGCTGAAGAAGGGCGATAAGCTGGTGCAGAAGAACCTCGCAAAAAGTCTCGAACTGATTGCCGAAAACGGTCCGGATGCCTTCTATAAGGGGCCGATTGCCGATCAGATTGCGGATGAGATGCAGAAGAACGGCGGGCTGATCACCAAAGCGGATCTGGCGGAATATAAGGCGGTGGAGCGCGAGCCGATTAGCGGCACCTATCGCGGCTACGAGGTCTTCTCCATGCCGCCGCCGTCTTCCGGGGGCATTCACATCGTGCAGATCCTCAATATTCTGGAAAACTTCGATATGCACAAGTATGGCTTCGGTAGCGCCGATGCCATGCAGGTGATGGCCGAGGCGGAAAAGCGCGCCTACGCTGACCGCTCGGAATACCTCGGCGACCCGGACTTCGTGAAGGTGCCGTGGCAGGCGCTGACCAACAAGGCCTATGCCAAATCGATTGCCGATCAGATCGACATCAACAAGGCTAAGCCGTCGAGCGAGATCCGCCCGGGCAAGCTGGCGCCGTATGAAAGTAACCAGACCACCCACTTCTCGGTCGTGGACAAAGACGGAAACGCGGTGGCGGTGACCTACACGCTTAACACCACCTTCGGCACCGGGATTGTGGCGGGCAATAGCGGTATTTTGCTGAACAACGAGATGGATGATTTTTCTGCCAAGCCGGGCGTGCCGAATGTCTACGGCCTGGTCGGCGGCGATGCGAATGCGGTAGGGCCGAAGAAGCGCCCGCTATCATCCATGTCGCCCACCATTGTGGTGAAAGACGGCAAAACCTGGCTGGTGACAGGCAGCCCTGGCGGGAGCAGGATTATCACCACCGTACTGCAAATGGTGGTGAACAGCATCGACTTTGGGATGAACGTCGCCGAAGCGACCAATGCGCCGCGTTTCCATCACCAGTGGCTGCCGGACGAGTTGCGCGTGGAGAAGGGCTTTAGCCCGGACACCCTCAAGCTGCTTGAGCAGCGCGGGCAGAAGGTGGCGGTGAAGGAGGCGATGGGCAGCACCCAGAGCATTATGGTCGGACCGGATGGCGCGCTGTTTGGCGCGTCGGACCCGCGTTCGGTGGATGATTTAACGGCGGGGTATTGATTTTGTTGCCCGGTGGCGCTGCGCTTACCGGGCCTACAACGGCACGGACGTAGGCCGGGTAAGGCGAAGCCGCCACCCGGCAACTTATTACTTCATCCTCGCCATATAATACGCATCCACATACTCGCCGTTGCGCAGGGCATAGCGCCTGCCGGTGCCTTCAATCTCAAACCCGTGCTTTTTGTACACCGCGATTGCCGGTTCGTTATCCACAAACACCGTTAACTCGATGCGGTCGACGCGCAGCCAGTTGTCGCACATATCGATCATGGTGCGAATCAGCGCGCTGGCCACGCCGCGGTTATGCCACTCTGCGCCAACGCATATACCGAAATCGGCAACGTGGCTGCGGCGTGGTCGCTGGGCGACATCAATGGTGAGGTGGCCGACCACGATATCATCAATGCAGGCAACCAGCTGTTTAATGCCCGGCTGTTCGCCTAGCCGCATTTGCCACATTTCCATTGAAGGATGAGGAACCTGTAGCGTGTTGTGGTACACCTCCGGCTGGGCGTGGATCTGACGAATGGCGTCGTAATCTTTCGGTTCAGCGTGGCGTATCACTATCTCACTCATTCCTTGTTCCTCAGTCAGTTAAAAGTCCCCTCCAACATCAGTGACTTTAAAAGTTGAGTCAATCGCTATTTTTTGCAAAAAGTGTTGGACAAGTGCGAATGAGAATGATTATTATTGCTCTGCGTTCAGGAAGACCTCCTACGGGAACCTGAAAGCACGACATTGCTCACATTGCTTCCAGTATTACTTTAGCCAGCTTTTAGCTGGCTTTTTTTTTGTTATGGTTAGACTCAGCAACCTTCGAAAAAGGACTGAGCCATGACACTACACTGCGCATTTATTGGATTTGGCAAAAGCACCACGCGTTACCACCTTCCGTATGTTCTCAACCGTAAAGAGACCTGGCACGTCGCTCATATCTACCGCCGCAGCGCGAAGCCGGAAGAACAGTCTCCGCAGTATTCCCATATTCATTTCACCAGCGATCTTGATGAAGTGTTAAATGATCCGCAGGTGAAGCTGGTGGTGGTCTGTACCCACGCCGACAGCCACTTTGACTACGCGAAACGCGCGCTGGAAGCAGGTAAAAACGTGCTGGTGGAAAAACCGTTCACTCCGACCATCGCCGAAGCGAAGGAACTCTTTGCGCTGGCGAAAAGCAAAGGCCTGACCGTCACGCCGTACCAGAACCGACGCTTTGACAGCTGCTTCCTGACGGCGAAAAAGGCGATTGAGAGCGGCAAACTCGGCGAGATCGTGGAAATCGAAAGCCACTTCGATTACTACCGCCCGGTGGCGGAAACCCAGCCAGGACTGCCGCAGGACGGGTCGTTCTACGGTCTGGGCGTGCACACCATGGACCAGATTATTTCCCTGTTTGGCCGCCCGGACCACGTGGCGTATGACATCCGCAGCCTGCGCAATAAGGCCAACCCGGACGATACCTTTGAAGCACAGCTGTTCTACGGCGATCTCAAAGCCATCGTGAAAACCAGCCACCTGGTGAAAATCGACTACCCGAAATTTATCGTTCACGGCAAGAAAGGCTCCTTTATCAAGTACGGCATTGACCAGCAGGAGACCAGCCTGAAGGCCAATATCATGCCGGGTGAACCGGGCTTTGCGGCAGATGATTCCGTGGGCGTGATGGAGTACGTGAACGACGAGGGCGTGACGGACAGGGAAGAGCTGAAGCCGGAAACGGGCGACTATGGACGCGTCTATGATGCGCTGTTTGAGACCCTCACAAACGGCACGGCGAATTACGTCAAGGAATCTGACGTTCTGACCAACCTGGAAATCCTCGAACGGGCCTTCGAACAGGCTTCTCCTGCCACGGTAACCCTCGCGAAATAAGCAAAAACGGCTCCTCTGCGCTTGTTCACAATTTTTGAACAGAGGAGTCAATTTTCACCCTCTATGATCCCAGGGCGTTTGCGTCCACACTTACTCCATCGAAACGAACTGAGGGTGAAAACAATGATCTACTTACGCAAAGCAAACGAACGTGGTCACGCGAATCATGGCTGGCTGGACTCATGGCATTCATTCTCGTTTGCCGACTACTACGACCCGAACTTCATGGGCTTCTCCGCACTGCGCGTGATTAACGATGACGTGATTGATGCAGGCCAGGGCTTCGGTACCCACCCGCACAAAGACATGGAAATCCTGACCTATGTGCTGGAAGGGGCGGTTGAGCACCAGGACAGCATGGGCAACAAAGAGCAGGTTCCGGCGGGCGAGTTCCAGATTATGAGCGCGGGGACCGGGGTGCGTCACTCTGAGTACAACCCGAGCAAAACGGAAAAACTGCACCTGTATCAAATCTGGATCATTCCAGAAGAGACCGGCATCACGCCACGCTACGAGCAGCGCCGCTTCGACGCGAAACAGGGCAAACAGCTGGTGCTCTCGCCGGATGCGCGTGAAGGTTCCCTGAAAGTGTATCAGGATATGGAGCTGTACCGCTGGGCGCTGGCGAAAGATGAACAGTCTGTGCACCAGATCGCCGCCAACCGCCGCGTGTGGATCCAGGTGGTGAAAGGGGAGGTGTCCATCAATGGCACCAAAGCGACAACCGCCGATGGTCTGGCCGTCTGGGATGAGCAGGCGCTCTCCGTGCATGCCGACAGCGAAAGTGAAATTCTGCTGTTTGACCTGCCGCCGGTCTAAATAATTTCTCAACCTTCCCTTTAAACGGGGAAGGTTGAGCTTTGTCCGTGATAAACTGAGCAAATCTCTCACTTCAAGATTTCTCAGGACGATGAAAAAGAAACGCCCCGTACTTCAGGATGTCGCCGATCGCGTCGGTGTGACCAAAATGACGGTCAGCCGTTTTTTACGTAACCCGGAACAGGTTTCCGTGGCGTTGCGTGGCAAGATTGCCGCCGCCCTTGATGAACTGGGTTATATCCCCAACCGCGCGCCCGATATTCTCTCCAATGCGACCAGCCGTGCGGTGGGCGTCCTGCTTCCTTCCTTAACCAACCAGGTATTCGCCGAAGTGCTGCGTGGCATCGAAAGCGTCACCGATGCGTTTGGCTATCAGACCATGCTCGCCCACTACGGGTACAAGCCGGAACTGGAAGAGGAACGTCTTGAATCGATGCTTTCCTGGAACATCGACGGCCTGATTTTAACGGAACGTACTCACACCCCGCGCACGCTGAAAATGATTGAAGTGGCAGGCATTCCGGTGGTGGAGCTGATGGACAGCCAGTCGCCGTGCCTCGACATCGCCGTGGGGTTCGATAACTTTGAAGCGGCGCGTCAGATGACGGCGGCGATCATCGCCCGCGGTCATCGCCATGTGGCCTATCTGGGTGCGCGTCTGGATGAACGTACTATCATCAAACAGAAGGGATACGAGCAGGCGATGCTCGACGCCGGTTTAACCCCGTACAGCGTGATGGTGGAGCAATCTTCTTCTTACACGTCGGGTATTGAGCTGATGCGTCAGGCGCGACGCGAGTATCCGCAACTGGACGGTATTTTCTGTACCAACGATGACCTTGCGGTCGGCGCGGCGTTTGAGTGCCAGCGTCTGGGTTTAAAAATCCCGGATGATATGGCGATTGCCGGTTTCCACGGCCACGACATTGGCCAGGTGATGGAGCCGCGTCTGGCGAGCGTCCTGACCCCGCGTGAACGCATGGGCCGCATTGGTGCAGAACGCCTGCTGGCGCGCATTCGTGGTGAGGCAGTTACCCCTAAAATGTTAGATTTAGGTTTCACCTTGTCACCGGGTGGATCTATTTAATCCGACAAATTTGAAGTAGCTCACACTTATTCACTTCGCGCACGTTTGGATATTGCTTCTCTTATGCCCCGGCAGGACAATGTTACCGATAACTGTTACCCGTAACAATTTACTGAGGGACACCCTTTGAGCACGACTAATCACGATCACCACGTTTACGTCCTGATGGGCGTGTCCGGTAGCGGTAAATCTGCCGTGGCGAGCGAAGTGGCGCATCACCTCCAGGCTGCGTTTCTTGATGGTGACTTCCTCCATCCGCGTAGCAACATCATGAAAATGGCTTCCGGCGAGCCGCTGAACGACGACGACCGCAAACCGTGGTTGCAGGCGCTGAATGACGCCGCGTTCGCGATGCAGCGCACCAATAAAGTCTCCCTGATCGTCTGTTCCGCGCTGAAAAAAACCTATCGCGACCTGCTGCGCGACGGCAACCCGAACCTCTCTTTCATCTACCTGAAAGGCGATTTCGGGGTGATTGAAAGCCGCCTGAAGGCGCGTAAAGGCCACTTCTTCAAAACCCAGATGCTGGTAACGCAGTTCGAAGCGTTGCAGGAGCCGGGTGCTGACGAGCAGGATGTCTTAGTGGTTGATATCGATCAGCCGCTGGAAGGTGTTGTTGCCAGCACCATCGAGGTTATTAATAAAAGGCAGTAAGTTTTGAGTACATTAACGCTAGTTTTGACAGCAGTGGGTTCCGTATTGCTGCTGCTGTTTTTAGTGATGAAGGCACGTATGCACGCCTTCGTTGCTTTGATGGTGGTTTCTATTGGTGCTGGTCTCTTTTCCGGCATGCCGCTCGACAAAATCGCGGCGACGATGGAAAAAGGGATGGGCGGCACGCTCGGCTTCCTGGCCATTGTGGTGGCACTGGGCGCGATGTTTGGCAAGATTTTGCACGAGACGGGCGCGGTCGATCAGATTGCCGTCAAGATGCTGAAATCCTTCGGGCACAGCCGTGCGCACTACGCGATTGGTCTGGCCGGTCTGATTTGCGCGCTGCCGCTGTTCTTTGAAGTGGCCGTTGTGCTGCTGATAAGCGTCGCATTCTCCATGGCGCGCCATACCGGTACTAACCTCGTGAAGCTGGTCATTCCGCTGTTTGCGGGCGTGGCGGCGGCGGCGGCGTTCCTGCTGCCGGGGCCTGCGCCGATGCTGCTGGCCTCCCAGATGCATGCTGACTTTGGCTGGATGATCCTGATTGGCCTGTGTGCGGCGATCCCGGGGATGATTATCGCCGGTCCGCTGTGGGGAAACTTTATCAGCCGTTACGTTGAGCTGCACATTCCGGACGACATCACCGAGCCGCACCTGGGCGAGGGTAAAATGCCGTCCTTCGGCTTCAGTCTGTCGCTGATCCTGCTGCCGCTGGTGCTGGTGGGCCTGAAAACCATCGCTGCACGCTTTGTGCCGGTGGGGTCAACCGCTTACGAATGGTTCGAATTTATTGGTCATCCGTTCACTGCGATTCTGGTGGCGTGTCTGGTCGCGATTTACGGCCTGGCAATGCGTCAGGGCATGCCGAAAGACCGCGTGATGGAGATCTGTGGTGCCGCGCTGCAACCGGCGGGGATTATCCTGCTGGTGATCGGGGCGGGCGGCGTGTTCAAGCAGGTGCTGGTGGATTCCGGCGTTGGCCCGGCGCTGGGCGAAGCGCTGACCGGAATGGGCCTGCCGATTGCGGTCACCTGCTTTGTGCTGGCCGCGGCGGTGCGTATCATTCAGGGCTCCGCGACCGTGGCGTGCTTAACCGCCGTGGGTCTGGTAATGCCGGTGATTGAACAGCTGAACTACTCCGGCGCGCAGATGGCGGCGCTCTCTATCTGTATCGCGGGTGGTTCGATTGTGGTGTCTCACGTGAACGATGCAGGCTTCTGGCTGTTCGGTAAATTTACCGGCGCAACCGAAGCGCAAACCCTGAAAACCTGGACGCTGATGGAAACCATCCTCGGCACGACGGGTGCGGTTGTCGGGATGATTGCGTTTACGCTGCTGAGCTGATCCAGGTTTTCTCCCTCTTCCACGGGGAGAGGGAGCAAACACTAAAAACGGCAATCAAGGATTGCCGTTTTGCTTTTACCTATCCTTTCATCCACGCCCGTATCCCGTCCAGGAACATCTGCGTTGCCATCATTACCAGAATCAGCCCCATCAGGCGCTCCAGCGCGTTCACCCCTTTCTCACCCAGCAGGCGCAGGAATAGCGACGACTGCAACAGGATAATAAACGTCCCGCCCCAGGCGATCAGCAGGGCAATCACCAGATGGCTCATCTGATTCGGATACTGATGCGACAGCAGCATCAGCGTGGCCAGAATCGTTGGCCCGGCGACCAGCGGAATCGCCAGCGGCACGATAAACGGCTCTTCACCCGCAGGCAGGCCGCTGCTGCTGCCCTCCGCGCTAGGGAAAATCATCTTAATGGCAATCAGGAACAAAATGATCCCGCCGGAAATGGAGACCGTTTCGGCGCGTAAGTTCAGGAAAGCGAGAATTTTTTCACCGGCGAACAGGAAGATAAACATCACCAGCAGGGCGATGAGCAGCTCGCGGATCATGATCGCCCGACGGCGCTTCGGCTCGGTGTGCTTCAGCACCGACATGAAGATCGGCAGATTACCGAGCGGATCCATAATCAGGATCAATAAAACCGCTGCGGAAATGATTTCACTCATCTTAAATTATCCCTGATACTTATTGTGGTCATTGCGATGATTAGCACTTTTTCTGATTGCCGGGCAATCATCGATTAATTTCGCTTGCGACTTTGGCAGCATTTTGTAATGTGAAGCATATCCCAGTTCAATACTGGCTTGCACAATCAGCACACACCCCTTGCAGGAAAAAAATGCTATGAAAAACGTTGGTTTTATCGGCTGGCGCGGTATGGTCGGCTCTGTACTCATGCAACGCATGGTTGAAGAGCGCGATTTCGACGCCATCCGCCCGGTCTTCTTCTCCACTTCCCAGCTCGGCCAGGCTGCACCGTCCTTTGGGGGTACCACAGGCACGTTGCAGGATGCTTACGACCTGGAGGCGCTGAAGGCACTCGACATTATTGTGACCTGCCAGGGCGGCGATTATACCAACGAAATCTATCCGAAGCTGCGTGAAAGCGGCTGGCAGGGCTACTGGATTGACGCGGCCTCTTCGCTTCGCATGAAAGACGATGCCATCATTATTCTTGACCCGGTTAACCAGGGCGTCATCACCGACGGCCTGAACAACGGCGTGAAAACCTTTGTTGGCGGTAACTGCACCGTCAGCCTGATGCTGATGTCCCTCGGCGGTCTGTTCGCACAGGATCTGGTGGAGTGGGTCTCCGTGGCGACCTACCAGGCGGCGTCCGGCGGTGGCGCGCGTCATATGCGCGAGCTGCTGACCCAGATGGGCCAGCTGCACCAGAGCGTCGCTGCCGAGCTGGCAGACCCGGCGTCCGCGATCCTCGATATCGAGCGTAAAGTCACTCAGCTCACCCGCAGCGGCGAGCTGCCGGTGGATAACTTCGGCGTACCGCTGGCCGGCGGCCTGATCCCGTGGATAGACAAACAGCTGGATAACGGCCAGACCCGCGAAGAGTGGAAGGGCCAGGCTGAGACCAACAAAATCCTCGGCACCGCGAACACCATTCCGGTTGACGGTCTGTGCGTGCGTATCGGCGCGCTGCGCTGCCACAGCCAGGCCTTCACCATTAAACTGAAAAAAGATGTGTCTATTCCGACCGTGGAAGAGCTGCTGGCCGCGCATAACCCGTGGGCGAAAGTGGTGCCAAACGATCGCGATATCACCATGCGCGAACTGACCCCGGCAGCCGTCACCGGCACGCTGACCACCCCGGTTGGCCGCCTGCGCAAGCTGAACATGGGGCCAGAGTACCTCTCCGCGTTCACCGTTGGCGACCAGCTTCTGTGGGGTGCCGCCGAGCCGCTGCGCCGCATGCTGCGCCAGCTGGCGTAATAATTTGTTAAACACGGGGGGTGATTGTCACCCCCTTTTTTTGCGTACTACATGGAGTAAAACGCAGATGTCTTATTTTTTATCAGGAGGACCCACGACGTTGGCTATGCTTTAAGGAAGATTTATTTCTCACCTGAGGGTAGGGCGGAGCAGAGAGGATTAACTGCACCGTTTAGGTCACATTAAAAGTCGTCCCGGAGCGCGTAAAAAGGGCGACATAAAAAAACAGGATGAATACCATGTCCGATCGTATTTCGAGAGACGTGATTAATGCGCTTATTGCGGGTCACTTTGCCGACCCCTTTTCTGTGCTAGGGATGCACCGTACAGAGGCCGGACTGGAAGTTCGTGCGCTGTTACCGGATGCAACAGAAGTGTGGGTTATCGAACCCAAAACCGGCCGCAAGGTGGGTAATCTGGAATGCCTCGACTCGCGTGGCTTCTTCTCGGGCGTCATGCCCCGCCGTAAAAATCCTTTTCGTTATCAGCTTGCCGTTATCTGGCACGGTCAGCAAAACCTGATTGACGATCCCTATAGCTTCGGCCCGCTTTTAAAAGAGATGGACGCCTGGCTGCTGTCCGAGGGGACCCATTTACGCCCTTACGAAACGCTGGGTGCCCATGCGGATACCATGGACGGTATCACCGGCACGCGTTTTGCCGTATGGGCGCCAAACGCCCAGCGCGTCTCCGTTGTCGGGCAGTTCAACTACTGGGACGGTCGTCGTCACCCCATGCGCCTGCGCCGGGAAACCGGCATTTGGGAGCTGTTTATCCCCCGCGCGCACAACGGTCAGCTCTACAAATTCGAGATGATCGATGCCAACGGCAAGCTGCGCATTAAATCTGACCCGTACGCCTTTGAGGCCGAACTGCGCCCGAATACCGCCTCGCTGATTTGCGGCCTGCCGGAGAAGGTTGTCCAGACGGAAGAGCGCAAGCAGGCTAACCGCTTTGATGCGCCGATCTCCGTCTATGAAGTGCATCTCGGCTCGTGGCGTCGCCACACCGATAACAACTTCTGGCTGAGCTATCGCGAGCTGGCGGACCAGCTGGTGCCGTACGCCAAATGGATGGGCTTTACGCACCTGGAACTGCTGCCGATCAACGAGCACCCGTTCGACGGCAGCTGGGGCTATCAGCCAACCGGGCTGTATGCGCCTACGCGCCGCTTTGGTACGCGCGATGACTTCCGCTATTTCATCGATGCCGCGCACGCCGCCGGGTTGAACGTGATCCTCGACTGGGTGCCGGGCCACTTCCCGTCGGATGATTTTGCGCTGGCAGAGTTCGACGGCACAAAGCTTTACGAGCACAGCGACCCGCGCGAAGGCTATCACCAGGACTGGAACACGCTGATCTACAACTACGGTCGCCGTGAAGTATCGAACTACCTGGTCGGGAACGCGCTGTACTGGATCGAGCGTTTCGGCATTGATGCCCTGCGCGTCGATGCGGTGGCGTCGATGATTTACCGCGACTACAGCCGCAAAGAGGGTGAGTGGATCCCGAACGAGTATGGCGGGCGTGAAAACCTCGAAGCGATTGAGTTTCTGCGCAACACCAACCGCATCATCGGGGAGCAGGTGGAAGGTGCCGTGACCATGGCGGAAGAGTCCACCGACTTCCCGGGCGTTTCCCGTCCACCGTCAATGGGCGGACTGGGCTTCTGGTACAAGTGGAACCTCGGCTGGATGCACGACACGCTCGACTACATGAAGCTCGACCCGGTTTATCGTCAGTATCACCACGATAAGCTCACTTTCGGGCTGCTCTACAACTACACCGAAAACTTCATGCTGCCGCTGTCGCACGATGAAGTGGTGCACGGCAAGAAATCCATTCTCGACCGCATGCCGGGGGACGCGTGGCAGAAGTTTGCCAACCTGCGCGCCTACTACGGCTGGATGTTCGCCTTCCCGGGCAAAAAGCTGCTGTTTATGGGCAACGAATTTGCGCAGGGGCGCGAATGGAACCACGATACCAGCCTTGACTGGCATCTGCTGGAAGGCGCGGACAACTGGCACCACGGCGTACAGCGTCTGGTCCGCGACCTGAACCTGACCTACCGCCACCATAAAGCGCTGCACGAGCTGGACTTCGACCCGTACGGCTTTGAGTGGCTGGTGGTGGACGACCACGAGCGCTCGGTGTTTGTCTTTGCGCGCCGCGACAAGGCGGGTAACGAGATCATCGTCGCCAGCAACTTCACGCCAGTGCCGCGCGAACACTACCGCTTCGGCATTAACCAGCCGGGCAAATGGCGCGAAATTCTCAATACCGACTCCATGCACTACCACGGCAGCAATGCGGGTAACGGCGGGCTGGTGCAGAGCGATGCCATTGAAAGCCATGGCCGTCCGAACTCCCTGAGCCTGACGCTGCCGCCGCTTGGCACAATCTGGCTGGTGCGGGAGGGAGAATGACGCAGCTTACGGCAGGTAAACCCGAACCGCTCGGGGCGAGTTTTGACGGAAAGGGGGTGAACTTCACGCTCTTTTCCGCCCATGCGGAGCGGGTGGAACTCTGTGTGTTTGACGGGGAAGGTAACGAGCACCGTTACGATTTACCGGCGCGCACGGGGGATACCTGGCATGGCTACCTGGCCGGAGGACGGCCGGGGATGCACTACGGTTTTCGCGTACACGGCCCCTGGGAGCCCTCTCAGGGGCACTGGTTTAACCCGGCGAAGCTGCTGATTGACCCGTGTGCGCACCGGGTGGACGGTGAGTTTAAAGATGACCCGCTGTTCCACGTTGGCTACGGCGAACCTGACCACCGCGACAGCGCGCCCGTCGCGCCCAAAAGCGTGGTGATGCACGATCTCTACGACTGGGAAGACGATGCCCCGCCGCGTACGCCTTGGGGCAACACCGTTATTTATGAAGCCCACGTCAAAGGGCTGACGTATCTGCACCCGTCAATTCCCAAAGAGATGCGCGGCACCTATAAAGCGCTTGGGCATCCGACGATGGTCGCGTACTTGAAGCACTTAGGGATCACCGCGCTGGAGCTGTTGCCCGTGGCGCATTTCGCCAGCGAGCCGCGGCTACAGCGTCTCGGGTTAAGCAACTACTGGGGCTACAACCCGCTGGCGTTGTTCGCCCTCGATCCGCGTTATGCGGTGAATCCTGAGAAGGCGCGGGATGAGTTTCGCGATGCGGTGAAAGCGCTTCACGCGGCGGGTATCGAAGTCATTCTGGACGTGGTGTTGAACCACAGTGCGGAAAGCGATCTTGACGGCCCGACGCTCTCACAGCGCGGAATCGATAACCGTAGCTATTATTGGATCAGGGACGACGGCGATTACGAGAACTGGACCGGGTGCGGTAACACCCTCAACCTCAGTCATCCGGCCGTTACGCATTACGCGTACGAGTGCCTGAAATACTGGGTTGAGACGTTCCACGTGGATGGTTTTCGCTTCGACCTGGCGCCAGTGATGGGGCGCACCCCGGCGTTCAGCCAGCAGGCGCCGCTGTTTGAGGCCATCAAAAACTGCCCGGTGCTTTCAAAGGTGAAGCTGATTGCGGAGCCCTGGGACATCGGCGAGGGCGGTTATCAGGTGGGGAACTTCCCGCCGCTGTTTGCCGAGTGGAACGACCACTTCCGCGATGCCGTCCGCCGCTTCTGGCTGACGCGCGATCTGTCGCTGGGGGAGTTTGCCGGTCGCTTTGCCGGCTCCAGCGATCTCTTTAAGCGTGACGGCAAACGTCCGTCGGCCACCATTAACCTGGTGACGGCGCACGACGGTTTTACGCTGCGCGACTGCGTTTGTTTCAATCAGAAACACAATGAGGCAAACGGCGAGGAGAATCGCGATGGGACTAACAATAACCATAGCTTTAACCATGGTATAGAAGGGTTAGGCGGAAGTCTGGATGTGATCGAGCGGCGACGCGCCAGCGTTCATGCGCTGCTGACGACGCTTTTGTTGTCGCAGGGCACGCCGATGCTGCTGGCGGGCGATGAGCACGGCCACAGCCAGCACGGCAACAACAACGCCTATTGCCAGGACAACACCCTGACCTGGCTCGACTGGGGAGAAGCGAACAGCGGGCTGACCCATTTCACCGCGGCGCTGATCCATCTTCGCCAGCGCATCCCCGCGCTCACCGCCGACCGCTGGTGGGAAGAGGGCGACGGCAACGTTCGCTGGCTGAATAAAGACGCGCAACCGTTAAGCGCGCAAGAGTGGCAACACGGCATACCCTGTCTGCAAATCCTGCTTTCGGATGCGTGGCTGGTGACGCTGAACGCGACGGATGACGTCGCAGAGATTGTTTTACCTGACGGGGAGTGGCGAGCCATTCCTCCCTTTGCCGGAGCGGATAATCCGGTTGTTATGGCTGTCTGGCACGGGCCTGCGCACGGAGTGTGCGTATTCCAAAGATGATAAAAAAGGAGTTAGTCATGGTTAGATTAGAGAAGAACGATCCGTTAATGTTGGCGCGCCAGCTACCATTAAAAACAGTTGCCCTGATACTCGCGGGCGGGCGTGGTACCCGTCTGAAAGATTTGACCATCAAGCGCGCTAAACCGGCCGTTCACTTTGGTGGTAAGTTCCGTATTATCGATTTTGCACTGTCAAACTGCCTGAACTCAGGCATTCGTCGTATTGGCGTCATTACCCAGTATCAGTCGCACACGCTGGTGCAGCACATTCAGCGCGGCTGGTCATTCTTCAGCGAAGAGATGAACGAGTTTGTCGATCTGCTCCCGGCGCAGCAGCGCGTTCACGGGGAGAACTGGTACCGCGGCACGGCGGATGCCGTGACCCAGAACCTCGACATCATTCGCCGCTACAACGCGGAATACATCGTTATCCTCGCCGGGGACCACATCTACAAGCAAGATTACTCCCACATGCTGATCGACCACGTCGAAAAAGGGGCGCGCTGCACCGTGGCGTGCCTGCCGGTGCCTGTTGCGGAAGCAACCGCGTTTGGCGTGATGCATGTAGATGGCGACGACAAGATTATCGACTTTGTCGAAAAACCGGCGAACCCGCCAACCATGCCGGGAGACGACACCAAATCGCTCGCCAGCATGGGGATCTATGTCTTTGACGCCGATTATCTTTATGAACTGCTGGAAGAGGACGACAAAGACGAGAACTCCAGTCACGACTTCGGCAAAGACATTATCCCGAAAATTACCAAAGCTGGCATGGCGTATGCACACCCCTTCCCGCTGTCCTGCGTGCAGTCCGATCCGAATGCGGAACCTTACTGGCGCGATGTGGGAACGCTGGAAGCGTACTGGAAAGCCAACCTCGATCTTGCGTCCGTCACGCCTGAGCTGGATATGTACGACCAGAACTGGCCGATTCGCACCCATATGGAATCGCTGCCGCCGGCGAAGTTCGTCCAGGACCGCTCCGGCAGCCACGGTATGACGCTCAACTCGCTGGTCTCTGGCGGGTGCATTATCTCCGGTTCGGTGGTGGTGCAGTCCGTGCTGTTCCCGCGCGTGCGTATAAACTCATTCTGTAATATCGATTCGGCAGTCCTGCTGCCGGATGTCTGGGTAGGGCGCTCATGTCGTCTGCGTCGCTGCGTTATCGACCGTGCCTGCGTCATTCCCGAAGGGATGGTGATTGGGGAAAATGCGGAAGAAGATGCGCGTCGTTTCTACCGTTCGGAAGAGGGGATCGTGTTAGTAACACGGGAAATGTTGCGGAAGCTGCAAATCAAACAGGAGCGATGATGCAGGTTTTACACGTATGTTCTGAGATGTTCCCGTTGTTAAAAACGGGCGGACTGGCGGATGTTCTTGGTGCACTACCGGCGGCGCAAATTGCCGGAGGGGTGGATACCCGCGTGTTGTTGCCCGCTTTTCCGGATATCCGGCGTGGTATTCCCGATGCAAAGGTTGTTACCCGTCGCGAGACCTTCGCGGGACGTATCACCCTGCTGTTTGGACATTACAATGGCACAGGGATTTACCTGATTGATGCCCCGCATTTATACGATCGACCCGGCAGCCCGTATCACGATACCAACCTGTACGCCTATACCGATAACGTGCTGCGCTTTGCCCTGCTCGGCTGGGTGGGGGCGGAGATGGCCGTCGGGCTGGATCCGTTCTGGCGTCCGAACGTGGTGCACGCGCACGACTGGCACGCGGGGCTGGCTCCTGCGTATCTGGCGGCGAAGGGGCACCCGGCCAAATCGGTGTTTACGGTGCACAACCTGGCGTATCAGGGCATGTATTACGCGCATCATATGAATGACATCGATCTGCCATGGTCGTTCTTTAACATGCATGGGCTGGAGTTTAACGGACAGATTTCGTTCCTGAAGGCGGGTCTGTACTATGCCGACCATATCACGGCGGTCAGCCCAACCTACGCGCGTGAAATTACCCAGCCGGAGTTCGGTTACGGTATGGAAGGGCTGCTGCAACAGCGCCACCGTGAAGGTCGTCTGTCGGGCATTCTGAACGGCGTAGATGAACAGATCTGGAATCCGGAAACGGACCTCCTGCTGGCGGCGCGCTATGGACGCGACTCCGTGGAGGACAAAGCGGAGAACAAGCGCCAGCTACAGATTGCGATGGGGCTGAAGGTCAACGACAAGGTACCGCTGTTTGCGGTGGTCAGCCGCCTGACCAGCCAGAAAGGGCTGGATCTGGTGCTGGAAGCGCTGCCGGGATTACTGGAGCAGGGTGGGCAACTGGCGCTGCTCGGCGCGGGCGACCCGGTATTGCAGGAAGGTTTCCTTGCGGCCGCGGCGGAACATCCGGGGCAGGTGGGCGTGCAGATTGGCTATCACGAAGCGTTCTCGCACCGCATCATGGGCGGCGCGGACGTGATTCTGGTGCCGAGCCGTTTCGAGCCCTGCGGCCTTACGCAGCTCTATGGTCTGAAATACGGCACGTTGCCGCTGGTACGCCGCACGGGCGGGCTGGCGGATACGGTGTCTGACAGCTCCCTGGAAAACCTGGCGGATGGTATCGCCAGCGGGTTTGTTTTCGAGGACAGTAATGCCTGGTCGCTGCTTCGGGCGATCCGGCGTGCTTTCGTCTTGTGGTCCCGTCCATCCCTGTGGCGTTACGTACAACGTCAGGCGATGTCCATGGACTTTGGCTGGCACGTTGCGGCGCAGTCCTACCGCGACCTTTATCAACGCTTGATGTAACGAGGCGAAGTTACTGATATGAATGCTCCATTTAGCTACTCTTCCCCCACGCTCAGCGTTGAGGCGTTGAAACACTCCATCGCCTATAAGCTGATGTTTACCATTGGGAAAGATCCCGTAATTGCCAACAAACATGAGTGGCTGAACGCCACGCTGTTTGCGGTGCGCGATCGTATGGTCGAACGCTGGCTGCGCTCCAACCGCGCCCAGCTCTCGCAGGAGACGCGACAGGTGTATTACCTGTCGATGGAGTTTCTGATTGGTCGCACCCTCTCCAATGCGCTGTTATCGCTCGGGATTTATGACGAGGTCAAAAACGCACTGGAAGAGATGGGGCTGGATTTAGAAGAGCTGATTGACGAAGAGAACGACCCGGGGTTGGGTAACGGTGGTCTCGGGCGTCTTGCCGCCTGCTTCCTCGATTCACTGGCGACGCTGGCGCTGCCGGGGCGCGGCTACGGTATCCGCTACGACTACGGCATGTTCAAGCAGAACATCGTGGATGGCCGTCAGAAAGAGTCCCCGGACTACTGGCTGGAGTACGGTAACCCGTGGGAGTTCAAGCGCCACAACACGCGCTATAAGGTGCGTTTTGGCGGGCGTATTCAGCAGGAAGGTAAAAAATCCCGCTGGGTGGAAACCGAGGAGATCCTGGCCGTGGCCTACGACCAGATCATCCCCGGCTACGACACCGATGCGACCAATACGCTGCGCCTGTGGAACGCGCAGGCCAGTAGCGAGATCAACCTGGGTAAATTCAACCAGGGCGACTACTTCGCGGCGGTGGAAGATAAAAACCACTCTGAGAACGTGTCCCGCGTCCTGTATCCGGATGACTCGACCTACTCAGGCCGCGAGCTGCGCCTGCGTCAGGAGTATTTCCTCGTCTCGGCAACGATTCAGGATATCCTTAGCCGTCACTATCAGCTGCACAAAACCTATGCGAATCTGGCGGAAAAAACCGCTATTCACCTCAACGATACCCATCCGGTGCTGTCGATCCCTGAGCTGATGCGCCTGCTGATTGACGAGCATAAGTTCAGCTGGGATGACGCGTTTGAAGTAACCTGCCAGGTGTTCTCGTACACCAACCATACGCTGATGAGTGAAGCGCTGGAGACGTGGCCGGTGGATATGCTCGGCAAAATTCTGCCGCGCCATCTGCAAATCATCTTCGAGATCAACGACTACTTCCTCAAGACCTTGCAGGAGCAGTACCCGAACGATACCGGTCTGCTGAGCCGCGCCTCGATCATTGATGAATCCAACGGGCGTCGTGTACGCATGGCCTGGCTGGCGGTGGTGATCAGCCACAAGGTCAACGGCGTATCAGAGCTGCATTCGAACCTGATGGTGCAGTCGCTGTTTGCGGACTTCGCGAAGATCTTCCCGACGCGTTTCTGCAACGTGACCAACGGCGTCACCCCGCGCCGCTGGCTGGCGCTGGCGAACCAGCCGCTCTCCGACGTTCTGGATGAGAACATTGGCCGCACCTGGCGCACCGATTTGAGCCAGCTGAGCGAGCTTGAGCAGCACATCGATTTCCCGACGGTGAACAAAGCGGTACGGGAAGCCAAGCTGCTGAACAAGAAGCGTCTGGCGGTCTGGCTGGCGATGCATCTGAACGTGGTGGCGAACCCGAAAGCGCTGTTCGACGTGCAGATCAAACGTATCCACGAGTACAAGCGTCAGCTGATGAATGTCCTGCACGTCATTACCCACTACAACCGCATTAAGGCTGACCCGACGGCGGAGTGGGTGCCGCGTGTGAAAATCTTTGCCGGTAAGGCGGCCTCCGCGTATTACATGGCGAAGCACATCATTCATCTCATCAACGATGTGGCGAAGGTGGTGAACCACGATCCGGACATTGGCGATAAGCTGAAGGTAGTGTTTATCCCGAACTACAGCGTGAGCCTGGCGCAGCTGATCATTCCGGCGGCGGATCTCTCTGAGCAGATTTCCACGGCGGGGACGGAAGCATCCGGCACCAGCAACATGAAGTTTGCCCTGAACGGCGCGCTGACTATCGGCACGCTGGACGGCGCAAATGTCGAAATGCTGGAGCATGTGGGCGCGGAGAATATCTTTATCTTCGGGAATACGGCGGAAGAGGTGGAGGCGCTGCGCAAGCAGGGCTACTCGCCGCGTGAGTATTATGAAGAGGATGAAGAGTTACGCCAGGTGCTGACGCAAATCGCCACCGGAGTGTTTAACCCTGAGGAGCCTGGACGCTATCGTGACCTGGTGGACTCGCTGATTAACTTTGGCGATCACTATCAGGTGCTGGCGGATTACCGCAGCTACGTGGATTGTCAGGATAAGGTGGACGAACTGTACCGTCAGCAGGAGAAGTGGACCAGCACCGCGATGCATAACATCGCCAACATGGGCTACTTCTCGTCAGACAGGACCATCAAAGAGTATGCCGAGAATATCTGGCATATTGATCCGGTGCGGTTGTAAAAACAAAGCCCGGTGGCGCTGCGCTTACCGGGCCTACGGGATCGAGTAGGCCGGGTAAGGCGGAGCCGACACCCGGCTTTTTTTCAATTACGACGCCAGCGACAATTCACGCTTTCCCGCATGTTGCGCCAGCCACTGCGCCACGCGAGACTGCTGCTCGGCATTCAGCCACATCCCTTCTTTAGTACGACGCCAGATGGCATCGTCCAGACGGCGCACCCACTCGTGTTCCACCAGGTAGCGCAGCTCGGCTTCGTATAGCTCATGGCCAAAATGCTCGCCCAGATCGGCAATCTCTTTCGCGTCGCCGAGGAACAGTTCGGTGTTGCTGCCGTAGGTGCGGGCGTAGTGGCGCGCCATGCCTTCGGTAATGAACGGGAAGCAGCGACGCAGCTTCGCGGCGTAATCGTCGCGGTTATCGCCGATATCGCCGCCAGGCAGCACGGCGCCTTTCGTCCACGCCGGGCCGATGCCTTTGTAATACGGCGCCAGTTTCTCCAGCGCGTGCTCCGCCAGTTTACGGTAGGTGGTGAGCTTACCGCCAAACACGGAGAGCAGCGGCGCCTGACCGTCAACGTCGTGAATATCAAGCGTATAGTCACGGGTGATGGCCTGCGGTGAGTCAGACTCGTCATCACACAGCGGACGCACGCCGGAGTAGGTCCAGACCACGTCATCGCGCGCCAGCTGTTTCTTAAAGTGCGCGTTGTACACTTTCAACAGGTAGCTGACTTCACTCTCGTCGATCTCAACGTTTTTCGGATCGCCTTTGTACTCCACGTCGGTGGTGCCGATGATGGAGAACTCGTCCATCCACGGGATCACAAACACAATGCGCTTGTCTTCATTTTGCAGGATATAAGCCTGTTTCTGGGTATGCACGCGCGGCACCACGATGTGGCTGCCCTTAATCAGGCGGATGCCGTACGGTGAAGGCAGGTGCATGCCGTCGTCGAAGAACTGTTTCACCCACGGGCCGGTGGCATTCACCAGGCCGCGCGCTTTCCAGCTAAACTTCTCGCCGGTATCCACGTCTTCCGCTTCCACAATCCACAGGCCGTTTTCGCGGCGTGCGGCGGTGGCGCGGGTGCGGGTTTTCACCTCGCCGCCTTTCTTCTCGACCATCTGCGCGTTAGCCAGTACCAGACGCGCATCGTCCACCCAGCAGTCGGAATATTCGAAACCGCGCACGATTTCAGGCTTAAGGACCGATTCTGAGCCAAAACGCAAACCGGTTGAACCCGGCAGGCTGGTGCGTTTACCCAGATGATCGTACATAAACAGACCGATGCGGATCATCCACGCCGGACGCAGATGCGGGCGATGGGGCAGGCGGAAGCGCATCGGGATCGCCAGATGCGGGGCCATTTTCAGCAGCACTTCGCGTTCGGCCAGCGCTTCGCTGACCAGGCGGAATTCGTAGTGTTCCAGGTAGCGCAGGCCACCGTGGATCAGCTTGGAGCTGGCGGACGACGTCGCGCAGGCGAGATCGTTAGCTTCCAGCATCAGCACGGATAAACCGCGTCCTGCGGCATCAACCGCAATACCGGCACCGTTGATGCCACCGCCTATCACAATCAGATCTTTGGTTTCCATAACACCCTCATGCACTTTCGTTAAAGCTCAGAAATGTTCGATATCGCTCATAATAGCAAAGGAACGCGCTTTTGGTAACATCAAAAAAACAATTTAGAGTGATATGGATAACATAATGGCGTTTACCCGCCGCCAGGACGTACACTACGGGGTAAAATCGTGCGGTCTGATGCCCTCACCCTGCCCTCTCCCTCCGGGAGAGGGCAGGGTGAGGGGAAAACCGCACCACACCTGCATATAAGATGAGAACACCATGGATCAGTTTGAATGTATTAACGTAGAAGAAGCCCACCAGAAGATGCACCAGGGAAAAGCGGTGCTGGTGGATATCCGCGATCCGCAGAGCTTTGCGATGGGCCACACGCCGGGCGCGTTCCATCTCACCAACGACACGCTGGGCGCGTTTATGCGCGATAACGACTTCGATACCCCGGTGATGGTGATGTGCTATCACGGCAACAGCAGTAAAGGCGCGGCGCAGTATCTGCTCCAGCAGGGTTACGAGGCGGTATACAGCGTCGATGGCGGCTTCGATGCCTGGCATCGTCATTTCCCGGCAGAAGTTGAATACGCGTTTGAGCGCTGATCCCGCTATACTGTCCCCTTTTGTGTGGAAATAAGCGACCGCTGCCCATGTTGATGATCACCTCTTTTAGCAACCCGCGCGTCGCCCAGGCGTTTGTCGACTATATGGCGACGCAGGGCATTATCCTGACTATTCAGCAGCATACACAGACGGATGTCTGGCTGGCAGACGAAAGCCAGGCTGGGCGCGTGAACGCCGAGCTGGCGCGTTTCCTGGAAAACCCGGGCGACCCGCGTTATCTGGCGGCAAGCTGGCAATCCGGCCAGACCGGCAGTGGCCTGCACTATCAACGTTTTCCGTTTCTCGCCACCCTCCGCGAGCGCGCAGGACCGTTTACGCTGCTTTTAATGGTAGCCTGCATCATCGTCTTCATTATTATGAGCGTGGTGGGTGACCAGAGCGTGATGATTGCCCTCGCATGGCCGTACGATCCCTCCCTGCAATTTGACGTCTGGCGCTACTTCACGCATGCGCTGATGCACTTCTCGGTGATGCATATCCTCTTTAACCTGCTGTGGTGGTGGTATCTCGGCGGGGCGGTGGAGAAGCGGCTCGGCAGCGGCAAGCTGATTGTGATCACCCTTATCAGCGCCCTGTTAAGCGGCTACGTGCAGCATAAATTCAGCGGTCCATGGTTCGGCGGGTTATCCGGCGTGGTGTACGCCCTGATGGGTTACGCCTGGCTCAGAGGCGAGCGCGACCCGGATAGCGGCATCTATTTACAACGTGGATTAATAACCTTTGCGTTAATATGGCTTATTGCCGGATGGTTTGATCTGTTTGGTATGTCTATCGCCAATGGTGCGCACGTTACCGGCCTGGCGGTCGGGCTGGCGATGGCGTTGGCCGATACGCTCCATGCGCGAAAGCGAACATAATTCCCAGGGATATTTCATGAAACAAACACAACGTCATGACGCCATTATCGAACTGGTAAAAAAACAGGGATACGTCAGTACTGAAGAGCTGGTGGAGCAGTTTGCCGTTAGCCCGCAAACCATCCGTCGTGACCTCAACGACCTGGCCGATCAGAACCGTATTCTGCGTCACCACGGCGGTGCCGCGCTGCCGTCCAGCTCGGTGAACACCTCATGGCATGACCGTAAGGCGACGCAAACGGCAGAGAAAGAGCGTATCGCCCGTAAAGTGGCGAGCCAGATCCCGAACGGCGCGACGCTGTTTATTGATATCGGCACCACGCCGGAAGCGGTCGCCCATGCGCTGCTGAACCACGAGAACCTCCGCGTGGTGACCAACAACCTGAACGTGGCCAACACGTTGATGCAGAAAGACGATTTCCGCATCATCCTCGCGGGCGGCGAACTGCGCAGCCGCGACGGGGGCATTATCGGCGAAGCGACGCTCGATTTTATCTCTCAGTTTCGCCTCGATTTCGGCATTCTGGGGATCAGCGGCATCGACACAGACGGCTCGCTGCTGGAGTTTGATTACCACGAGGTGCGCACCAAGCGCGCGATCATTGAGAACTCACGCCACGTAATGCTGGTGGTGGATCACTCCAAGTTTGGTCGTAACGCGATGGTGAACATGGGCAGCATCAGCATGGTGGATGCGGTTTATACTGATGTGATGCCACCGGCGGGCGTGATGCAGGTGATTAAAGATAATAATTTGCAGTTAGAGTTATGTTGAGAAGCCATTCTCCCTCTCCCTGTGGGAGAGGGCCGGGGTGAGGGCATCAGACCGCAAAGGATTTACACTCCGTACCCCATCATCTTCAACAGCTGCTGCGCATGCTGCACCGCATCCTGACGGTGCGCCACGCCCAGCTTCTGATACAGATTGCGAATGTGCGTTTTGATGGTGGTCGCCGCCACCGCCAGCTCACCGGCAATCTGCTCGTTGCTGTAGCCGGAATAGATCAGCCCCAGCACCTGCCATTCACGCTGGGTGAGCGGGCTGGTACGGATAAGCTCCGGCACTTCCGGATGGTTCAGCAGACGTTCAACAAAGTTCTCATCGAAGTGCGCAAACTTGTGGCGATGATGCTGGTTAATCTCGCGCAGAATGCGCTGGGCGCGATGCTGATCGAGTTCCGGCAGCGTGTTGAGTTGAATCAGCTGGCGCAGCTGCTGGGCCATCACTTCACCCTCAATTACAAAGTGGCTGATAAACCCGGTGCGGTTCGCCAGCTGCAACGCTTCCAGCAGTACGCGCTGGGCATCGTTTTTACGTCCTGCCTGCCAGTAAAGCTGGTTTAACAGCAGCAGGTTGCGGTTTAAATCGCTCATCAGGCGCAGGCTGCGGGCGTTTTCGTTTAACTCTTCCAGCACGATCTCGGCAGGCTCAAAGTCACCCAGCAGGATCTGCACGCGGGCAATATTGCGCCACTGGCTTTGCAGGAAGTGGTTATTGGCAAATTCCGGTTTAGGCGTGTGACGCAGCCAGTTGGCGGCGGACTTTTTATCGCCGGTCATCTGCCAGTAAATCACCCTGACCTTATCGGCGTTGGAGACCCAGTCGCTATGGTACTGTCCGTTGCCGAGCAGATTTTCCAGGCGGTTAAGGTGGTTACGGGCATTATCCAGGTCGCCGCGTGCCAGCGAGCACTGCACCAGCAGAGCCAGACACTGGAGCTGCTGCTGCGGCTGGAAGCTCGAAAGGACATTCAGACCCTGGCGGGCGCAGCTTTCTGCTTCATCCAGACGCGACCATGCCCACAGCAGCTGAGCGCGAATACGCAACAGGAACTCGTGCATCGGCAGCTGTTCCAGATGTTGTTCACGGATCAGCTGGAAGGCTTTCTCCTGGTTTTCCCAGGCTGCTTGCAGAAACCCCTGAGCAAATAAAATCTCGCTTTGCTGGATCAGGCTCCACAGGGCGTAATGCCAGACATCGTGGCGGCGCGCCATCTGTTCGGTTTGCTGCATGAGTGAAAGCGAACGCGTGAGATCGCCCTTACAGTGCAGCACTTCGCCGTGTACCGAGGTGGCCACAATACGGCTGTAAAAATTCGCCAGCGGCAGCTCATCCAGCGCG
Source organism: Enterobacter cloacae complex sp. CDL013 (assembly GCF_049238805.1). Lineage (NCBI taxonomy): Bacteria > Pseudomonadati > Pseudomonadota > Gammaproteobacteria > Enterobacterales > Enterobacteriaceae > Enterobacter > Enterobacter cloacae complex sp. CDL013. The sequence continues at coordinate 76,593 of NZ_JBMKGT010000009.1, read as the reverse complement.
ACCATCGCCAGCCGTTCAGCTTCATCCGGGTCCCCGTCGTTAATCGCCACCTGTGCGCGCAGGGCGTTAAATTCGCCGTGCAGGGTGGTATCCATCTCGCTTTCCATCTCCTGCTCGGCGCGCGCCAGCAGGGTGTTCACTTCGCTGTAGCGATGCTGGCTCTGCATCAGCCAGGCCTGGAGCAGCACCAGACGCGGATTCTCCAGCAGGCTTTCCCACGGCAGCGCTTTTAACGACTCTTCCAGCAGCGTCAGTTCGCTGTGGTTGAACAGTCCCCACGCGTGGTTGAGCAGAATATCGCGCAGCATACCGGCATCCCCGGCGGCCAGCGCATGGTGGATAGCCTCGCTCGGGAAACCTTGCGCCATCCAGCTTTCGGCGGCGGCGCGGTGAATGTCAGGCAGCTCTGCGGCCAGCTCCCACTGGCAACGCTGGCGCAGGAAGCTGCCAAACAGCGGATGGTAGCTAAACCATTCGCCGTGATCGTCCATACGCGTCAGGAACAGACCCTGACGTTCAATCTCTTCGAGCTGAAGCTGCCCGTTTTCAATGCCGGTGACGCGTACAATCAGCGCATCGTTCATGGAACGCAGCAGGGAGCTTTTCAGCAGGAAATGGCGGGTGGAGAGGTCAACGCTGTCGATTACCTCATCCACCAGATAATCCGACAGGTGGCTGGCGTTGATGCCCGCCAGGCGGCGTGCGGACTGATGCGTCGGGCTGTTGTTTTGCCGCGCGGAGAGGGCAATCAGCTGAAGTGCCGTGGCCCAGCCGGCAACGTCATCGCACAGGCGGCTGCTTTCAGACGCCTCAATCGGAGACGTCAGACGGCAGTCAAAGAACTGCTTCGCTTCCTGATGGGTAAAGGCCAGCTGCTGACTGCCGATTTCCAGAAGCTGATCGCGCACCCGCAGGTTGGCAATGCCCAACTGCGGAAGGTTACGCGACAGGACAACCAGCGTCAGGTTTTCCGGCTGATGGCGCAGGAAGAAACGCATGGACTCGTGAATAACCGGGTTGGTGATCAGATGATAATCATCAATCACCACATACAGCGGGCGATGCCATTCGGCCAACTCGATAAACAGCTGGGAGAAAAGAGAGGACAGGCTGGCGTACTGGCGCTTTTGCACCATCACCTCGCTGGTGACGCAGTGTCCGTTGGTCGCCTGCTGAATCGCGGCAATTAAATAGCTGGCAAAACGCTCCTGCTGGTTATCACCTTCATCCAGGGAGTACCAGCCAAGATCGCTTTTACCTGCCGCCCATTGCGAAATGAGCGTTGTTTTTCCATAACCCGCAGGACTCGTAACCAGCGCCAGTCGGAAATTATGCGCACCGGAAAGTTTAGCCAGCAGGCGCTCGCGGACCACAGTATGGTCAAGACGAACCGGGCGACTTAATTTGGACGGAATCAACATAGTTTTCACTTCACTGTGGGGAACGAGAGAATTTATTTTTTTTGCGCTTCGTAATTAATATCTATAAGTTCGGCCAATAGAGGAACTATTGCAAGTTATGTCTGGGTTTGGAGGCTCTGAATTTGCACTCTGTCACAAAACATTCTCATCACTGATGGAACTTTCCGTAAATGGCTGGATGCCGCGCTGCTTCTGGCTTGTCTGCATGACGCTCGGTTGCGCTGAAACTGGTTTCAGAAAGAGATAATGACGGTGAAGTTAATTAACTTTGGGGAAAGTTGCATGGGCTTAATAGTGGTGCTGAATAATCCCGACGCGCGGAAATATTATTCTACGTAAGTAATCATTTCAGCGATGATTAATTTCTTCCGAAACTGCATTTCATTTTTTTGACGTTCTTCCGGGATCGCTTTTTCCGCGAAGCGCACACTTACACAGTGGCCTCGATCACACTTTTATGCTCATCCCCGCTACTCCTCCCTGCCTAATCCCCGACAGGAGGAGGAAGAGGCGCAATGAGCCAGGCACACTAGCGCCAAATGTGTTTTCTCTCTACAGGATGCCGATTCCCTATGTCACAGCCTACTTTCAACAAAGCTCAATTTCAGGCTGCCCTGACGCGTCAGTGGCAGCGTTTTGGCCTTCATGCTGCAAACGAGATGACGCCTCACCAGTGGTGGCAGGCGGTGAGCGGGGCGCTCGCAGAACAGCTGGACGCTCAGCCTGTGGCGAAGCCTGTGAAAGGCCAGCGTCACGTCAACTACATTTCGATGGAGTTCCTGATTGGCCGTCTGACGGGTAACAATCTGCTGAACCTTGGCTGGTATCAGGAGGTCGGTGACGTGCTGAAAGAACACGACATCAACCTGACCGATCTGCTGGAAGAAGAGGTTGACCCGGCGCTGGGTAACGGCGGTCTGGGACGTCTGGCAGCCTGCTTCCTGGATTCCATGGCAACGGTGGGCCAGTCGGCGATTGGCTATGGCCTGAACTATCAGTACGGCCTGTTCCGTCAGTCATTTGCCGACGGCCATCAGATGGAAGCGCCGGACGACTGGCACCGCAATACCTATCCGTGGTTCCGCCACAACGCGCAGCTGGATGTGCAGGTCGGGATTGGCGGGAAAGTCACGAAGCAGGGACTCTGGGAACCGGCGTTCACCATTACCGGTGAAGCCTGGGACCTGCCGGTACTCGGCTACCGTAACGGCGTGGCGCAGCCGCTGCGTCTGTGGCAGGCGAAGCACGCGCATCCGTTTAACCTGACCAAATTCAACGACGGTGACTTCCTGCGCGCCGAGCAGCAGGGGATCGACGCCGAGAAGCTGACCAAAGTCCTCTATCCGAACGATAATCATCTGGCGGGTAAAAAGCTGCGTCTGATGCAGCAGTACTTCCAGTGCGCCTGCTCCGTGGCGGACATTCTGCGTCGACACCACCTGGCGGGCCGCAAGCTGGCTCAACTGCCGGACTTCGAAGTTATTCAGCTTAACGACACGCATCCGACCATTGCCATCCCGGAACTGCTGCGCGTGCTGATCGACGAGCATCAGCTGAGCTGGGACGACGCCTGGGCCATCACCAGCCGCACCTTCGCCTACACCAACCACACCCTGATGCCGGAAGCGCTGGAGTGCTGGGATGAGAAGCTGGTGAAAACGCTGCTGCCGCGCCATATGCAGATCATCAATAAGATTAACGACCAGTTCAAAACGCTGGTGGAGAAAACCTGGCCGGGTGACAAAGCCGTCTGGGCGAAGCTGGCCGTGGTACACGACAAACAGGTGCGCATGGCGAACATGTGCGTGGTCAGCGGCTTTGCGGTGAACGGCGTGGCGGCGCTGCACTCGGATCTGGTGGTCAAAGATCTCTTCCCGGAATACCACCAGCTGTGGCCGACCAAATTCCATAACGTGACCAACGGCATCACGCCGCGTCGCTGGATCAAGCAGTGCAACCCGCTGCTGGCCGGCCTGCTGGACAAAACCCTGAAGAAAGAGTGGGCCAACGACCTGGACCAGCTCATCAACCTGGAAAAACAGGCCGACAACGCGAAGTTCCGCGAGCAGTACCGCGCCATTAAGCTGGAGAACAAGGTTCGTCTGGCTGAGTTCGTGAAAATGCGCACCGGGATTGAGATCAACCCGAATGCGATTTTCGATATTCAGATCAAGCGTCTGCACGAGTACAAACGTCAGCACCTGAACCTGCTGCACATTCTGGCGCTGTATAAAGAGATCCGCGAGAATCCACAGGCCGACCGCGTTCCGCGCGTGTTCCTGTTCGGTGCGAAAGCGGCGCCGGGCTACTACCTGGCGAAAAACATTATCCTCGCCATTAATAAAGTGGCGGCGGCGATCAACAACGATCCGAAAGTGGGCGATAAGCTGAAGGTGGTGTTCCTGCCGGACTACTGCGTTTCTGCGGCTGAAATGCTGATCCCGGCGGCGGATATTTCCGAGCAGATCTCTACCGCCGGTAAAGAAGCGTCCGGTACCGGCAACATGAAGCTGGCCCTGAACGGTGCGCTGACCGTCGGCACGCTGGACGGTGCGAACGTCGAAATTGCCGAGAAGGTCGGCGAAGAGAACATCTTTATCTTCGGCCATACTGTTGAAGAAGTGAAAGCCATCAAGGCCAAAGGGTACGACCCGGTGAAATGGCGTAAAAAAGACAAAGTGCTGGATGCGGTGCTCAAAGAGCTGGAAAGCGGGAAGTACAGCGACGGCGACAAGCACGCGTTTGACCAGATGCTGCACAGCATGGACAAACAGGGCGGCGACCCGTACCTGGTGATGGCTGACTTCTCGGCTTATGTTGAAGCGCAGAAGCAGGTCGACGTGCTGTATCGCGACCAGGATGCCTGGACCCGCGCGTGTATCCTGAACACCGCGCGCTGCGGTATGTTCAGTTCTGACCGCTCAATCCGTGATTATCAGGCTCGTATCTGGCAGGCAAAACGCTAAGGAAGCGCGATGGAGAGTAAACGTCTGGACAGTGCCGCGCAGGCGGCGGGAATTAGCCTCAGTTACATCAATGCGCACGGCAAACCGCAGTCTATTGGTGCGGACACCAAAAGACGTTTGCTGGATGCCATGCACAAAACCGACGCGAAAGCGTCGGGTGCGCCGGTGCCGAACGTGAAGGTCTTTACCGCGGGCAAAAAGATGCCGCTGGCGGTGGAAGGGCGCGGCGAGTTCAGCTGGCTGCTCACCACCGAAGAGGGGCATCAGCACAAAGGCCATGCCACAGGCGGCAAAACCCTTAACCTTCCGGCGAAGCTGCCGGAGGGCTACCACACGCTTACGCTTACCCGGGACGACCAGCGTTTTCACTGTCGGGTGATCGTGGCGCCAAAGCGTTGCTATGAGCCGCAGGCGCTGCTTGAAGGCAAAAAGCTGTGGGGCGCCTGCGTGCAGCTCTATACCCTGCGTTCGGACAGCAACTGGGGCATTGGCGATTTTGGCGACCTGAAAAAGATGCTGGCATCCGTGGGCGAGCGCGGCGGCGCGTTCATCGGCCTCAACCCGATCCACGCCCTCTATCCGGCCAACCCGGAAAGCGCCAGCCCGTACAGCCCGTCGTCCCGTCGTTGGCTGAACGTGATTTATATCGACGTTAACGCGTTAGACGATTTCAAAAACAGCAAAGAGGCGCAGGCGTGGTGGAAGCTTGAGACCACCCAACAGATGCTGAAACAGGCCCGCGATGCGGACTGGGTCGATTATGCCTCCGTGACCGCGCTGAAAATGGCGGCGCTGCGTCTGGCATGGAAGGGCTTTGCGAAGCGTGACGACGAGCAGATGGCAGCCTTCCGCCAGTTTGTGATGCAGGAAGGTGAGAGCCTTTACTGGCAGGCAGCGTTTGATGCGTTGCATGCGTATCAGGTCCAGGAGGATGAGATGCGCTGGGGCTGGCCGGTGTGGCCGGAAGCGTATCAGTCCGTGGATACCCCGGAAGTGAAGGCGTTCTGTGAGACGCATGCCGACGAGGTGGATTTCTATCTCTGGTTGCAGTGGCTGGCGTACAGCCAGTTTGCCGCCTGCTGGCAGGTGAGCCAGGGCTATAACATGCCGATCGGGCTCTATCGCGATCTGGCCGTCGGCGTGGCGGAAGGCGGGGCGGAAACCTGGTGTGACCGCGAGCTTTACTGCCTGAAAGCTTCGGTGGGTGCGCCGCCGGATATTCTGGGCCCGCTTGGTCAGAACTGGGGCTTACCGCCAATGGATCCGCACGTGATGGCGGCGCGTGCCTACGAGCCGTTTATCGACCTGCTGCGCGCTAACATGCAGAACTGCGGCGCGTTGCGTATCGACCACGTGATGTCCGTGCTGCGCCTGTGGTGGATCCCGTACGGTGAAACGGCTGACCACGGGGCGTACGTGCAATATCCGGTGGACGATTTGCTCTCAATCCTCGCGCTGGAGAGTAAACGTCATCAGTGCATGGTGATTGGCGAAGATCTCGGAACCGTGCCGGTGGAAATTGTCAGTAAGCTCCGCGACAGCGGCGTCTACTCCTACAAAGTGCTCTATTTTGAAAACGACCATGAGAAAACCTTCCGCGCGCCGAAAGCGTACCCTGAACAGTCAATGGCAGTCGCGACGACGCATGATCTTCCTACGCTCAGAGGCTACTGGGAAAGCGGCGACCTGACGCTCGGCAAAACGTTAGGTCTCTACCCGGATGAAGAGGTTCTGCGCGGGCTATATCAGGATCGCGAGCTGGCGAAGCAGGGGCTGCTGGACGCGCTGCATAAACATGGTTGTCTGCCGAAGCGCGCCGGGCATAAGGCGTCGCTGATGTCGATGACGCCAACGCTTAATCGTGGCTTACAGCGCTATATTGCCGACAGCAACAGCGCATTGCTCGGTCTGCAACCGGAAGACTGGATTGATATGGCGGAGCCGGTAAACATCCCCGGCACCAGCTATCAATACAAAAACTGGCGACGCAAACTGTCCACAACGCTTGAAGCGATGTTCGCCGATGACGGGGTGAACAGGTTGATTAAGGATTTGGACAAGCGCAGAAGAGCGGTGGGTAATAAGCGGTAGTTTCACCCTCACCCTAACCCTCTCCCAGAGGGAGAGGGAATAGAATGTAGGCCGGGTAAGCGTCAGCGCTACCCGGCTTTTTACATCAAACCACCATATTCAACAGCAGCACCCCGACCAGACCGCACACCGAAATAATGGTTTCCAGCGCGGACCAGGACTTGATGGTTTCACCGATGGTCAGGTTGAAGTACTCCTTGAACAGCCAGAAGCCCGGATCGTTCACGTGGGAGAAAATCACGCTGCCCGAACCGACCGCGATAACCATCAGTTCAGGGCTGACGCCCGTCGTGGCAATCAGCGGTGCCACGATGCCGCCTGCGGTAATCGCCGCAACGGTCGCAGAGCCCAGCGCAATACGCAGAACGGCGGCGATAGACCACGCCATCAGCAGCGGCGATACGTTGGTTTCATGCATCATGGCAGCGATGTATTTATCCACGCCGCTGTCGACCAGCACCTGCTTGAACGCGCCGCCGCCGCCGATGATCAGCAGCATCATGGCGATGATTTTGATGGAAGAGGTCAGCGTATCGTTGATCTGATCCATGGAGCGACCGCGGTTAAGACCGAAGGTAAACATCGCAATCAATACCGCAATCAGCGTTGCCATTACCGGGTCGCCCAGGAACTCCGCAACGGACAGGAACGCGTGACCTTTCGGCAGAACCATCTCTGCTATGGCACGCATCGCCATCAGGATCACCGGTACCAGTGAGGTCCAGACGCTGACGCCAAAGCCTGGCATCTCTTCTTCAGTAAAGGTTTTGGCGCTGTACAGCCCTTCCGGGATAGGCTTATCGATGCCTTTCAGGAAGCGCGCATACACCGGGCCTGCCAGAATCACCGTCGGGATCGCCAGAATCGTACCGAACAGCAGGGTTTTACCCATATCGGCGTGGAAGATGGTGGCGATAGCCGTTGGACCCGGGTGCGGCGGCAGGAAACCGTGGGTGACGGACAGCGCCGCAGCCATCGGCACACCCACGAACAGCAGTGGGATGTTGGCGGCAGCGGCGATGGTGAACACCAGCGGCAGCATCAGAACGAAGCCCACTTCATAGAACAGTGCGAAACCGACGGTAAAACCGGTTAACACCACCGCCCACTGGATGTGCTGCTTGCCAAATTTATCGATAAGGGTAGTGGCAATACGCTGCGCGCCACCGCAGTCCGCGAGCATTTTACCGAGCATGGCGCCGAAGCCCATGATCAGCGCCAGGCTGCCGAGCGTACCGCCGACACCGGCTTTAATGGAGCTGATAACTTTAACCAGCGGCATTCCCTGCATCAGACCGACTGCAAGTGCCACCAGAACCAGAGCGATAAATCCGTTCATTTTGAAGCGGATCATCAAGAGCAGTAATAACACAACACCGATAGCGACGATGACTAATGGCATGATTGACCTGGCCTTTGAATTGTTATGGGTAACGTCATTGTTTCAACGACAAATTCCGGTTGTCCCAACTGGGAACAGAGTGTTAACGGCACTCATACTGATGCCCGCGAAAACGTTAAGTTTAGTCGGCTGTTATAAGGGTGTTGAGTGCCCACGAGAATGATACGGGTAACATGACGTGATTGAGAATCACCCAGGGAGGCAAAATTTGAATTATGAGACGCAGGTCAACATATAGAGGGGGAGGCAAGAAAATGTAGGCCCGGTAAGCGCAGCGCCACCGGGCAATACAGACGGGCACTGAATCAGTAGTAGGAGTGCTCGCCGCGCTGGTGCTCAGTCAGATCGCGCACGCCTTTCAGTTCCGGGAATTCGTTCAACAGCTGCTTCTCGATCCCTTCTTTCAGGGTGACATCGACCATGGAGCAGCCGTTACAGCCGCCGCCGAATTGCAGGATTGCCAGACCATCTTCGGTGATTTCCATCAGGGAAACACGTCCCCCGTGGCCGGCCAGCTGCGGGTTGATCTGCGATTGCAGCAGATATTCCACACGCTCCATCAGCGGGGCATCGTCAGAGACTTTACGCATTTTCGCGTTCGGCGCCTTCAGCGTCAGCTGAGAACCCAGCTGGTCGGTGACGAAATCAATCTCCGCATCTTCAAGATACGGCGCGCTCAGCTCATCAACGTACGCGGTGAGCTGTTCAAATTTAAGGGCAGTGTCAGTTGCTTCCACGGCATCCGGAGGACAATAAGAGACACCACATTCTGCATTCGGAGTGCCTGGATTGATCACAAACACGCGGATCTGCGTCCCTTCTTCCTGATTTGCCAGCAGTTTGGCAAAGTGCGCTTGTGCAGAATCGGAAATACGGATCATAGCTTTGGCCTAATAGTTGACTAAATTACCTGGGTATAATCATACGCCCATTGAAGAAGGGCTACAAGGTACGGCACAGACACCATACCTGAACTGACGCGGCGCCGCTTTGCAAAAGCAGTCGGGAAAGTTCAGCCACGGTACTGCCCGTGGTGACGACATCATCCACAATCGCGATATGGAGGCCGTTGACCGGCAATTCAAGGCGAAAGGCGTTTTTCAGGTTCCTTTTGCGCGACCGGGCGTTGAGCCGGTGCTGAACGGCAGTGGCATGAGTACGTTTCAGCGCAGAGGCGGGGTACCGGCAACCCAGCCAGTGGGCGAGCGGACGACACAGCAGGTCGCTTTGATTGTATCCCCGCCGCCAGTGGCGGCGCTGAAACAGTGGCACGTTCACGAGCGTGTCGACCGGCGCTAGCCCACGTGTTCTTCGCGCCTGCAATACCGCCAGTAATAACAGGCGTGCCAGCGGCTGCGCCAGCGCGATCTGGCTGGAAAATTTGAACTGATGAACCAGACGACTCAGCGGCAATACATAATCATCCACCGCCACCAGCGCGCTCCACGGCGGCGCTTTTTTCAGGCATCGGCCGCAGGGAAGCGTCTGGCTGACGGCAGGCAAGCCGCATTGCGGACAGCCCTTCAGGTAACCCAGCGCTCGCGTGCAAACGGAACAGACGCCCCACGCGCTCATCGCAAGTGGCATTCGGCATAGCCAGCACAAGCCGGGCACTGTTAGCATACGCAACCTCCATGTGAAAAAAGAGAACGTTAACTGATGAAGACGCTGTGGTGGCAGACCGTTGGGACGGGAAATTGTCATCTTGTGCTGCTGCACGGATGGGGACTGAACGCCGAAGTGTGGCGTTGCATAAGTGAGGAACTGGCCTCGCAATTCACGGTACACCTGGTGGATCTACCGGGCTATGGCCGTAGCCACGGCTATGGCGCGATGACGCTTGACGACATGGCGGAGCAGGTTCTGGAAGCGGCGCCGCAAAAAGCCGTCTGGCTCGGCTGGAGCCTGGGCGGGCTGGTGGTAAGCCAGATTGCGCTGCGCCATCCTGAGCGGGTCCAGGCGCTGATCACCGTTGCCTCATCACCCTGTTTCAGCGCCCGCGAGGCGTGGCCGGGCATTAAACCCGAGGTGCTGGCCGGGTTCCAGCATCAGCTGAGCGAAGACTTCCAGCGGACGGTGGAGCGTTTTCTGGCGCTACAAACCATGGGAACAGAAACCGCCCGTCAGGACGCACGGACGCTGAAGCAGACGGTGCTTTCTCTGCCGATGCCGGAGGTTGAGGTGCTGAACGGTGGACTGGAGATCCTGAAAACGGCCGATCTGCGCGAGCCGCTGGCGTCGTTAACGGTGCCGCATCTGCGTATTTATGGCTATCTGGATGGACTGGTTCCGCGCAAGGTGGTTCCGCTGCTGGATGCGCTGTGGCCGGAGAGTAAATCAATGGTGGTTGCCAAAGCGGCACATGCGCCGTTCATCTCTCATCCTGCTGAGTTTTGTTCGGCGCTGTCCGGTTTTATCAGCGAAGCGTCCACCACTCCCTGAGACAGGCTTTACCTTCAGGACAACTCTTGCAACTGCCGGACAGACAACCGTCCGGCTCTTCCTGAATGCGCACGGCTTTCCCCATCGCCTCCAGCCTTTCCAGCATGGCATCGATCATCGGCTGCGGCGTATGCAGGCTGAGGCTGAGCTGCTTCGCCTCCATTCGTCCCTGTAACGCCAGTAAGTCACGAACCTGAATCAACGATGCCATCTTTTTTCCCCTCAGTGACAGTCGCCCGCAGGGCTGCTACAGCAGGTCGTTGGGGTTTTGCGCGTTGCCAGCAGGTTAACGTCAACGCGGCTACGCGCCCGGCGCAGCAGGCCAATCACCATTACGTTAAACAGGATCACCGCGAGGATACAGACCAGGCTGTAGCGCGGATGCTGGCTGTAATTGACGGCCTGATAAAACACGGTCGCCAGCGAGTAGGCAATGTTCAGCCCCCACAGAATGGAGAAGCCCATCCAGCCGCGGCTGGACTCACGGGCAATGGCGCCCATGACCGAGATGCATGGAATATAGAGCAGGACGAAGATCAGGTAGCTGTAGGCCGCCGACGCGCTGCCAAATTTCTGGCCCATCACGCCCATTGCTCCGGTCGCCATTTCGCCATCGCCTTTGCTGGCTTCAATCGGGTTCGCCAGTACGCTCAGGCTGAAGGTGTCTTTCAGGCTCTGCCAGGTCTCTTCCACCGCGCCAAGCAGTTCATCGCCGAGGTTGAACGCTGCCGGATTAAACTCCTCTTCCTGGATGTTTTCCGCGGTGTAAAGCGTGTTCAGGGTGCCGACAACCACCTCTTTTGCCATCGCGCCGGTGAACAGGCCCACGGTTGCCTGCCAGTTGTCTTCCTGAACGCCAATCGGTTTGAAGACCGGCGTAATGATCCGGCTGACGGAGGCCAGGGCAGAGTCATTAATGTTGTCCGCGGCCTGGCCGCTCAGGGTGAAGCTGTTCAGAGCGCTCAGGAAAATGCTGACCACCACAATCACCTTACCGGCGCGCAGAACGAAGCCCTTCAGGCGCTGCCATGTCTGAATAATCAGGCTTTTCAGATGCGGAACGTGATAAACCGGCAGTTCCATCACGAACGGCGACGCTTCGCCACGCATGATGGTGTGCTTCAGCATCAGGCCGGTGAGAATAGCCATCACGATACCCAGCACATACAGGGAGAAGACGGCCAGCGCCCCTTCCTGACCAAAGAACGCCGCGGCAAAGACCGCGAAGATCGCCAGACGCGCGCCACAGGACATGAACGGCGCCATCATGATGGTCATCAGGCGTTCGCGCGGTGCATCCAGCGTACGCGCGCCCATCACGGACGGCACGTTACAGCCGAAGCCGACAATCAGCGGCACGAACGATTTGCCCGGCAGCCCCAGCGCCTGCATCAGGCGGTCCATCACGAAGGCCGCGCGCGCCATGTAACCGGAATCCTCAAGGAAGGAGAGGAACAGGTACATCATGCCGATCTGCGGCACCAGCGGCAGGACGGTGTTGATCCCGCCGCCGATCCCCTGCGCAAGGAAGATGGTCAACCATTCCGGGAAGTGGAGGGTGTAGCCCAGCCACTGAATACCGTGCACGAAGATAGCGACAGAGCCGCCATCAAAGATAGGTTGTAATGCACCGCCGATGTTAATGGCGAGCAGGAACATCACGTACATCACCAGTAAAAAGATCGGCAAACCTAGGAAGCGGTTGAGCACAATCTTATCCACGGCGGCGGTGAAGCGGCTGGGTTCAGCGGTTAATGCATTGCTGACCACGTCACAGATAGCGGCGATGGCCTGATAGCGCGCATCCGCAATATGCAGAGCGGGATCGTCCAGCTCGTCGCTCAGGCGAGCCTGCGCGACGCCCAGCTTATCCGCCGCATCGCCTGCGTAGGCGCGGCTGTAGATATCGCCTTCCAGCATTTGCAGGCCAAGCCACAGACGTTGTCTGGCGGGCATGCTGTTGTCCATCTCCTGCGCCAGTTGCCCGGCTTCGCGCAGCAGGGGTTGGGCGTAGTGCACCAGTTCGACGTCGGCATTGCCCGTGTGGCGGTCAATCGCCAGCTTCAGGGCGTCAATGCCGCGTGCGCGGGTAGAAACCAGCGGAACCACCGGGCAGCCCAGACGGGCGGAGAGGGCGTCGACGTCGATGCGCAGCTTTTGCTTCTCGGCGATGTCGAGCATGTTAAGCGCTACGATGCAGGGGATCCCCAGCTCCAGCAGCTGTAGCGTGAGGTACAGATTTCGTTCGAGATTAGAGGCATCCACCACATTGATGAGCAGATCCGCGTCGCCGCTCAGAATATAGTGGCAGGCAATTTGCTCATCGAGTGAGGTCTGGGATGAAATCGTGGTGAGTGAATAGGTCCCCGGTAAATCAACCAGCGTGACCTGATTATCTGTTGTAGAGAACTGGCCCTCTTTGCGTTCCACCGTCACGCCTGCCCAATTTCCCACACGCTGGCGTGCGCCGGTTAACTGATTAAATAAGGTTGTCTTGCCGGAATTAGGATTGCCAATTAAGCCAATAGTTAATTTTTTCATTGTAATAGACTCACTGAAACCGCTGGCTTGTTAACGGGATAAAGATTCAACTTCAATTAATGCGAGGTCTTTTTTACGCAGAACCAGATTAACGCGTCGGGTTTCGATATGAACAGGATCGCCCAACGGCGCAACGCGCACCACCTGGAACGATGAGCCGGGTAGCATGCCCAGGGACAGCAGCTTCTGCCGATAGGCCGGGCTTATCTCACGGGTAAAACCGATAATTTTCCACGCACTGTCTGGAGTGAATTGCATAGCGCCTGATTCCACGAGAGGTTAAATAATCTACACTGCGATGATAATGAGAATAGTTTTTATCAGCAATAATAAAAATGTGACGGGATGTTGTTAATCGTATTAATTTGCGGTCTGCTTGACCTTGCTCAATATTTGCGAAATTGAGGTGAAAATAAAAAGAAGGCTATTTGTTAATGAGGTGATAATTCGTGGTTTAAATATGGATACAACTTATTTATTTTAATTCCCTGCGGCCTGCTTGCCGGGCGGCACTGCGTTTGCCCGGCCTACAAAACCGTAGGCCCGGTAAGCGTCGCGCCACCGGGCATTTACAGTATTAGCGTTTCTTACCCATCGCCGCTGCCAGCGCATCCATCATCGCGCTGTTGCCTGCTGGCTGTGCGTCACGTCCGCGTGGCTTCGCGGCTTTCGCTGCCGGACGCTGCTGTTCACGGCCACCGCCATTACCGCCACGGCGCGCGTTAGTGTCGCCCGGCTGCTCGTCCAGACGCATGGTCAGGGCAATACGCTTGCGCTGGAGATCCACTTCCAGCACTTTCACCTTCACGATGTCGCCCGCTTTGACCACGGTGTGCGGATCTTCAACGAACTTGTCGGCGAGGGAAGAGATATGCACCAGACCGTCCTGATGCACGCCGATATCCACAAACGCGCCAAAGTTGGTGACGTTGGTTACCGCCCCCTCCAGCACCATGCCCGGCAGCAGGTCGTTCATGGTTTCCACGCCGTCAGCAAAGGTCGCGGTTTTAAACTCAGGACGCGGATCGCGGCCCGGTTTTTCCAGCTCTTTGATGATGTCAGTGACCGTCGGCACACCGAACTGTTCGTCGGTGAAATCCACCGCTTTCAGGTTACGCAGCGCGCTGCTGTCGCCCATCAGGTCTTTAAGCGCCTGCTGAGTCGCGGCCAGGATGCGCTCAACAACAGGGTACGCTTCCGGGTGAACGGTAGAGGCATCCAGCGGGTTATCGCCGTGGTTGATGCGCAGGAAGCCCGCGCACTGCTCAAATGCTTTCGGCCCCAGACGGCTCACCTTCAGCAGCTGCTGGCGGTTCTGGAACTGACCGTTCTCATCACGCCAGGCGACGATATTCTGTGCCATCATACGGGTCAGGCCCGCCACGCGGGTCAGCAGGGGAACGGAAGCGGTGTTCAGGTCCACGCCGACGGCGTTAACACAGTCTTCCACTACCGCATCCAGCTTGCGCGCCAGCTGCGTCTGGCTCACGTCGTGCTGATACTGGCCCACACCGATGGATTTCGGGTCGATCTTCACCAGCTCCGCCAGCGGATCCTGCAAACGACGGGCGATAGAGACCGCGCCGCGCAGGGAAACGTCCAGATCCGGGAACTCCTGCGCTGCCAGCTCAGAGGCGGAGTAGACTGATGCCCCCGCTTCGCTGACGATCACTTTCTGCGCCGTCACTTTCGGGAACTGCTTCTGCACGTCGAGATAGAAACGTTCGGTTTCGCGGGACGCCGTACCGTTACCGATGGCAACCAGCTCAACGTTGTACTTCTCGCACAGCGCGGCGACGACGACAGCCGCTTTCGCTGCCTGACCGGTGTGCGGGTAAATGGTGTCGGTGGCAACCAGCTTGCCGGTGCCGTCAACCACGGCCACCTTCACGCCGGTACGCAGACCCGGATCGAGACCCATGGTGGCGCGCAGGCCAGCTGGCGCAGCCATCAGCAGGTCGTGCAGGTTACGGGCGAAGACGTTGATCGCTTCGTCTTCGGCGCGCTCGCGCACGGTGCCCATCAGCTCGGTTTCGAGGTGCATCAGCACCTTGATGCGCCAGGTCCAGCTCACCACGCCTTTGCGCCAGCTGTCCGCCGGGGCGTTGTTCAGGCGCAGGCCCAGATGATCCATAATGATCTGCTCGCAGTGGCTCTCTTTTGGCGGCTCGTCAAACTGCGGGTCGGCATTCAGGGAGAGTTGCAGCACGCCTTCGTTACGGCCGCGGAACATCGCCAGCGCGCGGTGAGACGGCGCGGTAGAAATGGGTTCGTGGTGATCGAAATAGTCGCGGAATTTCGCGCCTTCTTCCTCTTTGCCGGACACCACGGTGGAGACGATATGCGCGTTCTTCCACAGGTAATCACGCACTTTGGCCAGCAGCGCCGCGTCTTCGGCGAAGCGCTCCATCAGAATATAGCGAGCACCGTCCAGCGCGGCTTTGGTGTCTGCTACGCCTTTATCGGCGTCGATAAACTTGGCGGCTTCGGTTTCCGGATCGTGAGACGGCTCGTTCCACAGCAGATCGGCCAGTGGCTCAAGGCCGGCTTCGATCGCAATCTGCCCGCGCGTGCGGCGCTTCGGTTTGTACGGCAGATAGAGGTCTTCGAGTTCGGTTTTACTCAGGGTACCGTTAATGGCTTTTTCCAGGTCACTGGTCAGCTTGCCCTGCTCGCCGATAGATTTGAGGATCGCCTGACGTCGGTCTTCCAGCTCGCGCAGATAGCCCAGACGGGTCTCCAGGTTTCGCAGCTGCGTGTCATCCAGACCGCCGGTGACTTCCTTACGATAACGTGCAATAAACGGCACGGTGTTCCCTTCATCAAGCAGGCGAACGGCAGCTTCTACCTGTTCGGCTCTGGCCTGAAGTTCACCCGCAATAATGCGGCAGAGCGACTCTTTCATCATGGTCAGTTCATCTTGTGGATCGAAAATCAGGGGGATAGTTATACGGGCTGACACCAAAAAATGCCAGCCGGGGAGGGCGCTCTCGGACTATTTAACATACACGATTTCGTTGACGTACCAGCTTGCTTCACCTGCGGGCGTCTGGACAACGGCTAAATCGCCCACCTCTTTTTTCAGCAGGGCGCGGGCCATGGGTGAATCGATAGAAATGTAATCCTTACGACCGAAAATTTCATCATAGCCGACGATACGAAAACGCAGGGTATCGCCGTTGTCGTTTTCAATTTCGACCCACGCGCCGAAGAACACTTTACCTTCCTGCTGCGGGGAGTAATCGACAATTTTGAGATTCTCGAGACACTTCGTCAGGTAGCGTACCCGGCGATCGATTTCGCGCAGTCGCTTTTTATTGTACTGATAGTCCGCATTCTCGCTGCGGTCGCCCAGGCTTGCGGCCCAGGTGACTTTTTTGGTCACTTCCGGACGCTCTTCGCGCCACAGGTAATCCATCTCTTTTTTGAGTTTCTCGTACCCTTCGCGGGTGATCAGAGGCGTTTTCATGGTGCAGCCTTTAATGCCGGTTAACTGTCTTTGCGCACAATACGTAGCGCACAGTGTAACAGACAAGATTAATAATGATTTATGTGATGAAATGAACAGATAAGCTGCTGTTAAATATGCTTTGTAACAATTTCGTCTAGAATTTATACCAGAATTTGCTGGTCGAACCCGTGCACTTTTTTAGAATACGCTGTTCCAGGCTTATCCGAACCTTTGGGAGTACACACAATGCAAGAGAACTACAAAATTCTGGTCGTAGATGACGACATGCGCCTGCGTGCGCTGCTGGAACGTTATCTGACCGAGCAGGGCTTCCAGGTTCGTAGCGTCGCGAACGCGGAACAGATGGATCGTCTGCTGACGCGTGAATCTTTCCACCTGATGGTGTTGGACCTGATGCTGCCTGGCGAAGACGGGCTCTCTATTTGCCGCCGTCTGCGCAGCCAGAGCAACCCGATGCCGATCATCATGGTGACGGCGAAGGGTGAAGAAGTCGACCGTATTGTCGGCCTTGAGATTGGCGCTGATGACTACATTCCAAAGCCGTTTAACCCGCGTGAACTGCTGGCGCGTATTCGCGCCGTGCTGCGTCGTCAGGCGAACGAACTGCCGGGCGCGCCATCTCAGGAAGAGGCCGTCATTGCATTCGGTAAGTTCAAGCTGAACCTCGGCACCCGTGAGATGTTCCGTGAAGATGAGCCAATGCCGCTCACCAGCGGTGAGTTCGCGGTGCTGAAAGCGCTGGTCAGCCACCCGCGTGAGCCGCTCTCCCGTGACAAGCTGATGAACCTGGCGCGTGGTCGTGAATACTCCGCGATGGAGCGTTCTATCGACGTGCAGATCTCTCGTCTGCGTCGCATGGTGGAAGAAGATCCGGCGCATCCTCGTTATATTCAGACCGTTTGGGGTCTGGGCTACGTGTTTGTCCCGGACGGCTCTAAAGCATGAGGCGAATGCGCTTCTCGCCGCGAAGTTCGTTTGCCCGCACGCTGTTATTGATCGTCACCCTGCTGTTTGTCAGTCTGGTGACGACCTACCTGGTGGTGCTGAACTTTGCAATCCTGCCGAGCCTCCAGCAGTTTAATAAGGTGCTTGCATACGAAGTGCGTATGCTGATGACCGACAAACTGCAACTGGAGGACGGCACGCAGTTGGTTGTTCCCCCGGCGTTCCGTCGGGAAATCTACCGTGAGCTGGGCATTTCTCTCTACTCGAACGAAGCGGCGGAAGATGCCGGCCTGCGCTGGGCGCAGCACTATGAATTCCTCAGCCAGCAGATGGCGCAGCAGCTTGGCGGCCCGACGGAAGTGCGCGTTGAGGTCAATAAAAGCTCGCCGGTTGTCTGGCTGAAAACCTGGCTGTCACCCAACATCTGGGTGCGTGTTCCGCTCACCGAGATTCATCAGGGCGACTTCTCACCGCTGTTCCGATACACCCTGGCGATCATGCTGCTGGCCATCGGCGGCGCATGGCTGTTTATTCGTATCCAGAACCGACCGCTGGTCGACCTGGAGCATGCGGCATTACAGGTCGGTAAAGGTATTATCCCACCGCCGCTGCGCGAGTATGGCGCATCGGAAGTGCGCTCGGTAACGCGTGCGTTTAACCACATGGCGGCAGGCGTTAAACAGCTGGCGGACGACCGTACGCTGCTGATGGCGGGGGTCAGCCATGACCTTCGCACGCCCCTGACGCGTATCCGGCTGGCGACGGAGATGATGGGCGAGCAGGATGGCTATCTTGCAGAGTCCATCAACAAGGATATCGAAGAGTGTAACGCCATCATCGAGCAGTTTATCGACTACCTGCGCACCGGGCAGGAGATGCCGATGGAGATGGCGGATCTGAATGCGGTTCTGGGCGAAGTGGTTGCTGCCGAAAGCGGCTACGAACGTGAAATTGCGACCGACCTTCAGGCAGGTGAGATTCAGGTACGTATGCACCCGCTCTCCATTAAACGCGCGGTGGCGAATATGGTGGTCAACGCGGCGCGCTACGGCAACGGCTGGATCAAAGTCAGCAGCGGTACGGAACTCAACCGCGCCTGGTTCCAGGTGGAAGACGATGGCCCGGGCATCAAGCCTGAGCAGCGTAAGCACCTGTTCCAGCCATTTGTGCGCGGCGACAGCGCGCGCAGCACCAGCGGAACCGGCTTAGGCCTGGCGATTGTGCAGCGTATTGTGGATAACCATAACGGACTGCTGGAAATTGGCACCAGCGAGCGGGGTGGTTTGAGCATTCGTGCGTGGTTACCGGTGCCGGTTTTACGGGGTCAGGTGAAAGAGAGTTAAAAAGGGTGGGGCCTGATGCCCTCACCCCGGCCCTCTCCCACGGGGAGAGGGAAAAAACATTAAAAAAGGCAACTTTCGTTGCCTTTTTGCTTTTACCTACAGCTTCGGTCCCGCACTCACCAGCGCAGCACCCGCCGGGGTGTCGGTATACTTCTCGAAGTTTTCGATAAACAGTTTCGCCAGCGATTCAGCCTTCTCACGCCACTGTTCCGGTGAACCGTAGGTGTTACGCGGATCCAGGATACGCGTATCCACGCCCGGCAGCGCTGTTGGGATCGCCAGATCGAACATCGGCAGCGTAAAGGTCTCGGCGTTATCCAGCGAACCATCCAGAATCGCGTCGATGATGGCGCGTGTATCTTTGATGGAGATACGTTTGCCCGTACCGTTCCAGCCGGTGTTTACCAGGTATGCCTGGGCGCCGGATGCCTGCATGCGTTTCACCAGCACTTCCGCGTACTGCGTTGGGTGCAGCGACAGGAACGCCGCGCCGAAGCAGGCGGAGAAGGTTGGGGTTGGCTCGGTCACACCGCGCTCGGTACCCGCCAGTTTAGCGGTAAAGCCGGAGAGGAAATGGTACTGCGTCTGGCTGGCGGTCAGGCGGGAAACCGGTGGCAGCACGCCGAATGCATCTGCGGTCAGGAAAATCACCTTCGTGGCGTGACCCGCCTTCGATACCGGCTTGACGATGTTCTCGATGTGGTAGATCGGGTAAGAGACGCGGGTGTTTTCGGTTTTAGACGCATCGTCGAAGTCGATAGAGCCATCGGCACGCACGGTGACGTTTTCCAGCAGCGCATCGCGGCGAATCGCGTGGTAGATATCCGGCTCTGCCTCTTCCGACAGGCGAATGGTCTTCGCGTAGCAGCCGCCTTCAAAGTTAAACACGCCGTCATCATCCCAGCCATGTTCATCGTCGCCAATCAGACGACGTTTTGGATCGGTGGACAGCGTTGTTTTACCGGTGCCGGAAAGGCCGAAGAACACTGCTACATCGCCTTTTTCCCCGACGTTCGCCGAGCAGTGCATGGAGGCGATACCGCGCAACGGCAGCAGGTAGTTCATGACCGAGAACATCCCTTTCTTCATTTCGCCGCCGTACCAGGTACCGCCGATCAGCTGGATACGCTCGGTCAGGTTGAAGGCGATAAAGTTTTCGGAGTTCAGACCCTGCTCTTTCCACTGCGGGTTGGTGCATTTCGCGCCGTTCATCACGATAAAGTCAGGGGTGAAGTCTTGCAGTTCTTCATCGGTTGGACGAATGAACATGTTCTTCACAAAATGCGCCTGCCAGGCCACTTCGGTGATAAATCGTACGGAGAGACGGGTGTCGGCGTTAGCGCCGCAGAACGCATCAATAATAAACAGACGCTTGCCGGAAAGCTGATGGGTGACAAGTCCTTTCAGATGCTGCCAGGTTTCCGGGGAGAGCGGTTTGTTATCGTTCTTACCTTTGCCCTTATCAGCCCACCACAGCGTATCGCGGGTGGTGTCATCTCGGACGATATACTTATCTTTCGGCGAACGACCGGTAAAAATACCCGTATCGACGGCGATAGCACCCAGGTTCGTCAACACACCACGCTCGTATCCTTCCAGTGCCGGATTGAGCTCTTCCTGATACAGCGTATCGTAATCGGGGTTGTAGACCACTTCCTGGACGTCGTGAATACCATAAGCCTTGAGATCTTGCGGGGTTAAACCATTAACACGCATATCACTGCTCCTTAGCCAATATGTACTGCCTGAAATTGTAGGGTTTTTCTGGGGATGTTAACCGCGACGGGGCTCATAGATTTACGTATCTGGTCAAAACCCTTACTAACGGAAAACGCTGCGACTCCAGTCACAGGGCGGGCAGATTATCGCAGGAATCGCTTTTTGGATGGGGAAAATGTTCTTAAAAGGTTAATCTCTGGTGAATTTATCCAGAAGAATGTGAATGTAATCGCATACATGTAAGAAAATTACGTAAGGGTTACACTGGGAAAACGATTCAGGTCTCTTGGGTCAGCTATTTTCAGAGTTTGAGGTGGGGGCCAGAGTTTTGCTTTGATGAGACAATAGATTTTTCATGAACAAGGGATGAGAAATGGAAAACCGTGAGACGTTATCCGCTTTAACGCGCGTAGCCGTCGTGCTGGCGGGGGCTCTACAGGGCGTAATTTGCTATGTAATCACGTGGTATATCGAGTACGCAAAATTGCCATCGGATACGCTGTGGCTGATGTGTGTAGTACCTGCCACCGTGGTAATGACAACCACGTTGTCGCTTGCCATGACGTCATCCAGAAAGCCATTTTTGTGGCTGTCACTCGGGATGATCGGCGCGGCAGTCGCGGGTATGGGCGGCTGGCTTAAGTGGAGCGTTGCAGGACTCGAAAGCTGGAATCTCAGAGATGAGATGCTCGTTTTCGGCTTTCATCTGCTGCTGATGACGCTGTTCGTGTTGCCATGGCTTCAGCGGCGTTTGGATCCCGTCCCGACTACCTCGTTCTACAGCGACTTTTATCAACGAAACTGGCATAACGCGCTGACACTGCTCATTATTTTTGTTTCGAATGGTCTCTTCTGGCTGGTGCTTTTCCTCTGGGCCGAGCTTTTCGAACTTATCGGCATCGGCTTTTTTGATCGGCTTTTCTTTCATTCTGACGGGTTTATTTCAGTGGCGATTGGCGTGGTTTCAGCCAGTGCGGCCGTGCTCACGCGTATGCAGGTAAGGTTAATCCTTGCCCTGCAAAATCTGCTGACCCTCATCGCCACCGGTCTGCTTCCCCTGATGGCGGCGCTGGCGCTGCTCTTTATTGGCGCGTTGCCTTTTGTCGGCTTTGAATCCATTTCAGCCAGAATATCCGCCGCGGGCTTGCTGACCACCTTAGCGCTGCTGCTGTTATTCCTGGTGACGATAGTGTGGCATCCACAGCGTCAAACACTGCCTTACTATGCCCCGCTGCGAGGGATGATTCGCCTCGCTGTGGCTATCGTACCCGCGTATCCGGTTCTGGCGGGGTGGGCGCTGTGGCTACGCATTTCGCAATACGGCTGGTCACCCGAGCGTCTGTACGGGGTATTGATAACCATCGTGGCGCTGGTCTGGGCGATCGGTTTTTGCGCCAGCGCTCTGATTCAGCGCCGTGAACCGCAGAAGATCCATGCGTACGTCATCCCGGCGACCGGGCTGCTTTCCCTCATTTTCCTGGCGTTGGTCCATACCCCCGTGCTGGATCCGTGGCGAATAAGTGTTGCAAGCCATATGGCCCGCTATCAGGACGGCAGAATAACTGCGGATCAAGTCAGCCTGTATATGCTCAGTAACGCTGGACGAAAGGGGCGGGAGGCGATGCTCACGCTGCAAAACGATCCGCAGTTTATCTCTAACCCAAAACGCCAGCGTGAAATAAATGGTCTTCTCTCCAGGAATGCTGGCGGAGCAGGTAAGATGACCGCCGCGATGCTGGAAAAACAGGTCCAGCTCGCACCGGGAATGGCTCATCCTGATAAGACATTGTGGCAAGCCATGCTCAGCAATCAGTATCGCTTCGAGAGCTGCGATAGCGCCCAGAGTAACTGTTTACTTATGCCGCTGGATCTTAACAGCGACGGCAAGCCGGAAGCCGTGCTATTTCAATTTACCGATCGCACGATCGTGGCTTACACACAAACTAACACGGGCTGGAGGATCGCCGGGGACGCGTGGAAAATGCCGGAGGCATTGACCAGAGGAGAACTTGACCGCGCATTAAGGCAGAGGAAAGTGAAATCTGTCGTGAAGCCCTGGGCGGATATTGAGATTTTTGGGGAGCGTGTCGATATGAGCTACGACAGTTACAATAATGCGCAGTGGCGTTAGTGCTTTTTCTTGCCGGGTGGCGCTACGCTTACCCGGCCTACAATTAGCAATCATATCAAAAAATTGCACAATTCATTGTAGGCCCGTGCGAGCATAGCGCCGCCGGGCATCAGGCTCAGAGCTTAGTGAACCTGCGGATCCGCCGGAGAGGCGTTATTGCGGATCTCCGCGATATCCATCGAATTGAACACGTAGTGCGTACCGCAGTAGTCACAGTGCATATCGATTTCACCGTCTTCCGCCATGATGCTGTCGATCTCTTCATCCGGCAGCGTTTTCAGGGCACCAGCACAACGCTCGCGGGAGCAGGTGCACTTAAATTCCACCGCCTGCGGATCGTAAACCGTCACTTCTTCTTCGTGGTAGAGACGCCACAGCACGTCGGTCGCCGACAGGGTGAACAGCTCTTCCGCTTTGATGGTTTCCGTCAGCGTTGCCAGATGCTCGAAATCATTGGTCTGTGCATCCTGCGCAGGCAGAACCTGAAGCAGCATACCACCGGCAGCAGGCTGACCATCTACTTCACCGGTGCGGATGAACAGGCGGGTTGGCAGCTGTTCGGAACGCATGAAGTAATCTTCCAGGCAGGCGGCAAGCGTATCGCCTTCCAGACCGACAACGCCCTGATAGCGCTCACCCTCTTCAGGCGAAATCGTGATAACCAGGTAGCCATTTCCGACCAGCGTTTTCAGATCCGCATTTTCAGGGATATCGCCCTGAACGCGCGCCACGCCGCGCATTTGCTGCTGGTTATTACCGTTGATCACCGCCAGCGACATCGGGCCATCACCCTGCAACTGAACGGTAATATCGCCAGCGAACTTCAGCGTGGCGGTCAGCAGGCTGGTGGCAACCAGCAGTTCGCCCAACAGGGTTTTCACCGGCAGCGGGTAGTTGTGGTTTTCCAGAATCTGTTTCCAGGTTTCGGATACGGTGACCAGCTCGCCGCGCACGGCAAATTGTTCAAACAGATAGCGGTGTAATTGGTCGTGTTGGGCCATTTTCATCTCTCGTGCAGGTGAGGGTTACTCGCTCTCACCGTGTTTAAATTTCATCAGATCGCGGCGCTCTTTTTTATCCGGTCGCCGGTCCGGGTGAGGCATAGTTAGCGCGTTCATTTTGCGCGCCAGCGCGGTTTTCTCGCGCTTCTCTATGCTTTCGGCCGTCTCTTCATACAGCAAAACGGCTTCGGTTGCGGGCCGCCGTTGTTCGGTAATGGCTTTCACCACCACCGTTTTCTCATCGTTGCCCTGGCGAAGCGTTAACGTGGCATTCAGTTCAACCAGCTTGCTCGGTTTGCTGCGCTGACCGTTGTAATGCACCTTTCCGCCGTCAACCATTTCACGGGCAAGGGCGCGCGTTTTGTAAAAACGGGCGGCCCACAGCCATTTATCCAGTCTTACCCCATCAGAGGGTTTTTCTTTCATGGCGTCTCCTTCACGGTAAGTGAGGGGATCATCCGGCGATAGTCGTTCAGCCCCGGATGTCGCAGATAGCTTTTTTCAGCCAGGCCGGAATCCGGATTAGTCACGCCCAGACAATAGCGAATGCCAAAAGCGGCCGCAGAATCCAGAATCGGCTCGCTGTCGTCAATAAACAGCGTGCGTTCCGGCTGTAAACCGGTCTCTTCCACCACGGCATGCCACAACCGCTGATCCTCTTTCGGATAACCAAATGTGTGGGTGGAAAGCAATAAATCAAGGTGCGAAGCAAGACCGGTATGTTCCAGCTTCACGGCCAGGTTATGGGGATGCGCATTTGTCAGCAAAATACGGCGCTTACCGCAGGCTTTCAGCGCGTCCAGGAACGGGACCGTATCTTCGCGCAGTACGGCGCGTGCGCCCTGGGCGGTGGTCATGGCACAAATATCCAAACCGAGTCGCTCGCTCCAGTAGTCAAGACAGTACCAGTTTAGCGTATGCTGCACCGCGCTATATTGCGAACGAATGAATTCCTGCGCTTCTGCCGGGGAGATCCCCTGCTGTTCACCGTAAGTTTCCGGGACCAGCTTTTGCCAGAAATAGTTATCAAAGGCGAGATCAAGCAGCGTGCCGTCCATATCAAGCAGGACGGTATCGACCGCCTGCCAGTCGATATCAAGATGCATAAGGGGGAACTCCAGCCAGAAGAAACGTGCGCGACAGGGTAGCACAACTTGTCGCGCAGGGACGTTATCCGATCAGGCTCTCAGAAGAGGAGATCAGTTTCGGGTTAAGGCAATTTTCGTAGTAGGCCTGGATTTCTGCCAGCCGCGTGCGGGAACGCTGATAGCGGCGTACGGCCTGATAACCGTTCCAGACGATGCACGCCAGCATCGCAATCAGCAGCAGGGATGTCCCTATATAGCGCCACAGGCCAGCGCTATCCGGCATACGGTGCAGGCCAATATGACGCGTGCCGTTGGCGTCGGTGAAGAGGGTGGTGACGATCCCTTCCGCGCTGAATGGCGTCTGCATCAGCATCTGCGCCAGACGCTGGAATTCGCTCCACTGCTCCTGGGCAGGATAGTCATACAGCGAAACCTGCGGATAAGGTTGATCCACCAGGTCGCTGCCTTCATCGCTGGCAATCACAAAACCGCCCGGCGCCGGGCTGTTAAGCGCCTGGGCGGCACGGGTGGTTTCACGCATCACGAAGGGGGCGGTAGAGGTCGCCACCAGATTATCCAGCGACTCGGCGCTGACCGGACGCAGAAGCACGTTCACACCGTCCAGGCGTCCCGCTTCGGCGCGTTTCACCAGCGCGTCCCAGTCTTTGCTGTTGCCGAGGTTGACGAGCGCGTTCTTCAGCCGGATACAGTCATCCTGGGCGGAACAGAGATCCTCGGTTTTCAGGACGATTTCGCCAAAGTCATCCAGCAGCACCATGCCCGACTTCTGAATAGCCGAACGCAGGGCAGGGCTGACGCGAGAATCATCATCCGGTTTTGGATGGAGCTGGCGATTAATCGTCTGGGTGAGCGCAGTGGCCTTATTGACCACATCCGATTCCGGCAGCGGCAGCGGAGAGGCGTCATTCCAGATGATCTGAGAGCAGTCGAACGGCGCGAACGGCGAGTTCTGGCGCGTGTTCCAGGCACCCGGTGAGTGGATATTACACATCCCGGTGCCTTTCAGCCGCAACGTATCTCCCACGCGTACACCCGCTTCTTCGAGCTGCTGTACGCTGGTGGCTTCCACGGTTTGCGCCCCTTTGATCCATGACAGGGTAAATTTAATTGGCATATCCAGCGGCACGAAAAGCAGCAGCATGAGGAAGATTAACGCGGCGCCACCGGCAATCACCGCGCTGCGAAGCCAGTGCTGAAGCGGGAAGTTTTTTACTTCGTCGTGCAGGGATAAGTAACGTCCCTGGCGTACAACGTGGCGGTCGAGATAGATATCAATATCCGTTTTGTGGCCCAGGTCCTGCGCAATCCACGGCTGCCAGTGGCGTGGATAGATAAGATCGATGATCCCGAGCGAGATATTGTTGATATGTTCCTGATCGTTTTCGCCGAACAGTCCCCAGCGTTTTGGGGTTCCGCGCAGGCAGTGAATTTCGCGTAATGACGTTTTTGCCGGCGGGGCAAATATGCCCCACAGCCCGGCGGCCAGAAGCAGTACTGCGCCACCCGCGAGCCACGGAACAAACACGTCCGGCGTCAGCAGGCAGATGAAAAAGAGCAGGAACGAGACGACAATCAGCACCGCTTCGCGAATGCCATCCGGGCGGCTCAGGACGTACTCTTCATGCGTTTCCTGGCGGATGTTGAGCAGTTCAATCTGCTCTGTCTCTTCACCACGAATAGAGGCCTGCGTTCCGCTCGCGCGTTCCAGCGCAAAGCGTGGCGCTTCTTGAACATATTCGCTCAGAGTATGACCATTAAGGGAGATAACCAGCGGCAGCGTATCGGTATGGATGAGCTCGACGCTGTTTTCGTCGTTAATATACTGTTCCCAGAAGGGAGGCAGGTGTACTTCAACAGAGTCGAGATAGTAACGCCATTTGTTGGGATCGTCGGTTGTGATGCCATAGCGGGTAATGGAGCGCGTCACGCACAGAACGGTGTCGCTTTGGGCGTTAAGGTTGAGCGATACGGGGGCGGCGCTGGCGCCGGTAGGGCCAGGCGAAAGCCGGGATCGGTTCAGCGTGTCGAGATACTGCTCAACGGTGCTGCGTTCCTCTGGCGAAAGCTTGCGCGTGTTTGCCCCGGCGAACGCGTTTAAAAAGGGCAGCCGATAACGGCGATGTACGCGGCGCCTGAATACCCACACCGCAATCGACGCGCAGGCCAGCACAGCAGCGAGAAAAATCAAAATGGTGCTCATGCTTTCCCCATCTTACTTATCTTCTTACAGGTGTTGTCAGTCGCACCTTTTGTACAATGAATGAGATTCTGTGGTCGGCTATCGGCAAGTATGGAGTCTAACTTGAGCATGTTGACGCGCATCCCAGTGACCGGTAATGATAACAAAGCCTGTTCCGGCGCGATATCAGCAAATTCCTGGAAACATTTCAACCTCTTGACATTTGTTTTGAAATGAGAATCGCATTCAATTACGTTGCATAAATGTAAATAAAGAGCAATTGACATTGCCGAAACCGTGCGGCGTATCGCACAATAAAGCCAGTTCACCCAGCAAAGACCCGTCAAGATGACCAAACCCTTACAAAAGCCCACCATTCTGAATGTTGAAACCGTCGCGAAATCGCGTCTGTTTAATGTCGAAAGCGTGGATCTGGAGTTCAGCAACGGTGTGCGTCGTGTTTATGAGCGTATGCGCCCCTCCTCGCGTGAAGCGGTGATGATAGTGCCTATCGTCGACGAGCACCTGATCCTCATTCGTGAATACGCCGTGGGCACTGAATCCTACGAGCTGGGCTTCTCCAAAGGACTGATCGATCCGGGCGAAACGGTGTTTGAAGCGGCAAACCGGGAGCTGAAAGAAGAGGTCGGCTTTGGCGCGAAAGAGCTGACGTTCCTGAAAAAGCTGAGCATGGCGCCGTCCTATTTTTCCAGCAAAATGAACATCGTTGTCGCGGAAGATCTCTATCCTGAATCGCTGGAAGGAGACGAGCCGGAACCGCTGCCGCAGGTTCGCTGGCCGCTGGCTCATCTGATGGATTTGCTGGAAGATCCTGACTTTAACGAGGCACGCAACGTGAGCGCACTGTTCCTGGTACGAGAGTGGCTGAAGGGGCAGGGGCGTTTGTAGCGCCACCATTAAAAACGGCAACCGAAGGTTGCCGTTTTGCATTGACGTTGTAGGCCGGGTCAGGCGTAGTCGCCACCCGGCTTTTTTGTCGGCGTCAGAACAGCTCGTGCGTCTCGCCGTTATCAATGATCTCTGTACCCACCTCATGCACTGCCTGCGTGGTTGGCTGCGTACCCTCGATGAAATACTCGGCACGGCTGTTGCCGCCATTCGCGAGCTGTCCAGTGCTGCGGTCAATATTGATCGTGACAATGCCCGGCGGAGGCGTTAGCGGCTGCTCCGGCACGCCCTCGAGAGCGGCCTTCATGTAAGCATCCCACGCCGGTTGCGCACTCTTAGCCCCACCCTCATAACCGGAAATCTGATCTTTAATCGCGCCAGAAGCGGTTGTGCGCCCCAGAGTGCGGCGGTGATCGTCAAAACCAATCCAGACGGAGGTAACAACGCCCGGGCCATAACCTGAGAACCAGGCATCTTTTGAACTGTTGGTTGTCCCGGTTTTGCCGCCGATGTCGTGGCGCTGCAAATCGCGGCCCGCTCGCCAGCCGGTGCCTTGCCAGCCCGGTTCGCCAAAGATGTTGGTGTTCAGTGCGCTCTTAATCAGGAACGACAGCGGCGTGCTGATCACGTGCGGGGCGTACTCCTGCGCGCCACTCTGGGCGACCAGCGCCTGATTGGCCTGTTCCAGCTGAGGCTGCGGCACCGCCAGATTCTGACGTTCCTGAGAGATCGCCACATCTTCCATATCCTTGTTTTCCAGGACATTGGATTTTGGCGTGTCGCCGTAAATCACCGGAATATCGCATTCAGGGCAGGCAATTTTCGGTTTCGCTTCAAACAGTACGCCGCCCTGATCGTTCTCGATTTTGCTGATGAAATACGGATCGACCAGGAATCCCCCGTTCGCCATCACCGAGTAGCCACGAGCGACCTGGAGCGGCGTAAAGGACGCGGAGCCGAGCGCCAGAGATTCGGTATGAACAATGTTTTGCGCCGGGAAGCCGAAGCGTTGCAGATACTCTGCCGCATAATCAACGCCCATCGCACGCATCGCGCGAACCATGACCACGTTCTTCGACTGGCCAAGGCCCTGACGCAGACGGATAGGGCCAGCGTATTGCGCCGGAGAGTTCTTCGGCTGCCAGTCAGAGCCCGCACCGGCATCCCAGCGGGAAATTGGCACGTCGTTGAGAATGCTGGCGAGCGTCAGCCCCTTATCCATCGCCGCGGTATACAGGAACGGTTTGATGTTCGAACCAACCTGACGCAGTGCCTGGGTCGCGCGGTTAAATTTGCTCTGGTTGAAATCGAACCCGCCAACCAGCGCCATCACGGCACCGTTCTGCGGATTGATGGAGACCAGCGCAGAGTTGACGTCCGGCACCTGCGCCAGCCACCAGGCATCACCGACCTGACGGACCCAGATTTGTTGTCCGGTTTGTACCACATCGGTCACTTTACGTGGCGTCGGGCCCTGAAGAGTGTCAGAGCGGTACGGACGCGCCCAGCGGACACCCTCCATGCGCAGCGAAACGGATGTACCATCGGCCATCATCGCCACCGCTTCCTGCGGATCGGCCTGGGTGACCACAGCCGGACGCAGCGGGCCATAGGTCGGCAGCGCTTTCAGGGAATCAGTAATTTTTTTGCTGTCCCATGCGCCTTCGCCCACTCTCCACAGCACGTTGGACGGGCCGCGATAGCCGTGACGCATATCGTAATCCATCACGTTATTACGCACCGCCTGCTGGGCAGCCTGCTGTACCTTGCGGGTCACGGTGGTATAGACGCGATAACCATCTTCATACGCTTTATCACCGTAGCGACTCACCATCTCCTGGCGAACCATTTCAGTGAGATACGGTGCAGAGAAGGCGATTTCCGGCGCATGGTAATTGGCGTCAATAACGTCGCTGCGCGCCTTATCGTACTCAGACTGACTGATGTAGCCTTCGCTCAACATACGCGACAGCACCACGTTACGGCGCGCGGTGGCGCGGTCCTGCGAGTAGAGCGGGTTAAACGTGGATGGCGCTTTTGGCAGGCCGGCAATGGTCGCCATTTCGCTCAGCGTGAGCTGATCGATCGGCTTACCAAAATAGACCTGAGCCGCAGCCCCTACGCCATAGGCGCGGTAGCCCAGATAGATCTTGTTGAGGTAAAGCTCAAGGATCTCGTCTTTGCTCAGCAGTTGCTCAATGCGGATCGCGAGGAACACCTCTTTGATCTTACGCATCAGCGTCTTTTCCGGGCTGAGGAAGAAGTTACGCGCCAGCTGCTGGGTAATAGTACTTGCCCCCTGAGAGGCATGACCGGAGAACAGCGCCACGCTTGCCGCACGGAAAATACCGACCGGATCGACACCGTGATGCTCGTAAAAACGGCTGTCCTCGGTGGCGATAAAAGCCTTCACCATCACGGGTGGAATTTGATTTAAGGTCAGTGGGATACGACGTTTCTCGCCGTATTGCGCCATCAGTTCACCATCGGCGCTATAGACCTGCATAGGGATCTGAAGCCGCACATCACGAAGCGTGGCGACATCAGGGAGTTGCGGCTCGACATATTTGTACAAACCAATAATCGAGCCTGCTCCCAGCAGAATGCAACAGACTGCAAGGATCAATAAATACTTTACGAACTTCACCGGAGATTTCCCATTTGGTTTAGCCTGGGCAGTTTCTAAACAATCGCGCGGTAGTATAAAGGCAAGCCTGATTCATTGATATAGCCGTCACTCCGACGGGCGATAAGGAGATCGTGAAGCATGGCTTTTAAAACGTGGCAAACAGGTGTTCATATTCAACAGGATAAGGTGGTTGCGTTAGCGCTGACCAGAGAGCGGGCCGGATGGCGTTTACGGCGCTGGTGGGCGGTGCCGCTGTCGGACGGCGTTATCGGGGAAGGCAAAATACTTAAGCCAGAAGAGCTGGTTAACGCATTACGTGGCTGGCGGAAAACATTGCCGCACTCGCATCGGGTATTCCTCTCATTTCCGGCAACGCGCGTTCTGCAACGCGCGTTGCCCCGTCCATCCGTTACCTTGCGTGACAGCGAACAGCTCACCTGGGTAGGCGCCGCATTAGCGCGTGAGCTGGAGATGCCCGCCGATACGCTCTGCTTTGACTACGCGCAGGATACGTTCAGCAACACTTTTCAGGTTACCGCAGCGCAAAACAGAGAGGTCGATACCCTGTTGACGCTGGCGAACGCGCTGCGTTTGCGTCTGGCAGCAATCGCCCCGGATGCCGGCGCGCTGGCTAATCTTCTCTCTGCTGTTGCCCCCGCCCGGTGCGTCGCCTGGAGAGATCAACACCAGTGGCTATGGGCGATGCGTCACCAGTGGGGGCGGCGCTACACCACAGAAGCGGCGACGGTGAATGAACTGGCGGCGCTGCTTGCGCTTTCTTCTTCTGATATCGCCGTGTTTGATGCTGCCCGCGATCCCTGGGAAGCGGTGACGCTGTGCCAGCCGCCGCTGCCGGAATGCGGTGCTGATTACACCGTCGCCCTGGCGCTGGCCATGAGCGAGGCGCCGTAATGAGCATGCCCAATCTTTTACCCTGGCGTCGGCAGCAACGTAATCAGCGCCTGCGTTTCTGGGGGCTGCTGTTTGCCGCCTCATTGCTGGTGATGCTGGCGGGTGGTTTCAGTCTGCGGGCGACGCAGTCTCTCGCGTTACAGGCGTTGCAGAGCGAACTGGCGGGGACTCGGGCGGTGCAGAAAGTATTGAGAGCCCGTCAGCCGCAGTCAGCGGGGCTGAAAACCCCTTCGCCGCCGTCTGATCCGGCCTGGCAACCCGCGCTGGAATCGCTTGCCAGCGCAATGCCCCGGCAGGCGTGGCTGACGGCGCTGCGTTATCAGCCACCCTCGCTGACCCTGACCGGCTATACCACTTCACTGCCAGCGCTCGCAGCCATGACCGATGCGCTGAAAAGGGTGACGGGATTTAACCCCGGACCGGCAGGCGAACTGCAACAGGATAGCCTGGGGCGATGGATGTTCTCTTTTAAACTGCATAGCCGGAGGTAGCCGGTGGGTATCTGGTATCAACGCTGGGCTGATGCACGTCCTTCCCGGCGCGTCCTTTGCTGGTTGATCGCGTCGGGGCTTGTTGCGTGGGCAATTTGGGGACTGCTGCTCAGGCCCGCTGCTCTGCGTTACGCCGATGTTCAGGCGCAGGCCATCAGTGCGAAGCGAATCAACGCCTCGCTGTGGCCAGAGGCCGGACGGCAAGCAGTGTTTACGCAAGTGACGCCCTCGCGGCCCTTTTCTCCCCTGGCATTTCAGCGTGAGGACGCAAGGCTGGTGTACTGGAAGCCGCAGCAGAGTGGGGGAGAGCTGGCGCTGGATGCCTCATGGGGCGCGGTTCCGGCGCTCTTTTCCCGGCTGGCGCTTGAGAACGTGCGGGTGAGTGCGTTTTCCATCATCCCACAGGGCAAACAGTTACGCCTCAGCCTGCAACTGGAGATCGGTCATGCGCAGTAAAGCCCGTTTAGTCATCCTGCTTTCTCCGCTTTTCCTGACCGGGATGCGGGATCCCTTCTCTGTGCCGGAAGAGCGTTGCGCAGCCGGGCAGCTCAGCCAGTGGCGGTATCAGGGGATAGTCAGCGGCAGCAGGGATATCGGCCTTATGCAGGACGGGCAGAAACGCTGGCACCGGGTAAAAACGCAGATGCGGTTACCGACAGGCTGGCGGGTGAGCGCGATAGATAGACAACAACTGACCGTTGATGTCGGCGATATGTGCGAGCCGAAGCGATGGACATGGCAACGAGAAGGAACGAAAAAAAGTGAAGATAAGGATAGGGCTGTTACTGGCGGTACTCAGCCAGCCCCTGTGGGCCGCGACGCCAAAACCGGTCACCCTGCTGGTGGATGATGTCCCGGTGGTGCAAATATTACAGGCGCTGGTAGCGCAGGAGGATCGCAATCTGGTGGTGTCGCCGGATGTCAGCGGTTCGCTTTCGCTGAATTTAACGCGGGTGCCCTGGAGGCAGGCGCTTCAGACGGTAGTGAACAGCGCCGGGCTGGTATTGCGGGAAGAGGGCGGCATTTTTTATGTGCATACGGCGGCCTGGCAACGGGAGCAACAGACGCGTAAAGAGCAGGAGCGGGCCCAGCGTCTGCTCGACGCCCCGCTGCACTCTCACAGCATTCCGTTTGCTTATGCGGATGCGGCCGAATTGCAAAAAGCGGCGGAAAAGCTCTTAAGCCCGAAAGGCAGTCTCTCCGTCGACAAGCGCACCAACCGTTTCCTGGTCAGGGATAACCAGACGGTGGTGGATATGCTCCAGCGCTGGGCTGTGCAGATGGATCTGCCCGTCGAGCAGGTGGAACTGGCGGCGCAGATTGTGACCATCAGTGAAAAAAGCCTGCGTGAACTGGGGGTGAAATGGAACCTCGCTGACGCAACGGAGGCCAGTAAAGTGGGTCAGGTCACGACGCTGGGTGCGGACCTGTCGGTGGCCAGTGCGACCACCCACGCAGGGTTTAACATCGGGCGCATCAACGGCAGGATGCTGGATCTTGAGTTGTCGGCGCTTGAGCAAAAGCAGCAGGTGGATATCATCGCCAGCCCGCGGCTGCTGGCATCGCACATGCAGCCGGCCAGCATCAAGCAGGGCAGCGAAATTCCGTATCAGGTTTCCAGCGGCGAGAGCGGGGCGACATCCGTTGAATTTAAAGAGGCGGTATTAGGCATGGAGGTCACGCCGGTGGTTCTGCCGGGCGGTCGCGTGCGCCTGAAATTGCATATCAGTGAAAATATGCCTGGCCAGGTGCTACAACAGGCAGACGGCGAAACGCTGGCGATCGATAAGCAGGAGATCGAAACGCAGGTAGAGGTAAAAAGTGGGGAAACGCTCGCGCTGGGCGGGATCTTTTCGCAAAAGAATAAAACCGGACGCGACAGCGTGCCCGTGCTGGGCAACATTCCGTGGCTGGGTCAGCTGTTCCGCCATGACGGAAAAGATAACGAACGGCGCGAGTTAGTGGTGTTTATCACGCCACGTCTGGTCAGTATTCAGTAATGGGTAACGATCCCCGCAATGATTTTGCATTCAGTTTGTTGCAGATGTTTGACGTGGGGCATGAATTAGCATACAAGGAGTACCGATTTGAGTTGGACTTACGTCTTATTTCCTTATGCGCCGGGAACGGTGATTTAATCAGTTGCCAAACAAGCCGGAGTATTGAGATAATTTTTCGTCTGACTCTCGCTCTATTGCAAATGAGGTTTCAGTTCATGTCCTGCTACGCCGGGTGTCTGCGCAGCGGGGATTACCATTAACGAATAGTCTTAGTAGTACCGAAAAAATGGCAGAGAAACGCAATATCTTTCTGGTTGGGCCTATGGGTGCCGGCAAAAGCACTATTGGGCGTCAGTTAGCTCAACAACTCAATATGGAATTTTACGATTCTGATCAAGAGATTGAGAAACGAACCGGAGCGGATGTGGGCTGGGTCTTCGACGTAGAAGGCGAAGAAGGTTTCCGTGACCGAGAAGAAAAAGTGATCAACGAACTCACGGAAAAACAGGGCATTGTGCTGGCAACTGGCGGCGGCTCTGTAAAATCTCGCGAAACCCGCAACCGTCTCTCCGCCCGTGGCGTAGTGGTCTATCTTGAGACGACCATCGAAAAACAGCTGGCACGCACGCAGCGTGATAAAAAGCGCCCGTTGTTGCAGGTTGAAACACCGCCACGTGAAGTTCTGGAAGCTTTGGCCGATGAACGCAATCCTCTGTACGAAGAGATTGCTGATGTGACCATTCGTACTGACGATCAAAGCGCTAAAGTGGTTGCAAACCAGATTATTCATATGCTGGAAAGCAACTGATTCTGGCTTTATATACACTCGCCTGCGGGTAAAAGCATTTAAGGTGGATGTCGCGTCATGGAGAGGATTACAGTTACTCTCGGGGAACGTAGTTACCCTATCACCATCGCGGCTGGTTTGTTTAACGACCCAGCTTCCTTCTTACCACTGAAAGCGGGTGATCAGGCGATGCTGGTCACCAACGAGACGCTGGCTCCGCTTTATCTCGACCGTGTACGTCACCTGCTTGAGCAGGCGGGCGTGAAGGTCGACAGTGTGATTCTGCCCGATGGCGAGCAGTACAAAAGCCTGACGGTACTGGATACCGTCTTTACCGCACTTCTGCAAAAACCGCACGGTCGTGATACAACACTGCTTGCCCTGGGCGGCGGCGTTGTGGGCGATCTGACCGGTTTTGCAGCCGCCAGCTACCAGCGCGGCGTGCGCTTTATTCAAATTCCAACCACGTTGCTCTCACAGGTCGATTCTTCTGTGGGCGGTAAAACGGCGGTTAACCATCCGCTCGGCAAAAATATGATTGGCGCGTTCTACCAGCCTGCCTCGGTGGTGGTGGATCTCGACTGTCTGAAAACCTTGCCAGCGCGCGAACTGGCGTCCGGCCTTGCAGAAGTGATCAAATACGGCATTATTCTTGACGGGGAGTTCTTCACCTGGCTGGAAGAGAATATGGATGCGCTGCTGCGCCTCGACGGGCAGGCAATGGCCTACTGTATTCGCCGTTGTTGTGAGCTGAAAGCAGAAGTCGTTGCCGCAGATGAGCGTGAAACCGGCTTACGTGCTTTACTGAATCTGGGGCATACGTTTGGTCATGCGATCGAAGCCGAAATGGGTTACGGTAACTGGCTTCACGGTGAAGCTGTCGCAGCCGGAATGGTTATGGCGGCGCGGGCCTCTGAACGTCTGGGGCAGTTCAGGCCGGAAGAGACAGCACGTATCATCGCGTTGCTTAAACGTGCTGGCTTGCCGGTAAGTGGTCCGCAGGAAATGTCTGCGCAGGCGTACCTTCCCCACATGATGCGCGATAAAAAAGTATTGGCAGGTGAGATGCGTCTGGTACTCCCGCTTGCAATAGGGAAAAGTGAAGTGCGCGGCGGAGTGCCGCACGAAGTCGTACTTGGCGCTATTGCTGATTGTCAGCAGGCGTAACAACTAGAAAGGTCAGACCGCTGTAACAGGTGGTCGTTTTAGCTTCAGGTTAATGCAGAGTCGTTGGCAGAAGCCTTTGAGTGGGGTGTTAAATGGATGAATTCAAACCAGAAGACGAGCTGAAACCCGATCCCAGCGATCGTCGTACTGGTCGTTCTCGTCAATCTTCAGAACGTGATAACGAGCCGCAGATCAACTTTGACGATGTCGATCTGGATGCAGACGATCGTCGCCCTTCGCGTAGCCGCAACGCGCGCAATGAGCGTGAAGACGAGGAGTTTGAATCCGAAGAAGAGTTAATGGATGAACAGCCTGTTGAACGTCGACCGCGCAAGCGTAAAAAAGCGGTAGCGGCAAAACCGGCCTCCCGTCAGTACATCATGATGGGCCTTGGCGTTCTGGTGCTGGTATTGCTGATTGTCGGCATTGGTTCCGCGCTAAAAGCCCCTTCTACCCATTCTACCGAGCAGACCGCGTCTGCCGAGAAGAGCATCGACCTGTCTGGTAACGATGCGAGCAACCAGGCGAATGGCGCTCAGCCTGCGCCGGGCACCACTTCCGCAGAGCAGACCGCAGGCAACACCAGCGCCGGTCAGGATATCTCTCTGCCGCCTGTCTCTTCTACCCCGACTCAGGGCCAGGCGCCAGCTACGCCTGAAGGCCAGCAGCGTGTTGAGGTTCAGGGCGATCTGAACAACGCGCTGATGCAACCGCAGAATCAGGAACAGGTTAACGCTGCCGTGGTGAACTCCACGCTGCCAACTGAACCAGCCACCGTTGCGCCAGTTCATGGCAGCAATGCCCAGCAGCAGACGGCGGCAACGGAAACCAAACCGCGCCAGACGCAGACTGCACCACGCCAGGAGCGTAAGCAGGCTGTGATTGAGCCGAAGCGTGAGACGAAACCACAGGCCGTGGCAAAAGCGCCAGAAACGAAAGCGCCAGCGCAGACAAAACCTGCGGTGAGCCAGCCGGTTAAAGCGCCAACGCCTGCGGCAACCGCTGCACCGAAAGCAACGGCGACCACAACCGCACCTGCTGCAACAACACCTGCTGCAACAACACCTGCGGCTCCCGCAGCCAAAACGGGCGCTTCGCCAGGTAAAACGACGGGCAACGTGGGTTCTTTGCAGTCGGCCTCTTCCAGCAACTACACCCTTCAGCTGAGCAGTTCGTCTAACTATGACAACCTCAACGCCTGGGCGAAGAAATCGAATCTGAAAAACTACGTGGTTTATCAGACGACCCGTAACGGTCAACCGTGGTATGTGCTGGTGAGTGGTATTTATGCTTCCAAAGATGAAGCAAAACGTGCCGTTTCCACGCTGCCAGCCGACGTGCAGGCGAAAAACCCGTGGGCGAAGCCGATTCATCAGGTGCAGGCCGATCTGAAGTAATGTTTAAAGCGCAGGATGCTGTCGGAGCTTTCTCCACAGCCGGAGAAGGTGTAATCAGTTAGTCAGCATGAAAAAAAATCGCGCTTTTCTGAAATGGGCAGGGGGGAAATACCCCCTGCTCGACGATATTAAAAAGCACCTGCCGAAAGGCGAGTGTCTTATCGAGCCCTTCGTGGGTGCTGGATCGGTGTTCCTGAATACCGATTTTTCTCGTTATATCCTGGCGGATATCAACAGCGACCTTATTAGCCTCTATAACATCGTCAAACTGCGTACCGATGAGTATGTGGAAGAGGCACGGAAGCTGTTTACGCCAGAGAACAACAACCCGGACGTCTACTATCAG
The DNA here is from genome assembly GCF_049238805.1 of Enterobacter cloacae complex sp. CDL013. Classification (NCBI taxonomy): domain Bacteria; kingdom Pseudomonadati; phylum Pseudomonadota; class Gammaproteobacteria; order Enterobacterales; family Enterobacteriaceae; genus Enterobacter; species Enterobacter cloacae complex sp. CDL013. Next base: position 39,193 of record NZ_JBMKGT010000009.1, on the reverse strand, counting down.
TTCCGCGCTGAGTTTAATCAAAGCCAGGATCCGTTCCGTCGCGCGCTGTTGTTTCTTTATCTCAACCGCCATGGCTACAACGGTCTGTGCCGGTATAATCTGCGTGGCGAGTTTAACGTGCCGTTTGGCCGCTATAAGCGTCCTTATTTCCCGCAGGACGAGCTGTATCACTTTGCTGAAAAAGCGCAGAATGCCGAGTTCTACTGTCTCTCATATGAAGAGTGCATGGAGCTGGCGGGCGTAAACTCGGTGGTCTACTGCGACCCGCCTTACGCGCCGCTGTCTGCCACGGCAAATTTCACCGCCTACCACACCAATAGCTTCAGCCCGGCCGAGCAGGCTCGTCTGGCTGAGATGGCGGAAAAGCTGGTCAGCAAAAGAATTCCGGTGTTAATTTCGAATCACGACACGCCTGATACGCGCGAATGGTACAAAGCCGCGAAGCATTTTCAGGTAAAAGTGCGGCGTAGCATTAGCAGCAACGGCGGCACACGTAAAAAGGTGGACGAACTTCTGGCGCTTTATCGACCCTGAGCCTTTGCCCGCCGGTAAACACATTTCAAGGAGATGCGGATGAAACAGTTTTTGATTGCCCCCTCAATTCTGTCGGCCGATTTTGCCCGCCTGGGTGAAGACACTGCCAAAGCTCTCGCGGCTGGCGCGGATGTCGTCCATTTCGACGTTATGGATAACCACTACGTTCCCAACCTGACCATCGGTCCGATGGTGCTTAAAGCACTGCGTAACTACGGGATCACCGCGCCCATTGACGTGCATCTGATGGTGAAACCGGTTGACCGCATCGTACCCGATTTCGCCGCGGCGGGTGCCAGCATCATCACTTTCCACCCGGAAGCCTCCGAACATGTTGACCGCACGCTACAGCTGATCAAAGAGAACGGCTGTAAGGCGGGACTGGTCTTTAACCCGGCGACCCCGCTGAGCTATCTCGACTACGTGATGGACAAGCTGGACGTGATCCTGCTGATGTCCGTCAACCCAGGCTTTGGTGGTCAGTCATTTATCCCTCAGACCCTCGACAAACTGCGTGAAGTGCGCCGCCGTATCGATGAGTCTGGCTATGATATTCGTCTGGAAGTGGACGGCGGCGTGAAGGTCAATAACATCGGTGAGATTGCGGCGGCAGGGGCGGATATGTTCGTCGCAGGCTCCGCCATCTTCGATCAACCGGATTACAAAAAAGTCATTGATGAAATGCGCCGTGAACTGGCGAAGGTAAGTCATGGATAAATTGCAGGCTATTCGGGGTGTAGCATTTGACCTCGACGGCACGCTGGTCGACAGCGCGCCAGGATTAACCAGTGCCGTCGATCAGGCGCTGTATGCCCTTGAACTCCCCGTTGCAGGCGAAGAGCGCGTGGTGACGTGGATTGGTAACGGTGCAGACGTGCTGATGGAGCGCGCGCTGACCTGGGCTCGTCAGGAGCGTGCCTCTCAGCGTTCCGCGCAAGGTAAACCGAGTGTTGACCACGCGGATATTCCCCAGGATGAGCAGCAGCGTATTCTGCGCAAACTGTTCGACCGTTTCTACGAAGAGACCGTCGAAGAGGGCAGCTTCCTGTTCCCGGATGTCGCTGAAACGCTGAGCGCGCTACATGCTAAAGGCATCCCGCTGGGGCTGGTGACTAACAAGCCGACACCGTTCGTTGCGCCTCTGCTGGAAGCGCTGGATATCGCGAAATACTTCTCCGTGATTGTGGGCGGCGATGACGTACAGAATAAAAAGCCGCATCCGGAACCGCTATTGCTGGTGGCAGAAAAATTATCCTTAACGCCTGCGGAGCTGCTCTTTGTCGGGGATTCCCGCAATGATATTCTGGCTGCCAGAGCGGCAGGTTGCCCGTCGGTTGGGTTGACCTACGGCTACAACTACGGTGAAGCCATTACGCTGAGTGAGCCGGACGTTGTGTTCGACCACTTCAAAGATTTGTTGCCCGCACTCGGGCTCTCGCACAGTGAACATCAGGAATTGAATAATGACTAAGCCCATCGTTTTTAGTGGCGCACAGCCTTCAGGTGAACTGACCATTGGTAACTACATGGGTGCGTTACGTCAGTGGGTGAGCATGCAGGATGACTACCACTGCATTTACTGCATCGTGGATTTGCATGCTATCACCGCGCGTCAGGATCCCGAGAAGCTGCGCAAGGCGACGCTCGATACGCTGGCGCTGTACCTGGCGTGCGGTATCGATCCAGAGAAGAGCACCATTTTCGTTCAGTCTCACGTACCAGAGCACGCGCAGCTGGGCTGGGCGCTGAACTGCTACACCTATTTCGGCGAGCTGAGCCGCATGACCCAGTTCAAGGATAAGTCTGCGCGCTACTCTGAGAACATCAACGCCGGTCTGTTTGACTATCCGGTGCTGATGGCGGCCGACATTCTGCTGTACCAGACCAACCAGGTGCCGGTGGGTGAAGACCAGAAGCAGCACCTGGAGCTGAGCCGCGATATTGCCCAGCGCTTCAATGCGCTTTACGGCGACGTGTTCAAAGTGCCTGAGCCGTTTATTCCGAAATCCGGCGCGCGCGTGATGTCCCTTCTGGAGCCGACCAAAAAGATGTCCAAGTCTGACGATAACCGCAACAACGTTATCGGCCTGCTGGAAGATCCGAAATCGGTGGTGAAAAAGCTCAAGCGTGCGGTGACCGACTCCGATGAGCCGCCAGTGGTGCGCTACGACGTGCAGAACAAAGCGGGCGTATCCAACCTGCTGGACATTCTCTCCGGTGTGACCGGACAGAGCATCCCTGAGCTGGAAAAACACTTTGAAGGCAAGATGTACGGCCACCTGAAAGGCGAAGTGGCAGACGCCGTTTCCGGCATGCTGACCGAGTTGCAGGAGCGCTATCACCGTTACCGTAACGACGAAGCTTTCCTGCAAAAAGTGATGAAAGAGGGCGCAGAAAAAGCCAGCGCGCGCGCGTCGGAAACCCTGACAGCGGTGTACGAGGCGATTGGGTTTGTGGCGAAACCTTAAGCCGCCACCCGACAAATACGGACTCAATAAAAAAACCGGGAAATTCCCGGTTTTTTTACGCCTGAAAAACGCTTACTGCTGTGCCGCCGGGCCGCAACCGCCGATGATCTTCGAAATGGAGATCGCCGGATGCAGCAGGTAATCGTAACTGCAATTATTTTTAGTATTTTGAACGTGACCGGTGCAGGCCGTCAGAGTTGTTAACAGGCCGACCAGTACGGCAGCTTTTGCCAGTTTGAACATACGCATTCCTTGTCTAAAAATCTAAAATTGGATGTAACACGAGAGAATAAATGGAAAAGTTCCATTATGCGGGCGGTATGTTATCGACTGAGGTATGAAGGGAGTAGTCCGCATAAGGACTACTCCAGGAAGAGAGACTATGGTTAGTGGTTTGAGAACCAGTTCAGCTTTTCGCGCAGCTCAACCACGCGTCCAACAACGATCAGCGCCGGGCTTTGAACCTGCTGCGCCAGCTCACCCAGCTGCGTCAGCACGCCATCGACCACGTGCTGCGTAATGGCGGTGCCGTTTTCCACCAGTGCGACCGGCATATCTGCTTCCATGCCGTGCTCCAGCAGTTTCGCCTGAATCGTGGCTGCCTGATTTAGCCCCATGTAGAAGACCAGCGTCTGCTTTTCAGCGGCCAGATTATGCCAGTCCAGCTCGCTGCCGGTTTTCAGGTGGCCCGTCACCAGGCGCACGCTCTGGGCATAGTCGCGATGGGTTAACGGAATGCCGGAATAGGCAGAACAGCCGGATGCCGCCGTAATACCCGGCACCACGGAGAATGGAATGCCCGCGTTGCAGAGAGTTTCCAGCTCCTCGCCGCCGCGACCAAAGATAAAGGGATCGCCCCCTTTCAGACGCACCACACGCTTACCTTTCTGCGCTTCCCGCAGCAGGATCTGGTTGATCTCCTCCTGCGGTACGCAGTGATAACCTGCCCGTTTGCCGACGAACACGCGGTCAGCATCGCGGCGTACCAGATTCATGATGTCATCAGAGACCAGACGGTCATACACCACGATGTCCGCCTGCTGGATCTGCTGGAGACCCTTCAGCGTCAGCAGGCCCGCATCGCCGGGACCTGCGCCCACCAGTACCACTTCACCGCGATGGTCCAGCGGCTCGCTCAGGAGCTGTTCGGTCGTCTCTTCAACGGCTTTGGTGTCCTGATTGGCAAGGGACTGCGCCAGCCTGTCGTTGACAAAGAACTTCTCCCAGAAGCGACGGCGTTCGCCCACGGTTGCGAAGGTTTGCTTCACGCGGGAGCGCAGCTCTCCGGCGTATTGGGCAATCTGACCAAGATGCTGCGGCAGCACGGCTTCCAGTTTTTCCCGTAGCAGACGGGCAAGAACGGGCGAGCGCCCGCCGGACGACACCGCAATCATCAGCGGTGAACGGTCAATAATCGACGGCATGATAAAGCTCGCCTCTTTCGGCGCATCCACAACGTTACAGAAGATGCGGCGCGCTTCGCAGGCGTCGCTGACGCGCTGGTTAACGTCATCGTTATCCGTTGCGGCGATGGTCAGCCAGCAGGTATCCAGCAGGGATTCATCAAATTCGCCCTGCACCTGGGTGAGCATCCCTTCCTGCGCCCAGACGTCAAACTGTGGGGCGAAGGTGAGGGCGTTAACGGTCAGTCGGGCGCCCGCCTCTAACAGCAGGCGCGCCTTGCGTTCAGCCACATCGCCGCCGCCCACGAGCAGGCAGTCGCGGTTGCGTAATTGACAAAAAATCGGCAGGTGATCCACGACGTTACCTCACAGCATTCATGGCGGGGGAAGAATTGACGTCAGGATAACAGCAGGAATCGTACAGAACATACGGTTTTTCCTGCCGTTACCCATAAGGGGTCATAAGCCTTTTCTATTGAAAAGGCGAGAGGTTACGCTTTCAGCTGCACCTCGCCGTCCTTCACGCGGACGTCGTAGTGTTTGACCGAGAAGCTTTCATCTTCCATGCAGAGTCCGTCGGTTAAGCGGAAGCGCTGCTTTTTCAGCGGGCTGGCAACCCACAGCTCGCCCTGGTGCTCCGCAATCAGACCGCGGGAGAGCACGCTGGCCTCGAAGAACGGGTCGATATTGCTGATGGCATAGACCTGTTCATCGTGGCGAGGACGGAAAATCGCCACCTGCTCGTTGCCCAGCAGGGCACAGACGCCGGTTGCTGGCAGAATGTCGTTAATATTGCAGATGTTTACCCACTGGCTCATGCGTTTTCCTCCACCAGCATCACCGGAATACGTTCATACGGGGTCGCTGGACGATGCTGTTCACGCTCCGGCACCACCTGCACGTTCGGGTCGCGCTGGGTGCTGTTGATAAAGTGTTTGAAGCGCGTCTGCGCCGCTGGCGTGTTCACGGTTTCGGTCCACTCGCAGATCACCGCCTCGCGCAGTCGAGTCATCTCGGATTCCAGCTGTTCATTCAGGCCCAGCTTGTCGTCGATAATGACCGACTTCAGGTAGTCGATGCCGCCTTCGAGGTTATCGAGCCAGGAGGCGGTACGGGTCAGCTTATCGGCGGTACGGATGTAGAACATCATGAAGCGGTCGAGATACTGAATCAGCGTGTCGCGATCGAGATCCGCCGCCAGCAGGTCCGCGTGGCGCGGTTTCATCCCGCCGTTGCCGCACACGTACAGGTTCCAGCCTTTCTCGGTGGCAATAATACCCACGTCTTTACCCTGCGCTTCCGCACATTCGCGGGTACACCCTGAGACGCCGAACTTCATTTTGTGCGGCGTACGGATGCCTTTGTAGCGGTTTTCCAGCTCTACGCCGAAGCCCACGCTGTCGCCCACGCCGTAGCGGCACCAGGTGCTGCCCACGCAGGTTTTCGCCATGCGCAGCGCCTTGGCGTACGCGTGACCGGTTTCAAAGCCCGCTTCAATCAGCTGACGCCAGATTTCCGGCAGGTCATCTTTCTGCGCGCCGAACAGGCCGATACGCTGGGAACCGGTGATTTTGGTGTACAGGTTAAACTCACGGGCGATACGGCCCACGGCGACCAGCCCTTCAGGGGTGATTTCCCCCCCGGCAGAACGCGGGATCACCGAGTAAGTCCCGTCTTTCTGAATATTGGCCAGGAAGTTATCGTTGGTGTCCTGAAGCGGAGTGTGTTCTGGTTTGAGCACATATTCGTTCCAGCAGGACGCAAGTAGCGAACCAACAGTAGGCTTACATACTTCACAGCCATAGCCCTGGCCGTGTTTCTCCAGCAGTTCGTCAAAGGACTTAATGCCTTCCACGCGGATCAGGTGGTACAGCTCCTGGCGAGAGTAAGCGAAGTGCTCGCACAGGTTGTTGTTCACTTCAATGCCCTGTTTTGCCAGCTCGGCGTTCAGCACCTGGGTGACCAGCGGGATACAGCCGCCGCAGCCGGTCCCGGCTTTGGTTTCCGCCTTCAGCGCCGCAACGGTGTGGCAGCCTTTGTTAATGGCGGAGATCAGCATGCCTTTGGTGACGTCGAAGCAGGAACAGATTTGCGCGCTGTCCGGCAGTTTATCCACACCGATGGACGGCTTACCGCTGGAGGCGTGCGCCGGGAGGATCAGCGCGTCCGGGTTTTCCGGCAGCTCAATGGCGTTCAATACCAGCTGGAGCAGGTTGCCGAAGTCGCTGGTGTCGCCCACCAGCACCGCCCCGAGCAGGGTTTTGTTGTCCTGGCTGACGATAAGACGTTTGTAGACTTCTTTGCTTTCGTCCAGATAAACATAGCTGCGGGAGTTCGGGGTGCGACCATGCGCATCGCCAATACCGCCCACGTCCACGCCCAGCAGCTTCAGCTTGGCGCTCATGTCTGCGCCGGTGAAGGCGTTTTCGCTGCCCAGGATATGATCCACGGCGACCTGCGCCATTTTGTACCCAGGCGCGACCAGGCCGAATACGCGGTTGTTCCAGCTGGCGCATTCGCCGATGGCGTAAATATCTGGGTCGGAGGTCTGGCAGGTGTCGTTAATCATGATCCCACCGCGCTGCGCGACGGCCAGACCGCATTGCGTTGCCAGTTTGTCGCGCGGGCGGATACCGGTGGAGAAGACGATGAAGTCCACTTCCAGCTCGCTGCCGTCGGCAAAGCGCATGGTTTTGCGTGCTTCAGTCCCTTCCTGAACGATCTCTTTGGTGTTTTTGCTGGTGTGAACTTTCACGCCCATGCTTTCGATCTTACGGCGCAGCTGATCGCCACCCATGTGGTCGAGCTGTTCGGCCATCAGCATCGGGGCAAATTCGATAACGTGGGTTTCAACGCCGAGGTTTTTCAGCGCGCCTGCCGCTTCCAGACCCAGCAGACCACCGCCGACAACCGCGCCGCGTTTGCTTCGACGTGCGCAGGATTCGATGGCGTTGAGGTCTTCAATGGTACGGTAAACGAAACAATCCTGGGTTTCCGACCCTTTAATAGGCGGGATCCACGGATACGAGCCCGTCGCCATGATCAGCTTATCGTAAAAAACCGTACGTCCGGCGCTGGAGTGGATTACTTTCTCCTGACGGTTGATGGTGATAGCGCGTTCGCCCACCAGCACTTTTACGCCATGCTTCTCGTAGAACCCTTCACGCACCAGAGAGAGCTCTTCGGCGGTATGGTGAGAGAAGTAAGAAGACAAGTGCACACGGTCGTACGCCTTGCGGGGTTCTTCACAGAACACGGTAATATCGAACTGCTCAGCATCGGCTTTATCGAGAAGATCCTCAATAAAGCGGTGGCCGACCATGCCGTTACCGATGATAGCGAGTCTGACTTTGCTCATTTTTGCCTCGATTTCTTTTCTATTACTGCCTACCTTAACGATTCAGCAGGGGCACTTATTGATGCAAATCAAATACGCCTTCACCTACCCCTTAGGGGGTATATCTATGATTTGTCAGGATTTTTATAAGTGACGGATATTGTTTGATTTTTGTGCTTGTTCGTTTTTCGCACAAAATTAATGGGGTTTTTACCCATCGGCGGGCAGGGCGGGTGAGCACAGGGGAAACCCCTTTGCAGTACGCAAAGGGGTTACGGCGATTAGTGGGTAGCTGTTGCCGGGTTGTGTTGACGGTGACGGGTCACAAAGCCCAGCACGAAGCACATGATAAACACTACGGCGTACAGACCGTTAGCGGTATGCAGCGCCGCCAGCGGGCCGCTGTGCGCAACAATCGGGCCCGTGACCACGAAGGTCAGCATGGTGCCGATGGTGCCGCAGGTCAGCACAAAGTTCACCAGCTTTGGCGAGGCCACTTTGGTCTGAAGAGAGCCAAGGGTGATGATCGAGGTATAAATCGCGCTGGAGAAGAAGCCCAGGGTCAGGATGAACCACGGCATATGCTCCGGGGAACCGTTGATGAACAGATACATCAGCACGGTCGCCAGACCCGCCAGAACGGTCAGGATCCGTTGCAGGTCGAAGAAGCGCAGGATAAAGCTAAATGCCCACATGCCGAACATGTAAGACATCCAGAAATCGCTCACCAGTTTACCCGCGTCGTTCAGGCTCATGCCCAGACCTTTAGCATACTCTGGAACCCAGGAGATAAAGCCCAGCTGGCCGAGGATGTAACACAGCGCGGCGATGGAGAGGAACAGTACGCCGATACCCCATTTTTCTTTCGCAACCGGCTCGGATGTAGTCTGCGCTTTTTTGCCCAGCACCGGGAACTCGCAGCCGAAGGTGAGAATAAAGATCGCGACATAGACCAGACCAATGCAGGCATATACCCAGTACCACTCAATGCTGCGCGCCAGAAGATACGCGGCGACCATCGGGAAAATCATCCCGGCCATGCTGAAGAAGGAGTCGGTGAACAGCAGACGTGCGCCGCGCTGGCGGCCTTCATACATGTGCGTAATCAGAAACGTACCGATCGACATGGTGATCCCGCTCACCAGGCCCAGTACGAACATGGCGGCAGAGAAGAGGGCGATGCTGTGGCTCAACATCAGGCCCGCCACGGCGGCAACCATCAGCACGAAGCCAAAACGCAGCTGCGTTTTCAGCGGCACGATTTCCATCAGCCATGCATTAAGGAAAATAGAGATCAGGATCCCCGCGTTCAGGAAGGTGAAGGTGTTACTCATGCTGGAAACGGGCAGCTGGAAGTAGTCTGCGATATTTCCCATCACCATCCCGGTGACGATCACCAACGCGCCGGTCAGGGCGTAAGAGAAGAAGCTGATCCATGTGAGCTTGATGCGATTGCTGTTAGTCATGTCTGGCCTGTTAAAAGTAAAGAAAAACGCAATGACTGCGTTTGAGCGGGCAGATTTTAGTCGCGAAAGTGATCTAATTAAATCTTTTCAGAAAATTTTGAGCACAATTGCAGGTTTTAACGTGATGCAGATCACATTATGTTGCGGGGTGAACAATCGTTTGCGCGGTAATAATTGTTTCAATTTGGTAAAATTAGGTAAAAGACTGGTCTGGGTTCATACTGCTCTTTAGAATCAAGCCATTCGCTTTTTATACTGCGCTTTGTTAAGGAATTCTCATGCTCAAATCAACACTGGCGGCTGTTGCAGCTGTGTTTGCTCTTTCTGCCGTTTCCCCTGCTGCGCTGGCAGCTAAAGGAGACCCTCACGTCCTGCTGACTACCTCTGCGGGGAATATTGAGCTGGAGCTGGATAGCCAGAAAGCCCCTGTTTCGGTGAAAAACTTCCTCGACTACGTGAACAGTGGTTTTTATAACAACACCACATTCCACCGCGTGATCCCGGGCTTTATGATTCAGGGTGGCGGTTTTAACGAGCAGATGCAGCAGAAACAGCCTAACCCGCCCATCAAAAATGAAGCTGACAACGGCCTGCTGAACAAGCGCGGCACCATCTCAATGGCGCGTACGGCGGACAAAGACAGCGCCACCAGCCAGTTCTTCCTCAACGTGGCTGATAACGCCTTCCTGGACCACGGTCAGCGCGACTTTGGCTACGCGGTGTTTGGCAAAGTGGTGAAAGGCATGGACGTGGCGGATAAGATCTCTCAGGTTCAGACTCACGATGTCGGTCCATACCAGAATGTGCCGACTAAGCCTGTCGTCATTCTCTCCGCGAAAGTGCTGCCGTAATCGTTCGTCCACACGGGCATATCCTGCCCGTGTCTTTCCGCCCTCCCTGCGAAAGCGCGTTTTGCTGCTTATACTTGTGGCAAACGGACTATTCAGGGAGGCGTAGTGAAAAAACTCACCGACAAGCAAAAATCCCGTCTCTGGGAGCAACAACGTAGTGTCAATTTTCAGGCCAGCTGCCTCCTTGAAAAAGGTAAGGGGCCCGCTGAACCCGATATCGAGACGCTGGAACTGGGGCCTTCCGCACCGGGTTTACCCCATCTGTGTCTTATTCACCGCCATTTATTCCGCAACGAAATGAAAGGCGCGGGCGAGCTGCGCACCGCCGATATTTCCAAGGGCGACATTCCTTTTTGCCATTTCGAGTACATCGAGAAAGTGGGTAATGAGCTGATGGCTTCGCTGGAAAGTGATAAATATCTGGTAGGCCTTCAGAAAGAAGAGTTTACAGACAGAATCAGTCATTACTACTGTGAAATCAACATGCTACATCCGTTTATGAGCGGTAATGGCGTGGCCCAGCGGATCTTCTTTGAACAACTGGCTATTCATGCGGGCTACGTGCTGAACTGGCAGGGGATCGACCCGGACGACTGGGCTGCCGCCAACCAGAGCGGGGCGATGGGGGATTTGACCGCCCTGAACGTCATCTTCGCCAAAGTTGTGAGCGAAGCGCGGGAATCTGCGTAAAATAGGGCGGCCATTTTTTCAGGAGCCGCCATGATTCTGCTGATTGATAACTATGATTCCTTTACCTGGAACCTCTACCAGTATTTTTGCGAGCTGGGGGCAGAGGTGGTTGTCCGCCGTAACGATGAGATCGCGCTGGATGACATTGACGCGCTGGCACCTCAGAAAATCGTGATTTCGCCCGGGCCGTGTACCCCGTCGGAGTCCGGCATCTCGCTGGCGGTAATCCGCCACTATGCGGGCAAACTGCCGATTCTGGGCGTCTGCCTGGGTCACCAGGCCATTGCGCAGGTCTTTGGCGCCACCATTGTCCGTGCCGCGAAAGTCATGCATGGCAAAACCTCACCGATCACACACACCGGTACCGGCGCATTCCTGGGGCTAAACAATCCGTTAACCGTGACGCGCTACCATTCTCTGATTATTGATCCGCCGACCCTGCCGGCCTGCTTTGAGGTTACCGCCTGGAGCGAGACGCAGGAGATCATGGGCATTCGCCACCGCGAGTACGATCTGGAAGGTGTGCAGTTCCACCCGGAAAGCATTCTCAGTGAACAGGGGCACGCGCTGCTGGCCAATTTCCTTAATCGCTGAATATCGGTTGCCTTGCTGTGATTTTTTATGCATATTTTGTGATTATATTTTCACAATAACTGTGACATAAAAATGGATGGTCATGACATGGCAACTGAACAACCAGCAATTACCCGCGCGACATTCGATGAAGTGATCCTGCCGATTTATGCACCGGCTGAGTTTATCCCGGTGAAAGGGAGAGGCAGCCGCGTCTGGGATCAGCAGGGCAACGAGTATGTTGATTTCGCAGGCGGTATTGCGGTGACGGCACTGGGCCATTGCCATCCTGCGCTGGTGGACGCGCTGAAAACGCAGGGCGAAACGCTGTGGCACACCAGCAACGTGTTCACCAACGAACCGGCGCTGCGTCTGGGGCGTAAGATCATCGATGCCACCTTCGCCGAACGCGTGCTGTTTATGAACTCCGGCACCGAAGCCAACGAAACTGCCTTTAAGCTGGCGCGCTACTACGCAACCACGCGTCATAGTCCGTACAAAACCAAAATCATCGCCTTCCATAACGCCTTCCACGGTCGCTCGTTCTTTACCGTTTCCGTGGGCGGCCAGCCGAAGTATTCCGACGGCTTTGGTCCGAAACCTGCGGATATCATCCACGTGCCGTTTAACGATCTGCACGCCGTTAAAGCGGTGATGGACGATCACACCTGTGCCGTGGTGGTCGAGCCCATTCAGGGGGAAGGCGGCGTCACGGCGGCCACCCCGGAATTTCTGCAAGGGCTGCGCGAACTGTGTGACGAGCACCAGGCGCTGCTGGTGTTTGATGAAGTGCAGTGTGGGATGGGGCGTACCGGGGATCTGTTCGCTTATATGCACTACGGCGTAACGCCGGATATTCTGACCAGCGCGAAAGCGCTCGGCGGCGGTTTCCCGGTCAGTGCGGTACTCACTACCCAGGATATCGCTTCCGCATTTCATGTGGGCTCACACGGCTCCACCTACGGCGGTAATCCGCTGGCGTGTGCCGTGGCGGGTGCGGCGTTCGATATCATTAATACGCCGGACGTCCTGAATGGCGTGAATGCGAAACGCGATCTGTTTGTGAAACATCTTCAGCAGATTGACGAACAGTTTGATGTCTTCAGCGAAATCCGCGGAATGGGGCTGCTGATTGGCGCCGAGTTGAAGCCTCAGTATAAAGGCCGCGCGCGCGATTTCCTGCACGCCGCCGCGCACGAAGGCGTCATGGTGCTCAATGCCGGGCCGGACGTGATGCGCTTTGCGCCATCGCTTGTGGTGGAAGACAAAGACATCGAAGACGGATTAACCCGTTTTGCCGCGGCAGTCGCGAAGATCGTCAGCGGCTAATACGCGGTTCGTTTTAACCGGCGCGTTAACCAAATCCCGTGATGCGGGCGCTGACGCCATGCCACCGACGAAATGGTGTGCATGGTGTTCAGGTGGCCGAGAACGCGCTGTAAATGCTGCTCAAGGGTGCTCATCGGCCCATGGGTCAGCGTCTCCGGCGCTTCCAGAATGTTCGAATCCCCTGACTCGCCCGGTGCATCATACTCCAGGCGCTGCTGACAGCGCTGCAACGCAATTTCACACGACTGCAAATAGCGCTGCGCCAGATCCGGCGTCAGCATCGTGTGCTCCCGCGCCAGCGTCGTCATGGCATTGATGTGCTCGACGATAAACTGGCTGTGCGTGACCCACAGCTTCATGTCAGCCAGATAGTGCGCGTTAAAGCCCGGCTCCTGCATGGCCTGGTTAAGGGAGTTGAACAGGGCGTTATGCGCCTGGTTGACCTTCATGCGCTCGTAGGCCAGCGGAGAGGGCTGTGGGTCATCGCTCAGGATCAGACGAATGGCCTGCTGGTCAGCTTCCAGCGCGTCGTGGGCGTTCTGCCTCAACAGCCCACTCTGCCACTGCGGCCACAGCCAGACCATGCCGCCAAAGGCGATCAGGCAGCCAATCAGCGTATCGACCAGACGGGCAATAATAAACTGTTCCCCGTTAAGCGTGAGCAGTTGAAGGGTATACACCGCCGTCACCGTAAAGCCCACCATCGCCCAGCCGTAGTTTTTGCGGATAATCAGATAGCTCACCAGCGTGATTGCCAGCATACCGGCCAGGGTATAGCCCTCCGGCACGTGGAAGTGCAGCGTCACGCCCGCGATAATCAGCCCCGCCATCGTGCCGCCCGCCCGATGCAGAATACGGACCCGCGTGGCGCCATAGCCGTTCTGGGTAACAAACAGTACGGTCATTAAGATCCAGTAGGGTTTCGGCAGGTGCAGGGCCATTCCCATCAGGCTGGCGATGCTCAGCATCACACTGATCCGTGCGGCATTGCGCAGGGCAGAAGATTTCAGCGAAAGATAGCTTTTGAGCGCGGGCAGCAGCGGCAGCCGTTTTTGCTTATCGGCCATCAGGTCGCGGGCATAAAGCGGGCGCTGGGTGCGTAACACCCGGGCGATGCGGCTGAAATGCCAGGCAGCAAATTGCCCGACCGGGTTATCCGCGTGCTGACGCGCAATCTTTTCCAGCGCGCCGAGCTGTTTGTCCATGTTAAAGCGCGTCGGGTAGCGGTGATAGAGGATATCGTCAGCCAGCACCCGCAGGCGGGCCGCGACGGTCTGCGCGTTCCAGCGGATCACCGCTTCTGCATGGCTGCGCTCCACCAGCTTTTGCACCTCTTCCGGATTATGAAGGCTGACGGAGATATGCTCCTGCAAATCCAGCCCGACCTGGAAGATTCGCAGCAGCCGCTTGTATTCATGATTTTTGTTGGCGGCAAGCATGTGCAACTGCTGATAGCACTGGCTGATCAGATCCACCACTTTTTGCTGGCGCGCCAGTAGCGGCGGCAGGGATTTTTCCGGGTCGGTATGTTGAGTGAGCAGGGTGTATTTTGCTTCGCAGTATTCAGCAAGCTGCACGTAGAGCAGGCTCAGGGATTCGCGCAGCGGCTGTTCCCGCCACAGCCAGAACCAGAACCAGTTAAACAGCCCGTACCACAGCGTGCCGAGGGCGTAGATCAGCAATGGCTCCCACACCGGCATATTACCTGCAAGGCTTAAGGTGAAGATGGCGGCAATCAGCGACGCGGGAAGCAGGCGGGCGTGCAGCGAGCTGATTTCGGCGGTGACGCCGAGCGTCATCGCCAGCACGGTCAGGATCAGCGGCAGAGGAATGTCGCGGGCCAGTAAGAGTTGTACGGCAAGGCTACAGCCGGCAAACAGGCAGCCGCCAATAATCAGACGTTTAAAAAAGCGTTTATGCGGCGTATCCAGACCGGCAATGTTGCAGCAGGCGGGCACGAGGGAAAACAGCAGGCCTTGCTGAAGATGTCCGAGGAGCAGGCCCACGGCCACGGGAAGACACAACACCAGCGTTTGTCGTAGTGCGTAGTTAACTTCCGGGTGATAGATCAGCCTGCGCCACATGAGGAGTAGAGACAAAAACGGCGTGCCACCCTGCGGCGGCACGCCGTTTGACCGGAATTAACGGGTCCCGTAAACCACGATGGTTTTACCGTGGGCGGAGATCAGGTTCTGATCTTCCAGCATCTTCAGGATACGGCCCACTGTTTCACGGGAGCAGCCGACGATCTGACCGATTTCCTGGCGGGTAATTTTAATTTGCATACCGTCAGGGTGGGTCATGGCGTCTGGCTGTTTCGCCAGGTTCAACAGAGTCTGCGCGATACGACCGGTCACGTCCAGGAAGGCGAGGTTACCTACCTTCTCAGAGGTCACTTGCAGACGGCGTGCCATCTGGGAAGAGAGACGCATCAGGATGTCAGGGTTGACCTGAATCAGCTGACGGAATTTCTTATAAGAAATTTCAGCCACTTCACATGCTGTTTTTGCACGAACCCAGGCGCTACGTTCCTGGCCTTCTTCAAACAGGCCCAGTTCACCGATAAAATCGCCCTGGTTCAGATAAGAAAGGATCATCTCTTTCCCTTCTTCATCTTTGATCAGCACGGCCACCGAGCCTTTAACGATGTAATACAACGTTTCCGCTTTTTCACCCTGGTGAATCAGCGTGCTCTTTGATGGGTACTTATGAATGTGGCAATGAGACAAGAACCATTCGAGAGTCGGGTCTGTTTGCGGTTTGCCAAGCACCATGCGCTGTTATCCTCTGTTATAAGCTGTCACCAGAGTCATAAGATGCATCCGGACTCTGGGGTTGCAATCGAATTCTTACCCATACCTGGGAAGTCGGCTGTCGTAACGTTTCGCAGCCAGTAAAGTTTGATGTCCTCTGCATACATGTGTAACGTCAATGTATTACTGTAGCATCCAGAGTGTTTTAGCATAGCTTTCGCCGCGTGTCTCCTGGTGTCTCGCTTCAGCATGACGCAGGTCGCCTTCCGTTGCGAGAAATGTAACGTACACGTAATCTGTCATAAAAAATGCAACGTTGGAGTGAGTGAATATGCAAGCGCGTGTGAAATGGGTTGAAGGGTTAACGTTCCTGGGCGAGTCTGCTTCCGGGCATCAGGTTTTGATGGATGGCAACTCCGGCGATAAAGCGCCAAGCCCGATGGAGATGGTGCTGATGGCGGCGGGCGGATGCAGCGCGATCGACGTGGTGTCGATCCTGCAAAAAGGCCGTCATGACGTGACCGATTGTGAAGTGAAGCTGACGTCAGAACGTCGCGAAGAGGCGCCACGCCTGTTCACGCATATTAATCTGCACTTTATCGTCACCGGCAAAGAACTGAAGGATGCGGCGGTCTCGCGTGCGGTTGACCTGTCTGCGGAGAAATACTGCTCTGTGGCGTTAATGCTGGAGAAAGCGGTAAACATCACCCATTCGTATGAAGTGATAGAGGCTTAATTATTGGGGCATCGTGCGTGTTGATGCCCTCACCCTAACCCTCTCCCACGGGGAGAGGGAACATGTTCACGCGATCTGCTTTCCTTCCATCAGCCGCTGCACCAGCGGTGTCATGATAAGTTCCATTGCCAGCCCCATTTTTCCCCCGGGCACCACTAACGTATTCATGTGCGAAATAAACGAACCTTGTAGCATCGCCAGCAGCCAGGGGTAATCAATGCCTTCCAGGTTGCGGAAGTGGATCACCACAAAGCTCTCGTCCAGGGAAGGGATGCTTTTTGCGGCGAACGGGTTGGAGGTGTCCACGGTGGGGACGCGCTGGAAGTTAATGTGGGTTCGGGAGAACTGCGGCGTCAGGAAGTTGATGTAATCTTCCATGGAGCGCACCACCGAGTCCATGACCGCCTCTCGCGAATGGCCGCGCTCGCTCATGTCACGCGTCAGCTTCTGGATCCACTCAAGGTTAACAATCGGCACCACCCCCACCAGCAAATCCACGTGGCGCGCCACGTCGTGCTGAGGCGTCACCACGCCGCCGTGCAATCCTTCGTAAAACAGCACGTCAGTCGGTTCCGGCAGCGGCTGCCAGGGCGTGAACGTGCCGGGGACCTGGTTCCAGGGCACGGCTTCATCGTAGGTGTGGAGATACTTGCGGGACTGCCCGGTACCGCTTTGCCCGTATTCACGGAAGGTTTGCTCCAGCAGGCCGAAGTCATTGGCCTCCGGGCCGAAGTAGCTGATGTGTTTACCCAGATCGCGCGCCTTGCGGATGGCCATATCCATCTCCGGGCGCGTGTAGCGGTGAAAGCTGTCGCCTTCTACCTCGGCCGCCCGTAAGTTAAGCTGGGCGAAGATCTTGCGGAAGGCGAGGCTGGTGGTAGTGGTTCCCGCCCCACTCGAACCCGTAACGGCAATAACCGGATGTCTGGCAGACATAGCAACTCCCTGACTGGAAAAGTGTAAAGATCAGCCATGAAACGCGTTGCGGGGCATGATATTGACCGTCTCATGCAGTTCGGACCATACCAGCACCACGTCGCCGCTTTTAAGCTGGCGCTTAACATCGTTGACCTTTTGTTCAAGCGAACGTTCATGTTCACCATAATCGGTGCCTTCGCGCAAGACAAAGCTTTCAATCAGATTATCGAGCGTGTCGGGAGAGAGATCCTGCCAGGGAATAATCATTTTTTACCGTCCAGATAGGCCGTTAACCAGTCGGGAATACGCGTCTCAAGCCACATTTTTGGCCGACGCAGCGTGCCGCCGACAAAACCGACGTGTCCCCCGAATTGGGTGAGCTGATACTCCACGTTGGCCGGCAGATGATCGGGCGCCGGGATCGAGTGATGATCCATAAACGGATCATCTTTGGCGTGGATAATCAGCGTGGGTTTCGTGATTTGATTCAGTAAAGGCATGGCGCTGCACTGACGGTAATAGTCAATCGCATCGGCAAAACCGTGAATTTTCGAGGTGATCAAATCATCAAACTCGCGCAGGCGCTTCACGCGTTTGAGCTGTTGCAGCGTCACAGGCAGCGTATCCGGATAGGCCTTCAGCTTGCGCGCGGCGTTGGCTTTCAGCAGGTTGAGCAGGTAGCGCTGGTACACTCGCGAAAAGCCCTTTTCCATATGATAGCTGCACTGCTCCAGCATAAACGGCGCAGAGACAATCACCGCCGCATCCAGCGGTACGGCGTCGCTCTCCTTCGCCAGCAGACAGGCCAGCATATTGCCGCCCAGCGAATACCCCACCGCTGCCGTTGGCGCCTCGCCGAAATTGTCTCTTAGCCAGCGCAGGAACCAGGTGCCGTCCTCGGTTTCACCCGAGTGATAAATGCGTTTCTGACGATTAGGCTCGCCGCTGCATCCGCGAAAATGCATCACCACCCCAAGCCAGCCGCGGGCTTTCGCCGCCTCAATGAGTCCGTGTGCGTAAGGGCTGTGCAGGCTGCCTTCCAGACCGTGAAACACTACCAGACGGGGTTTATGTCTGGCCCGATCCGGATCTTCGCTCCAGGCGAGATCCAAAAAGTCGCCATCCGGCAAATCCAGGCGTTGCCAGTGCGGGGTGAACTGTACCTTGCGGCGGATCAGGCGCGGCAGCATGGTTTGCAGGTGAGGGTTAGCCACACCGCGCATGGGCACGAACTCTGCGCTCTCTTCGGCTGCAATGTCGAAGTCTGAGGGAATGATTTGGGTCATAAGGGCGATGCTGATTCTTGTCAGAAATTAACTATACCTTCCGAATTGTACCCCGTTTAGCCCGTTTTTCCGAAACATGAACTGATCCCGATCACAAATATTTACCTTGATTATTACTCTCAGGCTAATGATTTGCCTCTACGCTTAATTGATGCCTTTCTCACCAGAGCGCACACTTTACTCAACGTTAAGCAAATCAGAATGATGTGCTGAATCAGGAGGTTAATAATGTTATCTGGGCAAACACCCACCCGGCAATGGAACACCCGACGCAGTGAGAAAGCGCGTCGTCTGGCGTCCGTACCGGTGCAGGGCAAGGTACTGCCAACCGGCGATCTTGTCGCCATGCTGGAAAAACTGATCGCACCAGGCGACAAAGTCGTTCTGGAAGGCAACAACCAGAAGCAGGCGGATTTCCTTTCCCGTTCACTGGCGGAAGTGAACCCGCAAATCGTGCACGATCTGCATATGATCATGCCGAGCGTGGGCCGCAGCGAACATCTGGACATCTTTGAGAAAGGCATCGCCCGCAAGCTGGACTTCTCCTTCTCCGGTACGCAAAGCCTGCGAATCTCCCAACTGCTGGAGGATGGTCAGCTCGAAATCGGGGCGATTCACACCTACATCGAACTCTACTCACGTTTATACGTCGACCTTTCGCCAAACGTGGCGCTGATTGCCGGTTTTAAAGCGGACCGCAAAGGCAACCTCTATACCGGGGCGAGTACCGAAGATACCCCGGCGCTGGTGGAAGCCGCCGCGTTCCACGACGGCATCGTCATCGCGCAGGTGAACGAGCTGGTGGATGACGAGTGCGACCTTCCGCGTGTGGATATTCCGGGCTCGTGGATTGATTTTGTGGTGGTTGCCGATAAGCCGTTCTTTATCGAACCGCTTTTCACCCGCGACCCACGCCTGATCAAACAGGAACACATCCTGATGGCGATGATGGCGATTAAAGGCATCTACGCCGAACACCAGGTGCAGTCCCTGAACCACGGGATTGGCTTTAACACCGCAGCGATCGAGCTGCTGCTGCCAACTTACGGCGAACAGCTCGGACTCAAAGGCAAAATCTGTAAACACTGGACTTTGAACCCGCATCCAACGCTGATCCCGGCCATCGAAAGCGGCTGGGTGGAGAGCGTCCACTGCTTCGGCGGCGAGCTGGGGATGGAAGAGTACATCCGCGCCCGTCCGGACGTGTTCTTTACCGGTGCTGACGGCTCCATGCGCTCTAACCGCGCCTTCTGTCAGCTGGCTGGTCAGTACGCGGTCGATATGTTTATCGGCTCCACGCTACAGGTTGATGGTTACGCTAACTCCTCAACCGTGACTCGCGGCCGTCTTTCCGGCTTCGGCGGCGCGCCAAACATGGGCCACGATCCGCACGGTCGTCGCCACGCCACACCGGCCTGGCTGAACATGATCACCGAGCCTGACCCGATGCAGCGCGGTAAAAAGCTGGTTGTGCAGATGGTGGAAACCTTCCAGGCGGGCGTGAAGCCAACCTTCGTGGAAAAACTCGACGCTGTTGACGTCGCGAAAGCCTCCGGTATGCCGCTGGCGCCGGTCATGATTTATGGCGATGACGTCACCCACGTGCTGACGGAAGAGGGGATTGCTTACCTCTACCGGGCGAAAGATCTGGAAGAGCGTCGCGCCATGGTCGCCGCCGTGGCGGGTATCACCGATATCGGTCTGGGCGTTGACGCCAAACGCGTGGCGGAACTGCGCCAGAGCGGCAAGGTTGTGTATCCGGAAGATATGGGCATTCGTCGTACCGATGCCACTCGCTCTCTGCTGGCTGCGGGCAGCGTGGCTGACCTCGTTGAGTGGTCCGGTGGTCTGTATAACCCACCTGCGAAATTCCGGAGCTGGTAATGAAACTTCTGCCCCAGATCCAGGTTGAAGGCGGTGCCGAATGGCTGGCGCGAACCGCCACGCAGTGTCTGATTGACGAAGCACGTTTAAGCCCGAAACCCGGTCTGGTGGACAGCCGGGGGAACGGCGCGCACCACGATTTATCGCTTGCGCTGATGGAGCGCTCCGCTCGCAGCCTGACCCCCACGTTTCAGGCGCTGGCACAGCAGAGCTGGCAGCGTCCGGCGGATATTGCCCTCCGGCAAACCGTTGGCCGCCTGGGTCGCGAAGGTGAACGGCAGATGATGGCCGCTACCGACGGCGTGAACACGCACCGTGGCGCGATCTGGGCGCTGGGATTGCTGGTGAGCGCGGTGGCGATGCTGGGCGGCGATGCCCGGGCGCAAACCGTCGCGAACACCGCCGCTCAGCTGGCGAAGCTGCCGGATGACGTGGCGCCGAAAGTGTTCAGCAAGGGGTTACGCGTCACGCACCGCTACCGTGTACCGGGTGCGCGTGAAGAGGCTCAGCAGGCGTTTCCGCACATCATGCAGCGCGCGCTGCCGCAGCTTCGCCTCAGCCGTCTCAACGGCAGCAGCGAAACGCAGGCCAGACTCGACGCGCTGATGGCGATCATGACCTCGCTCACCGACACCTGCGTGCTGTCGCGCGCCGGCATGGAGGGGCTGGACGCCATGCAGAACGGCGCCCGTGCAGTGCTGAACGCCGGAGGATGCGCAACGCTCGCCGGGCAGCAGGCGCTGGCGCGGTTAGACCGTCAGATGCTGGCGCTTAACGCCTCGCCGGGCGGAGCCGCAGACCTGCTTGCCGCCACGCTGTTTCTTGACCGCGTCGAAACGCCCTATTCAAAGCATTAAGAGGATGTTATGGAAAAAATCACATTGACCGTGCCCGCCAGCCGCGAAGTAAGCGGCAGGGCGCTGGCAGGGGTAGTCGGTTCCGGGGATATGGAGGTGCTTTTCACCGCCGAACCGGGCCAGACCTTAACCATTGATATCACCACCTCCGTCGACAACAGCCGCGGGCGCTGGGAGGCGTTGTTCAACCGCCTGCAAACCGTCAGCAGCCTGCCCGCAGGTAAGCTGACCATCCACGACTTCGGCGCGACGCCGGGCGTGGCACGCATTCGTATCGAACAGGTCTTTGAAGGGGTGAATCATGCGTGATGACAGCAGCTTTATCGAACTAAAAGCGCGCCAGCGTGCACAGGCGCTGCTCGACGACGGCAGCTACCGCGAACTGCTGGATCCGTTTGAAGGCATTATCTCTCCGTGGCTTGGGCCACAGGGGATTGTTCCTCAGGCCGATGACGGCATGGTGGTCGCGAAAGGGACCATCAACGGCCAGCCTGCGGTGGTGGTGGCGATTGAAGGCACCTTCCAGGGCGGCAGCATGGGCGAAGTGTCCGGCGCCAAAATGGCGGCGGCGCTGGAGCTGGCGGCGGAAGATAACCGCAACGGCATTCCGACTCAGGCGGTACTGTGCCTCGAAACCGGTGGCGTGCGTTTGCAGGAAGCCAACCTTGGCCTGGCGGCGATTGCCGATATCCACGCCGCGATCGTTGACCTGCGTCGCTATACCCCGGTCGTCGGGATTGTCGCCGGGACCGTAGGCTGCTTCGGCGGGATGTCTATCGCCGCGGCGCTGTGCAGCTATCTGATTGTGACCCGCGAAGCGCGTCTTGGCCTCAACGGCCCGCAGGTTATTGAGCAGGAAGCGGGCATTGAAGAGTACGACTCCCGCGACCGTCCGTTTATCTGGAGCATGACCGGCGGCGAAGTGCGCTATGAAAGCGGGCTGGTGGACGCGCTCGTCGGCGACGGCGTGAACGCGGTGAAAGCCGCGATGAACGAGGCCATCGCCAAAGGCGTACCGGCGAAACATCGCACCGATAACTACGACGATTATCTGAACCGTCTGACGAATTTCGACACCCGCAAACAGGCCGATGCCGAACAGATTAAAGCGCTTTTTGCCCGGGAGGTGAAATGATGACTAACTCAATTAGCCGTGGCGAACTCTGGCTGGAAACTCTGGCCCCGAACGCGAAACGTCTGGAGGGGTTATGCCCGTCCGTGCAGGCCGCAGACGGCGAGCTGAACGGTGAAACGGTGCGTTTTGTCGCCGTGGTGCCGGACGCCAACAACCACTTCCCGCGCGCGGCGCAAGGGGAAGTCGGCCTGCTGGAAGGCTGGACGCTGGCAAAAGTGGTCAGCGAAACCGTTGCCGCTGATGCAGATAAAGCCGTGAAGCGCCCGATTGTGGCGGTAATCGACGTCCCAAGCCAGGCCTATGGCCGTCGCGAAGAGGCGTTTGGCATCCACCAGGCGCTGGCCGGCGCCGCTGCCGCCTACGCTAATGCGCGGCTGGCAGGTCATCCGGTGATTGGTCTTATCGTCGGTAAGGCCATGTCCGGCGCGTTTCTGGCGCACGGCTACCAGGCTAACCGTCTGATTGCCTTCAACGATAAAGGCGTGCTGATCCACGCCATGGGCAAAGAGTCTGCGGCGCGCATTACGCTGCGTACCGTTGAGGCGCTGGAAAAACTGGCGGCAACCATTCCGCCAATGGCGTACGACATCAGCAACTACGCCACGCTGGGGCTGCTTTCCGACCTGCTGGATATCAGCAATCCGGATGCCCCTTCCGAAAGCGATCTGACGCGG
The DNA here is from genome assembly GCF_049238805.1 of Enterobacter cloacae complex sp. CDL013. Taxonomy (NCBI): domain Bacteria; kingdom Pseudomonadati; phylum Pseudomonadota; class Gammaproteobacteria; order Enterobacterales; family Enterobacteriaceae; genus Enterobacter; species Enterobacter cloacae complex sp. CDL013. The sequence goes on along the minus strand of NZ_JBMKGT010000009.1, from coordinate 16,299 downwards.
GTGAAAACCACCCTGCAACAGGCCATCAGTGACGCTCGTCAGGACACCACGTTGAAAAACCGTCTGGGTGCTGACAACCGCCGCAGCTCAGCGCTCGTACGTGAACGTATGCGAGCCAGCTGGTAAGTAAAAAGAGACCTGCCAGATGCATCACCCCGTGGGCGCGCCCGTTGCGTCCACGCGGGAACCTGCATCCTGAAAATAATAAACATCGCGCCAGTGCTTAAACTTTTTTACTACAGGTGATTTATGACTTACGTAATTGTTCATGCTCTTGCACCGATTTTCGTCATCATGCTGCTGGGATTCTGGGCCGGTAAGGCAAAGATGGTCGATAACAAAAATGTTTCCCTGCTGAATATCTTCGTGATGGATTTTGCACTCCCGGCCGCGCTATTCAGCGCCACCGTGCAAACCCCGTGGACCGGCATCGTGGCGCAGTCGCCGCTGATCCTGGTTCTCACTCTGGCGATGTGGATCACCTATGCGGTCATCTACTTCCTCGCGACAAACGTATTTAAAAAATCCCCGCAGGATGCGGCCGTGCTGACGCTCACCGTCGCCTTGCCAAACTATGCGGCGCTCGGCCTGCCGATTTTGGGCAGCGTGCTGGGTGAAAGTTCTTCTACTTCTCTCTCCGTGGCGGTCTCCATCGCCTGTGGTTCGGTGCTGATGACCCCGTTCTGCCTGCTGATTCTGGAGCGTGAGAAAGCCCGCGCCGAAGGCAATAACTCCGGTTCAACGCTTTCCATGCTGCCGGTGCTGATGTGGCGCTCCATTAAAAAACCGATCGTGATGGGCCCGCTGCTGGGTGTGATCCTGTCCGCTATCGGCATCAAAATGCCGGAGCTGGTGCTGGCGGCGATTAAACCGCTGGGACTGTCCGCGACCGCTGCGGCGCTGTTCCTGACCGGCGTGATCCTCTCCGCGCGTAAGCTTCAGATCAACACCATGGTGATCACTTCTACTATCGCCAAGCTGCTGATCCAGCCAGCGATTGCCTGGGGTATCGTTTTAATCTTCGGTCTGCACGGCTCCGTGGCGATCACCGCCATCCTGATGATTGCGCTGTCCGCGGGCTTCTTTGGCGTGGTGTTCGGTAACCGCTTTGGCGTGCAGTCGCCGGATGCTGAAGCCGTGCTGCTGTTAAGCTCCGTACTGTGTATCCTGTCGCTGCCGCTGTTTATCTCGCTGACTTCAGGAATGTAATCATGACCACAACATTACGCCCACACGACCTCATCTGGCTTACCGCGCGCGACGCCCTGGAAGGGATTACTGAATCCTGGGTGGACGCGGCCTGGCATACCGGGCTACCGGTAGTGGTACGGCGTGATGTTGATAATGAAGGCCGTATTCCCGTTGGCGTGCGCGGATTGCGCCGCGACCAGCGGGCGGCCGGATGGGTGAAGCCTGAGAACGTGTTGCGCGTGGTGTCGCCCGAAGATTTGAGCGTTGCCGCCGACCTGCTGCGTTCGCCGTTTATCACCCAGCCGCCGGTTCAGGTGGCGCTTCAGCTTGCGCAGCAGTCATGGCCGTGGACGTGGGGGATAACCGGCAGTACGGGTTACGCGCTGGCGACCGGCATTCCGGTGATCCACGCCGACAGCGATCTCGATCTGCTGATCCGCGCCCCGTGTACCGTTTCCCCTGAGGCGTTTACTGACTGGCAGGCTCAGCTCAGTCGTGCGTTGTGCCGGGCGGATACACAGGTGGATACGCCCGAGGGCGGATTCGCGCTGGCGGAATGGTTACGCGACGGCAAAACGCTGTTAAAAACGCAATATGGGCCGCGCCTGGTGGCGGATCCATGGCACAGGGAGGAGTAATGAAAATACTGTTTACCTTTCCAGGGCAGGGCACACAGCATGAAGGTATGCTGCAAAACCTGCCGGGAACAGAGCTGGAGCAGGCCCGTGCTGTGCTGGGGGCGGAAGTTGATACCCTGGACAGCGCATCCTCGTTAACCCACACCCGCGCGGTTCAGCTTTCGCTGTTGATTGCAGGCGTGGCCTGGGCGCGCGAGCTGGAACGTCGCGGCGTGTCGCCGGATATCGTCAGCGGGCTGTCCATTGGCGCTTATCCTGCGGCGGTTATCGCAGGCTCGCTGGACTTTACGGACGCGCTGAAGCTGGTGGCGCTGCGCGGCGATCTGATGGAGCAGGCGTATCCCCACGGCTACGGCCTGACGGCGATAATGGGGTTGACCCTGCCCCAGGTGGAAAACCTGATTCAGGGGACAGGAACCTATATCGCTAACCTGAACGCCGAAACGCAGATCGTGATTGCCGGAGCCGATGACGGCATGGCGCAGGTAGCCGAACGCGCGCTGGCGAAGGGCGCGAACAAGGCCAAACGGCTGGCGGTAAGCGTGCCGTCGCACTGTGAATTGCTGGCGGAACCGGCGCAGAAGCTGGCCGCGGCGTTTGAATCAGTCACGCTTTCACGCCCCCGCTGCGCGTACCTGAGCGGCAGTACCGGGCGCGTGCTTTGGCAGCCAGAGAAAATTGCCGACGACCTGGCGATGAATATGGCGCGAACCGTGCGCTGGCAGGAGGCGGTGATTTCCGCTAACGAGCGCGAAGCGCGTCTGGCGATTGAGATGCCGCCTGGGGGTATTCTGACCTGTCTGACGCGGCAGGCGGCGTGGGAAGGCGAATCCATTTCGCTGGAGCGCAGCGGAGTGGATGTGGCGGTGCATCTGGCGGGTCGGCTTCAGCGGTGACTTTTTGCCCGGTAAGCGTAGCGCCACCGGGCAATAACATCAGGCACTATCCTGCAAACTTCTGGCATACATCCGCCCTTCCGCGGCCAGCGCCCGCAGGCTCGGATCCTGCTCGCGGTTGCGGGCAAAGACGATCGCAATCAGCTGCTGCATCTGGTACGGCTGCGCCAGCTTCAGTAGCTGCACCGAATTTTCGTACACTTTCTTCATCCTGCCCGGCATCAGTGTAAACCCGACCCCCGCCTGCACCAGGCTCAGCATCGAAAAGATATCGTTCACGCGCGTCACAATCTCCGGCTCAAAACCGGCGATATGAAACGCTTCCTGAAACCCGGCGTAAGTGGCGAACCCTTCCGCGAGGGCGACAAACTTCTGATCTTTATAATCACGCAGATCGGCGGGGCCGCTGGTATTCAGCGTGGCAGAAGCCGGTGCGGCAAGGAAAATATCGTCATGGAACAGAGGAAGCACTTCGAGGCTGTTACGGTCGATATCGCTCTCGGAGATAGAGATTAAAATCGCATCCAGCGATCCCTCATCCAGCATATGGAGCAGGGTTTCGTTCGAGCCCATCGTCAGATCCATCTCCAGATCCGGACGGCGCAGCTTCATGCCCATTATCAGACGCGGCACGGTTTCCAGAGTCAGCGAGTAGAGCGTGCCGACGCGCAACCGTCCCTGGCCGATACCGGCGATCTTGCGCGACTCTTCCAGCCCGCGCTCCATCACCTGCATCACCTCCTGACAATACTCCAGCAGCGTCCATGCGGAGGGGAGGGCAATCAGGTTACGCCCTTTGTGAGCAAAGAGCGGGCAGCGGACGTTCTCTTCGAGGGTATGCAGCGCGCGGTGCACGCTGACACCGCTCAGGCCGAGCGTTTCGGCGGTACGTGCGATATTGCCCTTCTCCATGAACGTCATGAAGATGCTGAGCTTACGGAATGTAATCTCGCTCGTGGTATCGAAGCTCATAACCCTCCCGGCGTGTTAGTCGGCTTGCAGCATCGCTTCCAGCTGTTCCTGCGCGTCCAGCCATGCCATTTCGCACTCTTCGAGGCTGGATTTGGTTTTCGCCTGAGTTTGCAGACAGTCCGTCAGCTCCGCTTTGCGGCTCTGATCGTACAGTTCGCTGTCGCCCAGCTTCTCTTCGACGGCAGCAAGCGTGGCGTTGAGCTTTTCCATCTCTTTTTCGAGGCGGGCAATCTCTTTACGCAGCGGTTGCGTCTGGGTGCGCAGCTCCGCTTCACGGCGCTTCTGGTCTTTACGCGCCTGGGCGCTGTTGGCGTTGTCTTTCGCTGACTCTTCCGGCTGGTTTTCCTGCTTCTGCACGTCCGTCAGCCACTGCTGGTAGTCTTCCAGGTCGCCGTCAAACGGTTCGACTTTGCCGCCGTGTACCAGATAGAGATCGTCGGTGGTGGAGCGGATCAGGTGGCGATCGTGCGACACGACAACCAGCGCCCCTTCGAACTCAATCAGCGCTTCGGTCAGCGCCTGACGCATGTCGAGATCGAGGTGGTTGGTTGGTTCATCAAGCAGCAGCAGGTTTGGACGCTGCCAGACGATCAGCGCCAGTACCAGACGCGCTTTTTCACCACCGGAGAAACGCGCTGTATTTTCAGTCACCTTATCGCCCTGGAAGCCAAAGCCGCCGAGGTAGTCGCGCAGCTTCTGCTCCATTTCCTGCGGCGCCAGGCGCGCCAGGTGCTGGATCGGCGATTCATCCGCGCGTAAAAATTCCAGCTGATGCTGGGCGAAGTAGCCAAGCTTGATGCCTTTCGCCAGGCCGATTTCGCCGCTGACCGGGTTAAGCTCGCCCGCCAGCAGCTTGATCAGCGTCGATTTACCGGCGCCGTTACGCCCCAGCAGGCCAATGCGTGAACCCGGCACCAGGTTGAGCTTGATAGAGTCGAGGATAATGCGATCGCCATAGCCCGCGCTCACTTTTTCCATTTTCAGCAGCGGGTTCGGCAGGCTCTCCGGCTCGCGGAAACTGAAGTGGAATGGGTTATCCACATGCGCGGGAGCGATCATCTCCATGCGTTCCAGCATCTTGATGCGGCTCTGCGCCTGCTTGGCTTTTGACGCCTTGGCCTTGAAGCGATCCACAAAGCTTTGCAGGTGCGCCACGCGCTGCTGCTGGCTTTCATACATCGCCTGTTGCTGGGCAAGGCGCGTCGCGCGCTGGCGCTCGAAAGAGCTGTAGTTGCCGGTGTATTCGAACATGCTTTGCTGTTCGATATGAATGATTTTATCCACCACCGGATCGAGGAAGTCGCGGTCGTGGGAGATCAGAATCAGAGTGCCCTGATAGCTCTTGAGCCACTTCTCCAGCCAAATAACCGCATCAAGATCGAGGTGGTTGGTGGGTTCATCGAGCAGCAGGAGGTCGGAGCGGCAGATCAGCGCCTGCGCCAGGTTGAGGCGCATACGCCAGCCGCCGGAGAAATCGCTCACCGGGCGTTCAAGCTGTTCGTTGCTGAAACCCAGGCCGTGCAGCAGGCTGGAGGCGCGGGAGCGAATGGTCCAGGCATCGATGGCGTCCAGCTTGCCGTGGACGGTGGCGATGGCGTGGCCGTCGTTGCGTTCGTTGGCGGCGTTGAGCTCTGCTTCGAGCTTGCGGTATTCACGGTCGCCGTCGATAACATAGTCGAGCGCGGGTTCGCTCAGCGCGGGCGTCTCCTGGTTCACCCAGGCGAGCTGCCAGTTGCCCGGGAAGGTAAAGTTACCGCCATCCGCGCTTATCTCGTTTTTCAGCAGTGCCAGCAGGGTGGATTTACCGCAGCCGTTTTTGCCGACCAGCCCCACTTTCTGGCCCGGGTTGATGGTAGCAGTCGCGTTATCCAGCAGGACGCGCACGCCGCGACGAATTTGTAACGAGGAGAAAACAATCATAGAAGCGCCGTATGTTCCGACTATGTTAATTTGTCATTATGATAATGTAAGGTGTGGGCCATTTTCCCCACCGGGCCGCCATGGTAGCCCAAAACGACAACAATACACAAAAACAGAACCGGGAGGGGAATGATGTCTCAGACAGCAAAAGTGCTGCTGCTGTATGCCCATCCGGAATCACAGGACTCGGTGGCGAACCGGGTGCTGCTTAAGCCGGCCACACAGCTCAGTAACGTAACGGTGCACGATCTCTACGCGCACTATCCCGATTTTTTTATCGATATTCCTTACGAGCAGGAACTGCTGCGTCAGCACGACGTGATTGTGTTCCAGCATCCGCTTTATACCTACAGCTGTCCGGCACTGCTGAAAGAGTGGCTGGACCGCGTGCTGAGCCGGGGCTTCTCCAGCGGGGTGGGGGGCAACCAGCTGGCGGGAAAGTACTGGCGGAGTGTCATTACCACCGGTGAGCCGGAAAGCGCTTACCGTCACGACGGGCTGAACCGTTACCCCATGAGCGACATTCTGCGGCCGTTTGAGCTGACGGCGGCGATGTGCCGTATGCACTGGATGAGCCCGATTATTATCTACTGGGCACGGCGGCAGGATCCGAAAGCGCTGGCGAGCCATGCCAGGGCCTATGGCGAATGGCTGGCGTCACCGATTCCGGCGGGAGGACGCTAATGGACGGTTCGAATTTACTCCTTGCCGGGGTGCTGTTTTTGTTCGCCGCCGTCGTCGCGGTCCCGCTTGCCGCGCGTCTCGGCATTGGCGCGGTGCTGGGTTATTTGCTGGCTGGGATAGCCATTGGCCCCTGGGGGCTTGGGTTTATCAGCGATGTGGATGAAATTCTCCACTTCTCTGAACTGGGCGTGGTCTTCCTGATGTTCATCATTGGCCTTGAGCTGAACCCCTCCAAGCTGTGGCAGCTGCGGCAATCTATTTTTGGCGTCGGGGCGGCGCAGGTGTTACTCAGCGCGGCCATTCTCGCGGGACTGCTGATGTTGACGCAGTTTTCCTGGCAGGCCGCGGTGATTGGCGGGATCGGTCTTGCGATGTCGTCGACGGCGATGGCGCTTCAGCTGATGCGCGACAAAGGGATGAACCGCAACGAGGCGGGGCAACTGGGCTTTTCGGTGCTGCTGTTCCAGGATTTAGCGGTGATCCCGGCGCTGGCGCTGGTGCCGCTGCTGGCGGGATCCGGAGACGATCATTTCGACTGGATGAAGATCTCCATGAAGGTGCTGGCCTTCGCGGGGATGCTGATCGGCGGACGGTTTTTACTGCGTCCGGTATTCCGGTTTATTGCAGCATCCGGCGTGCGCGAGGTATTCACCGCCGCAACGCTGCTGCTGGTGCTTGGCTCAGCGCTGTTTATGGATGCGCTGGGGCTGTCGATGGCGCTTGGGACGTTTATCGCCGGGGTGCTGCTTGCGGAAAGCGAGTACCGCCACGAGCTGGAGACCGCCATCGATCCGTTTAAGGGGCTGCTGCTAGGGCTGTTCTTTATCTCGGTGGGTATGGCGCTTAATCTTGGCGTGCTCTATACCCATCTGCTGTGGGTTATTGCGAGTGTCGCCGTGCTGGTGGCGGTCAAAACGCTGGTGCTGTATCTCCTCGCGAGGATTTACGGGCTGCGCAGCTCGGAAAGAATGCAGTTTTCCAGCGTGTTAAGCCAGGGGGGAGAATTTGCGTTTGTGCTGTTTTCCACGGCGTCGTCTCAGAAGCTGTTCAAAGATGACCAGATGGCGCTGCTGCTGGTGACGGTCACGCTGTCGATGATGACCACCCCGCTGCTGATGAAGCTGGTGGACAAACTGCTGTCGCGCCGCCTGAATCCCGCAGACGATGAAGACGAAGCGCCGTGGGTGGAAGATGATAAACCGCAGGTGATCGTCGTGGGCTTTGGCCGCTTCGGGCAGGTGATTGGTCGCCTGTTGATGGCAAATAAAATGCGCATTACGGTGCTGGAGCGCGATATCAGCGCCGTCAACCTGATGCGCAAATATGGTTATAAGGTGTACTACGGCGATGCGACGCAGCTTGAGCTGTTGCGCTCGGCGGGCGCAGAGGCTGCGGAGTCCATCGTCATCACCTGCAACGATCCGGAAGACACGATGAAGCTGGTGGAGCTATGCCAGCAGCATTTCCCGCATCTGCATATTCTGGCGCGTGCGCGTGGACGTGTGGAGGCTCACGAACTTTTGCAGGCGGGTGTGAAACACTTCTCCCGCGAAACCTTCTCCAGCGCGCTGGAGCTGGGACGCAAGGCGCTGGTTTCGCTGGGTATGCATCCTCATCAGGCGCAACGCGCCCAGATGCATTTCCGCAGGCTGGATATGCGAATGCTGCGTGAACTGATGCCCGTACACAGCGACACGGCGCAGATCTCCCGCGTGCGGGAAGCGCGTCGCGAACTGGAGGAGATCTTCCAGCGTGAGATGCAACAGGAACGACGCCAGCTCGACGGCTGGGATGAATTTGAATAAAGGGTAACGAAAGATGGCTGTACGTAAACGCTTTATCGCGGGCGCAAAATGCCCATCCTGCCAGGCGCAAGATACGCTGGCCATGTGGCGTGAAAATAATATCGATATCGTTGAATGTGTTAAGTGCGGTCACCAGATGCGTGAGGCCGACAAAGAAGCCCGCGATCATGTTCGCAAAGAAGAGCAAGTGATCGGCATTTTTCATCCAGACTAGCGATATGCTCTGAGTTTTTTTAAGCTTAAGGGTACACGGGTGCAGATTTCCGCTACAATCTGCGCCAGCAATTTTCCCACGCTCAGGAGATATCATGAAAGTAGCAAAAGACCTGGTGGTCAGCCTGGCCTATCAGGTACGTACAGAAGACGGTGTGTTGGTTGATGAGTCTCCGGTGAGTGCGCCGCTGGACTACCTGCATGGTCACGGTTCCCTGATTTCCGGCCTGGAAACGGCGCTGGAAGGCCATGAAGTTGGCGACAAATTCGACGTTGCTGTAGGCGCGAACGACGCTTACGGTCAGTATGACGACAACCTGGTTCAGCGCGTTCCTAAAGACGTATTCATGGGCGTTGACGAGTTGCAGGTTGGCATGCGCTTCCTGGCGGAAACTGACCAGGGTCCGGTTCCGGTTGAAATCACTGAAGTTGAAGACGACCACGTTGTGGTTGACGGCAACCACATGCTGGCGGGTCAGAACCTGAAGTTCAACGTAGAAGTTGTTGCGATCCGTGAAGCGACTGAAGAAGAGCTGGCTCATGGCCACGTTCACGGTGCGCACGGTCACGACCATGACCACGATCACGGCCATGACGGCTGCTGCGGTGGTCACGGCCACGACCATGGTCATGACCACGGCCACGGTAAAGGTGGTTGCGGTAACGGCGGCTGCGGTTGCCACTGATTCCGTACTCCGGAAAATAAAAAAGCGGGATAATCCCGCTTTTTTTACGCCTCAATAATGAGGTGGTGGCGTCTCTTCTGACTGAGAGGCAATGTTTGACGGCTGCGTGGCCTTCAGCTTTTCCGTCAGCAGGCGCATGTGATCGCGCAGTTTTGCCATTTCAAGCTCATGGGCCGTCACGGTCTGGTTCAGTTCTTCGATGGTGATGTCCTGAAAAGCCAGGCGGCTTTCCAGCTCAGCCAGTCTCGCTTCGATCGTTGTATCCTTCATCATTCACCTCGTTTATCTGTCGTTCGCCATAATGGACCAGCGGCGGCGAAGTTTAGCTGACTTTTTCCTTAAGTACAGTATCCATCTCCCTGACAAGAAACTTATTTAAACAAAAATAGTCTGAAAAGAAGCGACATTCGGGGGAGTCTGTCTGTAGATTTCTTCCACAACGTTTTATAGTACGTCACTCATTTACGTTTAACACTGGGGTGAGAGACCTCAGGTCCTGGAGATATGGATGAAATCACTGTTTAAAGTTACGCTGCTGGCGACCACTATGGCTGTAGCGCTCAATGCGCCGCTGTCTTTCGCTGCTGATACTGCTGCGAAGCCTGCTGCGACTACAGACAGCAAAGCGGCATTCAAAAATGACGACCAGAAATCCGCCTACGCACTTGGCGCGTCTCTGGGTCGTTACATGGAAAACTCTCTGAAAGAACAAGAGAAACTGGGCATCAAACTGGACAAAAACCAGCTGATCGCAGGGGTCCAGGATGCGTTCGCAGACAAGAGCAAACTGTCTGACCAGGAAATCGAGCAGACTCTGCAAGCGTTTGAAGCGCGCGTGAAAGGCGCCGCTCAGACCAAGATGGAAGCAGATGCTAAAGATAACGAAGCGAAAGGCAAAGCCTACCGCGACAAGTTCGCTAAAGAGAAAGGCGTTAAAACGTCTTCTACTGGCCTGATCTATAAGGTTGAGAAAGAAGGTACTGGCGACGCGCCTAAAGACAGCGACACCGTTGTGGTGAACTACAAAGGTACGCTGATCGACGGTAAAGAGTTCGATAACTCTTATACCCGTGGTGAGCCTCTCTCCTTCCGTCTGGATGGTGTGATCCCGGGCTGGACCGAAGGCCTGAAGAACATCAAGAAAGGCGGTAAAATCAAGCTGGTCATCCCACCGGATCTGGCTTACGGCAAAACCGGCGTTCCGGGTATCCCGGCTAACTCCACGCTGGTATTTGATGTAGAACTGCTGGACATCAAACCGGCGCCGAAAGCGGATGCGAAAACAGACGCACCGGCTGACGACAAAGCCGCAGCAGCTAAGAAGTAATGCTGAAAAAAACCGCCGCCTTTACAGGCGGCGGTTTTTTTATTGTGGGGCAGATATAATTAACACTGGAAAGCGTTATACACGCTGTATTAATTTAGTTGTCCGTGTAGATAATGAGCCTGCCCTGAAAACCTAACGACAGGCTCCTGAAAAGGAGTGTTTTTTTCATGTCCAGGTCGCTTTTAACCAACGAAACCAGTGAACTTGATTTGCTGGATCAACGTCCATTTGACCAGACCGACTTCGATATTCTGAAATCCTACGAAGCGGTAGTGGACGGGTTAGCGATGCTCATTGGTTCCCACTGCGAAATCGTATTGCATTCCCTGCAAGATCTTAAGTGTTCCGCTATCCGCATTGCGAATGGTGAGCACACTGGCCGTAAAATTGGTTCGCCAATCACCGACCTTGCATTGCGTATGTTGCATGACATGACCGGCGCGGACAGCAGCGTCTCAAAATGCTATTTCACCCGCGCCAAAAGCGGCGTGCTGATGAAATCAGAAACGATCGCGATTCGAAACCGCGAACACCGGGTAATCGGTTTGCTGTGCATCAACATGAACCTTGATGTGCCATTCTCGCAAATCATGAGCACCTTCATCCCGCCAGAAACGCCGGACGTGGGCTCATCGGTGAACTTTGCTTCTTCGGTTGAGGATCTCGTGACCCAGACGCTGGAGTTCACCATTGAAGAGGTGAATGCCGATCGCAACGTATCCAACAACGCCAAGAATCGTCAGATCGTCCTGAACCTCTATGAGAAAGGGATTTTTGATATCAAAGATGCCATCAACCAGGTGGCCGATCGCCTGAATATCTCCAAACACACGGTTTACCTCTATATTCGCCAGTTCAAAAGCGGCGACTTTCTGGGACAAGACAAGTAATGCGTTTTGCGTTAATGGTGACGGGCCCGGCGTACGGTACCCAGCAGGCCAGCAGCGCGCTACAGTTTGCCCATGCGCTGCTTGATGCCGGTCATGAACTGGCAAGCGTCTTCTTCTATCGTGAAGGGGTCTATAACGCGAACCAGTTTACGTCCCCGGCGAGCGATGAGTTTGACCTTGTGCGCGCCTGGCAAAAATTAAACGAAACGCAGGGCGTTGACCTGCATATCTGCGTCGCGGCGGCACTGCGTCGCGGCGTGACGGATGCGACCGAAGCCGAACGCCTTGGTCTGGCGGGGGCTAACCTGCAACCAGGCTTTTCCCTCAGTGGTCTAGGTGCCCTGGCACAGGCGGCGTTGACCTGCGACAGAGTGGTGCAATTTTGATGAAGCGTGTAGCGTTTGTTTTTACTTCTGCGCCGCATGGCAGCGCTTCAGGCCGGGAAGGGCTGGATGCATTGCTCGCGACATCGGCATTAACCGAAGATATCGGCGTCTTCTTTTTAGGCGATGGCGTATTCCAGCTTCTTGCAGGCCAACAACCGCAGGCCATTCTTGCGCGCGACTACATTGCGACCTTTAAAGTTCTGCCGCTCTATGACATTGAAACCTTCTATGTGTGCGCCGACTCGCTGGCCGCGCGTGGGTTAAACGAGAAAACACCGTTCGTGCTGGACGTGACGATCCTGACATCTGCTGCGCTGCGCGAACAACTCTCTCACTACGATACCGTTCTGACTTTCTGAGGCTGCCATGCTCCATACCCTGAGCCGTTCACCGTGGCAATGCGATATCGACACGTTACTGAGCATGCTGCGCGAAGGTGATGATCTGCTGCTGATTCAGGATGGCGTGCTCGCGGCGCTTGAAGGCAGCCGTTTTGTTGAAATCCTCGCGAATGCCCCCATAACAGTCTCTGCGCTGAAAGAGGATCTGGATGCGCGGGGTCTTTCTGGTCAAATTTCAGCCAAAATTGACGTGGTTGGCTATACTGAATTCGTCAATCTTACTGTGACGCACGCCAGTCAAATGAACTGGTGATTTGAGATCGCTGTATATTTCTTGACACCTTTTCGACGTAGCCCTAAAATTTCGCGTCCTCATATTGTATGAGGTCGTTTTATTACGTGTTTACGAAGCAAAAGCTAAAACCAGGAGCTATTTAATGGCAACAGTTAACCAGCTGGTACGCAAACCACGTGCACGCAAAGTTGCAAAAAGCAACGTGCCTGCGCTGGAAGCCTGCCCGCAGAAACGTGGCGTATGTACTCGTGTATATACCACCACTCCTAAAAAACCAAACTCCGCACTGCGTAAAGTATGCCGTGTGCGTTTGACTAACGGTTTTGAAGTGACTTCCTACATCGGTGGTGAAGGTCACAACCTTCAGGAGCACTCCGTGATCCTGATCCGTGGCGGTCGTGTTAAAGACCTTCCGGGTGTTCGTTACCACACCGTTCGTGGTGCGCTGGACTGCTCAGGTGTTAAAGACCGTAAGCAGGCTCGCTCCAAGTACGGCGTGAAGCGTCCTAAGGCTTAATGGTTCTCCGTTAAGTAAGGCCAAACTGATTTATCTTAATGTCAAACTAAACTCGTAGAGTTTTGGACAATCCTGAATTAACAACGGAGTAATCCCATGCCACGTCGTCGCGTCATTGGTCAGCGTAAAATTCTTCCAGATCCGAAATTCGGATCAGAACTGCTGGCAAAATTTGTAAATATCCTGATGGTAGATGGTAAAAAATCTACCGCAGAAGCAATCGTATACAGCGCGCTGGAGACCCTGGCTCAGCGTTCTGGTAAAAATGAACTGGAAGCCTTCGAAGTCGCTCTCGACAACGTGCGCCCGACTGTAGAAGTTAAGTCTCGCCGCGTTGGTGGTTCTACTTATCAGGTTCCAGTTGAAGTTCGTCCGGTTCGTCGTAATGCTCTGGCAATGCGTTGGATCGTTGAAGCTGCTCGTAAACGCGGTGATAAATCCATGGCTCTGCGTCTGGCGAACGAACTTTCTGATGCTGCGGAAAACAAAGGTACCGCAGTTAAGAAACGTGAAGACGTTCACCGTATGGCAGAAGCCAACAAGGCGTTCGCACACTACCGTTGGTAATCCCTTCGGAGTCGTAGTCACCAGGCGGGCGCTTCAGAGAAGCCGCCCGCTCTGGGTAACTTAACTGAACGCCTAAAGATATAAACGAGGAATCAAATGGCTCGTACAACACCCATCGCACGCTACCGTAACATCGGTATCAGTGCGCACATCGACGCCGGTAAAACCACTACTACCGAACGTATTCTGTTCTACACCGGTGTAAACCATAAAATCGGTGAAGTTCATGACGGCGCAGCCACCATGGACTGGATGGAACAGGAGCAGGAGCGTGGTATTACTATCACCTCCGCAGCGACTACTGCATTCTGGTCAGGTATGGCTAAGCAGTACGAACCGCATCGCGTAAACATCATCGACACCCCAGGGCACGTTGACTTCACCATCGAAGTAGAACGTTCCATGCGTGTTCTTGACGGCGCGGTAATGGTTTATTGCGCAGTTGGTGGTGTTCAGCCACAGTCTGAAACCGTATGGCGTCAGGCAAACAAATATAAAGTTCCACGCATCGCGTTCGTTAACAAAATGGACCGTATGGGTGCTAACTTCCTGAAAGTTGTTGGCCAGATCAAAACCCGTCTGGGCGCGAACCCTGTTCCGCTTCAGCTGGCAATTGGTGCTGAAGAAGGTTTCACCGGCGTTATCGACCTGGTGAAAATGAAAGCCATCAACTGGAACGAAGCAGATGCGGGCGTTACCTTCGAATACGAAGATATCCCGGCAGAGATGCAGGACCTGGCTGACGAATGGCACCAGAACCTGATCGAATCCGCAGCAGAAGCTTCTGAAGAGCTGATGGAAAAATACCTGGGTGGTGAAGAACTGTCTGAGCAAGAGATCAAATCTGCTCTGCGTCAGCGCGTTCTGAACAACGAAATCATCCTGGTAACCTGTGGTTCTGCGTTCAAGAACAAAGGTGTTCAGGCGATGCTGGATGCGGTAGTTGACTACCTGCCATCCCCGATTGACGTTCCTGCGATCAACGGCATCCTGGACGACGGTAAAGATACTCCGGCTGAGCGTCACGCAAGTGATGAAGAGCCATTCTCTGCACTGGCGTTCAAAATTGCTACCGACCCATTCGTGGGTAACCTGACCTTCTTCCGCGTTTACTCTGGTGTGGTTAACTCCGGTGACACCATCCTGAACTCCGTGAAAGCGGCGCGTGAACGTTTTGGCCGTATCGTACAGATGCACGCTAACAAACGTGAAGAGATCAAAGAAGTTCGTGCGGGCGACATCGCTGCTGCTATCGGTCTGAAAGACGTGACCACTGGTGACACTCTGTGTGACCCGGATCACCCGATCATTCTGGAGCGTATGGAATTCCCTGAGCCGGTAATCTCCATCGCAGTTGAACCAAAAACCAAAGCTGACCAGGAAAAAATGGGTCTGGCTCTGGGCCGTCTGGCGAAAGAAGACCCATCATTCCGTGTATGGACTGATGAAGAATCTAACCAGACCATCATCGCTGGTATGGGTGAACTGCACCTGGACATCATCGTTGACCGTATGAAGCGTGAATTCAACGTTGAAGCGAACGTGGGTAAACCTCAGGTTGCTTACCGCGAAGCGATTCGCGCGAAAGTTACCGACGTTGAAGGTAAACACGCTAAGCAGTCTGGTGGTCGCGGTCAGTACGGTCACGTTGTGATCGACATGTACCCACTGGAGCCGGGCTCTAACCCGAAAGGTTACGAGTTCATCAACGACATCAAAGGTGGTGTAATTCCTGGCGAATACATCCCTGCCGTTGATAAAGGCATCCAGGAGCAGCTGAAAGCTGGTCCTCTGGCTGGTTACCCGGTTGTAGACATGGGTGTTCGTCTGCACTTCGGTTCTTACCACGACGTTGACTCCTCTGAACTGGCGTTTAAACTGGCTGCGTCTATTGCCTTTAAAGAAGGCTTTAAGAAAGCAAAACCAGTTCTGCTTGAGCCGATCATGAAGGTTGAAGTAGAAACTCCTGAAGAGAACACCGGTGACGTTATCGGTGACTTGAGCCGTCGTCGCGGTATGCTGCGTGGTCAGGAATCCGAAGTAACTGGCGTTAAGATCCACGCTGAAGTTCCGCTGTCTGAAATGTTCGGATATGCAACTCAGCTGCGTTCTCTGACCAAAGGTCGTGCATCATACACTATGGAATTCCTGAAGTATGATGATGCGCCGAACAACGTTGCTCAGGCCGTTATCGAAGCCCGTGGTAAGTAATCCACAGGATTAAAACCTAAGTCCCGTGCTCTCTCCGAAGGGGAGAGCACTATAGTAAGGAATATAGCCGTGTCTAAAGAAAAATTTGAACGTACAAAACCGCACGTCAACGTTGGTACTATCGGCCACGTTGACCATGGTAAAACTACCCTGACTGCTGCAATCACTACCGTACTGGCTAAAACCTACGGCGGTGCTGCTCGTGCTTTCGATCAGATCGATAACGCACCAGAAGAAAAAGCTCGTGGTATCACCATCAACACCTCTCACGTTGAGTATGACACCCCGACTCGCCACTACGCACACGTAGACTGCCCAGGCCACGCCGACTATGTTAAAAACATGATCACCGGTGCTGCGCAGATGGACGGCGCGATCCTGGTTGTTGCTGCGACTGACGGCCCTATGCCTCAGACTCGTGAGCACATCCTGCTGGGTCGTCAGGTAGGCGTTCCTTACATCATCGTGTTCCTGAACAAGTGCGACATGGTTGATGACGAAGAGCTGCTGGAACTGGTAGAGATGGAAGTTCGTGAACTGCTGTCTCAGTACGATTTCCCAGGCGACGACACTCCAATCGTTCGTGGTTCCGCGCTGAAAGCGCTGGAAGGCGAAGCAGAGTGGGAAGAGAAAATCATCGAACTGGCTGGCTACCTGGATTCTTACATCCCAGAACCAGAGCGTGCGATTGACAAGCCATTCCTGCTGCCAATCGAAGACGTATTCTCCATCTCCGGTCGTGGTACCGTTGTTACCGGTC